>JAWBRA010000001.1:0-103930 GCA_038844785.1 Candidatus Caldarchaeum sp.
TCACTATTTGATACGCCAGCTTGTCTTTGTTCTTCCGCGCAAGTCTTATGAGTTCTGGGGATGCATCGAGTTGTTTCATCAGCGTGAGAAGGCTAAGCTGTTTATAGTATTCATGGACGAGCTTCATAAGCTCAATGTATTCTACGGTAACGTTCTTGAAACAACCCGCATCCATCGTCGATAATACGATGGCATCGTTCTCGTGGCTCTTAGCTAGCGACAGTCTTTCCCTGTAGGCGGCTATAAGGTCTGTCCTCTTCAGCCTGAAAACCCTGACACCACGGCTCAGCAGCGCAGAAACATCGTCATACATGGTCGACGGTATGACGTCCACGTAAACCTCATCACCTTCACCTGCGGGAACATCCACAAGACGAGATGTCCTAACACACTGATGCCCGTCGAAGACAACGTGTGGCCTCGCTCTACGTCCACCGTTTGCAGACGTGTGAACATCTACGTAAAATCTTCTTACTTCTCTCCCGAGAGGTTTATAAGCCTCTTTTCGGGGACGATTCTCCGTCAGTCGTGTCCACCCCTCCCCTCCGCACGCTAGGCCTTGTCGGCTCGGGGTGGCGTGCAGACCCCGAGCCGCTCCCCGCCGCGTCATATGGCTGAGGCCCGGGAGCAGGCCCCTCCTCAACCCCGGAGGCGGGGCCTTCAACCATGTCCCCCGTGGACATGGCTGTCCCGGGAGGCCTAGGCCGCCGGAGAACCATTCTCCAGCGGAAGGCCCTCCCATCGGGGAAAATGTTGTAAGAAGTGTTCGTCGAACACTACTTTGCCCAAAGCAGCAGAACCCATAATAACACAGTAGGCTGTTAAAACACGTAGGAAACACCGTAGGTTGTTTCGGTGTTGATGACAATTTTTTGCCTCGACAGCTATCTAAAAATATGGAGCAGATTACAGCAGTTGTCTAAAATTATATAAATGTCAAATGATTGACACCATCATGTTTGTCAGCATTTCAGGGCCGCTTTAACTAGCCTCCACAACACCTGATACCCCCGGGCCACTAATGAATACAACCCTGTTCACCATAAGTTTAGTACAGCCTCCCATCTATGTTGCTGCAGTGCGTGCACCAATCTATCAACAGGCCTGCCCATCAGGCTTGAAAGACCTGATGTCCGGAGTTCTACGTCAGTGTTCTTGACAAGATTGGAAGGCTGGAGAAAGATGAGGCCGCTCCCCACCGCAGTATTCACGTGCAAGATAGTTGAAATCCGTATCCACACAGGTATCACAGCCACTAAAGACGGGAAACAGGGTTATAAGCTGCATCTATCCTAGCCTAACACTACCAAGATAGTTTACGAGAATAAAGACTTTATGAGGCTTAGAATATCCAAACTTATAAAACCTGTTCCATGATGAGGCCAACGACAGAAGAGAGATTAGAATAGACCTGTGGGTTGAGGATGGGATACCACGGTTCACTTATAAAGACTATGAAGAGCCTCTATGTATTCCTTCAGGTGTTCAGCCACAGTATGACAGGGGACAATCATTCTCTAGCGTATGTCATAAAACATTCGAGAACAGAGATAGATGTCCCAATTGTAACAGAGTATTAAGAAAAAACCCAAGAAAAAAGAAACACAAACATCCTTTTATAGACAGGCTGGGTAAACATTCTATGCCTTGGTGAAGCTTGTAGGAGACCCTGTCTACGCAGTGGCTAAAACCTATGCTTTAAAGTCACAGCTTCTGCCGTTCTCAGTACTTGAAGAGCTGGCTGATTCCAAAAGCCTTGCAGAGCTTGTCGACAGGCTCAGAGCATCACCCCATGGACCATTTTTAGCCCAGCTCCAAAAACCATACACGGCCATAGAGCTGGAAAAAGCTTTCTGGAAACACTTAATCTCGCAGCATTACAGGCTTGCTGAGACAGCTCTCAACCCAGAGCTGCTCAGACAGTATTTCATGCGCTACGTTTATTTCAACATCAAAACCATTCTTAAGGGAAAGGCGCTAGGAAAGCCCGTCGACGAAATCATGAAAACTATAGACTTGTATCCTGAATCTTTGCTCGGCGTCAGAGACCAGGCTCTGCGAGCGCTTGCGGCTAAGGACCTATCGGAAGCAGTTAAAGAGTTTACGAAGACAGAGCTGGCCTCAGCTGTTTCGACAGCTATAGCAGTATGGGAGTCAAAAAGGGATCACTCGGCGGTTGACGCGGTGATCGACAAAATGTATGTGGAGGGCCTTCTCCAGGCTTATAGGAGAACGCCGCGTTCCCTTAGAAAATACGTGACGACGTATGTTTCTATGGACGTCGATGCATACGCTTTAACGACGGTTCTGAGGTCAAGGGTTTGGGAGCTGATTCCGAGCCAGGTAAAAGAGTTCTTACCGTCGCAAACCATCGAAATAAGTAAAGATGCTTTAGAAAGCCTGTTGACCGCTGAAGACTTTAGGAAAGCTCTTGAAACAATACCCAAGCCCCAGTTCTTAGGCAAAATCTACCCAGAGGATTCTCCTTCGAGGATGGCTTCACAGATTGAGGAAAACGTCAGAAGGTTTAAACTGCGGTACGCCAGCAAAAGCTTCTACAAAATACCGTTTAACCAGACAGTCCTCATTTCATACCTTGTTCTCAAGGAGGCTGAAGTGAGAAACTTGGCCACAATAGCTAAAAACATCGAGGAAGGCGTTACAGACCCAAACGTGATACAAAGGCTGCTGATAAACTACTAGTCTTTAATCTTCTTTGCGGTTATCTTCCAAACTCCAGGCGCCACATTCTCTGTCCCCAAGTATTCCTGACGGTTGTTCTTGATTGAACGGGGTAAAGTGTCCAGAGATGGGGGGTTGTCCGTCAACACCTCCAAAACCGCCCCCCTTTCTATTTGCTTCAAAGCTTTTGCCAGAAGAAGCTGCGGATACGGGCATGTGTACCCACGTACGTCGAGAACGTATCTTTTTTCGGAGGTTTTTTCCAGCTTCAACTCTGGGGCCATGTCTATGCCTTTTCTCGGACCTATTTAAACATGTATTAGCATAATATAATGGTAAAATAAGGTTAAACTTATATCCCGACATGACAGCCAAAAAATAACGTGATGAAACATGGCCAAGAGAGTCTACGTTTCGGCTTTCTTGATAGGGGTTGTGTCCGTTGCGTTGGGTTATGGTGCCTACTTGACGGCTGGAAAAGGAACTCTGTGGGGGATAACGACCGGTGAATCCAAAATAGGCGGCCATCTCTACAGTCTTCTCGGCCTTCCCGTGGCTGAAACAAAATACTACCAGCAGTTCAAGCTCGCCCCGGTGTTCAGCGATCCGGCTCAAACAATAGTCATCGGGATACTTTTGGGCGGAGCTCTTCCGGCACTGCTCACCGGCCGTTTTTTGATCCGTCATGTTCCCAGCAAGTGGATGGCTTTGCAAGCGGTTTTGGGGGGTCTGCTTCTCGGATATGGGTCGAGGCTAGCCCTCGGATGCAACATAGGAAACTTTCTGTCTGCTTGGACCGCTGCCGGAACAAACGCAATCACCTTCACAGCTGCTTTGCTTGTGGGAACATTCGCAGGACTAAAAGTTACTGAAAGGTTCTTCCTTTTACGGGCTGTTCCGATAAGGTTTTCCTACCTCCCTCCGAGGAAGCTGCAGATATTGGTTGGAACGCTTTTAATTTTTGCGTCAGTTGCGGCTCTGTTTACGCTACAGCCGTTGGTTGGGTTGTTTTGGGCGGCGGGAATAGCTTTCGGCGCTCTCGGGTCAATCTCAGGGATATGCTTCGCAACCTGCTACAGAGACCTTGTCGCAAGAAGTTATGCTAGCGGCATAATGGTGCGTGCCATCGGCCTCGCAGTCTTAACATTCTCGACCGGCGTCTACCTACTGCATCTGCTTGGAGTACCTTTCAGTTTTGCTACTCCGCAGATCAGCCAGATACAGATTGCTCTCGGAGGGTTTATCTTCGGCGTGGGGATATCTTTAGCAGGCTCATGCATATTCAGCTCTGAGTGGAGGGCTGGGACGGGAAGCGTCTACTCGGCCATCGTTCTCCTGTCAACAGTATTCTTGGGGATGCCTCTTCTAGCGGTTCACTACGGGTGGTGGCTTACGGTGATTCCACCGGTCTTGCTGCCGTCTTTCAGCCTGTACTCGCTAAACCCCCACGCAGCATACGCCCTTCCGCTGGCTTTCTCGACAGCTCTAATAGTTTACGGCGTCCTAGTCGACTCGACAGCGAAACAAGCCTTTTCACAGTTTATATCGACGAAATTTACATCCCCTCTAAGGCTCAAACATTAAAAACAACAACCATCTTTTTACATGCATGCGGGCTCTTGGAATAGACCCTGGTACAGGAAACTTTGACTTCTGCTGCATCGAAGACGACGTTGACAAAGTTGTGCTAGACGAGACCATACCATCAAGATTGGTGGCGCACGAAACAGACCGTGTAATGGACCTGATAAAAAGCATCTCTCCCGATGTTGTCGTAGGCCCATCAGGCTATGGTCTTGAGTTCAAGAAAATTTCAGACCTAACAGAAGACGACCTCGCCCTCACGACCCTCGAGAAAAAGGCTGAGACAGAAATACCAGTTCTCTCAGGCGTGAGAAGGTTGTTGCGTATGATGCAAGCGGAGGGTTTAAACGCTTTTGCTGTGCCAGGAGTGATACAGCTTCCAACCGTACCACACCACAGGAAGGTTAACAAGATTGACATGGGGACGGCGGATAAAACATGCGTAACCGCCTACGCGGTCTGGGATCAGGCGAGAAAACTTGCCGTAAACTACGACGAGACAAGGTTTGTTTGCTTGGAGATGGGGCTCGGCTACAACGCGGCCATGGCTGTTGAGAACGGCAAGATAGTTGACGGCATAGGCGGGACAATATTTCCAGGCCCAGGGTTCCTAGCTTTGGGGATGATGGACGGCGAGCTGGCCTACCTACTTGGGGATTTCAGCAAGAAAAGACTGTTCGAAGGCGGGGTCGCTTACCTGCCGACAGGCTCTCAAGCATCTCTCGAGGAGTTTACGTCTCAAAGACACAGCCTTTACAGGGAAGGCTGGACACTTTTCCTCGAGGGGGTTGTCAAAGCCGTGGCCACACTGATGGTTGCGATGGATGCAAAACCTTATGAAGTAATAATAACTGGCAGGATTTCAAGGGTGGCCGGTTTAAGGGATGAGATAGCATCCATCATACAAAAGAAACTTGGAATAAGATGCAGGAGGCCTGAGAACGTATTCGCCAACAAGGCGAAGGACGTGGCGATGGGCGCGGCCTTGATAGCAAACGGGGTCGGCGGGGGAAAATACAGCAAGCTTGTTGAAACGCTAGAGCTGACGAAATCCAGCGGCACGGTCTTAGACTATGTAAGGCTTCCAGGCTTCAACCCTAGAACCATCCTAAAAAATTTAAGGAGCGACTGAGAGCTTCGCTCCTTCGTTGACGGCTTCTGTGACGAATATCTCCCATCCGGCGCCGAGCTCCTGGCTAACTTTCTCCGCCGCCTTGCTGGCCTCTTTGAACGAGCTGTAGAAGCCGTAAACCGCGGGACCCCAGGAGCTCTGCCCGGCTCCTAACGCGCCATATTTTACCACTACCTCAACAGCTTCTTCGCTTACGAACCTTCCACCTTGGAGGGCTGCGAAATGTTCGCCGACGAGCGTCTGCAGGCCGGTTAAAGCCCTTCCAAAGCTCTCCGCATCTCTTTCCATCAACGAAGGAAGTAAATCAAACAAAACTATATGGGATATCTTTGAGCACTTATGTTCGTCCATCACTGGCAAACGCTTAAACAGCTGCTGCTCCGCTTCGTCATCTGGACCGGATCTTTCAATAGGATAGGCTACTAGAAAAGCCCACTCCTCGGGGAACTCAAACCTCAGATAGCGTGAACACAAGCCTGCGGGATTTTTTCTCGGGAAATCAAGTATGAAACCACCTTCTTTGAACACGGCTGTTCCAACGCATGATATCCGGCCGCGTCCAAGCAAGGCAGCCAACTTCTCTGGCTCTATGGCGAGTCCATGAATCTTGACTAGAGCTGTGCCTACAGCGAGGGATAGCTGCGTCATCGATCCGAGGCCTTTGTGTACAGGGATATGGTTGAGAACCTGAATTCTTCCTGAAAAATCTATCCCTAGGTTTTTAGCAAGCCTAGCCACTATATCTGAAACGTGTTTAGAACACGGCCCCTGTATCTTAAGCTCATCTGATTTCTCAACTTTTATGTGGAGAGATGGCTTCTTTATTGCCACCCCTATTCCTCCGTAGATGCGTCCATGATGTCCGCCGAGCTCTATCAAGCCGAGGTGAAGTCTTGAGGGTGTCTTGACCTCTACGATCATAGTCCAGCTACCAGCTTATCTACCTCGGCGACAATCCTGTCGATCACAGCTAGGTGCAACGGGTTTGAGGAAACCCGTTTGACAAGTTTTTCATAGTCCCTTATCTTGTCTACGAGCTTTGAAACCTCCTCATACCTGCCTGTTTGTTTGAAAACCTTAACGCGGGTGTAGTGGATTAGAGATTCTATCAACGCGTGCTCTGCTCTCGAGTAGGGTGTAGGGTTGACTGGTTTGGCTTCAACGTTCTTTACTTTACATGAAACCTCCACACGCTCCATAGATATCGGCTTGAAACCCACGGCTAAAGCCTCTATCCATGCGGTGGCCTCCTTAACAACGGGCGCGTCGACAAACCTAGCCGCTCCAAACTCGATTTTCTCACCGAAGACGACCTTGTAGAACAGAACGGGGTCGTGGGTTATGTTGACCACCAGACTTTTTGTCTTCAATAGGTTTTTGAAAGTTTGGGTGTCGGTGAAAGGCTTGAGGACCAAGGATGTCCCATCTGGAGTGAGGCAGCCCATAGCCGCTGCGTGAGGTGTTTTTTCAAAGTATGTTGACACGACGGCTTCAACCCAAACTCCAGTCTGCAAACCTACTTCAGAAAGATCGGTCAAGACAGGCCGATTACCTGCCTAATGTTCTCCAGGTTTTTCTTCAAAGCCAGAACAAAGCCGCTCATGGTTCCGCCGTCTACAGCTCTGTGGTCCATTGTCACAGCCAGCTGAATGACCTCGCCCACAACGACTTGCCCATCCTTGACAACAGGCCGTCTCTCCAGACGGCCAACGCCTACTATAGCTATTTCAGGATAGTTAACTATAGGCGTTCCAGACAACGAGCCTAAAGACCCGTAGTTAGATATGCTGATTGTCCCTCCTCTAACATCGTCTAGGGATAGCTTGCCTAGACGAGCTTTCTCCGCAAGTTCCTCAACCTCTTTCGCCAGAGTCCATATATCCTTGGACTCGACGTTTTTCACTATGGGGACAAGGAGCCCATTAGGTGTGTCAACAGCAAAGCCTATGTTTACGACCTTTGACAGGACGATCTCATTTTTTTCCTCGTCAATCCAGCCGTTGATGGCGGGGTATTGTTTGACAGCCTCAGTTAACGCTTTCATGATGAACGGCATGAACGTGAGCTTAACACCTTTCTCATGCTGCAGCTGCCGCATCTCATCCCTAAGTTTCACAAGCTCCTCGGCGTTTACCTCTTCAAAAACTGTCACCAAAGCCGTTTTCGACTTGGCTGTGACTAGCTTCTCGGCAACCATGCGTCTTAGCCCTTTTATGGGGATTCGAGTCTCGTAGCCGCTGGCGGCACGTCTAACATCTTCTTCCGTAATCCTTCCACCGGGGCCAGTGCCTTGAACCCTGCTGAGGTCAACGCCCAGCTCTTTTGCAAGCTTCTTAACGGCAGGCGTTGCAATGACTGAAGCCGTTTTTCTCAGCTGCGGTGATGTCTCTGCCGCGGACGTTGTAGCTGGAGCCCTTGCCTGCACCTCTTCAACGGCCTCCTCTGACTCTATTTCGATAAATGGTTCGCCCACCTTCAGCACCTGGCCTGGTTGGGCGATAATTTTGACAACCCTCCCTTTAACCGGTGAAGGGATTTCGACGTTTACTTTGACTGTCATTATCTCAACTAAAGGCTGGTATTTGTCAACATAGTCTCCCTCGTTGACGAGATACCTTATAACCTCACCCTCGGCTATACCCTCACCTATGTCAGGCAGTTTTATGACAACCATTTTACCACATCCCACATCGGTGAACGGCCCTATAAAAATAGATTCCTATCTCCCCTTTCCCTGGACAGATAAAGGAGAGACAAGGTTCCTGCGAGGGCTAGTAACGCGGGATATGCTAGGGCTACTGTGTAGCTGAACTTTTGAGCCAGAAACCCAGCTAGGATAGGTGCCGTAGTCGGTCCCGCTAACCCCGCTATGGAAAAAACTTTCCCCAAAACCTGCGAGGCAGACGGCCCGAGGTTCCTTACAAGATAACTGTAGACAACTGGGAAATACATTGCGGTAGCTGCTGCCTGAACCGCCATCATAAACGGGTAAACAAAGCTGTAGGGAGCCAGCATCAGGTACATGTTAGACAGTAGGTTAAGAATGGTAACCGTTGAAGCAACCCTGAAGAAACCATGCTTGTCGAACAGATAACCTCCCAGAGGCTGTCCAACAACACCCAGCAGCCTGCTACCCCCCACGATAATCGCCACGTATGCCTTGTCGAGGTTGAACGTGTCGACGAGATGGAGCGGTACGATTGCCACAACGCCGAGGTTCCCCACAAGGTTTGCGATGGTTAAAACCGTTAAAGGTGCTAGCCTTATCCTTACGCTCTCCTCCAAAAGCGTTTTAGAGGAAAGTCTATGATCTCCGCTTTCAGGCTTTGTTAACGACAGTAAAGCTAACCCCGCTAAGATGGGGATCGAAGCCCATGCCCAGAAAGAAAACATGTATGCGAAGGCCGTGAACAGGAACGCGAGAATGATAGGGCCTAACGTCTGTCCTGCAGGGGCTGCTGATTCATGGACGCCGATGAAGAACCCTTGCCTAACGCCTTTAAAAAGCTGGCCCAGCCACGGTACAGCGGAGGGTAGGTGCAACGACAAGAAAATACCGACTAGAAATATCGCGCAATAAAAAATGTAAACGTTGTCGAGGAGTCCAGCCGCTACGGTGGCCACGCCGGCCCCTAAAGCTGAGAGCATGACCGCGTTTCTAAACCCCGTTTTCGCCGGTATCTTTCCTGAAACAAAAGTGAAAGAGTAGAACCCAAGGTTTAGAACCCCCGGTATTGCTGCGGCTTCGGCAGTAGATATAGAAAATCTTTGACGTAGGAAGGGTGTGATTGCCGATATTCCTACGCGTGTTCCATGGCTCCAAAACCATGAAAGCCATGTCAACAGCAGAACTGCTAACGCTTTTCTCACCTACGCCACCCAAGAATTTTCAAGAGCTCCCCGGCGTCCGTGACCGGAAGGCGGCATGTGTAGTTTTCGCAGACGTAGGCTGCAGGTAAACCGTTGATGGATGTTTTATCGGTGGCTAACGGCGATATTCTAGCAAGCCTATCTCTGTTCCAATCATCCACTACCAAGAGGGTTTTAAAGGGATGGTAGAAAGTATGAATGAGGTCGACAAAGTTTTTCGCCTCTTCTCTATTATTGCATGCAATAACTATCTCTGTTCTGGGTTTGAGGTATGCTGCTAGTGCTTGAAGCATGAAAGTATGCTCGGCTGGATGGTTGTTTAGAGAAGTGGAAAAAGCCTTGAATACAGCGTAGGATTTTTCAAGATAGTCATTTCTTCCTGTCAACTCATGCAGACGCAGCAGCACCCAGGCCGCCATAGAATTGCCTGATGGCATAACCCCATCATAAGCGTCCTTCAACCTTGAAACACCTCCGATGTCTTCGTAAGTATAGAAGAACCCGTCGGCTTCACTGTCCCAGAAAAGCTCCAGCATGCTGTCCACTATGTTCAAACATGTCTCTAGATATTTTGTCTCGAAGCATGTTTGGAAGAGGTCTATCAAGCCGTTGGCCACGTATGCGTAATCGTCCAAGAAGCCTTGAACACCTGCTGAATGTCTGTAGATTCTCAACATTTTTCCGTTCCTCCAGAGATTGGATATGATGAACTCAGCCGCCCTCACCGCAGCTTCGAGGTATCTTTCGTTTTTTGTGACCTGGTATCCAAGGCTGTATGCGGAAATTGCCAGTCCATTCCATGAGGCGATAATTTTGTCGTCAATGGCTGGAGGAGGTCTGCTCCGTCTTGCATCCAAGAGTTTGGCCTTAGCCTCAGCAATCTTGTTAATCAGGTCCTGTGGGCTTGTGTGCAGCTCGCGTGAAAGTGTTTCCAAGTCTTTTGCAAAGGTAAGGACTGATTTGCCGTGCTCGAAGTTCCCCTCCTCGCTTACTCCAAAGACCTTTAAAGCTATTTCGGCAAGCTCCCTGTCTAATGCCTGCTCAACTTCTCTCTTTCTCCATGTATAGTAGGCTCCCTCGCCCTCTGGGCTGTCTGCATCCACGGCAGAGTAGAAACCGCCCTCGGCAGCTGTAAGACTGTCAACCATCCAGTCAAGCGTCGAGACCGCCACATTCCTGAAGAGTTCCACACCTGTCAGCAGGTATGCTTGAAGGTATACCCTAGAAAGTAAAGCGTTGTCGTAGAGCATCTTCTCAAAATGGGGTATAAGCCAGATGCGGTCGGTTGAATAGCGGAAGAAGCCTCCGCCAAGCTGGTCGTATATCCCCCCGCGGGCCATTTTCTCCAAAGTATGGGTTGATATCTTCAACGCTAACGGCTCTCTCTCAAAAATGTAGTACGCATGCAGGAACTCGATGTATGTTGGCATTGGGAATTTGGGAGCTGTCCCAAAGCCTCCGTGCACTTCGTCGTAGGCGCCGACGAGACTGTCGAAAGCATGTACAACAAGGTTGTATGACGGCTCTTCACCGCTCTCAGGAAAAGTGTAAAGGCTTTTAAGGACGGAGACGGTTTGTTCAGCAGCCCTTTTGATATCTTCGGGGTTTTTTCTCCAGAGATCTGCTAAAGCTCTCAGGATTTCGTCCAAACCCCTCAACCCCCCTCTCCGCCGCGGCGGAAAATAGGTGCCCCCGAAGAAAGGCTTCAGGTCAGGCGTCAAAACAACGGTCAAAGGCCAGCCTCCATGGCCCGTCATAACCATAACAGCCTTCATGTAAAACTCGTCCACGTCAGGTCTTTCCTCCCTGTCGACCTTCACCGGGACGAAATAGGTGTTTAAAATCTCTGCTATCTGCTTGTCCTCAAAAGACTCTTTCTCCATGACATGGCACCAATGGCATGTCGAGTACCCTATGCTGAGGAAGATGGGTTTGTTTTCCAGCTTCGCTTTTTGGAAGGCTTCCTCACCCCAGGGATACCAGTCTACGGGGTTGTAGGCGTGCTGAAGGAGGTAGGGGCTGCGCTCGTTTATGAGCCTGTTAGGTTTTCGCATAAGAAACTCTCGGTTAAAAGTTCTTAATGAGCATATTTTAACAGCATCGTTTAATACTCGACGACTCTCTCGAGTGGTGATGGATTTAGAGAGGCGGATGGAGCTCATAACGCGGCCGCCCACCGAGGAGGTCATCACAGAGGAGGAGCTCAGGCTGCTGCTGGAGACGGAGCAGCATCCAATAGCTTACGACGGGTTTGAACCAAGTGGGCTGGCCCACATACCGTTCGCTCTTTTGAGAGCCATAAAGCTGAGAGACATGCTTGAAGCCCAGTGCAGGTTCAAGCTGCTGCTGGCCGACTGGCATGCGGCCATAAACAGGAAGATGGGCGGGGATTTGGAGAAAATAAAACGGGTTGGAGAATATTTCATAGAGGTTTGGAAAGCTTCTGGAATCGACGTCAACAGGGTTGACATAGTTTGGGCAAGCGACATGGCCTCCGACAGGGATTATTGGAAGCTTGTGGTAGAGGTTTTAAGAAACACCACTCTAAGACGCGTTCTTAGATGTTTGCCTATCATGGGTAGGAGGGAGGGAGAGCTTCAGGAAGCGGCTCAGCTTCTATATCCCGGTATGCAGGTTGCTGACATCTTCACCCTAGGAGCTAGGATATGTCAGCTAGGCTTGGACCAGCGAAGAGCAAACATTTTGGCCAGGGAGCTTGGCCCGAAGCTCGGTTTCTGGAAGCCCGTAGCAGTCCATCACCACATGTTAATGGGTTTGTCCGGTCCAATTGGTCCAACGGGGCTTGAAGAGGAAGAAGCCTTAGACGTCCAAATAAGCTCAAAGATGAGTAAAAGCATCCCCGAGTCAAGCATATACGTCCACGATGATTACGAGACGATTAAACGGAAAATTCACAACGCTTACTGCCCGCCGCGGCAAGTGGCCGGAAACCCAGTTCTCGAATACTGCAAGTTCATCATATTTCCGTTAAAGAATGTTTTGCACGTTGAACGACCTTCAAAGTATGGCGGTAGCGTCGACTACACAAGCTACCAGCAAGTTGAGAAAGATTTTGTGGACGGCAGCCTCCACCCGTTAGACCTTAAGAACGCTGTAGCAGAGGCGTTGAATGAGCTTCTGGCCCCCGTGAGAAAATGGTTTGAAACAAATTCAAGGGCAAGAGAGCTTTACGAATTTGTGAGCAAGCAGGAAATCACACGATGAAAATTTTTTGCAGCCGAATGCTTGTTTTTATCAGATGTGTTTTGGCCGAAAGTAAAATCTTATAAGGTGTTCGGAGCAGTAGTTAGGCCATGGCTGTCGCGGAACAATCAACACCTCATCTGCCAGAGCGCAAGGGGCTTGTAGTTAAGAGGTTTTACACAGACGGAAGAGATGTTTTCTCCTACTTTAAGTGGGAGAGGAGAACCTCGCAGATAAAAGACCTCGCCGGCAACATCATCTTTGAGATGAAGGATGTTGAGGTCCCTAATTTCTGGTCTCAAGTAGCCACAGACATCCTTGCACAGAAATATTTTCGCAAAACAGGTGTACCCCAACACGATGAGCATGGAAACCTTTTGACAGACGAAAACGGGAGACCTGTTCTCGGACCGGAGAGGTCGCTCAAACAGGTTGTAAGGAGGCTTGCCGGCTGCTGGAGGTTCTGGGGAGAGAAACTAGGTTATTTTTATTCACAAGAAGATGCGCAAGCTTTTCAAGACGAGATAGAGTACATGTTGATCGCTCAGATAGCCTCGCCAAACTCGCCGCAGTGGTTCAACACTGGAATCCACTGGGCCTACGGAATAGAGGGGCCGCCGCAGGGACATTATTACTATGATGAAGAGCTCCAGGCGGTGGTTCCCTCCAAAGACGCATACTCCCGTCCACAGGCACACGCCTGCTTTATACTCTCCATCAAAGATGATTTGGTGAACCCCGGCGGCATAATGGACACATGGGTTAAGCAGGCGCGTATATACAAGTACGGTAGCGGCGAAGGCTGTAACTACTCTACGCTCAGGGCTAAAGGTGAGCCTTTGTCGGGGGGAGGTGTTTCCAGCGGAGTCATGTCTTTCCTGAAGGTCGGCGACGCTGTCGCAGGCTCGATAAAATCCGGCGGAACTACCCGCAGAGCAGCGAAAATGGTTGTGCTGAACATCGACCACCCCGAAATTGAGGATTTTATCGACTGGAAGGTAAAGGAGGAGAGGAAGGTTGCAGCGTTAGTAGCTGCCGGATATCCCGCCGACTTTGAGGGAGAGGCTTACCAAACCGTCTCAGGCCAGAACTCCAACAACTCGGTCAGGGTTACTAACGAGTTTATGAGAGCTGTTTTGGACGACGGCGAATGGGCTCTAAGATGGAGGACTGACGTAAGAGTTGTGAAGAAAGTTAAAGCAAGGTATCTGTGGGAGAAGATTGCGAGAGCTGCATGGTCTTGCGCAGATCCGGGTCTCCAGTTCGACACAACCATCAACGATTGGAACACCTGCCCCGAGACAGGCAGGATAAACGCTACAAACCCATGCTCCGAGTTCAACTTCCTAGACAACACCGCATGCAACCTAGCCTCGCTAAACCTCGTCAAATTCTACGACGAGGAAAAGGGTGTGTTTATGGTTGACGCCTTCAAACACGCCGTCAGGCTCTGGACGATTGTTTTAGAAATAACCGTGGCCATGGCCCAGTATCCAAGCGCGGAAATAGCCGAGATGAGCTACAGAACCAGGAGCCTAGGCCTCGGCTACGCCAACTTAGGCGGATTATTGATGAGAATGGGGCTGCCGTACGACAGTGACGCAGCCAGGGCTGTGGCTGCAGCGGTCACGGCTTTGATGACTGCTGAGGTTTACGCAACATCTGCGGAGATAGCGAGCGTTAAAGGGCCTTTCGCCGAGTATGAGAGAAACCGGAGACACATGCTGCGTGTTTTGAGAAACCACAGACGCGCAATATATGGCGCTAAGCCGGAAGAGTATGAAGGTTTGGAGATAAGACCATATCTTCCGCCGTTAGAGCTTTGTGAAAAATACATCCTCGACGCAGCAAGGTCTGCCTGGGATAGGGCGTTGGAGATGTGCGAAAAATACGGGGCTAGAAACGCTCAAGCAACTCTGATAGCGCCAACCGGAACCATAGGTCTTCTAATGGACTGCGACACCCTGGGGATAGAGCCTGACTTTTCGATCGTTAAAATGAAGAAACTTGTGGGAGGTGGCTATTTCAAACTTGTCAACAGGTCTTTGGAGCCTGCTCTCAGAAAACTGGGGTACAGCCCACGGCAGATTCAGGACATCATTCAGTACGTGATAGGGACAAACACGTTGTACGGAAGCCAGCCCGTCAATGCAACCGCTCTAAAAGCACGTGGTCTTACGGAAGCCGAGATTCAGAAAATTGAACAGCTTCTCCCCTCGGTAACGAGTTTTAAGGACGTCTTCAACATCAACGTGCTAGGGCCTGAGTTTTTCAAGAGGCTGGGCATGCAAGAGAACGTGTACAAAGACCCGTCCTTCAACTTGCTGAAATACTTGGGCTTCAGCGACCACGAGATTGAGGTTTCTGAGGAGATAGTCTGCGGGGCTTTGACGGTAGAGGGTGCTCCCCACTTAAAGCCGGAGCATTACGCTGTTTTTGACTGCGCCGTCCCATCGGGGCGGAAGGGTAGAAGGTTCATACACTACCGTGCTCACCTGCTCATGATGGCTGCCGTCCAGCCCTTCCTCAGCGGCGGAATAAGCAAGACAGTGAACATGCCCAACTCGGCCACAGTCGAAGATGTGGCGTCCGTGTTCATGGATGCATGGAGAATGGGGCTTAAATGCATAGCAATTTACAGGGATGGGAGCAAGCTCTCGCAACCACTTTCAACAAAGATACCCAAGGAGGAAGCTACGCCAAAACCTGTGAGAAGAAGGCTGCCAGCCGAAAGAACCGCTGTCACCCACAAATTCAGGGTCGGGGAGCAGGAGGGATACATAACCGTCGGTCTCTACGAAGACGGCACGCCCGGAGAGATATTCATCAAGATGGCGAAAGAAGGCAGTACTCTAGCTGGCTTGATGGATTCTTTCTCGATCGTGACCTCTATAGCCCTTCAGTATGGTGTGCCGTTAAAAGTGCTTGTCGACAAATTCATTCACACGAGGTTCGAGCCCTCGGGATACACAGACAATCCAAAGATAAGGTTCGCCAAGTCCGTAGTTGACTATGTCTTCAGATGGCTTGCGTTGAAATTCCTCTCAGAGGAAGATCGTGCGGAGCTGGGGCTGGACGACGGAGAAGACCGTGAAGCAGTTTCCCTCGCTGAAAAGGTTGTGACAGTGAAGGCGCCTGCACCCGATGCACCCGCCTGCCCCGAGTGCGGAAGCATAATGGCTAGAAGCGGAACCTGTTACGTCTGCGTTAACTGCGGTGCCACAACCGGCTGCTCCTAAAACTAAAAAGCTGCTTCGGAGCCCGCTAACCGAGGAGTTATGGTTGACTTTACCCCTACGCTTAACGCTCTAATAATCTTCACCGTCGTCGCCCCAATAATCTCCCTCGTTGCAAGAAGATATAGGACGCCGAAGTTGATGGATGTTTACGGGTCGCTGGCTTTAGGGGTTTCGTTTGCTATAGCTCTCCAACAGGCCCAGACAGTTTTCGCCGGAACGGTTTATACAGTGTCCTTTGGACCAGCTTCATCCATAATCTATGTTGACACTTTGTCGGCCTTCCTCTCACTCATCTTCATATGGGTAGGGCTTATGGCCAGCATTTTCTCAGTCGGGTACATAGGGGAGAGAAAGCCTGAGTTTTACCCGCTGCTGATAGCGTTGGTTACCGCGATGGTGGGAGTTGTCTTCTCCGGCGACCTCTTCACGTTTTTCGTCTTCTGGGAGATGATGTCGATATCGTCGTATCTATTGGTTGCGTTCAGATACCGTTCGTGGGAGGCTGTCGAAGCATCCTTCAAATATCTGGTTATGAGTGCGGCCGGCGCCTCAGCCATACTCTTTGGAATGTCTCTTCTTTACGGGATGGCTGGAACCCTTGAGATAAGCAAGCTCGCCTCAGTTATAGGAACGGCTGCCGCAGCGGGAGAGCCGTGGAGCTATCTGACGATAGCTTTCCTCGTGACAGGTTTCGGCGTAAACGCTGCGATGGCTCCCTTCCATTCATGGCTTCCCGACGCCCACCCCGCCGCACCAAGCCCGATAAGCGCGATGCTTTCAGGAGTAGTAATAAAGACCGGCGTCTACGCCATGTTCCGGATAATGCTCGGCGTCTTTCCGCCAGTTTTCTTCGACTGGAGGCTGGGCTTAGCTCTTTTCGCCGTCCTCACGATGACTGTTGGAAACTTGCTGGCTTTGATGCAGGAAGATATCAAAAGACTGCTGGCTTTCAGCTCGATAGCCCACATCGGTTACATTGTGTTCGGGCTCAGCGTAGCCAACGTTACAGGCGTGGCTGGAGGCCTCTTCCACGTCTTGAACCATGCTCTGATGAAAGCCCTCCTCTTCTTAGGCGCCGGAGTCTTCATCCATGCAGCTGCCACCAGAAACATAGACCATCTAGCGGGGATAGGCAAGAAACTACCTTTTGCGTCTACCTGTTTTGCGATTGGGGCTTTATCCCTCGCCGGCATACCTGGGTTGAACGTTTTCTGGAGCGAGTTCACGATCGTCACCGCAGCATTGTCGGCTGGACAGGTATACACGGTTCTCGCAGCTGTGATGATAGTAAATATCTTGATTGGCGTGGCTTACTACATTCGGCTTGTGCAGTCGATATTCCTTAAGGAGCCTTCAGACGCGCTCAAAAACCTCAAACCCGTTGGAGCTAGCATGAGAACACCTCTCCTCCTTTTAGCCATGCTAGCATTTCTGATAGGCGTCTACCCAACGCCTTTTCTAAACGCCACCCTACAAATCTCATCCATCATAACCGCCAGCCCCTAACCTTAAGAACAGCCTCGTAAAACATTTCTTAGTGAGCCCGAAAAAGCCGAGCGAACACAGGCAGAAGCCTGTCGAAGCGCAGAAGATCGTGCTAGAGAGAATAAGACAGCTAGCCAGGTCGATCGTCAAGTCAATAGAAAACCAGGAGTTTCCACAGCTAGAGATACCTGCTAGGACGACTGCAAACATCGAGTATGATGCAAAGCTACGTCAGTACGTACTCGGCTCCCGTAAGATCATAAGAACTGCAAAGAACATCAAGCACTTGAGGCCGTTGGCCCAGCTCTGCTGGATGACAATGTTCTCAGCCCAGCTCATTACGTCTAAGAAAACCAGCACTTTGAGAGACGCTTTCTACAACGCCCTAGGGTACGGCGTAGATTTTGAAGACCAGCAGGAAAGCGATGAAGCGGTTACAGAGCTTGAGACATTGGTCGGAACCGTCAGAGAAGACTTTAACATATATCCCGAGGAGAGGTCAAGCATTTTCGGTCCAATGGTAATCGAATACACGGTCCCAGGATACGAGGGGAGACGGCTTGACCTCACCACAATTCCAGACGGAGCTATGATCGGCCCTGCGATGACCACGGCGGAGTTTATCAGATGCCAGGCTGAACAAGTCTTCGTAGTTGAAAAGGGTGCAATCTACCAACGTTTTCTCGAAGAGAATGTTCCTCAGAAATACAGGGCGATAGTTGTGCATACGGCTGGTCAAGCGCCTCGGGCGACTCGGAAGTTTATCCGCCGTCTCAACCAAGAGCTTGGGCTGCCGGTCTACATATTCAGCGATGCAGACCCTTGGGGGATGCATATAGCTAGCGTGATAATTTTTGGGTCGGCTTTGTCGGCGCATGTGAGGGAGCTGAATGTTCCGGATGGGGTTTGGGCTGGGCTGTGGGCAAGCGACATAACCAAGTATAAACTGCCGTCAATGAAATTTAACGAAGAAGACATCCGGAGGGTGGCTGAGCTTGAAAAAGACCCACGCTACGTACATGACCCGTGGAAACGTGAAATAAACAATTTCAAGAAGATGCAGAGGAAGGCTGAGCTGGAGGCCCTTAGCCGCTACGGCCTCGAATACATAGTCACAGACTACCTTCCTGAGAAGCTGGCTGAAGTTACAAAGCGCTAGAGATGTGGCTGGATTGAGGCTTCTTGAAGGACATCCAGCCCTGATTGTTGAAAAACCGTACAGAGCGGTCGCCGTAGCAGACCTTCACATAGGTTTTGAGGAAGAGCTTAGAATGCGGGGAGTTAGGGTGCCGTTGCAAAGCCGTAAGATAGTCAACGAGCTGGTGCAGCTGGTTGAAAACACAGATGCGGATAAGCTGATAGTTGTGGGTGATTTGAAACACAACGTAACCGGCCCTTCAAGCCTCGAATCGGAGATTCTTCCAAAATTTTTGAGGGAACTCAGAAAACATGTTGACGAAATAATCGTGTTGCCCGGAAATCACGACGGCCGGATTGAAAGAGTTCTTGGAGAGTTTGCAACCTTCTATCCGTCTCGGGGCATGTTTGTTGAGGAGGAGAAGCTTGCTTTCACACATGGTCATGTCAAGCCTTACAAAAATCTCGTGAAAGCCTCCGTCATCGTCACAGGCCATCTGCATCCTGTTTTAAGAATAGGCGTGGGAGAGGCTGGCGCGCGGCTTAGGGTTTGGCTTAAGCTCAAGGGCTCGAGAAAACAGCTTTACGAAGCCTTGTACGGCGAAACATGTCCCGGTTTGAAAGGCGATGTAACCCTTCTGATAATGCCCAGCTTCAACAGCATGCTGCAAGGCAGGTCTATAGTGGATTTAAGCCTCTCAAAACTGGTCAGAGGCCCCTTGCTTAACACCGGTGTTTTCGACATCGATAAGGCTGAGGTCATCGCCCTAGACGGCTCGGTGCTGGGCAGTTTAGGAAGGCTTAGGGAGATTATCGCATGAACGAAGAGCTCAGCAAAATTGAGAGAGATTATCCTACACTTTTCGAAGAAGCCTACGAATGCGTACGCGCTAGAAGGGTGAAGAAGTATGTCTTCAAGCCTAGCAACAGGGTTAGATGGGTTGTTGTCGGAAAAACACGCGATTACGTGGTCATGACAGCCGTGGGATACTGTTCATGCGAGGACTTCTTCTTCCGTGTCATGAGCCATGAGAAACCCATGTGCTACCACATCTTAGCCGTCAAGATAGCCGAGCAGACTGAGCAGTACGAGGTCATCGAAGAATCCGATGAATGGCATTGGCGGCTGATGCATGAATGGGTTATGGAATATAGGCAGCGTGGCTAGGTTTTTCTCAGATAAGCGTCCTCCCCCCTAAGCCAATCCTCCCGCGGCGGTGAGAACACATCCACCACGAAGCTGTCCTCAACCGCCTCAGCCGCGTGACCAACGTTGGAAGGTATGACGAACACGCATCCTTCCCGCACCAAATGCTCTGTGCCGTCTTCTAAGGTAAACTTCATCGCGCCAGTCAGAACATATGAAACTTGTTCGTTGTGATGTTTGTGCATGGGCACTCTAGCTCCCTTGCTAATCCGAAACTGTGCCAGCATAACCCGCTCTCCCACAACTATCCTCCTCCAAACATCCTCACGAAGCTTTTCCCAAGGGATGTCATCCCACTTTAGGTTTTTTGCGGCCATGGTTGCCAGCAGGCCGCCAGATATAAAAGCTTTGGCGGAAAACCCTCATCTTTAAAACATCAAAAAACATTGTTGGAAATGAGTTGGACAGCAAGATAAGAGAATACCTTGAGCTGAAGACGGGTGCCGGAGTCTCATACGTAAAATACTCGTTGATGGACAGGCTTCCATCAGTACGGTCGATTATATTCGACTGCGACGGAGTACTCATCGACGAAAAAACATCTTACGACCAGGTCATCAGAGATGTAGCTGCCCGGCTTGTCACTCTTTTGACAGGTTTCAAGATGACCGAGTCTATGATCCCCCCAGACGTGATATACAGAATAAGGTCTGTGGGAAGCTTCAACAACGACTGCGACACAATAACGCTTCTTGTTGAATGGGTTGTTAAGAGGTTTTCAGAGGACAACGATGTAAACCTTCAAAACAGGTTGGAGAAGTTTGAAGGAAAAACTGTAAGTGAGCTCGGTGAAATACTAAAGAGTCAGGAGGGGCTGAACAAGTTATCTGAAAAGCATGCTCTGGAGTGGTTTAAACAGCTTGAGAAAAGGCTTTCGCCTTTAGAGGGGACGGCTGCAGCCTTGAGAGAGGTTGAGTCCGAGCTGGGGATAAGCTCTGAGGATGTAGCCATGGTTAGGAAAATTCTGAACTATCCAGGAAAGTACGGCGACAGTCTGCTGACAACCGTGTTCGAAGAAGCTTTCTTCGGCTCCGACGAAGCGTCAAGGCTGAGGGGTTTAGGGCCTTTCTTTTCTTTTGAGGGAAGATTGAAGAACGAGAGGCTTTTGGTTAATGCGGAGACGTTGGAGAAACTATACGGCCGGGGCATTAGCATGGGCATAAGCACCGGACGCGGGTCTTGGGAGACGTGGAAAACGCTTGGGCCGCTGTCGGAGTTCTTCGAGAAAAAAGCCTGCGTTTTCGTCGGCGACTTGGTGACAGCCGAGCCTGACAAGAGAGAGAAATACGAGAAGCCCAGCCCATGGTCCTTGCTGGAAGCCGTCCAAAACCTACCTAGCCAGGGCGATGTGCTTTTTCTTGGTAACAGCGTGGAGGACTACGTGATGTTTACTAGGGCGAAGCCTGAAGTTGACCGTCTGCTTTTCGGCGGAGTATATGGAGTGGAGCAAGAGCTTGCCTACTTCTTCATAGAGGGCGGTGCGGATGCTGTAATACCGAACGTCAACATACTTCCGAAAATTATTGAGCTGCTGGAGGAAGGTTAGGCCGGCAGTATCGTGCCTATTCCGTAAAGCTGTTCCAAGGCCTTTCCCAGCATGAAAGTGCCTAAAGCCACGGTAAACAGTATGGCGATGCTGAGGGCAAACTCTTTTTTAAAGTTCTTGTCCTGGATCACCGATGAGAAGTAGGTGAAGAAGGCTGTGAGCAAGGTAGCTGATGTTATTGAGGTGGCGAAGGCCGTTGTCATTTCTTTTATCAAGTAGTATGGGAGTGACAGCGCCGCAACAGTCAGCATGTAAAGGCCTCCTGTAACCAGGCCGGACACAGCGGGCCTTTCAGAAACGCCTTGTCGAGCCTGCAGATAGGATGCGGCGCCCATCGAGATGGCGGCCGCAATACCAACCATCAAACCGGCTATGCCGGCTGCGAGCGTTGAGCTGGTAACCCCGAGGAAACCCGCTTGAACCCCTGTCAACTCTATGATTGCATCGGCTACGCCAAGCATCATAAAACCAAGATATCTTGCAACAGCTTCGTCTATCTCGCTCACCAATCTTTTCTCTACTTCAGCTTCTTCGCTGATGATTTTCTCAATGGCCTGTCTTTCGCTGTTTGAAGGATCGAGGGATGAAGCCAGCTTCCTGTATGTTTCAAGAGTGTTTTTCTCATGGTTCTCCAGTGATTTGACCACAAACGTAACGCCTAACAATAAACGTGCGATCACCATTATGCGGAGATAGGCCGTTGAGACGCTTGGTTTGTAGCCTGGGATGTAAAGCAGCCAGAAGTTATAATGTCTTTTCTCCACCTCAGCCAACTTTTCCAAAGTTTTCCTGCGTAAGCCGTTCTTCTCCACGTTCGCCAAAATCTGGTAAACGTTAAAGTCTTTGAACTCGTTGTCTACGAATTTCTTGTAGTCGGTTTCCACGAGGTCTCCGAAGGGATGGCGTTATTTAGGCTGTTTGAATGCATCCTGTGAGACTTGGCCGTGTCTCAAAAATTTCTGAGACGCTGTAGCCCGCTGCCTTAAACCCTTCAACAACCTCTTCCACAGCAGCGTCTACCGGCCTCGTACCTCTCTGCTGGCTGTTCTCGGAAATCTTGAAGAACAAAACCCTGGACGGTCCTGCTCCGCTGACAACCTCCGCCACGTTATACTTCTTGAGAAGACGTTCTTTCTCCGTCAACAGTTTCCTGCCGTCAACGCCTTCGCCGTACACGCCAGCCTCCGCCCTAAAGTATTCTACGAAGGGGTCTCGGGAGACCGCTCTTAGAAACATGTCGATGTCTCCTCTGCATAAAGCCAGCGCCGCCACACCGACCCTCGAAACAACCTCCACATGCGTTTCCAGGCTAAGTTTTTCGGGGACCGCTTTCCTAGCCATAGCTGTAGACTCTTTCGAGACATCAGGGACTATCACGACGATGCCTAGGTCTTCAGGCGGGTTTATCTTCAACACAGAGAGTCCCTCACCTTCGCGGAGGCATGCTACAAAACCGCCTAGTAGTGATGCGGCAACGTTGTCGGGATGTCCCCCGGGCTCGGCTGCTGCAGCTGCTTCAACAAGCTCGTGGGGCTTCATACCGATGCTGAGAAGTTTGTTCAACCCGAAGACCGCTGCAGCGGCTTCGGCCCCGCTGGCCCCCAAGCCTTTTCGGGGTGGAATGTCTGCATAAAAAACCAGCTCAACTTTTTTCCTCAAACCCTTTTTCTGAAGGAGCTTTGTAGCGGCAATGGCTCCAGCATTTTTCTCTGGAACTGTTGACATCAACCCCCCGTATCTACCCTTGTTTACGACAACTATCTCATCGCCTTCGTCTACGCTTATCTCAACCGTGAGGAAGGGTTTTTCCAAAGCCATGGAGAAGACGTCGTAGCCAGGGCCTACGTTGGCTGAGCTGGAAGGAGCTTTGAAAACTCCCCGCAACATCAACAACCATTAGGCCAGACTCGATATCTTCTTTTTAACCTCGTTAACGTATTCGCTGCACGTTGCTTTGCCGCCGAGGTCGGGGGTAAGACTCCGTCCTTCCCTCAGAACGTTTTCGACACCTTTTTCAACCAACGCAGCCGCCTCCGACAGTCTTCTGTCGTTCTTTGCTTTCCCCAACCATTCAAGCATCATCCTAGCCGCCAGCATCATGGCAGTCGGGTTTGCATATTCTGGGTTTAAGGTGGGCGCTGAGCCGTGGACAGGCTCGAACAATCCGAACGAGTCTCCTATGTTTGCAGAGCCGGCTACCCCAATTGTACCCACTATCCCCGCCGCTTCATCGCTGAGGATGTCGCCAAACATGTTTGGAGTGAGTATAACGTCAAAATACTCTGGGTTTATAATAAGCTGGTAAGCAGCGTTGTCCACATACATTTCATCAGTTGCTACTGAAGGATATCTAGCCGCTACCTGCATGCAAACGTTTCTGAAAAGCTGGTATGCTTTGACGACGTTTGCTTTATGCACGATGGTCAACTTTTTACGCCTCGTGGCAGCCATGTCGAAACCCACCCTAGCTATCCTCTCAGCACCCTTCCTTGTTATGACCAGCAAGGCGACAGCATGGTCTTCGCCAACGTCTTCAACGGACCTGTACAGGTCTTCGGTGTTTTCCCTGACTATGATAAAGTCGACGCCAGACCATTTCGACTTTACTCCCGGATAGTTCTTGAAGGGCCTGATGTTAGCGTAGAGGTCTAGCTTTTGACGGAGATAAACTATTACATCGCGTGCAGTTTCCCCTACAGGCCCCTTTAAACATGCATCGCTCGCAGAGATTTTACGCAGGGAGTCTTCTGGCAGAGCTGTTCCAACCTCCTTGAGCACAGAGTCTCCGGCCGGTGTTTCAACAAACTCTAGGCTGAAACCTTTTACGTCTCCTAGCCACTGTAAAAGCTCTACCGTCTTGTCAACTATGTGGGGGCCTATTCCATCTCCTTTTATGACGCTAATTTTCAACACGGCTTCTGACGTCAACCCACTTTCTTAAAAGTCTAAACATGCTTCTGCCACAGTACTTGGTAAATGCTTTTACCATCCCGCTACAGCGAATACCTTAGGGGTTGAACTCCTTCGCAAGGCTGGATGTCTGGTCCTCTGCCGAGATAAAGGGTAGGCTGGACTGGTACTATGCCGTGTCCAACAACCTAAAGCCAGCCAAATATCTTATCTGTAGAAGAGTTCCGGTTGAAGCGGATTTAACCACTCTCACCGAGGATGAGTTGTGGAGGCTTCATGAGAAAAAAGCGCAAGAGTTTAACACTCTGTTCGAAAGCATTAAAGAAGATAGAATAAAGCTAGAGGAGCTTCCCCCGGCTAAACCTAACTTTCTCGACCTCAAGGTGGCGTTAGTTAAGAAAATGCTGCGCCACTGTAATTTCTGCAGGTGGAACTGCAGGGTTGACAGGTCTCTGGGGGCTAAGCTTGGAACATGTCAGCTGGACTACCGGTCGAGGGTCTCGAGCTATTTCCACCACCGTGGCGAGGAGCTTCCCATACGTGGGACAAAGGGCTCGGGAACAATATTCTTCACTTCCTGCAACCAGCGCTGTGTGTTCTGCCAGAACTCAGACATATCACACGACAAAGACAACGGTATTGTTTTCACCCCTCAGATGCTCGCGTGGACGATGTGGCAGTTGAGGATGGAGGGCTGTCACAACATAAACTTGGTTGGCGGCGAGCCTACGATACATCTCCACACAATTGTCGAGGCCATAAGCATGCTAAGGTTTTTCAAAGATGTTGACGCAAAGGCGATGGAAGCCAAGGCCGACTTGTACATCCCCTACGGAATGGACGTGAGGTATGCCTCGTACAAAGGCGAGTTCAACACGCCTATCCTCTGGAACTCCAACATGTACATGAGCGGGGAGACTATGAAGATTCTCCGCGAGCTGGTTGATATATGGCTTCCCGACTTCAAGTTTGGAAACAACCGCTGCGCAGTTTGGCTGGCTAGGACTCCATGGTATTTCGAGACCGTTGCGGCAAACCATAAGCTTATCTATGAATGGAGGGAGGATATCGTGATTAGGCATTTAATAATGCCCGGGCACGTGGAATGCTGTACGAAGCCTGTGTTGAAATGGATTGCTGAAAACATGCCTTTGACACCTGTAAATATCATGGACCAGTACCACCCCGATTGCTACTGCAACCCATCAGACCCTAGGTTCGACAAACGCTACGCCGACATGGCTCGTTACCCTACAAGGGAAGAGATCCTGGAATCATACAGGTATGCGAAGAGTCTGGGGCTGAGGTTTGAAGAGATAACCTTTGAAAAGTCGCTGAGGGGGTTTAGGCTTTGACTCCAAGCGGCACGCATTCCAGAACCATCACATACTGGCTTTCCTGATATCTCTCTATACTGACGTCGGGAGCAGTGCTGAAAAAGCTGTGGCTGAAGCAGTTCGTGTCTTAGAAACCGTTGGAGTGCTGCTGAAAGAGGTTTAGCGGGTTTGGGGCTTTAAACTGTTTCTCCCAAAAACCTGCGATGGTTCTGGGATAGGTAGGTTTATAAAAGGTGGTTTACCTGTGTTGTCATGGTCAGGGCGTCGCTCGCCGTGGACGCCGAGGTGGCGGAAGCTCTCTCCAAGCTGGCTGAGGAGAAGCACATGACCCTCTACTCCCTCACGAACCAGATCCTCAAAACCTCGATAGAGCTCATCAGGGAAAACCTTGAGATACAGGATTTGAAGAACCTTCTCACGGCTTACTGGGTTTTGAGAGACTTGGATGCCGTCGTTCTGCCTTCAGACTTCATGGATTCTTTGATCGCCGAGCTCTACGCCAAAGACCGCGACTCTGTTCTCAGAAAGTTTAGGCAGCTCGGCAAGGATGTTGGGAAATATTTGAAGGTTCACGCAGAATCTTTCGAAGACCTTCTCCAGCTAGCCCGTTCCGTCGGCAGGTTTTTCCCGCTCAAAAAACTAGAGGTTAAATACGTTTCCCACAACACTTACGAGATAGCTGTAATAGGCGTGGGGGGCAGGCTGGAGTCAACGCAGTGCGTGTTCGAGGCCATGAAGGGAATTTTGGATGAATACGGCTTGACAACCTCCGAGGAAACGGTTACAAAAGGGTTGATTAGGGTGAAGGTGGCCGTCGGCTAAAGAGCGCCCAGGCCGGGATTTGAACCCGGGTCCGCCGGGCGACAGCCGGCGATGCTAACCTAGCTATACCACCTGGGCTCCAGCTAGTATCCATGAAAGCCTTATTTAGTTTTTAAACGCGCGTTGGATTAATTTGGTATAATCTTATAAAGGAGCGGGGAGTTTTATTTGTGAAAAACATGTTGGGTTGGAGCCGTTCTGTTTGTGTTTTTCTGACGGCCTTTCTGCTGCTGCCTGCATTGGCGTTGAACGTTGCCGCGCAAGACCAGCTAAAAGGTCCTTGGGTTGACGAGGTTGTGTTTTTTGTCGAGCAAGACCAGGCTAAAGCTATCGACATGCTGTTGAAGAACGAGATGCAGGTTTACTTCAGAGACCTTAGGGACCCGGAGCTCTTCAAACGTGTGCGCCAATCACCCGAGCTAACATACATAATGTCTTACGGGCTATACTACGAGCTGACCTTCAACCCCGTTGGCCCTGAGTTCCCAGCCACAGGAAAGCTGAACCCGTTCTCAGTACCTCGGATTAGGGAGGCCATCAACTATCTGGTAGACAGAAACTACATAGCCAGCGAGATTATGGGCGGTCTGGGCGTACCGAGGTACACCGCCTTAGCGCCTTCCTTTCCAGATTACGGCAGGTATGCAGACCTTCTGAGAGGCATAGAAAGAGAATATGCCTACAACTTTGACAAGGCGCGGGCCATTATCGGCGAGGAGATGACAAAGCTAGGAGCGCAGCTACGTGATGGAAAATGGTACTATAAAGGCGAGCCTGTTACCTTGATCTTCCTGATAAGGGTTGAAGACCAGAGACGTCAGATAGGCGACTATGTTGCGTCGCAGCTGGAGAAGCTCGGCTTCACGGTAGATCGGCAGTACAAGACAAGCAGGGAAGCATCACCTATATGGATTCGCGGTAACCCAGCAGACGGCAAATGGCACCTCTACACAGGCGGCTGGATAACAACATTGGTCTCTAGAGATGAAGGCGACAACTTTGGATTCTTTTACACCCCGAGAGGGCAGCCAGTGCCGTTATGGCAGGCTTACAAGCCAGACCCAGAGTTCGACAGGGTAGCTGCCAAGCTTTGGAACCGCGAGTACAAGAGCATAGAGGAGAGGAATGAGCTCATGAAGAGAGCGATAACTCTCTCCATGAAAGACTCTGTCAGAGTATGGCTAATCCACCAGACCGCACCATGGCCAGCCAGGAAGGACATACAAATCACCTACGACCTTGCTGCAGGTTACTCAGGCGCTAGGCTATGGCCTTATACGTTAAAATATGTCGACAAGGTTGGCGGCTCGGTTAAAATAGCTTCATCAGACCTTTTAGTCGAACCGGTTAACCCCGTAGCTGGCAGCAACTGGGTCTATGATGCTATGATTTATAGAGCTACGTCCGACCCTGCAGTCATTCCAGACCCCTACACAGGTCTATACCTGCCGCAACGTATCAAGAGAGCTGAGGTATACGCCTTAGTTGGGACGCCGATGACCGTAACTCTTGACTATGTCGACCTCCGTTTTGTTCCAGAGATAAAAGTTCCTGAGGATGCTTGGTATGGATGGGATGCTGAAAGACAGGAGATAACCTACGCACCGCCGGGAACAACCGCCAAGACAAAAACTGTTGTTTATTTTGAAGACGACCTCTTCAAGAGAAAATTCCACGACGGAAGCACGATGTCCCTAGCCGACATAGTGTTTAGCTACATCCTTACTTTCGACAGGGCCGACCCTAAGAGCCCGGTCTACGACGAGTCGTACGTGCCTACCTTCGAAGAATTCAGAGCCACTTTCAAGGGCTTCAAGATCGTCAGCAAAGACCCTTTGGTTATCGAATACTATTCTGACGTTGCCTTCCTTGACGCGGAATGGAACGTTAACTCAGCGGCCTCAGCCTTCTTCACAGACTACACCTATGGTCCAGGACCGTGGCATACCGTAGCGGTTGCGTGGCTGGCTGAAGCAGACGGCGAGCTTGCGTTTTCAGCTGATAAAGCTGACCAGCTGAAAGTCGAGTGGACAAGCTTCATGGCGGGGCCATCAATAGACATCCTCAAGAAATACCTGAACACGGCTATCCAGCAAGGGTTCATACCGTATGAGAAAGTTCTTGGACAGTACTTGACGCGGCAGGAAGCAATACAGAGATATAACAACCTTAAGAATTGGGTTGATTCTAAGGGCCACTTCCTCGTAGGCAACGGGCCTTTCTACCTCGACAGAGTCGACCCGACTGCCAAGATAGTGGTCTTGAAGGCTTTCAGAGAGTTCCCTGACCCGCCGACAAAATGGGCTGGCTTCGCAGAGCCAATGATACCCGAGGTAAAGGTTGTAGCGACGCCGACGGTTGAGACAGGCTTCCCAGCGGAGGTTCCTCTCACAGTAACATTTAAGGGAAAGCCGTACCCTGACGAGGACATCGCATACGTCAAATACATTCTAACAAGCGCTGTAGGAACTTCTGTAGGCTTTGCAGAACCTGTTGGTGGAGGCAACTGGAGGGTAGTGCTCAAGCCTGAGGAGACCTATAAGCTGCCTACAGGCGCTGTAAACCTAGAAGTCATAGTGGTGTCAAAAAGAGTTGGAGTACCCGCCGCCACTACAGCTACGCTGAACGTTCTAAGCTTCAAAGAGGGTATTCTAAGCGAAGTTGCCAAAGCTAGGGCCGACTTGGAGGCAAAGATTTCAGGCCTTGACTCCCGGCTTCGCTCCCTATCCGGCAGCGTCGACAAAGTTACGTCTGGCGTAGAGGGGCTGCAGGGAACAGTCAACCTCATGCTGGGGCTAGCAGTTCTAGCGATAGTCCTGTCCCTCGCCGGCATAGCGTTAAGCCTGACGAGAAAAAAGTAGAAAACCACCCTTTATAACTACCTTTTTATTTTATTTTAACAGAATGAGAAGCATCCGGCCAATAATCTTTCTAGGCAAACGAGCTTTAGTCTTAGCTCTAACCGTGGTAGTTGCAGTCTATGTCACGATATATGTGGCGAACATGGGAGGCTATGTGGACGAGATAGTTAAGGGCGAGGCCTTGCTCAGGGTATCCCAAGAGGTGAGAGCCAACCCTGCGAACAGAGCGTTGAACGAAACTCAGGTAAGAAACCTGATCGACCAGCTGTACCAGAATGAGCTGAAACGGCTGGGTTTCGACCAGCCTTTCATCGTGAGAAGCTTCAACTATCTACGCGATGCTCTCACCCTAGAACTGGGAAGGTCGCTGTTTATCAGCAGCGACAGCGGCTCAAGAAGCGTTAGGGTAATAATCATGGAAAGACTGCCTAACACCGTCCTCCTCTTCACAACAACACAGCTCATACTCTTTTTCCTCGGTCTTTTCACAGGGCTTTTCCTCAGCAGAAGATACGGCAGCAAAATAGATAAAATAATGACCCTTTTAACACCTATGTCATCTCTGCCAGGATGGTTTTACGGTCTCTTTCTCATATTGATATTCGCCTCAGTTCTTAGGGTGTTACCCTATGGCGGGATGGTGGACGTCCCACCTCCGACAGACCGTTTCGAATATGCTTTGAGCGTGCTGCGTCACATGATACTGCCCATACTATCATGGCTGACCGCCTATTTCTTCATAAGCACATACACAAGGAGAACTTTCTTCCTCATATTTTCGAGCGAGGACTATGTAGAGGTGGCTAAAGCAAAAGGATTACCTGAGCCTTTAATTAGAAGACGCTACATTCTCAGGCCCACGCTGCCACCGATAATAACAGATTTGTCGTTAACCCTGCTGGCCTCGTGGACAGGCGCCATAATCACAGAAACCGTTTTCAACTGGCCTGGTGTCGGAAGCCTTTTCTACGTAGCCTCGGTAACATTCGACACACCCGTCCTCGTGGGGCTTGTTGTAATCTACGCCTACCTCCTCGCAATAACCGTGTTCGTCCTTGAGCTTGTCTACGCCATACTAGACCCGAGAGTAAGGACCGGCGTCATGGCTGGATGATGAAAGTAAAACCTCTTCTCCGTTACAAATCGTCTCTCGTGGGAGTTGGAATACTGTGCATTTTGATAGCCGTTTCCATATACACTGTTCTCACTATTCCCTTCGAGGAGGCTGCGAGACTTTGGCGGGCGGGTGAGCAGACTTGGCTCGACAACCCGCGGAACGCTTTACCTGCATGGGTTAACCTCTTCAGCTCCACAAAACTGCCCAGCACGCTGGTGTTTGATACGCAGAAACTCGGTCCTGAAGTCATAAAGGTGTCTGTAAGAGCCGGTGAAAACATAAAGATATCAAGGGTCGAGATGAGGTTTAGGTATGATTATGACGATTTCCCCAGCGAAATTAATCTCTTCCTCAAATGCTCTTACAACACTTCACCACCCCAGCTAACGATAAGCTGGGTAAAGCCTGACGGAACACGCATTGACCTCAAAAAAACAGCAATCTCGGGAGACGACAGGTTCTACATATCAGCTGACACAGCGTTATCAACTGAGCTGAATAAAATAATTGAAAGAAAGCTAAACAAGCAACCGTCCTATATCATACCCACTACAACAATCTTGTTTGGAGTAGAAGATGAAAGCATCCTAAACCCCACCACGGTCAAAGTTTTAAAAGGTGAGTACAGGCTATTGATCGAAGGGCTTATGTTCGAACCCAAAGCAGACTTTGACGCGAAACTTGTCGTTTACGGCAAAGTCTATGGCTGGGCTGGAACAGACCATCTACGACGTGATATAGGAATAGCCCTTCTGTGGGGAACGCCTGTAGCGTTGCTTTTCGGCGTCTCAGCAGCGGTTTCTATAGCGTTGATCCAAATGAGCATCGGCGCCGTGAGCGCGTGGTTCCGAGGACCTGTTGACATGGCGATGCAAAGGGTTACAGAGATCTTCCTAGTCCTCCCCTTCCTACCAGTCCTCATAATGGTTTCAACCCTCTATAAGGTCAACATATGGGTGATCCTGTTGATAGTGATTCTGTTGAGCTCCTTCGGGCCAGGTGTCAAAAACTACAGGGCCCTGTTCCTGCAGCTACGTGAATCACCCTACATCGAGGCAGCGCGTTCGTATGGTGCAGGTGACTTTCGAATCCTAGTCCTGCATCTGATACCGCGTGTTCTGCCGACGATGATACCCTCGGTTGTTCTGTCGGCCGCAGACTTCGTGTTCTTAGAGGCGGCTTTAGCTATACTCGGGATAGGAGACCCTATAACGCCTACGTGGGGCAAGGTGATAGAAGACGCTTTTTACGCAGGAGCGTTATTCAAAGGCCAGTACTACTGGGTTCTTATACCCTCCGCCCTGCTGGCATCCACCTCCATAAGCTTCGCCCTCATAGGATTCGCGCTCGACAAAATATTCAACCCTAGGCTGAAAGAGATATGAACCTTTTTCAACCACTTAAACCGCGTTTAAACAATATGTTCAAAAACAGTCGGGAGGTGTCCGAGATTTTGACGGGTTTCATCCTTCTTTTCACCGCTTTTATAGCATCCCTGCTGATGGTTATTGGTGTCATAGAGAAAGACATCGTTCTCAGCCTGTTCATCTACTCGATGTCCCTCGCCGGAATAGTGCTCGGGCTTCATGGAATTCTCGGCTGGTACCAAGACCAGGAAAGCAAAAAACAGTGATGCAAAATGTCCGCCAGCATGCTGAAGGTGGAAAACCTGGTTCTTTATTATTCTACTTTAAGGGGTGTTGTCAAAGCCGTCGACCACGTAAGCTTTGAAATCAAACGTGGTGAAACGCTTGCGATAGTGGGCGAGAGCGGCTCAGGCAAGTCTTCAACAGCCATAGCGATAGTCAGAATACTTCCCCGTAACGTCGGCACCTACAAAGGGTCTGTAATATTCAACGGCACAGATATTATGAAGCTGAGCGAGGAAGAGTTCCGGAAAAAAGTAAGGGTTGGAGGCATAAGCATGGTTTTCCAAGGAGCCATGAACTCACTCAACCCCGTCATGAGGGTTGAAGACCAGATAGCCGAGCCTTTAATCATCAACATGGGTTTCAGCCGACAGGAAGCTGTTTCAGAAGCGTTAAATGCCTTAAAACTCGTAGGGCTTGACGCAGCCGTTGGAAGACGCTACCCCCACGAGCTGAGCGGCGGCATGAAACAACGGGTTTTAATAGCTATGTCACTAGCCACCAAACCCAAGCTGATAATACTTGACGAACCAACTTCAGCGCTAGACGTCATAACTCAAGCAAACATAATGAACTTATTGAAAAAACTCAGGAATGAGATGGGGTTCACATACATGTTCATCACCCACGACCTTGGTCTAGCAAGCGAGCTTGCAGACAGTGTGGCTGTGATGTATGCTGGAAAGATTGTTGAAATTGGTCCAGCCGAATCCGTCTATTTGCAACCGAAGCATCCATACACGAAGCTTCTGATGGATAGCGTCCCGACTCTCAGGGAGGATAGGCCGCCAAGCTTCATACCAGGTGCGCCGCCCGACCTCATAAACCTTCCAAGTGGCTGCAGCTTTCATCCACGATGTCCTCATGTTATCAAAGGAAAATGCGACGTTGACGATCCGCCGATGATTAAAGCCGGCCATGGAAATTACGCTGCTTGCTGGCTCTTGGAAAAGGAGAGGACATGACAACCAGGGAAGAAATCCTTACGTTAGAAGACGTAAAAGTCTATTTTCCCGTCAGGAGGCTTTTCTCCGTAACTTTTTACGTGAGGGCTGTTGACGGCGTAAGCTCGACGATACGGCGGGGCGAGACATTGGCATTGGTCGGCGAAAGCGGCTCGGGGAAGACTACCCTAGGAAAAGCAATCATAGGCTTAGTTAAACCCACCGGAGGAAAGATATTGTTTGACGGCGTCAACATCGCAGAGTTGAAAGAAGATGAGCTTAAAAAAATCAGACGTAGGGTGGGCGTGATTTTTCAAGACCCTTACTCCAGCCTAAACCCTGGTTTCACGATCTACAAAGCAGTGGAGGAACCTCTCGTGGTAAACAAGATAGGAACAAGCGAGGAGAGAAGGGAGAAAGTTTTGAAAGCTTTAAGCGACGTAAAGCTCAACCCGCCAGAGTTTTTCGCCTCAAAATACCCGCATATGCTGAGTGGGGGCCAGAGGCAGAGGGCTGCGATAGCTCGTGCGATCATCTCGAACCCAGACTTCATAGTTGCTGACGAACCTGTCACAATGCTTGACGCCTCTATAAGAGTTGAGATACTTCTGCTTCTGAGGGAAATACAGCAAAAATACGGTTTGACCATTCTGTATATTACCCATGATATGGCGACGGCGAAGTATTTTTCAGACAGGATAGCGGTGATGTATGCTGGAAAATTCGTTGAAGTAGGTCCTACGAAGAAAGTTCTCTCAAGCCCTAAACATCCCTATACCCAAGCGCTCATAGATGCGATACCTGACCCTGACCCACGTAACAGGATGGCGTTCAGAAAAATAGTCACGGGGGAGCCGCCTAGCCTCATCAACCCGCCGCAGGGTTGCAGGTTCCATCCAAGATGTCCCTACTTCATGAAAGGAAAATGCGATGTCAGCGAGCCTCCAATGTACAGGTTTGAGGAGGGCAGGGAGGTTGCGTGTTTTCTCTATGAAACAGGTAGCGCCTGAGCTCATGCATAAATAGTCGTAGGCAACGGTGGTTTAAGATGTCGGAAGCCTTCGTCAAAGCCTACAAGCATGTTAGAGAGCAGATGGAGAAGAACACACCCGAAACAGTTATCCAGGAGAAGATGCCCGAGTTCAGGGACGGCGTTTTCGTGGTCAACAGATACATTCCATCAGACCCACCCATGCTGGGAATGGTTTTGAAAAACCCTGGAGTTCAGATAACCCGTGAAACAATCGTCATGGTTGAAAGGTTTGCCAAGAGGAGAGGGCTTCTGACGCAGACGGAAGGCGAAAACATTTACCTAATATCCAAAGACGGCGTGAAAAGGGCCTGGCTAAGACCGGATTTCTTCGCCGCAACAACACCCCAGCTCTTCGAAGCAATAGGGAAAGTCTTCTACAACCTTTCACCCGACCTCATGTCACAGCTCGAGCTTTCAGACGGCTGGGCTTCGTCCATAGCCCGCCTGCTGGCAAACAAGCTTTTGTTGACAAAGGCTGTCGTGGCTTTGTTCTTCCTTTTTTCGCCAGCCCTATGGGTTGCGGTGTCATTGTTCCTCACCGAATCGCTTTTTTACCCACGGTGGGCCCTAGTAGCGTCGGGCGTTGTGGCTCTGGCAGCCGCCCTATACCTTATAAGGCTTTATCTTCGGGAGAACTTTCCAGAGCTCTCGGAAAAAATAGACACAGCACGTCTTAAAAGGAGGCCAGCCCTCTAAACGCAACGGATAAATCAGCCCTAGGAAAAATAGCTTCAGAATGCGTTTAGCCCTATGTTCGCAAACACCGCTCATACGGCTAACAAGAAACGTAAAGGTTTCAGACAACGTTCTCGACATCAGCTTACTGAAGGAGGGTGAGGACTACGTTTTCTCGCCGGGCGGGGTGACGAGGATGGTTTACCCTCTCCTCCGCCACATGATTCAAAAAGGTGTTTTGGAAAATGCCTGCTGGGTTTCCCTCAACCCTAGAGGACCCGACAGGGTTTGGATAAACGGAATAGAGCTTATAAACGTAAAGATCGACGAACCTTATCTTAAAAGCTATGGGGTCGTAAAAGAACAGATGTGGAAGATCTTCCACGGCATATCCGACGATTCCCCTTCCTCTATCACAGAGCTCGCATGGCTAGACGACTACGCATACTACAACCTCTACAACAGAGTTTGCAGCGAAACCTTGATGGAGCTTGACCGCCGAAAAGACTTCGACCTTTTCTACATACATGACTTCCAGCAGATACCCACAGGACACATGCTGGCGACGTTGAAGCCTAAGGTTTTCCGGTGGCACATACCTTTCGACGAAAAGGTCGTTCCCGCCGACTGGGCTCATTTCCTGGAAAAATATTTCAACTCCTACGACGCTGTAGTGGTAAGCTGCAGGTCCTACCTAGCCTCTTTGAGGAAAATAGGCTATGAAGGGAAAGCCTACCATGTTTATCCCTACATAGATTTCAGCGAATATCCAGTCCCCAGCAGCCATAAAACACGTGAGCTCTGCGACAGGTTCGCCTTAGGAGATGACGATGTTGTAATAGCTTTAGTGGCTAGGCTTGACCCTATGAAAGGACACGACTTGGCGATTAAAGCTATGGCGAAGGTTGTTAAACGTTTTCCGAAGGTAAAGCTCGTCATAGTTGGGGACGGAAGTTTTTCAAGCAGTCGTCAAGGGCTTGGCCTATCTAAAGCAGAATTGTGGAAACAGAAGCTGACGTCACTTGTGGAAAACCTTGGGCTGAGCGGCAACGTCGTTTTCACCGGCCATCTAAGCCAAGAGGAGCTGGGATGTGTCTATGCGAGATGCGACTTCACTTTGCTGCCCTCCAGAGCTGAAGGGTTTGGCCTAGTGGTAGCTGAAAGCTGGCTCTATGGAAAACCTGCGATTGTAAGCAGTTCAGCCGGCATAGCTGAGCTGGTTGAAAACGAATCAACGGGGCTGTTGGTGAACCCTGAGAACACCGATGAGGTTGCGGAGGCTATGAAGAAATTGATAGCGGATGAGAAGCTGCGACTTGAGATGGGAGAGAACGCCCGTAAGGCTGTTGAGTTATGCAGCATAGAGCGAGGGTTAAACGACGAGCTGAAAGTGTTGAAGGCCGTAGCGGAAGGTGAGCAAGATGAACCCGGTTGAGGTCATGGATGTAACAGTTGTGCTGGTCCGTGTCGCTGTAGTTGCTGGAATTTTGCTGGCTACCTTTGTCTTAGCACGGTTTGTCGGCACGATTCTCAGGAAAGGATTACGGCTTGTTCCACCGCTTGTGGCCGACCAGGTTGTAAGATGGGTCTCGGTCTTCATATGGTTGGTAGGGCTGCTTCTCGCAGTAAACCAGCTTGGGCTAAATCTAGACATTCTGCTTTTACTGATAGCGGTTGCAGGAGTAACGTTTGCGATTGCTTCAAAAGACATCCTGTCGAACATTGTGTCAAAATATTTTTTAGGGATATACATACCAATCAAATCGGGTGACAGCATTCAGATAGCTGGTTTCTCTGGGAAGGTTGTTGAGATAAACCAGATAGCTACGCTGCTTCTTGACGATGAAGGTTATGTCGTGGCTGTCCCCAACTCGGTTTTCGTCAAAGATGTATGCGTTAACAAGTCTTCTTTAGCCTCCCAGCGGGTAGCCATCCCTGTATCGATATCGTCTAAGATAAGCCTACCCAAGGCCGAGGCCGAGCTTCTGAAGCTGGCTTACAAATACAAGGTCCACTTAGACCAACGTTTTCCACCCATTTTCACTGTGAAGAGCAGAGGCTCTTCCCAAGTCGAGGCTGAGCTGGTCCTGCTTGTGGCAAGGCCTGAGATGAGAGAAACTTTAGCAGCTGAGCTGGCTTCAAAAATCAGGGAGAGGCTCGACGACCTATCGCGTGAGGATGGAAAGTGAAAGAGAGGCAGCTGACGTTCCTATCACAGATATCAACGGTGTTGCGAGGAAGCCTAGCACAATAACCAGAACTATCAACGGCGACATCGAACCCCCCATGGTTATTCCTGCGTCATGAGCTTCCAACACGCCCTCGCCGAAGAACACAGCCCTAACCATCCTAAGATAGTATCCAGCCGTGATAGCTGTCGCGAAGACAGCTATGGCGACTAGCCAGGTCCATCCAGCCTCCACACCTCCTGAGAAGATCATCCACTCGCTCATAAAACCGCCTAGAGGTGGTGTTCCAGCTATGGAAAGCCCGCCCAGAAGCATTGCTATGGCTGTGAGAGGCATCTTCGAGGCCAGTCCCCCCAGCTTCCTTATGTCTCGTTCGTTGACTGTGTGTATCAGAACTCCGGCGCCCATGAAGAGCAGGCCTTTGGCGAACCCGTGGTTGAGCACGTGGAACAAGCCTCCCTGGATACCGACAACGTTAGCTGTGGAAAGCCCGAACACGATGTAGCCTATTTGGCTTATGCTGCTGTAAGCCAGCAGCCTTTTAACATCTGTTTGAACGAGAGCCATGACGCCTCCCCACAACATGCTCGCAACAGCCAACAAAGCTATTGGAAGCTGTATGTCCGCAAAGGTAAACGGCAGTATTCCCAGAACAAGCCTCGCCAAAGCATAAACCCCGGTCTTGATCATCACGCCGCTTAACAGGACGCTTATCGGCGTCGGAGCCTCGGCATGGGCGTCTGGCAGCCAGGTGTGGAACGGGAAAACAGCCATCTTGACAGCCGCGCCTATGAAGATGAGTACAGCTATTGTCGTGAGAACGGGCTTTAACGAGGCAGCCTGGGTCGAAGCCAGGTTCATGAGTTCGAAGATGTTGAGGTTGCCGAACAGTGCTGCTAGCCACGCTATTCCGATGAGAAGCGAGAGGGCTCCCGCATGAGTGAAGATGAAGTACTTGAAGCCTATGAGACGTGGGTTGCCCGTACCCCAGTACGCTATCAGCCCGTATGAAGGTATCAGCATCAGCTCCCAGAAGATGTAGAAGAGGAAAAGGTTGGTGACCAGCACAACCCCTATCATCCCTGCCACAAAGAGCAGCAGCAATGTGTAGTAGGCTGTCAAACCATGTTCTCTCTCCATGTACTTAACCGAGTAGACGCCTGCCAGGAAACCGACAAGAGTTATGAGAAGGGCGAACGGGTAGCTGAGGCTGTCGAGGACAAAACCGACCGTCAAACCCAGAGCTGGAACCCACTCGTACTCTTCGTGGAAGACACCACCGGCCAGAACCGCCGGCGTTAAGTATAGCATTATGGCCAACGGTATTAGAAGGGCCATGTTGCAGAAGACCGCTGCAGCCCGCCAGGAGGCAGCGCGTCCAGCTAAAAACGTGAAAGGTGTTAGGACAATGGGGAGGATGACGGCAACGGAGAGAAGGGGAAGCTCCAAAACCGTTCCAGGCAACATCGGCCTCAGTTTTTTAAACTACAATTTAATGGTTGACAGAACCTTGAAACGGCTAAACCGCCCGAAAAAGGCTGTGCCGACGGATCTGTTTTGACAAGACATAAATATTATTAAATATGTTTTTTAATGTATGAAACTGTCATCCCCACCAACCCGTTGGGCTTCAACATCCGTAGTGGCGGCTGCCATGAAATATGGCCCGACGCGTGTATCCCGCATAGCCTACGAGCTGGACATGCCTGTCGAAACATGCCGGTACTATCTGAAGAGGTTTTACAGCGCGGGCTTCAGGTTTCTGCCGGTGGTGGACTACAGGGCCCTCGGGCTTTCACCCCACGTTGCTTTCATAAGGTTCAGCAAACAAATCGACGGAAAGAAGAGGGAAAACTTCCTCCGCTGGCTCGACTCAGTCTACGTCGTCTACAGAGCCTCACTAAACCAAGAACATGAATACATGCTCGAGGTAGTACCGCCTAAAAGCGATGCAAAAACATACGCAGAAATGTTGACAATCCTACAAGAGTCGAATGTCTTAGAATACTACTTGCTTAATGAGTTGATCGACGGCTATTACAAGCCAGAATGGGTCAAGGTTTACGACTTCATTAAAGAATGCTGGGTTATGGAGCCTACCGAAGTCGAAATACCAAGTATACCTCTTTGTTTTAACAAGGGCAGAACGAGGTTTGATAAGGTAGACTTGATAATTCTTCAAGAACTTGAGATGGAGACAACTACGAAAATGAAAAAGATATCGAAAGAGTACAAAATATCACCACAGCTCTTAAGCTATCACAGAGAAAGACACATCGAAGGCTCCAAGTTAATAACAGGCTACGTACCTTTTAGAAGAACAGCTCAGGAAGATGTACAGTATGGACTTTTGAATATTCCAGGAAACTTTGCCTATCAAAAAGTCGTAATGAACCCCTATCTACACACCGTATGGATGACTAAACACGGTTGCATCCTACGACTTCACATACCGAAATGGCTAGAGCCCACATACACTTATCCCATTTACTACATCAATGCTTACGAAGTAGTGATGTTCACAATCCCGACCGAGCATTTTACAGATGAGCAGTGGACAGACATGAACGTATTCTTGGAAGAACTCGAACAACTGGTGAGAACTTTGACGACATAAAAATAAAAATTGGTGTGTTCCTATCCCGATGCGTCAATCAGTCGGCCTGCGTGAACCCCTACAACAAGTTGGAGGGCGAGTACCACTCCCAGTATAGCTAGCCCAACAAGTGTGTATTTTGACGGCCGTATTGTCAGCAGGGTTTTTACCTCGTTTACTATTCCGATCATTTTACCTCGGTGTGTTCCTTGTTTGGCTGAAGAAAAGTTTTTCGTTTTGATTTGCCACAATAGTATTTAAATTTTTATCTTGCTTAAAAACCCAGCCACAAGAATGGCCATAGATACCGCAAAGAAGGCCACAGCCTCGTTTGAAGGGTGAAATGGCCAAAACATGGTTTTCCGAGGGGTTTTGAGTTTGTGTGTCCTTTTTTGTTGGCGTTTGACCGTTAATGCTAAAATACTATTGTGGGGAATAAAAATTGGATGGTGCAGGTTCATGAAGGTGCGTCCGGCCTGAAACCCGGGGCGGAGTCACGCATCTTCACGGGAAACCCGCAGTTCGACGAAATAGTCACGCTCTATACGGGCATGGCTGTCATGATTTCCGACGAGAGTTTCAGCGAGGGAAGGGCCTTTCTGCACGCGTTGTTCAAGCATCATCCTGTCATTGAGCTGGTGTCGCCGAGGCAGAGTTGGTACGGTAAGGCGGGGAAAATGCCCGTGGATATCGAAAACCTTCAGGAGCTTTCTATAACCGTAAACAAGTTGAGAAGAAGTCTCCAACCCCAAATACTAATACACTCATACTTGCCTGAGCTACTTGTCAAGCACGGCTCCGACCAGGTTTTGAGGCTTTTGGATTTCTGGCAGGCTGAAGTGAAGCAGGCCGGCCACTTGGAGTTTTACCTAATACCCAAGAAAACGTTTGTCGACTTTGAGAGAAAGCTGATGGCTGTGGTAGACGGAGCGATAGAACTCTCTGTGGAAAGAATGCGGAACGGTTTAGAACATTACTTCACACCGATAAGGACAGCCAAAGACGAATACCACCTGAAGCCGATAAAATACGTTCTCGAGGATGGTGACATAATCATCAAACAGCTCGGCGAAATACACAGAGACTTGGGAAGGTTGAGGTTTATTGCTCAAAGGATAACACTCGACCAGGAAGTTGTTTTAAGTTTTTCTCAGGAGACCTTTCCCGTAGATTCGGCAGCCGACTACTTTTTGCTGAAAGAGTTAGACGGATGGAAGGTTTCCTGGATAAAGCAGGTCTTCCCCGATGATTTCGAGAGGGTTTTGATAAAGTTGGCGGCGTTAGTCAACGATGGGTTGGTTAGGCTGGATAAAAAGCATGAGGAGGTTGAGCCAACAATCAATTTCGTTGGCTTAGCGGACAGATACGTTAAACGGCTTAAGCTGTTATCTTCTCATGAAGCCGTCAACATTTTAAACAGCTTGGCTGAGCTTTGCATGCAAAGAGTTTCCCCGTTTGGTGATTTGAAGGGGTTTGTGGGAAGCCTTCAAGAGCTTTACGGTAGGCTGTATGGCTTCAGCCTTCAGACGGAGAAGGTTAAACGTGGGTGGGAGAGGACGCTGGAGCATGCTTTGAAAACTATCGCCAACCTGAAGGCGAAGGTCAGGAAGCTCGGGCAGAACGCTTACGCAGTAGAGATAAGCGACTGCCATCTCTGCCGAGACCTTAGTGCAATAGGCTCCGTATGTGAAAACTTATTAGCAAACATTTTAAAAGGGTTGTCTACCGTTTTGCTTGGTTATGGTTTGGTGTGTTCAGAAGCGGAGTGCTGTGCCGCAGGCGGGAAAAAATGCATCTTCCAGCTTAGAGCCGTCAGCTGAGACCGAACAAAAACCTGAGGAACAAAATTATGAGCAGCGCGAGCCCTATTATCAGGCCGCTGATGTTGATGTTGCTCTCACCCGTCTGGATGTTTCGGAAGAACTGGACGAAAGAGACAGTTGCCCGTGACAGAGCATAGTTAAACCCGTCGATCACTCTGAGCTCGACAAACTTCAGAAGCGCCGAACCAGCCCTGTCCAGCCCGTCGACAAAAACCCTGTAGTAGAAAGCGTCGATATAGTATCTGTTGACCAGCAGCTTATGCAGCGCGGCTCCTACTCCAGCCCTCCTAACCTCTTCAGGGCTTTTGACCCCCCCAAAGTAGAAGATGTACCAGAGCCCGGCCCCCGATGCTAGAATCGCTGCTGAAGTAGCGTAGGTCAAGATGCTTGTCGAGACCTCGGCGTGCACGCCTAGGTAGCCGTGGAACATTTCTTCAAAGAACGGGCCAGTCACGCCTACTGCGACTGACATGGCCGCAAGTATCATGAGCGGAACCGTCATAACGTAAGGTGCTTCGTGGGCGTGTTCAACGTGGTGTGTTGGTGGTGCGAGAAAGACTTTGTAAAGCCATCTTAGACTGTATGTCACCGTCAGCACGGAGGCTCCGACCATAAACAGGAAAACTACTAGGTTTCCGGCGTCCAGCGCGGACTCGATGACGATGTCCTTGCTCCAAAACCCGCTGAACAACGGGACTCCTGACAGCGAAAGCACGCCGACGGTCGAGGTCCAGAAAGTTATGGGCATTTTTGCCCGCAAGCCCCCCATTTCATCGAGGTTGTTCGTGTGGACGGCGTGTATCACAGCCCCCGCTGCAAGGAAAAGCAAGGCTTTGAAAATGCTGTGGCTTAAAACGTGGAAGACCCCTCCAAAGAAACCTATCTCAGACGCCATTCCCAGAGCCGCAAGCATCAACGCCAGCTGGCTTATGGTCGAGTAGGCGATAACCCTCTTGATGTCAGGCGAGACAAGCCCCATAGTTGCGGCTAAGAAGCTTGTGAAACCAGCGACCAAGCCGATGACCATGTACCAGTCGGCCAGCAGTGCGGGTGGAAAGGCTTCAAAAGGAATGACCGTGAAGATCATCCTCGCAACGATGTACACCCCCGCTTTAACCATGGTGGCTGCGTGGATTAGGGCCGAGACGGGAGTGGGCCCTTCCATGGCGTCGGGGAGCCAGACATGTAGGGGAAACTGCGCGGACTTGCCTACAGCGCCGCCGAATATAAGAAGCAACAGGATTGTCAGAAAAGCCGTGGAGACTATTCCAGCACTTACAGCCTCGTGCATGGCCTTCTCAAGGCCTGTGAAGCTAAAGGTGCCGAAGGTGATGAAGAGAATAACTATGCCGACAAGCATCGAGGCGTCTCCAATCCTCGTAGTCACGAATGCTTTGATGCCGGCGTGGTTCGCCTCAGGCCTTTTGTTGTAAAACCCGATCAACGCGTAGCTGCAGAGCCCTACTATCTCCCAACCTATGTAAAGCATTAGAAAGTTCTCCGACATGACAAGCAGCGTCATCCCGCCTATGAAGAAGAGCATGAAAAAGTAGTATCTCGGAAGCCCCTCTTCATGGGCCATGTAGCCTACGCTGTAGAGAATTATCAGTGCGCCTATGCCTGTGGCGATAGAGGCCATCAAAACGCTGAGAGGATCAACCAGTAAGCTTGCTTCAACAAATCTATCTTCTCCCAGAGGAATCCAAGGCACTTTGATAACAATGCCATGCGGGCCGACGCCGTAAACGTCAGGTATCATGGATAGGCTGAAAACGGCCGCCGTAAAGGTAACGACCACGGCGAAAACCTCTCCCACACGTTTCCCAGCTCTGAAGAAAACTGGCACGAGAATGCTGCCGACGAGCGGGATAACCCAAGCCAGCCAGGGAGCGTAAGGCAACATGCTGTCTCTCAAGTTTTTTCGCACAACAAGAATTTAAAGGCGACGAGCTCATTTGGATCACGGTCCGAAGCAACCCTCCCCACATTCCAAGCTGGTATGGATGCAGCCATTTCTTCAAAAATTTTAATCCGGCTACAGAATTTGTTTGACGTTATGATGGCTGTTCTGCTTGTCACATACCCGCGTGACAAGGATTACGCTGGATGGTGTAGAAGCCTTGTCGAACGGCGGCTGGCCGCCTGCATAAACCTTGTTGGAGTTAACTCGGTTTACCGGTGGGACAACAGCGTCGTCGAGGACGGTGAGGTGTTGCTTTTGATTAAGACGAGCGAGGAAAAGGTTCAACAGCTGAAAGAGACAATAGCGCTTGAGCATCCCTACAAAATACCTGAGATCGTTGAGCTAAAGCCAGCGGACGTAAACAAGCCATACCTACGGTGGGTTTTGGACAGCACACGGAGTTGAAGAGATACATAATCATCGTGGAAAACACTGGGCTTAAGCCTTTGGACAGACCATTGTTGATGGAGAAGCTGAGGCATGCTGGGTTCAACGTCGTAGACGTACGGGTTGCGACAAATCACATAGAGATAGACCTTCTCTCCGACAAAGCTCCAGTAATCGATGGGTTTAGGATAGTTGAGACGGTTGAGGTTGCTGGAACGACAGCCCTAGACCCCTACACGGTTTTCAGGGAAGCTGTTGAGCTTTTCGACTCTGAGCGTTTCTGGGAAGCGCATGAAAGGCTGGAACCCCTTTGGAGAGTTTCGGAGGGCCGGTTGAGAAAAACGCTCCACGGGCTGATACTCGCTGCCGCAGCGTTTGTCCACCTCCAGAAAGGTGACGAGAATGGGTTTGTGTCTATAGCAAGCAGGGCTGCGAAAGAGCTTGCAGAAGGCGAGCCTTCTCTATGGAGGCTGGACACGCGAAAAGTTTTGCAGCACTTGAACGAGGCGTCTAAGAAAAGACAGATTTTCAAGCTATCCCCTTTGTTTGAATGAAAGGTTTATCAAAAAGACCACAAACCTAAGAAAACGTGAAAACATCCACAACAGCCATGGTGGTTGTCTTCACAGCGTTGGTTACCGCTGCGACCATGGTACTGAGCGTTTACTTCCCCTTGACACGTGGATACTTTAACTTGGGGGAGACTATGGTTTATCTTTCGGCGCTGTTGGGAGGACCTTTTGTAGGCGCCTTCGCCGGCGGTGTGGGCTCGGCTTTAGCGGACATACTTCTCGGATATACCGTCTTCGCCCCAGGCACTTTAGTCATCAAGGCCGCTGAAGGCGCTGCTGCAGCTCTTCTCTACCGAAGGCTAAGAAAGCTTACGGTGCCTAGGGCTGTTGCCCTGTCAGCAAGCGTCGTAGGACTCTATTTCATAATACTTGTGCTCGTCGGTGTTTACCTGATGAGCGGAGCCGTTGAAGTTTTTTTATACACTGGACAGAGCTTCCAGCTGCTTGTTTATCCAACTACATGGGTTTTCCTCGCGTTGCTAGGCTCGGCCGTCCCAGCCTACTATGTTTTCAAAAAGAAGGAGACAGAGGCTTGGCTTGTTCTATCCCTGCTTGCAGCAGGGTTGGTGATGGTTATGGGATACTTTCTCTATGAATCTCTGGCGGTTGTCCTCGGAGTTTTACCCGACATTATACCTATTGCTGAGGTGCCGTTGAACATAGGGCAGGTCGTTGTTGGCTCGGCTGTCGCAATCCCGGTCTACAAGGCGGTAAGGGCTCGTTTAACCGTGCAGCCGCTCAGCCGTTGACAGGCCCGTATTTTTGCTCTATGACGCTGTAGCCCTTCTCCTCCAGTAGCTGTGCCAGCTCGTATCCCCCACTCTCTACCACACGTCCGCCATACATCACGTGAACTACATCTGGCTTAAGATAGTTGAGTATCCGCAGGTAATGCGTTATGATTAAAGCACCCATACCTGTTTCCTGAGAAATCTTTCTGACACCCTCGGCAACTATTTTCACACCATCGATGTCAAGTCCAGAGTCTGTCTCATCCAGAACAGCTATGCGTGGAGAGAGTATAGCCATCTGGAGTATCTCGCATCTCTTCTTCTCCCCGCCTGAGAAACCCTCGTTCAGATAGCGTCGAGCTATGGAGGGGTCGAGCTTCAGCAACTCTATCTTCTCCGTCAAAAGCTTCTGGAACTCAGCCACGCCGATCTTCTCCTTCGACTTGTCGCCGTCGCCGCCGTACTTCAGGTTTATGTAGGCTCTTCGCAGGAAGTTTGCCAGCGTGACGCCGGAGATCTCGACGGGGTATTGGAAAGCTAGAAAAAGCCCTCGCCTAGCTCTTTGGTCGGGGGTTAAGTTGACAATGGATTCGCCGTCAAGCAGTATGTCTCCGCTGTCGACGGTGTATTTCGGATGGCCCATTATCACGGAGGCAAGGGTGCTTTTGCCGGAGCCGTTGGGTCCCATGAGGCTGTGTATCTCCCCTTCCCTGACGGTCAGGTTGACGCCTTTGAGTATCTGCCTGCCCTCAACGCTTGCGTAGAGGTCGACTACTTTTAGCTCCATTCCAAGCCTGTGGATATAACGCCGTTATTTAAAGCCGATCAAACAACCCCCGGAGGCGTACGCCTAAACTGTCTCATAACCCTTGAAACTTCCTCCGTAAACAGCATCTGAGCCTTTATTTTCTCCGCAGCCTCCTCCAAGGCTGTCATGTCAAGGTTTTCAAGCCCTACCATCTTGGACAGCACTCTAAGTACGTTGCGTGAGGCGAGAGGCTGAGGTATCTCGGGGTTGTCGATCTCGCCCAGCAGGCAGACCCCCTCCAGCCCTGCATCATGGCCTATGCCGAGAACAAGGCCGTTAAAGCCGGTTATGTAACCCTCATCGGATAAAGGCTCCGCTCCAGCCTCCTCCGCAAGCTTTGAAAGCTCATGGGCCGTGGCGGCGTAAAAGACCCTGCCCTGAGACACAGACCCCCTGTGAGCGGCTCCTACAGAGATTATTCTCTCTACACCAAGCCTCTTCGCAAAAGAGACAACAGCTTCAGCTAGATCGTATAGAGAAGCAACCTCCTGCGGCTGGTATTCACCTGTCATGACGATGAAAACTCTTTGCTCAACAGTCCTGTAAAACCTGAAGCTTGAACGACGGAACACAACCTCACCTCTCCGGTGCATGACGTAGGGCGGCCAAAAACCATGAATCACTCCGAAAACCTTCATTCCAAGAGTTTTCACCAAATGCTCCATGGCTATACCGGCTACGTTGCCCATGTCGGGTAGACCAGTCACTAAGTAGATGGGTTTTACAGGAGGCTCGTCAACTATGACCGGGTTTAGCACGCTAGACTTTATGTCTCGCATCTTTTAAGATTGTAGGAGGATGGGAATAAACGTTTTCAACACCCGTTTTATCATCTAAAGCGTTGAAGGTCACGGTTTACGGCGGCGCTGGGAAGATAGGTGGCAACAAAATCCTGCTTGAGGAAGAGGTGGGAAAAGTTTTCCTCGACTTTGGCTTAGACTTCAACGCAAAAAACATGTTCTTCAGCACTTTTCTCCAGCCAAGAAGGTTTGCGTTGATATCCGACTACGTTTTAACAGGAGTTGTTCCACCGCTCAAAGGATTGTATAGGCGGGACTTAGCGCCCGAGAACCTAAACTCTGAAAAACCCTTCGTGGACGCTGTTTTGGTCTCCCACGGACATTTAGACCATTACGGCCACGTCAGCCTAACCAGGCCGGACATACCCATCTACATGGGTGAGGGTACAAGGGTTCTCGTCAAAGCACGGGAGGAATCAAAGCCCAGGTCTGCTGAGAGCCTGTTCGTTGAAGATTTTGAACGCATCGTCCACGTTTTCAAGACTGGAGACTACATCCGGGTCGGAGGAATGGGCATACGTCCCGTTCATGTAGACCATTCGATCCCAGCGGCCTACGGTTTCATAGTCGAGGGCGACGGAGGAGTGCTTGCATACACCGGAGATATTCGAGTTCATGGACCTCGCAAAGACATGACCATTGATTTTGTCAACGAATGCAGTAAGGCTGGCGTTGACACCCTAGTTATTGAAGGAACTAGACTGCTTGAGGAAGTAAACAACTCTGAAGAGGATGTAAGGGTGATGATGGAGAAAACTGTTTCGGAGGCCGAAAAGCATTTGGTGGCGGTTGTTGTTGGGATGATGGATTTTGACAGGCTTAAGACGATTCTGCAGGTTTCAGAGTTGACGGACCGTCTCCCAGCCATATCGCTGCACCATGCCCATGTCCTAAACTCTCTGGCGGGAAAAGGCTTGAGGATGGATGTTCCACAGATGGCTGAGGACAGTCTTGTCGCGTACTTGGAGCGGCGGAGGTCTGGCACGTATGCAAAATCCGATTACCCGAAATGGATGGCTAACCTAATGGAGTCGGTTCCCACCCTCAAGGAAGACGAGATCAGACAAAACCCTGAAAAATTCATCCTGGTTTTGAGCAGGGCTGAAGAAGTTATAGAGCTGGCAAGCATGAAACCCCCAATTGGCTCGCCCTTCATCTTGTCTACCAGCGAGCCACATTCTGAGGAGCAGGTTCTTGAAATGGACAAGATAAACCACTGGATAGAATTGCTTGGACTAAAAATGTATCACATTCACGCTTCTGGGCACGCCTCAGGGCCGGACCTGTTAAACATCATCCGGGAGATAGCCCCCGAAAAAGTAGTCCCAGTCCATACAACGGCTCCGGAGCTTTTCGCCAGCCTTCTCCAAAGGGAGAAAATAGAGGCCGAGGTTGTGGTGCCGCATAGCGGAAAATGTTTTGAAGTCTTCTAGGCTAACGTGCTCTTGACCTTACGTATGGTTCAAGAAGGCTCCAGAGCCACTCAGCAAACTCGGCTGGGTTTTTAGTCTGTACGTAAACCTCGCCAGGCCCTCTCACGGCGACGACAAGGCCTTCGCCGCCGAGTAGTGTTGACTTGAGGCCTCCAAACCTTCTAACCTCGTAGCTGCAGCTATCCGAAAAAGCTGCCAAGTGGAAGTTATCCACTATTATTTCTTCGCCGGGTTGTAGGGAAATTTTTTCCAACGCCCCGAAAGTGTTTATGAAAAGATCGCCCTCACCCGTGACTTTAATCATGAATAGGCCCTGCCCAAACAACCCTTTTGTAAAACCCTGCCACTTGATGTCAAGGTCTACGGATGGGCTTGATGCAACGTAGGAAGATTTCTGTATGATATAGCCCGAGTTTCTAGATACTTTCAGGTTAGCGATGTCGCCCAAGGGTGCTGAGACCAGCGCAACCTTCCCAACACCGTCAACCGCCCTGTATTCGTTGACGAAAAAGGATTGGCCGCCCAATATCTTCAGCCCAAGAGTTGAGAGAAAGCTTGCCTCCCTCATCCGAGTCGTGACCTGAATATTTGGGGTCATGTATGTCATGGCGCCTGCCTCAGCCTCAATGGCTTCGCCGGGCATTAGCTCAACCTCCAGCAAAGCGTATGCGGGCCTATTTCTTATCTCGAAACGCATAGCTATGAGCGTTTATGGTATCTATAAATAGTTTGACGCGGCGAAAAAATCATGCTTTCAGCTTTACTCCATGCCGCGCATGTTTTCGCTGTGGTGTTGTGGATAGGCGGCGTTGGCTACAGTTTACTAGTTTTGCTTCCAAGCCTTCCCACACTCTCCCTTCGCGATAGGGCAAGGCTCGTTCCGAAAGTTCTCAAGCGGTTTTTGACCGTTGTCTGGATTAGCATAGGTGTCATCAGCTTTTCAGGCCTGTACAGAATGATTGCCGTCATGAAGATTACCACATTATCTCAGCTTTCGTCTAGCTTCTACGGTCAGGTTCTCTCGGCAAAGCTGGTGTTTGTCGCCATGCTTTTGGCGGTAGCTTTGTCGGTCACTTTGAAAGTTTATCCAAAGGTTACGGATCATGTTAAGCAGCATCTCAACGACCCACCCGACGCATACCGGTGTCCTATGTGCGGTGAAATCTCAGGGCTTGTTAGGGTTCGTCTGGCAGCTGGTTTAGCCATAGGTGCTGTGGTGATTTTGCTAGCCGCTGTCTTAAGAGGCGCATAGCTACATCTCATCTAGTAGAGGCAGTCCAGCCACCCATGAGGCTGATGACAAAGCCGCCCTAAAGCCTTCGACAACGGCCAACCTAAACGCTTTCACATGCTCTTCCGCTGTCAGAACAGGGCAGCGTTCGTAAAACTCGTTGAATGCGACAGCAAGCTCCCTCAAGTATGTCACAACCCTTTTGACCGAAAGCAGTTTAACTGCCTCTTCAAAAACTAAAGGAAGAACTCCAATTGTTTTTAGAAGCTGTTTTTCCCCGTTCATAAGCTGGGAGCTGTAGGGCTTGGGAACAGGCTTGACATCGGCCTTTTCCATGATACGGGTTGCCCTTGCGTAAGCATACTGTATGTAAGGACCTGTGTCGCCTTCGATGTCGGAGGCCTCCTCGCTGTCAAAGACTATCATCTTCTCAGGGTCGGACTTTAACATGAAGTATCTGAAGGCTGCAATGGCGATTTTTTCACCGACCTCATCAAGCTTGTCACGGTTCCACTCGGGATGCCGTTTTGAAGCACCTGCAACCGCTTTCTCTTTTATGTAGTCGAGCAGCGGGTCTACGTTAATGTATATGCCTGCCCGCCCGCTCATGTGGACGAATGACTGCCCTTCTAAAGCTATGTTTAGCTTTTCAGCGTCAGAGCGGCTCAACGACACAACTTCATAGGCATAGTGTATGTAGCGTGCGGGGTCTGAGCCCAGCTTTCTCAGAGCATGTCTTACTATTTCCTGCGGCCTCTTTTGACGGACGTCAACTACGTTGACTGTCAGCGTGGCATTGCCAAATTTTGGGTTTTCGACGCCGTCGAAGTCGGTTATATACAATGGTGTGCCGTCAGGGTTGTCACACCATCTACGGTAGGTGAAGTCGCGTGAAAGCAAGCCCAGCTTCCACGCTGCATAGGCTATGTCTCTTGCGACGTAGGTGGTCACCCCGTCGCTTTTCACCAACACTTCATCTCCTTCCTTGCTGAGCGTTGGATGGTCATCCAGCTTTATCATCCAGCAGCCTTTCTTAGCCCCTTCATCCGAAAGATAAACTGAATCACTTTTGCGGAGCTTTTCGAAAACCTCTTTCCAAAGGTCGAAAAGTATTATATCGCTCTCTCTGTTGAGTATGTCATAGCGTGCTCCAAGCCTCCAGCATGTTCGAAGCTGTTCCTTCAACACCTTCTCAACTATAACCCTGTTTAGAGCGTAAACTTCTGGGGAACGATCCTCCAGAGCAGCTGATATTTTCCTTCTCTCAGCATTGAGCAAGGGGTCTGATTCGATTTTTCTGCTAACCTCCGAGTATATTCTACCGCAGTAGTCGTCAAACCTGACCCCCGGCGGCGGAGTCATGCTGTAGCCGAGCTTTTGAAATGCGAGAAGAACCTCAGCCATCTGGGCTCCGCTGTCGTCGATGTAGTTTGCTACCGCGACCCTGTAGCCTGTTTTGACAAGTAACCTTGCAATACTGTCTCCTAAACACGTGTTTCTCGCATGCCCTATGTGCAGCGCTTTATTGGGGTTAACGCTTGTATGCTCAACCAGAACATACCGACCCTTTCCGATGTCCACTTCTCCAAAACGGCCGCCCATCGAAATCGCTTCGCCTAGAATGTCTTTAGCCAGTTCATCCCATTTTGCGTAGAAGTTCAGATAACCCGGGGGCACCGCCTCAACAGCGGCCACAAGCCTAGAATTTGAAAGGTCTATTCTGCTGGCAACGTCCTTGGCAGTCTGATAAGGGTTCTGACCCATTTTTTTGCCAAGCTCGAAGGCCGCGGATGTTGAGACATCGCCGTAAGCAGGCTGCTTGGGTATTTCCAGCCTCGCCTCCTCTATACCAGCGTTCTTCAAAAGCTCCCTGACTTCGTTGACTAAGTTTTTCAACCCATGATAAGATTATATGGCGAGAATTAAATTGTGAGCATGCGTAGCCCGTGTATGCGTGAAGGGTGGCTTACTCTGCTAACCCTGGTAATAACGGCTGCGGCCTACATGGCGTTAGGCTATTTACTTCTTGCGCCAAGACAGCCTGCCTCGAACCCAGTTTTGGTGGCTACGCTGCCCCACGCGATAGCCGCCGTCAACACGCTGACGATATTCGTGCTGCTAGGCGGTTATGCTGCTGTAAAGAGGAAAAAGGTGAAAAGCCACAAGTATTTGATGCTCACAGCCTTTGGGCTGATAACCGCTTTCCTGATAATGTACCTAGCCCGGCTTTATCTAGGGGGTGTTAAACAATTCACGGGGCCTGCTTTTCTAAGAGACTTTGTATACCTACCTGCGTTAACAGTCCATCTCGGGTTATCCATTTTGTCGATCCCGCTTGTCCTCTACAACATTCTGACAGGTGGTTTTCTACCCGTGGCGGAAGTAGGTTCAACGAAACATAGAAAAGTCGGTCGATGGGCTGTGAGGCTTTGGACTTTGAGCCTAGCCCTAGGCGTCCTTGTCTACTTTCTTCTCAACTATGTTTAAAAATTTATCCCTTCGCCGGAAGTTATTAATGCGGGCATGCCCACCAACCTGCCGGCCGAAGCGCAGGCGAAGCTGGCCAAATACCAGGAGGCTAGGACGATAAAGGAGAAGATAAAAGCCCTCGAGGAAGCCCTGCCCCTCATACCAGACCATAAGGGCACTGAGAAAATGAGGGCCCAGCTGAAAACGACGCTGGCGAGGCTGCGAAGAGAGTTGGAGAGAAAAAAAGCTGTCAAAACATCCCGTCAAGATGCTTTTGCTGTAAAGAAAGAAGGAGCCGCAACAATAGTTTTGCTTGGTGTCGCTAACTCAGGCAAGTCGACCATGTTACGTAGTTTGACTAACGCGAGGCCTGAGGTAAGCAGCTACGAGCTTACAACAACCAAGCCCATCCCTGCCATGATGTATGTGGAGGAGGTTGGTATTCAATTGGTTGAGCTGCCTGCAGTGCTTACGTCAAGTCTCGAGGAAACCCCGTTTGCCTCCCGCAGCATAGCTTTGGCGAGAAACGCCGACCTACTCGCCCTGGCTCTGGACTGTTTCGGAGACCCTGTCGAGCAGTTTGACAAACTCGTCGCAATGCTCGACGACGCAGGAATTGTGTTGGGCAGCAAAAACTTCGACGTTGTCGTGGAGAAAAAAGACAGCGGCGGTATAAGGCTCGTCGTTTTCGGACGGTTTAGAGGAACATCCGAAGAGCTTCGGCAGGCTCTACAGCAGATAGGTGTGAAAAACGCCGTGGTAAAGATATACGGCGAGGCAGGTGTGGAGGAAGTGGTTGACCATGTTCTGCGTCAATCCGTTTTCAAGAAAGCCATCGTTGTAGCCGGGAGATGCGACCTCTGCCCCAAACCCGAGCTGGAAAAGCTGCGGGATAAAGCCAGAAAACTTGGCATAGGGTTTGTAAGCGTCACCTACAAAAACCCCTCAACATACATGGATTTCAAAAGGACGGCCTATAGCCTTCTAGACCTGGTCAGAGTTTATACGCAGAAGGACGGTGTCGTTGACAGAAAGCCTATCGTGGTCAGCCGGGGCACTAAAATCGCTGAGCTTGCGTTCATAATCCATAAAGAAATAGCTAAAAACCTAAAGTACGCCAGGGTCTGGGGGCCTTCGGTCAAGATACAGGGTCAGCAGGTTGGGCCAGAGCATGTCCTACAGGACGGCGACGTCGTAGAGCTTTTCGTATAACGTTAAAACATGGGATGAAAGTCTTGTGGAGGGTCGGGTTTGAGGGTTGTGGCTGTAGGCGGCCCAATGTTCGTCAACGGTTTCAAGCTTGCAGGGGCTGAGGGAATGGTCGTTAAGTCGGCTGAGGAAGCATTTCAACTTATAAAAGACCTGATGCAGAGACAGGATGTTGGGCTGATAATAGTGTCTGAGGATTTCTCCGAGAAGTTTAGAGCAGAGTTAAACGAACTCCGTTCCAGAAAGCCGACACCCCTGGTTTACGAGTTACCGCCTCCCGTAGGGCAGCCGAAAAAGATAGACTACCGCGCCATTTTGCGGAGCGTTCTAGGGGTCTAGCACATTTTTTAGGCGGTCTTTCAAACATGTGGTGAGCCTGGTTGTCGACGGCAACGGTGGATAAAGTGGTTAGCGAGGTTGTGCAAGAGGCCTTGGACAACATGAGAAAAAGCTTAGACGAATCTGAGGCTGAAGCTTACAGGATAATAGAACGCGTTGAGGAAGAGCTGAGGCGAGAGTTGGCTGCAATACGTGAAGCCGGCAAGGCTGAACGGGAAGCCGCTAGACAACGCATTCTAAGCACGGCTGAGATACAGGCGAAAAACATGGCTATAGCGGCTGTCGAGGAGGAGATTTCAAAAATCTTCGAGGCTGTTGAGAGAAAGCTGAGCCAGATAGCTTCAGAGGATTCTTTCGAGATGGATTTGAAAAGGCTTCTCGACGAGGCGGTTCAGCTGATAGGCAGAGATGTCGTAGTGGAGTCAAACGAGAAGGGAATACAGCTTCTCAAAAGAATCGTGGAGAAAAACAGCTACAGTGTAAGGGTGAGCATATCGGAAAAGCCAATAAACACTGTAGGGGGGTTGAGAGCGCGGTCCGCAGACGGCAGCGTGAGGTTTGACAACACTTTCGAAGCACGTCTCGAAAGACTTAAACCAACGCTCCGGAATGAGATTGCTAAAATGTTACTTAGAAAGGACTAGCTTTTGAAGCAAATACTTCTAACAAACGATGACGGTGCTAGGAGGCCAGGTCTATGGAGGCTGTACGAGGTGCTGAAGGAGTTAGGAAACATATGCGTGGTTGCTCCCGAGTCGGCCCGAAGCTCTACGGGAATGAGCATTACCTTACACAAGCCTCTCAGGCTCAGGAGAACTATAATCCACGGGGCGAAGGCCTTCACATGCTCTGGAACACCGTCGGACTGTGTCATCATAGCCCTGAAAAAAGTTCTTGGAGGAAAAGCCCCTGACCTGGTGGTTTCAGGTATAAACGAGGGTAACAACGTGTCGCTTCAAGCAATATATGGAAGCGGCACGGTAGCGGCCGCCGTCAGGGCTGCGTTGATGGGCATCCCTGCAGCGGCTTTCTCACTCGCCTTTACGGAGGAAACAAACGTCAGCCCAGCTTGGGTCAAAAGAAAAATGCGTCAGGCAGCTGAGCGGGCAAGACCAATAGTTGAATGGTTGCTGGCTAACGGACTTCCTGCTGGAGTAGATTATCTGAACGTAAACTTCCCACCCAACATAGATGCCCACACCCCTGTGAAGATAACTCGCACAGCTGTTGCAAGGTATTTGGAGATGGTTGAAGAAAGACGCGACCCACGCGGCCAGCCATACTACTGGCTGCACGGAAAACTTCTCGAAGAAAGCTTGATGGAGCCAGATACAGATGTACACGCCGTCTTCGTTGAAGGCGTCATATCGATAACTCCTATGAGGGTTGACGCCTCCGTGGTTGACGGGAGGGTGTTGGACGGGCTCCTGAGATACTTGGGCGGCGACGTATGAGGATTTAAACAGGCTTTAACCGGTTTAAGTGGCTGACGTTGGTTGGAAAACCTCTCAGCCCGGGGGTTGCAAGCAGGTGTTAACGCTTAAGGAAAAAATCGAGCTCATGCGCCAGGGGATAATACACCGGTACGTAATTCCAATGCTCGAGTCACGCGGGTTTATGGTTTCAGCCTGGAAAAGGCCTGTATCGCTGGAGGATAAAACGCTGCGTGACGAGGGTTGGATGCCCCTGTACACCTCTTTCACGACATGGGAAACGTATTCCCGCAATGCACCGCTTCACGTATACTTCAACACTTTTTACGGAGACATTCACGAGAAAGCCTACAGAGTCTGCTTCGTGGAGTTCATACTCAACAAGCACAATTACAGGCTTCCTCCAGCAATTACAGGGGTCTTTACCAGACTCAACACCGAGAACGGCTATTACTGGAAGCACAGAATTCCAGTCAACCTTGACATCCCCGACTCCGCGGTCAACGACGTCGACAGCAAGTATGACGAGCTTTTGCTTCTCCTCATACGGTCTAAAGTGATAGATTAGGTTTTTTTATTACACGGAGGACGATGGAGGTGTTTGTTTCGTTAACTCCTTGAATGTTCCTTATCTCCTCTATCACCTTATTCAAATGAGTCATTGATGGAACCGATATCACCGCCATAACATCGTTGGCTCCTGTTATCTCATAAACCTCGTCCACTCCGTTTATTTTCACAAGTTTGTCAGCCACTTCGGGTGTTGGAACTGAGGGGGTGACGGAGATGAAAGTCAATGCTTTTACAGCGTAGTCTTTAGCCAACTCTATCGTGAAGGATTTTATCACCCCCTTATCCACTAGGTTTTTCACCCTCCGCCTCACAGCGCCCTCGGAGAGTTTGAGCTGTTTAGCTATCTCGGTAAAGCTCTTCCTAGCATCCTTCTTCAGAATCTCGATTATGGCTCTGTCGGCTTCATCAACCTCTGCCGGGGTCAACGTCTTTACTAAAACATATGGTTTGTAATAGGCTTTACATAATGGTTAAAAAACAGGCTTCAAAACCATGGAACAAATGACGGTTCGGGTAGGGGTTGTAGGAGGCTCCGGATACACCGGCGGCGAGATTCTGAGAATTCTGGCTTCTCACCCGCGTGTGGAACTAACTTACGTAACCTCCCGTGAATACGCTGGTAAACCCTTGACGGTAATACATCCGCATTTGAGAGGGTTTTTCCCAACTTTAAAGTTCTCAGAGGTTTCCGTCGAAGCGCTTGCGGAAAAATGCGATACCGTGTTTGTTAACACACCCCACGGCGTATCTTCAACACTCACACCGAAGCTCCTTGAAAGAGGTTTGAAAGTAATAGACCTAAGCGCAGACTTCAGGCTAAAAGATTTGGAGGAATATAAAAGATGGTATCATACGGAGCATTCTCACCCCGACCTTGTCGAGTTAGCTGTTTACGGGCTGCCGGAAATAAACCGAGATAGGCTGCGGGGGTCAAGGCTTGTAGCCTGTCCTGGATGCAATGCGACAGCCGCGCTAATCTCCCTGATACCGGCGGTCGAGTCGCGTCTGATTGACTTAGAACACATAGTGGTTGATGTAAAAGTCGGAAGCAGTGAGGCTGGGATAAAGCCTTCGCTGGGAACTCACCATCCTGAAAGGGCTAATGTCATACGGCCTTACGAAGCCGACGGACATCGACATGTGGCGGAGGTAGAGCAGGAGCTGTCGAGAATAGCCGGTAGACGCATAAGGGTTGCGTTGGTCCCTCATGCTGTGGGTAGCATACGAGGGGCCATGGCCACATCCCATGTATGGCTCTCCAACGTTGATGTCGACGAGTCAAAGATTTGGAGAACATACGCCCATAGATACGGGAAGGAGCCTTTCATCAGGATTGTGAGAGGCGCGCCATTCCGATACCCAGACCCAAAATACGTCATCGGAAGCAATTTCGCCGACGTAGGGTTTGCTGTCGAGACCAGAATACACAGAGCAGCCCTGTTCACGGCAATAGACAATCTGATGAAGGGCGCGGCTGGACAGGCCGTCCAATGCATGAACATAATGCACGGGTTTGACGAGGTTGAGGGGCTTAGGTATCTACCTCTAAGGCCTGCTTAAGCTTTTTAGGCGATTGGCTGAAAAACCTCGACGTGATAGTGGTTAAGGCTGGGGGGAGAGCGCTGGCGTCGAACATGGTCAACATTCTAAACTCCATCTCAGCCCGAGCCAGGGCAGGCGTAGTTTTTGTACACGGAGGAGGGGACATAGTCTCCGAGTATGAGAAAAGATTAGGCATGCAGCCGAGGATTGTGACCTCGCCGTCGGGAATACGGAGCAGGCTGACCGACGAAGCCGAGCTTGAAGTCTACGCCATGGTGATGGCCGGAAAGCTGGGTAAAAAAATGTCAGCATTCTTAAACAGCAAAGGAGTTAAAGCGATCAACATGGCCGGCGTCGACTCCGGGTTGATAAGGGCACAGCGGAAGAAAAAAATCATAATACTCGACGAGCGAGGAAGAAAAAGAATTGTTGACGGCGGATATACTGGAACAATAACCACGGTTGACGCCGACGCTATCAAAAAGTTCATTGAAATGGGTTACCTGCTGGTGATAACCCCGCTGGCGTTGGGAGAGGAGGGTGAGATGCTTAACATCGACGGCGACTCCGCAGCCTCGGCTATCGCATCAGCTGTGAAAGCTGACGCACTGTACATTCTTACAGACGTTGAAGGTTTGATGCTTGACGGAAAATTAGTCCCACGCCTGACGTTGGCCGAGGCTAGAGCAATCCTCGACAGAATAGGGCCGGGCATGAACAGAAAGGTCTTGATGGCGGCTAACGCTGTAGAAGCCGGGGTGAAAAAAGCCATCATATCCTCAGGCCTTAAAGCTGACCCGTTGCTCGAGGCGGACAGTGGCTGCGGGACGGTTATTGAGGCTTGAGGAAGGGTTTTTCGACAAAACATTAAAAATTGTTCGTCAATCGTACTTTAATTAACTTAAACGTAAACAACCATGCCCAAAAGCAACGATTTATATTGAACTAATACGAAAAAAGCGCAGGTGCATTGGAGTGGTCAGCATACCCTGCCCTGTGTGCGGAGGGGCTCTGGAGGTTCCGGCGGACTCTCTGCCCGGCGAGCTGTTCGAGTGCGGCGAGTGCGGAGCACAGCTTGAGTTTTTCACAGACGATAAGGGAACGCAGTCGTTGAGGGTTGCCGAGGAAGTGGCCGAGGATTGGGGACAGTAGCCGATGAGGATAGGGTTAGCTTATGACGTGGTAAGGTTCGAGGAAAAGTCTCTGATACAAGCGGCAAACAACCTAGGATATACAGTAAAACCGATTCACGTAGTGGACCGTGAGTTCTGGCTTAACGAACCCAACGGATACGACACGGACTTTATTGTCCAGAGATGCGTCAGCCTCAGCAGAGCCCTTGCCACAACCTCAATATTCGAAAGAGCCGGCTGCTTTGTAGTAAATAACTTGGACGTTTTACGTAACTCGGCCGATAAACTGGTAACCTCATGTCTTCTGGCCAAAAACGGAATACCCACGCCGGTTACAGCTGTTGCGTTCAAAAAGGAGACAGCCCTGTCTATAGCTAGGAAGATCGGCTTCCCCGTCGTTGTCAAACCCATTTCAGGCAGCTGGGGTAGGATGATCGCCAGAGCTTTCGACGAGCAATCGCTAGCCGACATTTTAGAGCTGCGTGAGAATATGCCCAACCCTCAGATGAAAATCCACTATCTGCAGGAGCATGTAGACAAGCCTGAGAGGGACATAAGGGCTTTCTACGTCTGGGGTGACGTGCCTGTAGCCATCTACAGGGTCAGCAAAAACTGGAAGACTAACACTGCGTTGGGCGGGAAGGCGCAGCCATGCACGGTTACCGACGGGCTAAGGGAGCTAGTGGTGAAAGCTGGTGATGCTTTAGGGGGCGGGGTCCTCGGCATAGACATACTAGAATCGCCTGAGAAAGGTATGCTTGTAAACGAGGTAAACGGCGTTGTGGAGTTCAGGAACACTGTTCTCGTCACAGGATATGATTTAGCGTCAAAGATAATAGCTGATACGGTAAAGGTAGTTCGTAGATGACTGTTAAGCTTTTACGGTTCTCTTCACCGCGGGGAATCAGGGTTGTAAAAGCCGAAGGGCAATACGTTTGGGATGAAACGGGCAGAAGATATCTTGACTTCTACATGGGCTACGGCGCCGCCTTCCTAGGCTACAGGCATCCAAAGATAGTGGAGGCGTTAAAGGAGCAGATGACCAGATACATGACGATAACTCCGGCGTTCGACACAGACATTATGGACAGTTGCTTGGACAGGCTTGGGCGAATACTCCCCGCTCATCTCGAAAGAGTTTTCTTCCTCAACAGCGGGTCGGAAGCATGCGAGCTTGCTTTGAAGATAGCTAGAAAGGTTACTGGCAGGAAGAAGGTCCTAGCCTTCGTGAACAGTTTTCACGGGAGAACGATGGGCTCGCTTTCAGCCACGTGGAACCCGAAGTATCGTGAAGGGTTTGAACCATTTCCGTTTGAAACTATTTTCACACCATACAATAACGCTGAAGCCGTTGAGGAGAAACTTGGCGAAGATTTTGCTGCAGTCATATTCGAGCCTGTTCAGGGTGAAGGTGGAATAGTGCCGGCAACGGATGATTTCCTCAAAAGAGTTGAGAGAAAGTGTAGAGATGTCGGGGCTTTACTGATAGCCGACGAGGTTCAGTCAGGCTTCGGAAGGACCGGCCTTGTCTGGGCCCATCAAAAGGCGGGAATAAAGCCTGACATGCTGACTGCCGCCAAGGCCATAGCAGGAGGTTTTCCAGCGAGCATAATCGCGGTTACTGAGGAAATCGCCTCTAAGCTTAAAGAAACAGACCATGGTTCAACCTATGGAGGCAGCCCGCTGGCTTTGGCGGCTATAAAAGCGGCTGTCGAAGTGCTAATAGAAGAGGACGTTCCTTCCCAAGCCCATGAGAAGGGTGCAGCGATTGGAGAAATGATGTCCAAAGTCGTCGAAGAAAACCGAGAGCTCTTCAGAGGTCTCCGAAGGAGTGGCCTGATGATAGGTGTTGACATGCGGTCTCAACCAGGTGATTTTATAAGGATGCTTCAGAAGAACGGGCTGATAGGCTTTAAAGCAGGTTTGACCGTCCTGAGGTTTCTTCCACCCTACCTCATAACGGAAGGGGATATGAAAACCGCGGTCGAAGCCATGGTTAAAACAATAGAAGACTATAGGGCTTTACACGGGAAAGCTGAACATTCTCAGAGCCTCGCGTAACAAGGGTCTCCCAGCCTCACATGCTTCAAACCAAACCCTGTAAAACGGTTTACCTACTTTGATGAGCTTTGAAAGGTCTGTCGGGCTTGAGCTCAGGATTGCGTCGCAATCGACATAGGCCAAGGTTTTCTCCAAATCTTTAAGCTGTTCAGAAGTATATCCCATCGCCGGCACTACAGGACCTATGTGAGGATACTGGACATAGATGTCTCTTATTATTCCAGTTGAGTATGGTTTTGGGTCTACGACCACGGCTCCAGCTGAGACGGCCGCTTCATAGGCTGCTCCGTAAGCCATTCCTCCGTGAGTCAGCGAAGGCGCGTCCTCCACAACGCAGACCCTCAAACCTTTAAGCTCTTGCATTTTTTCAACATGTATCCTAGACGCGATTTTAGCGATGATAGCCTTCGGGTTTATGGTGGATAGCTTGGATACGAGCTTGTCCACGTTTTCAGGCGCTGCTCTGTCGGTCTTGTTAACAACCATCACGTCTGCCAAAAGAAGGTTTATCTCACCCGGATAAGTGCTTGTCTCAAGCCCAGGACGCGTAGCGTCTACAACGGTAATGTGTAGGTCTGGTTTGAAGAAGGGCAGATCGTTGTTTCCACCGTCCCATAGAATTACGTCCGCTTCCTGTTCCGCCGCCTTTAAAACAGCTTCATAGTCAACCCCTGCGTATACCACAGTCCCCTCACGAAGATGCGGCTCAAACTCCTCCCTCTCCTCAACGGTGCAGTCGTACCTGTCCATGTCCTCAAGCCTCTCAAACCTTTGAACAACCTGTCTTTCCAAAACGCCGTAAGGCATGGGATGGCGTACTACAACCGTGTTGACACCTGCTTGACGCAAGAGCCTCACAACATATCTTGATACTGTGCTTTTTCCCGCGCCCGTTTTTGTGGCCGTAACCGCGACAACTTTCTTGGAGCTGGTCAGCATAGTTGACTGCGGCCCCAGCAGCATGAAGTCAGCGCCCAAGGACATGGCCAGCGAGGCTTTGTGCATCACTTCCTCATGGGTTACGTCGCTATAGGCGAAAACCACAAGCTGTATCTTCTTCTCCTTAATCAGCCTAGGCAGCTCCGCCTCGTCGTAAATGGGTATGCCTTCTGGATAGAGGGGGCCGGCCAAGCTGGGAGGGTAAACCCTCCCCGCAATCCCGGGTATTTGGGCGGCTGTGAAAGCCACCACCTCATACTCGCTCCTTCCCCTGAAAAAGACGTTAAAGTTGTGGAACTCGTGGAGCTCCTTTTACTCCGGAGCCCAGTCACGTCCCGCCGCTCCCATGATAAGCGTCCTAACCCTCTTCATGCTTGTAGAGGGTTAGCGGATGGGTAAAAACCTTGTCCAAAGACTTATAATCCAACAAAGTGGACGGATGACGAAAGCAGTTGGGCGAGCTAAAGGCCATTGAGGTTTACAGGGAGCCAGCCGTCTCGACATTGGTCCAGCTCCTCGAAGTCTACACACCGCCCGGAGAGGAAAGAAGGCTTGAAAGAACGTGGTTTAGAATCTGCGCAGACCTTCGGTATCATAGGGTTTGGCGCGACGAGCTTGGAAACTACTTTGCCTCCGTTGGGGATGGAGATAAAACGGTGATGCTCGTGAGCCACGTGGACACGGTTCCCGGCGAGCTGAGGGTTAGAGTTTCCGGCGGTAGAGTGTATGGCAGAGGAGCGGTTGACGCAAAAGGACCTTTATCGGCCATGCTTTTAGCAGGCAGTATTGTCGCAGATAGGCTGAAGAACTCGAGGCTTGTCGTGGCAGGGCTGGTGGACGAGGAGGGGATGGGCAGGGGCGCGAAAAAACTTGTCGAGGATGGAATATACGCTGACTCGATAGTGATAGGCGAGCCCACGGGCACGTATGGAATAGCTGTATCATACAGAGGAAGCATAAGCGTGAAAGTTATGGCGACCGCTAAGGGCGGCCACGCTTCAGCCCCATACATTGCCGAATCAGCTGTTGAGAAGCTGCTAAACCTCTGGAGGATGGTGAGCCAAGAGTTTGGCGGAACTAGGTATGAAGATATAACATCGGCTTTGACGACCATTCACGCAGGAGACTGGATAAGCCGGATACCTGACAGAGCCGAGGGAAGCATTAACATAAGGTTTCCACACCCTTACACTTCCAAGCATATACTAGCAAAACTTGAGACGTTTGTAAAAAACAGCGGATGTTCAATGGAGATAGTTGACATAACCGAACCTGTTGTCACAAGCGTCAACAACAGAACTGCGCGTGCAATGCAACGGGCTATGCTGAAGCTGAACTACAAACCACGAATAGTTAAGAAAACCGGAACAAGCGACATGAACACCTTAGCGTCTGTGACGAGAGACATAATTGCGTGCGGGCCCGGTGACTCTACTCTTGCACACACAGACTCCGAATACATAGATATAAACGACATAATAACGGCTACAAGAATATACTCCGAGTTCGTCAAGGAGATTGACCTATTGCAGTAGCCTGCTCAAGCCTTTTTGAAAGTTTTCTCGCTCGCTGACAATAATCTCCCTTAATGTCTTTATATCTTCCAGCATTTTGCTGGATAACCTTGCAACATGACTGGGGTTGGCTGAGCCTTCAACGGCGTATCTCTCCACCGTTTGGCCTGCATCCATGAGAGATAAAACATCCTCGACCCCGACACGGGCTTGAATGGATTCTTCTTCGAATATTCTTTGAAGAGAGAGCTCGTTAAGCTGATGAGATGCAACAAGTCTGCTAATCCTGCCAGCCACAGCATGGGCTTTTCTGAAACTTACACCGTGCCTTAAACTCAGATAGTTTGCCACCTCTACGGCTGCCGTTGGCGGAGCGCATGAATACAGAGCCTTTTCACGGTTCACCTCTAATAGCTTCACCATTTTGTTGAGAAGGTTAAGGCTTGACTCAACCTGATCTAATGCAGACCAAAGCTTAGGTGTTGTTTGCTGTAGGTCGAGGTTGTATCCGCTAGGCTGCCTTGAAAGGATTCCAGCCAATGAAGTAACTAATCCAAGGACTTCCGCAGCCTTGGTCCTCATTATCTCGGCTACAACAGGGTTGCGTTTTTGAGGCATTATGCTGCTCGTAGCAGAGTATTCCTCCGGCATCTTCAACAAGCCGAACTCCTCAGACGAATAGAGCACCATTTCTTCGGCGAATGAGGACAGGATGACCGCTATGATGAGAAGCTGCATCAAACAGTGGAGGAGAAAGTCACGTGAAGCCGTAGCTTCTAAAGCATTTCTGCTAATATCGCGAAAGCCTAGGAGCCGAGCCAAATAAACTCTGTCAAGAGGGACTGAAGTGCCTGCAACAGCCGCAGAACCTAGGGGACATTCTTCACAAGCCTCGATAACGTCTTTCAGCCTTGGAACAGTCTTGTAAAGCCTTATCGCATATGCTTGAAGTATGAATCCGAAGGTTGCCGGCGCAGCTCTCTGCAGATGCGTGTAGACGGGGAACAGGGTTGCCGACTCCTCAACGCTTCTCTTGAAGAGGGATTCGACGGTGTCCAGAAGCAGGATTATAAGGTTGTAGAGCCTCTGCTTAAGCTTAAGCTTAACCGCCGCCACAACAGCGTCGTTTCTGCTTTTACCCAACGCCAGCATCTCGCCCACCTCCGGAACCTTCTGCGACAGCATGGACTCTATGTATATGTGGATGTCCTCAACATCTTCAGGGATTGTGACACCCGATTTTATGATTGACGAGAGGAAGGCAACGGCCTTTTCGGCTGACTCCTTGTCCACCACACCCAGTTTCTCAAGAGCTCTGACATGGGCTATGTTCACGTAAACCGTTTCGTCTAGTATGGCGTGGTCGAAGGATGAGGAGGAAGTGTAGGCAGCCGCATCAACGTCCATCTTCTTTTTAAGAATCCCCTTACGATGTGGAGCTGTCTCCATGTTATTCCTGCTCTCTTAAAGCGCTGAGCCTTGTCTCCAAGCTCCAAAGCTTCGAAAACCCTTCGCCGGCCTTCTGGTCGAACACGCTTTCACGTGCGTAGGTTATATACTTAATTGAATAGAGAGGCTTTTCACCTCTTCTGCCCACAATCCTGGCCGAGCCTTTAAACAATCTCACCCGTACCTCGCCAGTAACACCTTGCTGCGAAACATCTATGAAAGCGTCAAGCGCCTTTCTCAACGGGTCCGCCCACAAACCGCTGTAAACCATTTCAGCCCATGCCGCGTCCACGTACTGCTTGAAAGCTTGCATACGCCTCCCTAGAAACATTTTTTCAAGGTCAGCGTGGGCGTTTATCAGCAGAAGCGCGGCTGGAAGCTCATAAACCTCACGTGACTTCAATCCGACAACCCTGTCCTCGACATGGTCTACGATCCCGAAGCCGTGCTTGCCGCCTAAAACGTTCAACTCTTTTATTATTTCCATCAGATGCTTTCTTTGCCCGTTGAGCGAGACAGGAACCCCGTTTTCAAAACCTATCACAATCTCTTCAGCCTCGTCCGGAGTAAGCTCCAAGGGTTTCACAAGCTTAAACGCTTCGGCTGGTGGTTCTGTCCAGGGATCTTCCAGCTCAGCAGCCTCAATGGACCTGCCCCAAAGGTTTTCGTCTACGCTAAACCTGCTCTTCACAGGGTTTATGGGCAGGTTATGTTCAAGGGCATACTCTATCTCCTCATCTCTGCTCATGTTCCATTCTCTAACGGGTGCGATTATCTTGAGCTGTGGAGCTAGGTAGGAAAACGTTGCGTCGAACCTGAGCTGGTCGTTTCCCTTCCCTGTACAGCCGTGCGCAACAGCATTGCATCTCTCCCTCAACGCAACTTTGACAACCTCCTCAGCAATAAGAGGCCTGCTTATGGCAGAGGACAGCGGATAGCTTTTCTCATACAGCGCGTTTGCCTTGATAACCCGTGAGACAAACTCTTCCACGAACCTTTTCTTTGCGTCAATGTTGACATGTAGAACGGCGCCGCTTCTGTAGGCTTTTTCCTCAATCTCTTTGAAGTCCTCATCCTGGCCTACGTCAACAGTGACGGTCACAACCTCGGCGTTGTATTTTTGGCTTATCCACTTTATCATAACCGTGGTGTCCAGGCCGCCGCTGTAGGCAAGAGCTACTTTCATTGGTACTGAAGTGTTTAACACCTACTCTTAAGCATATGGTTATTCGGCTTCACCCTGTTCTTTCAGAGAGATTTCCTCCAGCTTCTTCTTTATGAAATCTTTTCTTATGACACCGGCTTCCAGAAGATTGACCAAAGAATTTAGCGACGCCTCGCCTGTCACTCTTCCGAAGACTCCCTTAATCTGCCGCCACTTCAAGTTTGTGTTGCCGCTTTTAGACCTGTAAATAACGCCGAGCACATCCGCCACCTTCACAAACCTAACATCCCGCATCTCCTTCAAAGGGATTTTCGAAACCGCTTCAACGTAGATCGTGCCCTGAGAAGAATCTCTCTCGGGGAAAACAGATGTGTCGTGAAGGTATGCCTGCGGTATGTAAGAGGCGCATGTGTTGAGTATCACAAACTGTCTAAACTTTTCTAAATGGGTTTTCTCGTCTATCAATACCATAGCTCACCACCCGACGTTTCTCGAACGCCATTCAATCTTAGTCTCCTTTTTCTTCGGCATTATCCTGTCGAGTATGAGCTTAAGGCCTTCGTCGTCTATTGGAAGCTTAACGTTTCCAGCCTGAGAAACCTGAATCAAGTACGTCTCAACTTTCTCAGCTATCTCCGGCTTGATAAGCTTAAGGTTGTTAAGCCTCTGCCTGGCCTCGGGTGTTAGAATCGTACGTAAAGCAGCCGCCCGCTCCAGTTCTCTCTGACGCCTAGCCTGCTCCTCTGCAGCCCTTGCCTGAAGCTCAGCCAGCCTCTGTTGTCTCAGCCTTTCAAGCTCTTCGTCCTCGCCCGACATCCACCTAAAAAGAGAAAAACACTGGGATATATTTAAACACTCTATAAGTTTTTAAGGGACTGTCAACTTAAGGTCATCCATGCCCTTATCCACTTCTCCGATACCTTCGGCCTGTATGTTGGGAAGCATGTGTTGAACTGTTTTATCCTCCTCTTGAGCTTGCTGAACCAAGACTCTATAGCGTTTCTCCTGCCGAACGTCTCCACCCTCCTCCTAAAGCCCAGAACCTTCATAGGCCATCCATACCATGGAGCCCTATCCGTGTAGACTGTAGGGTTATTAGCCCACCTATCCCTAACCACCTCAAGGAACCTTATACACTCGGCTATTCCAGCCCATACATAGGCTCTCCTGACGAGATTACGGATTACTGTCCACGCCTACGCCTATCTACAAGTGAGAAGGCCTCACCAGCCCTATGGAACCAATCCCTAACAGACTCATGGCTTACCTGGAATCCTAGCTCGCATAATATCCCCGCTACCCTCCTGAGGCTAAGCCCCTCCACATACAGCCTAACGCCGAGAGCCCTCACCCACGGAGGCATCCTGAGACGGGGAAAGACATTCCTATCACCGAAGAAACCTATAAGACGGCCTAGGCCGACCCCAACTCTGCATCACCCACAACTGATGGGAAGGCCCAGGCCATAGACCTTAAGTTGACAGTCCCAAGGTTTTAACCTGATACCTTTTTAAAAAGACTCCAGCTCCATAAGGCTGAGCATGTAAGATTTTGAAAGCTCTTCCGCCGACGGTATCTTCAACTTTAGTCCGAGCAGTTTCACGACAGCTTCTATGGCTCGTCTGGCGGCGAAGAAGTCAGGGGCCATTTCAGCCGTTTCAACAAGCATTGAGAAATTGTTCAGCCCGGCTTCTGACGCAAGGACGGTCAACAACCCGGCAGCCCCGACTATCTGACCGGTGTATTTGACTCCTTCGACAGCCTTCATCCATGTGTTCAGAAGGTTTTGATCTGTGGATGAACAGTATATTTCCCTTCTTTCTGAGACGCTTTCTTTACCGTACCCGCCTATCGTCAATATGGTTTTACATCCCATGTTCTTTGCCACCGTGATTATTTTCTCGCATAGGTCGTACTGGCCGTAGCTTGTCGACGGCTGTGCGTTCCCGTAAAGCATTAGCAGGGGAGGGCTGTGCTCGGCCAAGTATATGTCGGCGAAGCTGAAAACAAGCTTCCCCTCAGTAATGTATCCTATGGCCGGGAAGAAAGGTGAGAAAAACCTACAAACCCTGCGGGACTTGAGGTTTCTCAGTAAATATGCAACCGTCACCTTCGCCACAAGACCTATGCCCGGAAGGCCCTCTATGAGCACCCCGTCAAAAAGCCTGATTTTATCCGCTCCATCCTCGTATCTTATCTCCGCCTCAAGCATAACCATATTTGAGGCGGGGATGTTATTAGGGATTTTTCGGCGTCTTTAAAGCAAGGCTTTAATGAAATGCGATGGATGGAGGCAGAGTTCGAGGTTAAGCATAAGGATTTACTGGGTCGTGTGGGTGTTTTGAAGGTGGCTGGAAAAAGGGTTGTGACCCCCGCCTTCGTCCCCGTGATAAACCCCCTAAACCAAGTAATACCTCCGACAGACATGAAGAAAGAATTCGGATGCGACATAGTGATAACAAACTCTTACATAATCTTTAAAAGGCTTAGTGCGAGGTCTTCCGAGGGAGTTCACAAGATTATAGATTTTGATGGCGTTGTGATGACGGATTCCGGCGGCTACCAAGTTCTTCAATATGGTGAGGTCGATGTCCCGCCCGTGGAGATAGCCCGTTTTCAGGAGATGATCGGCTCTGACATAGCCGTACCGCTGGACAAGCCTACTGGTCTTGTTGGCAGAAGCGAAGCGGAGAAAACCGTCGAAGAAACGATTCAGAACGTTCGCACGACTATGAACGAGGTGGGGACCGGCAGCCGTTGTGTCTGGATGGCGCCTATCCAAGGAGGCGTTTACACCGACCTAGTTGAAAGATGTGTAGACGAGTACAGGGAGATGGGGTTCAGCCTATACAGTCTAGGAAGCCCAACACCTTTGATGACAGCCTACAGGTACGAGCCCCTCGTCACCATGATAGCGGCCGCTAGGCTGAGGTTAGGGTTTGGAAAACCTCTGCATCTTTTCGGCGCTGGCCATCCAATGCTGTTCTCTTTTGCTGTTGCTCTGGGGTGTGACCTCTTCGACTCAGCTTCTTACGCGTTGTTCGCCCTCGAAGACCGCTACATGCTGGCCGACGGAACAGTAAGGCTTGAACAACTTTCAACTCTTCCATGCAGCTGTAAAGTATGTCAGACGATAAGCGTCAAAGAGCTGCAGAACATGCCTAAGAATGAGCGGTTCAAGCATCTGGCATGGCACAACCTCAGCATGTGTTTTCAAGAGCTGAAGCTAGTCAGGCAGGCTGTGTGGGAGGGTAGGCTTTTTGAGCTTTTGGAGAAAAGAGCCCGATCACATCCTTCTTTGTACGAAGCATTCAAACAGTTTATTACAGATGAAAGGTTGGCGGAAGCCTTAACTAGGCTGACACCGATCTCGAAAAAGAGAGGTCTTTTCCTCTTCGACCAGCTAAGCCTGCAGAGACCTGAGGTGAGAAGAGCAACGTCGGCTTTGGAGAAATTCGAGACAAAAACCGTGTCAGACAAAGCGGTCTTGATAAACTTCCGGCTGACAACCGTGAAAAACCAGTCGAAGCTTCTGGAGAAACTCTCCGGCTTTGTTGGTGGTGAAGACTTTGAAATCTACACCTACGGCACGCCTTACGGCTTGGTTCCATACGCCTTAGCCAACGTGTACCCTTACTCGCAGACAACCTTCTCCACCGGCCTTGTAAAAGACATGGAGAGAGAGCTCTTCGAGAAAGCCCTTCAAACGCTGCGGAAGAAAATGTTCAAACGAGTTCTGGTTGTAGAGTGGGGGAAGGATGTCTACCCCGGGTTTACCAAGGGTTTCGTTAGATTTCTCTCTGAAAAGCTTGATGCAGAGGTTTTACATGCCAGACCCCGATAACGTCTAAATACATGGTTCATTACTGTTGTGAGGTGGGCCGGTGGTCTAGCCTGGTATGACGCCACCCTGACGCGGTGGAGGTCGGCGGTTCAAGTCCGCCCCGGCCCAGTTGACAGCTCTATCGGTGTGCCGCGCAGTAAACTGGATTGCCGTCAGCCGTACCGGTTGACAACTTATTGAATGCTTACATCGAACTTGTACACACGTGTCCAGGTTCCCGACTCGCCTGACATCCCGGCTTCTTGCCGGACCTTGACGTCTCTGCCCAGCCTGTGGCTTAAAAGCCCTGCGAAAAATCCTTCATGGAAGCTGCATTCGAAGAGCTTGCCCAGCTCAGGGATTTGGCCACATACCGTGCAGTCTGATATCCTGATCATGAGCGGGTCTTCGCTGACTACTTCAAGCTTTCCCAGAACAAGCTTCCGCCATATCTCTGAAAGATGGGTAAAAACAGCTCTCAGGTCAGGTGCTTTGATTGATTCCGAGGCTTTCCGTCCCATCGTCTCTCCCAGCTTCCTCATCAACTCTTTCGAGCTTATGGAAAACTGTCTCTGGAGAGGGTTTACGGCAGGTGAGAAGAAGGCAACCGAGCTTACTATGTCACGCCAAAACCTTTCCTCCTCAACCCCGACAACGGACATTCTCAAATATAATCGCATTCGCGTAGGATAAAAACCGTTGTGTTAAAGCGTACACATTTTCCTATGGTTTTATCAACACCTTTAAGGTCTCGCTTGAGGAAGCCTGTTTGAAGGCGTTTTCATAGCTGTCCAGCCTGTATACATCGTCAACTAGCTTCTCAACCTTGACAACGTTTCTGGCAAGAGCGTTCAACGCTGGCTTGAAAGGCCCGCATCTTGAGCCGACGATTCTGACTTCGTTGACCACCACTGCTGAAAGATCCAGCTGGTATGTCTGGGCTATGGTGGACTTTAGGATTACGGTACCCCTCGGCTTGACAAGTTCGACCGCTTGGCCGAAGCCTTTCTCCCTCCCCGTGGCTTCGACTACAAGGTCATAAGAATGAGATGCGGTGTTGCTTGCTTCTTTTAAAGCGTTTATGCCCAATTCTCTGAGGATGTCCAGTTTCCGGTCATGGCGGCCGTATACGTCAAGCTGCGCCACCAGCGGTGCGAGAACTTGGGCGATCAAGATTCCCAGCCTGCCGTCGCCGAGGACGGCAACTTTCCAGCTGGGCTCTACTTGAACCTGTTCTAAAACCTCATAGGCCGCTGCCAATGGTTCTGTGAAGACCGCCTGCGTATCGTTTACGTTGTCAGGTACGATGTGAAGGTTTTGTTCGGGCAGGGTAAGATATTCTGCGAAGGAGCCGTCCCTCCCTCTTATTCCTAGGACTGTCCTCGTAGGACAGTGTCGCATAAGCCCCTTTCTACAAAACTCGCAAGTGTTGCAGCCGACGTTTATCTCCCCTACGACCCTCTCTCCTATTAAGGCGGGGTTAGAAGACTCTTCTACTATACCGACAAACTCGTGGCCAAGCACTCCTCTAAACCCCCCGTAACCCTTCAAAATCTCAAGGTCTGTTCCGCATATTCCGGCGAGAGAAACCTTGATTAAGGCCTCACCCCTCCTCGTCAGACTGTATTCGTCGACAAGCTTCAATTCTCTACCGTCGAAGTAAAGGGCTCTCATATCACGTCGGGGAAAACCACGCCGTAGCCGTTAAGCCTTAGGTATACCGAGAAAGCAGCCAAAAACGCCAGCAGCAAAACTACCGCATAGTCTAAAGGCCTCATTTTTATCGACAGGTAGTAGGAACGCTTAGCCATCGGTACAAACCCTCTGGACTCTATCGCCATCGGAAGGTCGCCGAACCTTCTCATCGTTGTTATGAAGAGGGGAGCTATTATAGCGGCTGAGTTTTTCAATCTTGAAAATATGTTGCCCCCTGCTACGTTCACCCCACGCGCCTGCTGCGCTGCAAGAATCGTAAGCCCATCCCCTACCATAGTAGGGATGAATCTGAAGACAGCTGAAAACCCGAAGGCTATCGGATACGGGATGCCGAGCCGTGTCATAGCGAGCTCAAGCTCTTCAATCCGCGTCGTCGTGAGCAGAACAAGCCCGGAGAGGACCATTGCGACCAGTCTGAAGGCCACCGCGACGCCGTACATGACCGACTCTAGCGTGAAGGAGACTCCAAAGAACGTAGCTATGAAAGTTGTTCCACCACGTCTGAACAAAGGCCATAGAACCATGCTCATCAGCGCGAGGGAAAGCAGCCCAAACCAAAACAGCTTCAGCTGGCTGAAAGTCCGTGAGGCAAAAACAAGGGATAACACCGACAACAAAACCAAGCCTGTGTAGAGGGGGTGGTTGAAAACAGACGACCAGATGAAAACGCAGACAACTAGGAATATTTTTGCTCGTGGGTCAAGCCTGTGCAGGAAAGTGTTTTTGTCTACGTAGAGAATGTATTGAGGCACGGCCTCCCGCGGAATCGACTAAGCGCCGCCATATAAATTAACCAATACCCGTGTAGTGGAGAAATTCGTCAACCGTAAGATAGGTTTGGCCAAAAAGCTTGTTGGAAAGCTTCACAACAGTGGGAACTTCGATGTCATATTTCTCCAAGAAATCTATCTGTGAAAAAACCCTGCGCGTAGGGCCGTCCATTATTATTCTTCCTTCCGACATCAACACTGTTCTGTGACAGTATTTTGCCACAACCCACATGTCGTGTGTTATTGTTATTATCGTTGTACCTTCTTTACTGAGCTGGGCAACCAAATCCATTAAGGCGGTTGTTTCGCCTGGAGACAGCCCAGTCGTGGGCTCGTCGAGTATGATTATCCGGGGGTTTAACGCCAGTACCGAGGCTACGGCTACGCGTTGTCTGTCAGCTTTTGGCAGGAAGAAGGGGTCTTCATCGAGCAAGCCTGATATGCCCAGCATTTCTGAAACCATCTTCACACGCTGCTCGATTTCCTGCAGAGGCATTCCAGCTGCTTTCAAGCCGTACGAAATTTCATCCTTCACAGTGCTTGAGAAGATTTGGTAGTCTGGGTTTTGGAAGATGTATCCAACGTCTCTCCCTCTTATCATTACGCCGAATTTCGTCATATCTCTGCCAAATATCTCAATCCTGCCTTTTGCAGGCTTTAAGATACCGGCTATAAGCTGGGCAAGTGTCGTTTTTCCGCTGCCGTTCTGTCCAATGAGCCCGACAATCTCAGCCTTGTTCACCGTCAGGTTGACACCGCTGATCACCCACTCTCCCTTCTGGTAGCAAAACCAAATATCTTCAAGCTTTACAGCCGGCTCCTCCGTGTTTTTATTATGCTCTAACGTCTGTCGTGCCGAAAAGCCTTTTGGAAAAGTATTTAAAGCTTCGGCTAAATCAAGAGGGTAGAGTTTTCTGTCCGGAAATATCCGGCTGAATAAAACCGCCGTGTCGGGAGGATGCAGTCCAAGTTCCGACAACAGTTGAACATTGCTCAAAACATTTCTCGTCGGACCCTCTAATATTATTCTGCCATCGTGCATGACATAGACTTTATCGGCGAAAGCAGCGACTTTTTCTAGGTGATGGTCTACTAGCAAGAGGGATTTTATTACTTTCTGTTCGAGAAGTCTTCTCGCAACTTCGTATATTTCTCGTTTTCCAGCGGGGTCGAGGTCGCTTGTAGCTTCGTCGAAGATTAATAGTTGGGGTTGGAGGGAGAGGAGCGATGCTATGGCGAGTCTCTGTTTCTGACCGCCGCTTAAAGCAAAACTGTACCGTTTCTCCAGTCCTTCGAGGCCGGTGTCACGTATTGCTTTAAAGCATCTCTCCCGGATTTCTTGAGGTGGAAGCATTAAGTTCTCGGGCCCGAAGGCAACTTCGAGCTCAACGGTCGTTCTGAATAGCTGGGACTCATAGTCTTGAAAAACCATGGCGCATTTCCTGCTTATCTCACCCACCCTCTTTCCTTGGGTTGGTTCGCCGTCGACCAAGACTTCGCCCCTGAAGTCGTCGTAGGCTCCCATGTTAGGTATTATTCCCGCGATGGTTTTGCACAGTGTTGTTTTACCTGCTCCTGTAGGGCCGATGATCGCTGCAACCCCCTCTGATATTTTCAGGCTAACCCCTTTCAGAGCATAGTCTTTGGCCCCCCTGTACTTTACCCAAACATCCTTAACCTCAACTAAGCTCATAAAAAATGGGGTTGTTTGGTTAATCCTTAGCTAAGAGAGCCATTCCCACGGCGAAGATCAAGATGAAGACACCGCCGGTAGCAAGGAGCGACGCGCCGCCGAACCCTACCGTTGGCCCGAAGAACAAAGACTGACCCACGCCCAGACCTACAAGAATAGTTATCCAGAGACCTATCACTCCGCTGAAAAACACCAAGGCCGCTCCCAGTCTGTGATAGCTCTTTACCTCCGTTGGCGTGTACAGGTATCCTTTCATCACGTCGGTCCACAACCATCCAGCCTTCTTAGCCCGAGGATACACAAGGGCCATCAAGATGGGAGCTATTATCGCCGCTGAGATGAGTTCGTTGAAGAAGATGATGAAAGCCAGCGGCGTGAACGGTACGAAGCCGACAAGCTCCGTCCAATAAGGTATGATGAGGGCTACGACGCCTGAATGAGTTAACACGACGAACTCGTATTTCGTCAGGCTCGAAGCCGTCCTGCAGTGTGGTTCCTCCTTGAAAAGCCTGTGCCAAAGCTTGTACGGAACAAGCCCTAGGAAGAAGTTTCCGATGAATCCCCCTATGCTTCCTATGGTCAGGGCGCCGCCTAGGATGTCGAAGCCGATGAGGTTTCCCACGGCGGAGCCCCAAGCCGCGGCTGGGCCGAACAAGAGGCTTGTGAACGGAGGTATGGCGTTGCCTGGACGCACAGCCGTCACTCCGGGGATTATCCATATCGGAAGAGTTGCGAAGACAAACAGGAGAGCTGCGTAGAGCCCTGCAGAAACGATGAAGGCCGTGATCATTTGCGTATGCGACCACATTCTAAATAGCTCTTTCACGGTTCAGAGACATCCACAGCTCTAGATAAGCTTTTCAACCATCTTTTGCAACAGTTTTATTCTCGTATCATCGGACGTGTGGTGAATTGTTTGGAAAGGTTTTGGTCGCGGTCGACGGGTCTGAGTACAGCAGAAGAGCTGTGGCAACAGCTGTCGAGCTGTGTCGAAGGCTTGGGTCCGAGCTTGTCGTGCTTCATGTAGTTCAGCAGCCTCCCTACCTGTTTGCAGCGGCAGGCGTACCTCCGACAGCGCTTCAGCAGTATTTTCAGGACGCGAGGAAAGAAGGTTGGAAATATGTTGAAGAAGCTGTTCAGAAAGCTGCTGAAGCCGGTGTCAAAGCTCGTGGAGAAGTTCTTGAAAGACAGCCGTCAGTGGTTGAGGCGATAGCAAGCTTCGCTGCTGATGAAAAAGTTGATTTGGTTGTAACCGGGACCAGGGGTTTGAGCGGTTTTAAAAAGATTGTTCTGGGAAGCGTTGCTAGCGGCGTTGTTGCCCACGCTCCCTGCTCTGTGCTGGTTGTCAAATAGAGGGCTTTTGCAGCCCAAATCCCTCAAGCCGACGCAGCACCTCTTCAATAACTTGATCGACTCTCATGCTTTGAACGCCGTGTTTTGAAACCATCTCCTTGATTATGGCTTCAACTTTTCTGTAGCTTTTGTAGCGTTCGTTAAGGCTGCGCCACTTGACGCCGGCTAAAGGCTTGGCCAAGGACTCGTCGTATGGGAGGAGGTTTTTCGCCATGAGGAACGCTATTATGGGGTAGCCGACATAGTTTCTGTAAACAGTCCCGTTGTCATCGCAGTTGGCCACATGGTTTTCGAGGTCAACGTAAACCTTGTATGTCCTGCTACCCTCCGAAGCGTCGACCTCGGCCTCTTTGTCCGAAATAATCCTCACACGCCCTCCTGCAACCGCGCCCAACGCTTCCAAAACCTTGATGCGAGGAGGGGTAGCCAGTTTGAGCATGATTCTCCACAAAACCTGCCGATGTTTCAGCCTATATCTTTATCCCCTTCTTCATCAGCGCACCTGACATGGCGAAGATCGCAAGCAGTATGTAAACCGTCGAAGCCCCAGGCGCCATACCTGTATAGTATGATGATACTATTCCTGCAAATATGCAGGACTCACCTATGGCTATGGAGAGGGTGATGGCCTTTTTCATAGATGTGGCGACCAAGGATATTGAGACAGCCGGTAGGACCAGCAAAGCGGTCACGAGTAGGATTCCCGCTATCTTTACACCGGCCACGATGGAAAGCCCTGAAACAGCGGCCAACAGAAGCTCGTAAAGCTTCACGGGAACCCCTCTAACTCTTGCCAGCTCCTCGTTGACGGTGAAAATTACTATCTCGCGAAACTTTTTGATTACGAAGAAACCTGTTAGAGAGGCTATCGCCACTCCCGCCAGCAGGTCGTCTAGCTCGACTAGGAAGACGCTTCCGAACAGGACAGCGTTAAGATTGATCCTAGAACCAGAGGATATTGCTAGAGAGGCTGTTGCACCTCCTAGGGCTAGGAAAACGGCCAAAGCCTGGTCGCCTGCCATCTTCAAACCTTTCACCATTTGAAGCATTCCGAAAACGGCTACTACTGCCATCGGATACGATAAGACTCCGCTGCTCAAACCGACCAGCGCTGAAACGGCTAGGGATGCGAAGACAAAGTGGGAGGAGGCGTCACCTAGGAGCGAAAGTTTCTTGGGGATGAGGAAGTTGCCGAGCAGGGGTAGTAGAAAGCCTGCTATGGCTCCTGCGGCGAGGGCCCTCACCATAAATGGTTGCTGGAAAAAGTCAATCATTCTCTCGACCATGCATGGCCGTGTCTAAGAGTGTATACGTGAAAGCCGTATATGTTGCAGAGCTGTTCGGACGTGGTTAGCTCGTCGAGCGTGCCATCGTACAATGCTTCTCTGTTAATACATATAACCCGTGAAGCCAATGTTGATATAGCAGTTACGTCATGGGTTGCGATGACGATTGTTAGTTCACGTTCACTGTGGAGTTTGGTGAGCAACCGCATAAAAGCTCCAACCCCCATCTGGTCCACGTAAACAGTAGGTTCGTCGAGAAGAAGGAGCTTGGGATTGTTGATTAAAGCTAATGCCAGCATGGTCTTTTGAAGCATACCGCCCGAAAGGTCGGTCACCCTCTTGTTCAACAATGACGTGGGGTCTTCAACGCCAACCAGCTCGACGGCTTCGGCTGGCTCCATCCCTTTCCGGCGAATAGCTGCGGCTGTGAGAAGTTCGGAGACATTTAAAGGCGTTTTTTCAAACAATGTTGCTGCGTTCTGCGGCAGGTACCCAACCATCCACCAATCTCTGAACCTGCTCACGTCCACTCCAAACAGCTTGACCCTACCCTGCTCAGGCCTTAAGCTGCCGACGATTGTTTTCAACAATGTCGACTTACCGCCACCGTTTGGCCCTATGATGAATATCATCTCACCCTCAAACACTTTGAAAGATACGTCTTTCAGGACAGGGGTTTTCCTATCATATGAGACTGTCACTCTCTCAAACTCAACCACAGGTTTATTTGCTTTCAAAGCCCTCCACCAACATGTTTACATTCCATCTCATTATATCAAGGTATGAGCGTCCTTGCCTCACTTCGTCTAGAGTTAGCGTCTCGCATGTGTAAAGCATTTTTATGGTTAAACCCAGGTCGTTGGCAATGCTGCGGAGTATGGGATGTATATGGCCGTCCTCCGCGTAAACCACCTTTATTCCGTTTTCTTTTACCAACTTGTATATTTCAGCTAAATGTGCTGCAGACGGCTCCTCTTCCTCGACAGTCAGCAATGCTCTATAACTTAAACCGTATGATTCTGCGAAGTATTTGAAAGCTTCGTGCTGTGTTATGAAAAGCCTGCCACGGTAAGGGTTCAGCCTCTCGGCGGCTTCCTTGTCAAGCTGCTCAAGTGAATCCAGGAGCTTGACGGTGTTTTCCTGGATTTTCGGCTTTTTCATGGGAAAGTTCTTCTCCAAAATCTCAGCCGTGTTCTTCACAATTTTCGCCATGTTTTTCAAGGAAAGCCATACGTGTACGTCGTAACCTGCGTGACTATGCTGTGTATCTATGGGAAGAAGGTCTACCCCCTCGGACACTTTGTAGGCTCTGACACCAGCGGCCTTGGCGAGAGAGACAGCCCAGTCATCCAACCCCTCAATAGTCCAAAGTAACACTCTCGACTTCGCAGCTTCCTTGACCACATCCGGCGAAGGCTCCCAGTAATGTATCTCGACGCCAGGTGGGAGAATTTGGTGAACCGTTATCTCGCCGTCTGAAAGACGGTAGACTATTTCGGCTAAGAGACCCCATGTTACTGAGACTTGCTCAGGAGGTGTTTGAACAGCTGTCTGCAGCGTGGTTAAAAAAATCAAAGCCCCTGCAACAAGTATGGCGAAGGCGAGTACGGCTGCGGCTACAATCTTCTTCTGCATATCTCATGGCTCACCTCAAATCCGTGAATGCACTGTTCTGGAAAGCTAAGCTTTTCACACAGCCGGCGCATAACCTCATCGCCTATCAGGTAGTCTATCTTGGCCGCCTCATTGCATGAGTCTTCAACCTCCAATCCAAGACCTCGGCTGAAATATGTTTCAAGCACACGATGGTTGTGGATTATGCGTGCCGCCAATGACAGACCTTTTTTGCTCAAAGCGATTTTCCCCCAGCCTTGTTTTTCAACGAGCTTTTTCCTGGCAAGCCTGTGCATTACGTCTACTACTGAGGCGGGTCTGACGTTGAATATTTTGGCTAAATGTCCTGTGCTGATTTCGAGGGAGTTTTCACCTGCTCTGTACATCTCTCTTAGGTAGCTTGCTTCCACAGGGTTGAGCGTGATTTTAGGCATAGCCTAAATTAGGTTTAGCCTAAATTTAAACATATAACCAAACAAAATAAAAAACAGACGGAATGTTTAGAAAAATCAAGTCTGAAACATTTTTCACGGGGCGTGTCTTCTCGGTTCGGAGGGACCTAGTAGAATACGGAGGCAGGAGGTTTTACAAAGATGTTGTCGTGCATCCAGGGGCTGTGGCCATCATACCGTTGGACAATGACAACAACATATACTTGTTAAAACAGTACAGGTATGCGGTTGACTCCGAGTTGTTCGAATTTCCCGCGGGAACTATAGAGGATGAGACTCCAGAATCATGTGCGTCGCGTGAGCTGGTTGAGGAGACCGGGCTTGAGGCAGACAGCTTTGAAAAACTGGCCGAGTTTTACCTAGCTCCCGGCTACAGCACTGAGTTGCTGCACGTTTACGTTGCAAAAGGCCTCAAGAAGACAAAGCCGTCGCCAGCGGTTGACGAACGAATGAGCCTAATGAAAACCTCTGTGAAAAACGCTGTCGAAATGGTTTTACGGGGAGAGATACGTGATGCGAAGACAATTGCATCCCTTTTTATATTCAGAGAGGTTTACGGGACCTGTTAAAATGCTGCCATCCACGTCTTTCAATGTTTCTTTCTCCCCCATCTTCGACAAATTTCACGGCACGCTGCTCCACCGCCCGCCCGATTATGTAAAGCCTTCTACCGATTTTCTCAAGCGTACGGCTAACAACATTTCCCCAGCCTTTCTTCACAGTAAAGACAAGCTCGTACTCTTCACCGCCGTAGAAAACAGCCTCATGAGGGTTTAGATTGTTCTTCCTGCAGTATTTCTCAGCTGAGGTGTCTAATGGAAGTTTTTCAACAACAAATCCTACACCGCTGGATTCGGAGAGGAGGTATATAGATTCGGCTAGGCCGTCGCTGGAATCTATGCATGCTGAGACGCCGCCGGACATGGCTAGGGCTACTCCCTCCTCTACTCTAGCTTCTGGTCTGTACAGGCTTTGGAGAATTTCTTCATCTGCTGGAAGATTATGGGTGATTGCATGGAGCGCTGCATAAGTTTTTCCAAACAGGCCTGTTGTCGCAAGCAGGTCTCCGGGCTTTGCCCCGTTTCTGCTAACGACTCTTTCAGCCTCAGCCAGAACTGTGACCGACGCTGTGTTCAACGAATGTTCGTTTAGGTCTCCTCCTATTATGCGGGCGTTGTACCTATCTGCAGCCTCCCTAACCCCCAGCAATAACTGTTTGAAGTCTTCGAAATCTGTTGAAGGGTTGAGGGCGAGGGAGAGCAGCAGGTATTTGGGCCGAGCGCCTTTTGCCGCCGCATCGCTCACAGCTGAAACCACCGCTTTCCATCCCGCCTGCCGCCAGCTCATGGTGCTAGGTACATCCGTCTCCCAGACAAGCGTGTCGACGCAAGCGACCATAAGGCCGTTAAACCAGAAGGCAGCAGCGTCATCCCCGTGAGGTAGGATGAGTTCTTCACAACCTCCAGCTTGTTCGATTATGTGTTTTATTAGAAAACGTTCACCAAGCTCGTAAAGCTTAGGCATCGTCTCACCTGCCTACCAACCTAGACAGCAACACTTTAAAACACCATGCCCCAAACCGTACAACCTCCCTTACTGAGAGCTTGGATTTGCCTGAGATTCTTTTTTGGAAGAAAAAAGGTATTTCAACGATCTTGAATCCCTTACGGCTAAGCCTGTAAATAACTTCGGCTTGGAAAACATATCCTTTTTCAAAATCTTTTGTGAGTAGGTTTTTTAGGGATTTGGCGCTGTATGCTCTGAAGCCTGAGGTCATGTCCCTTATTTTTACGCCTGTGCATAGTTTAGCAATAAAGTTAGCTCCCCTGCTGACCATCATTCTTCCAAACCCCGCAGACCATTTCCCGCCTTTAACGTATCTTGAAGCTACGGCGACGTCGGCGCCCCGCTCTACCGCTTTCACCAGCTCAGGTATAAGCTCAGCGGGATGCGAGCCGTCAGCATCCATCGACACCACTACATCCGCTTCGTTCTCAAGAGCATTTTTAAACCCGTCCTGATAGGCTGAGCCAAGCCCCATCTTCCTACCTCTATTGATCAAAAGCACCCTACTATCCTTTTGCGATATTTCCTGTACAATCCTAGATGTTCCGTCTGGGCTGCCGTCGTCGACGACGATGACCCTCAAATCTTGAATTGAGAGAATTTTTTCCAACAGCGTCTGAATATTTTCAGCCTCATTATAGGTGGGTATAACAACGAATACCCTGGCTTTTCCACGCATCCCTTCTCAACTGTATCTTTGACGTATTTTTAGGTAAACGCCGTTTACCCGTCGCACAGCCGTCAACGCATCCTTGACTGTTACGCCCTTCTTCTCAGCCAAGCCCTTGGTTTTCCTCACCTCCACCAATGTGTTGAACTCATCAAGTGTTATCAAATCGTTGATCATCAACTCGGTTAATAGGTCATAGAAGTGCTCACTTTTGGCGAACAGGCCTGCGGCACGGTAAACGGCGTGCACTAGAGCCTCAGCAGTACTAAAGGCGAGATTAACAATATCGTTTGGTGTTGCACCGTTGCGTAAAGCTGTCTCCGCCTGACTGATTATCTGCTCGACATTTGAAAAATCTTCCTCCGTCAGTTTTATGCTCGGAGAGGCATTGTCGTAAAGGGTTAAAATAGTTCTATATGCGTTGTTCAGCTGTATCATCCGCTCCTCGAACATCTTCTTCAACGTCGGTGGACTGTTTAAAGGTAAGCGGTCTGGATGATATTTTTTCACCATTTCCCTGTATGCTTTCCTCACCTCTTCTAGGGAAGCGCCCGGAGACACTCCCAGCACTGAATAAGGCCATCCGGTTGCAGATGGCTCTGCCGAAATGCTTTTGAAGGCATATAAAACGACCGCTGCCGTGATTGTCGTAAACAGCAACACACCGGCTTCTAAAGGAGTCATGTGAGTGTGGACACTACCGTTGTTGGCTATATTACGTTTTCACATTCGACCTCGTTCAAATATCTCTGCAAGCGTTCTGGGGAGTTCGGTTGAGCGGCCGTTCTCTAAGCTAACGCAGACGTATTTTATCCATCCTGTTGCAAGCTGTTCGCCGTTACCGGCATCCCTTAGAACAAAATCTGCGGTTACAACTTTGTCCTTTAACTCTTTTATCGTCACATGAGCTTCAATCATATCATCGTATTTTGAAGGTTTTGTAATACGGCAACCATACTCCCCTATCACTAATGTTCTGTCAAGTCTTTGTCCTTTAACGACAAGACAGCCCGTGCTGTCGAACACAACTCCGTTTCTCCGCAGATATTCTATGAAGGCTATGTCGAACCAGCGGACGTATGAGGGAAAATAAACTCTTGTAGTGGAGTCTGTGTCCTGGAAACCCACTCTAAACCTCTCGACATGCACCTTCATTTCAATGGCTGGAACTTATACAGGCTTATATCTGGTGTTACTGGGTCGAAAGACAACTTTACTCTCATGCCTGTTCTTACTTCCTCAGGTTTTACGCCTTCAACTCTGGCGTAAACCCTAACACCCTCATCCAAGTCAACTTCAGCAATCACGAACGGAATGTCTCTCTGGAAGTCCGGAGAGTTGGCAACCACCCTTCTTATAACAGTGTATGAGTAGATTGTTCCCTCACCCTTCGACGGCACCCATTCAAGCTCCAGCGAACCGCACTTGACGCACGAAGGCCTCGGATACCATTGATATCCTCCGCAGGATTTACAATGCTGGAGCATGAAAACACCTTTTCTGCAGCCATCCCAGAAAGCCTTCGTATGTTCGAATAGCTGGGGCAACGGTCTTTTGTACTCGGCCACGGGTCACACCCCTTCGAGGATTAATGCATAGCTGTTGATAAAGCTGCCGCCGTGTGCTAACGCGCCTAACGCGGTTACCATTGCATAACGTGCGCCTCCGACCTGTCTCTCTCCCGCCTCGCCCCTCAGCTGTCTGACTGCTTCCACTATATGGTGTAGGCCGCCCGCCATGCCTGCCTGCCCGTAGGAGAGCAGTCCGCCGCCTGTGTTCACGGGAAAGTTTCCACAGAAAGTTATGTCGTTTTCTTCCACGAACCTGCCTGCCTTGCCTTTTTCGCAGAAGCCTGCATCCTCCAGCTGCATCAAGACTACTGGCGTGTAGTCGTCATAAGCGTTTAACAGGTTTATCTTCGACGGCTTGAGCCCGCTCATTTCGTAGGCGTGTTTCGAAGCAATCTTTAAGCCGGTTGAAGTTATGTCGGGTAGCGGGTTTTCCGCATCCAAGTTATGCCACTCGCCAAAGCCCAGCAGCTTTACAGGCTTTTCAGAAACTTTACCGGCCACGCTTGTCTTCGAAAGTAACAGCGCAAAACCTCCGTTCACGAATGGACATATGTCGAGCATTCTGAGAGGGTCTGATATCATCGGAGAAGAGAGATACTCCTCGATTTTCAAAGGAGTCCTGAAATAGGCTAGAGGGTTTTTAGAAGCATTCTCCCTCTGTGAGATGGATATTTTGCCATATTGTTCTGGCTTGTAACCATACACATCCATCTGCCGTCTCATTATCATAGCGGCCATGCTGTTGGGCCCCATCATACCTACAGGCATCAGATAATCCAGCTCATAACGCCACGTCAGCGAGCCCTCGCCGGTTATGTTCATTGGAGTGTCTGCGCCTAGGATCAGGAAATGGTCTATGTAGCCGGCGTGAATGGCCAGGGCGCCAGCGACCACTAGTGCTGCTCCGTTGGCTCCACCGTGATCGGCTCTGAGCAAGAGCTTTGGCTCAAGGCCAAGGTTTTGCACAACCTCGGCCGACCAAATCTCTGCCCTGGGAAACGCGGACCCTGTTACGCCCACTCCCTGGCCTTTCAAATCCTTCAGAGAAAGCCCTGTCTGCTTCAACAAAAGGCTCAAAGCCCATGCGTAGTATTCTTCGATTGTGAGCCTCTTTTCACCCTTATCCACCCTGGCACGGCTTACAGGAGTTTCTGCATATCCTGTTACAGAAACAGAGGCTGAAAACATATCAACCACTTCTGCAGTTGTGTGAAATTTATTGATTACGGCTGGGCCTATGTATCAGACGATATATATCTTCGGGTTTTACATGGGATGATGTTATCTCTCCTCCGAACGGCTTCACCGCATCCTCGACCGCCGCCACGAGGGCCGGGATAGGTGCTCCACACCCCTCGCCCACCCCTTTAGCCCCTAACGGGGTGAAGGGCGATGGAATGGATATCCGGTCCGTTTTGAAATACGGGACCTCTACAGCTGTTGGGGCTAGGTAGTCCGTGAAAGAGGTTGTAAGGAGTAAACCGTCATCGTCGTATTCGAACTTCTCGTAGAGAACAGCCGCCAAGCCATGGTAGGCAGCACCGTGCACTTGGCCATCCACTATAGCCGGGTTGATGACTCGTCCGCAATCATCTACTATTGCGTAGTCGAGAACTTTCACCGTCCCGCTTTCAGGGTCTACTTCAACAACCACGGCATGTGCTTGGTAGGAGTAGGTGAGCGTGAGGTTGCCGATTTTCTTCTCGTTTGGAGGCTTGAAGTCTGGGCTGAAGACGGCTGTGGCGGTCAAACCAGGCTCCATGCCTTTAGGAAGCTCGAATGGGTTTGCGTAAGCGGTCCTTGCTATCCTCTTAAAAGAAACTTTTTTCTCCGGAGTGTCGCGCACGTAAGCTGCACCCCCTTCAACGACTATGTCTTCCTTCCTAGCCTCCAGAATGTTTGCCGCCACCGAGGCTATCATGTCCCTGAGCCTGAGCGCAGCGTTGTAGACCGCCACCATGCCCGTGCCTGCAAACCTGCTGGCATAGGTTCCGGAGTGAAGCGTGTATGGATGCGATCCAGAGTCAAAGCCTGGGGCAACTGTCACATCCTCGTAATCTATCTTCAGCACGTCCGCCACCATCTGTGAAGCAATTGTTTCATGAGCTTGGCCCTGCGGAACGGTTCCAAGTTTAACAAGTATTTTGCCGTCGGGCGTCATCTGGACGCTCGCAGCCTCGCTCGTTCCAACGTTCGGCAGCTGAGGGTTGAGCATTCGCACCTGCCCGAAGTTGGCGGCTCCAGAATCTATCGTGACGCTCAATCCGACGCCGATAAGCCGGCCTTGAGACCTAAGCTCACTCTGTCTCCGGCGCCAGTCCCAGTAGTTTATCATTGACGCAGCTTTCTCGAGGGCTCCGTAATAGTCACCTCCGTCGTAGACACATCCGTTGAGCGTGGTGTAGGGTTGCTCGTCACGTGGTACGTAGTTTATCCGCCTTATCTCAAGAGGGTCTTTACCGAGCTCGCGGGCAATTTTGTCCAGAATCCTCTCGATCATGAACTGATGCGGTGCTCTTGAAAACCCTCTGTTTGGGCCTGCAGGACATTTGTTTGTGAAGACTGCATACATTCTTTGGCGTAAATGTTTGAATTTGCAGCATCCTGAAGCGACCTGAGCCCAGACAGTAAGGCCGGCAGGCTCATGTCTCGCGTAAGCACCAATGTCGTCTACTGTTGTCGTCCTGAGCCCGAGAAGCGTGCCATCATTTTTCACCGCCGCCTCCACTTCGAAATGCCTGTCAGCACCGTGGGAGCTGGCCATCATATGTTCCGTCCTAGTCTCTATCCATTTTACAGGCCTCCCCACAAGCTTCGACAAGGCTGCAACCAAAACCATGTAGGTGTAGTTGATGATTTTGACGCCGAAGCCTCCGCCGATGTCTGGCGTCACGATCCTCACCCTAGTCATATCCGTGTCCAAGGCCCTAAGGATGGAGGGAGAGAGAAACATCGGCATTTGGTTGTTGCAGTAAATGGTGTAGCCTATTTGCTCATCATAGCTCGCTAACACTGCGTTGGGCTCGAGCGGCGTTGAGCTGAATCGGTGGAAGACAAGCTTAGCCGTAACCACTTTGTCAGCGTTTCTTAGAGCTTCGTCGTAGTCGCCATAGTCGTATTCGACTGTTGCGGCGATGTTTGTTCCAGCTTCTTCATGAATTAATGGACCCTCGCCGTTCAGTACCTCGATGGGGTTTGTCACAGGCTTTAACGGCTCATATTCTACTTCTATACAGTCTATCGCGTCTCTTGCATGGTAGGGTGTGTCTGCGACAACAGCGGCGACAGGTTCGCCCACAAACCTCACTTTTTTCACAGCCATGGAGTAGTCGATTACTTTGGAGGCTGGGGGGACGGTGAGCTGTGGGAACGGTTTGGTTACGGCCGCTATGTCAGATCCTGTGAAAACACCGTAGACACCCTCGGCGGTAGAAGCCTTGGAGACATCGATAGATTTTATGAGGGCGTGGGGGTAGGGAGAGCGTAAAAAGGCCGCATAAGCTGTTCCGGGAAGGCTTATGTCGTCCACGAATCTACCACGACCTTTAACGTGGCGCAAGGCTTCCTTTATTTTAACAGGGGCACCGATATAGCTAAACGTCATACAGAAACACCTGCAACTCGATTAATAAATATGCAACACTGATTTTAGAAAGATCTCGGCATGTTCAGAACTCTTGTGCCTATGAAGTTGAGCACCATTTCTTCCGGGACGGGGGCTGTCCGGAAAACCCTAGCGTCTCTGAAGAACCTTTCTACGTCGTATTCTTCAGCGAACCCCATTCCTCCGAATGTTTGAACGGCTCTGTCAGCTGCTTTGAAAGCAGCTCTGGCGGCTGTGAAAGCGGCGACGTTTGCTTCGAAGGCACAGTCTCTGCCTTTGTCGAAAAGCCATGCAGCCTTCTGCGTCATCAGCCTAGCGGTTTCGAGCTCAGCCTTCGCCTCGGCGAGTGGGAACTGGATTGCTTGGTTGCTGCCTATCGGCCTTCCGAAAACATTTCTGCTCGACGCGTAGTCGACCGCTCTCTGCAGAACATAGTCCCCGCAGCCTATGGAAATGGATGCGGTTGAGATCCTCTCTGCGTTAAGCAGGGTTGACAGGGCGTACCATCCCTTGTCAAGTTCTCCTAAGAGATTTGTCTCCGGAACCCATGTGTCCTCAAAGTAGACTAGGTTGCTTGTTAGAGGACGTAGAGACATCCCCGGGATCTTCGAGGTTTTGACAGCGTTTTCTTTCACGTCTACAACGAACAGGCTGAGCCCTTCTGATTTTCTCCGAACCTTTTCTTTCGGCGTCGTCCTTGCGACAACTATCATGATGTCAGCCATGTGGGCCAAAGTTATCCATATTTTCTGGCCGTTGATACAAAACCCGCCGTCTTTTCTCGTTGCATAGGTCTGGATGTCAAACGTGTTAACGCCTGCGTTGGGTTCGGTGTGGGCGAAAGAACAGATAAGCTTTCCCGATGCAAGAAGAGGAAGGTATTTTTCCTTTGCTTCGTCCCTACCGAACCTGTCGATCATAACTCCTCCGAAGACCATTGTCCGCATTAGAAGGTCTCCTGCAGGCAGGCCTCCGCCGGAAGCTGCAACACTCATCATAGCCAGCGACGCTTCCGACAAACCCATTCCAAGACCTCCATATTTTTCGGGAATGTTTATCCCAAGCAAGCCCTGCTCAGCTACAGCCCTCCAATATTCTTCTGGAAACCTTCTTTCACTGTCTACTCTCCGCCAGTACTCGGGCGGAAACTTTTTCATAAACTCTGAAACAGACTTCCTAATCACAGCCATGTTTTCCGTCTCGTCGAAATTCATGTAATTCCTACGGAGTCTCTCAAAAAATACTTTATCATCAGTCGTTTACCGCTTCAAAAGTTTATATTCGCCTTATTTGACTTACTATGGCGTGCATCACAAAATAGTTTTGGATGAAAACAGCTTGCCGAAAAACTGGTACAACATCTTGCCAGACCTTCCGAAACCGCTTCCACCACCCATCGACCCCGCTACGAGAGCGCCCATAGACCCTCGTAAGCTGGAGAGGGTCTTCGCCAAGGAATTGATAAGGCAGGAGCTGAGCCCAGAGCGCTGGATACCGATACCCGAGGAAGTCAGGGACGTGCTGAGACTGTGGAGGCCTACACCACTTTACAGGGCGGTTGGTCTTGAGAAGGCGCTTAAGACACCCGCTAGGATATACTACAAGAATGAAGGGGTTTCGCCTCCCGGCTCCCACAAGCCCAACACCGCTGTCGCACAGGCATACTACAACATGAAGGAAGGTATTGAAAGGCTGACGACGGAGACAGGTGCAGGCCAGTGGGGGAGTGCGCTGGCTTTTGCTACAAACATGTTCGGCATGAAGTGCACGGTTTACATGGTGCGTGCAAGCTATCATCAGAAGCCTGCTAGAAAGATGCTGATGCATTCATGGGGTGCTGAGGTTTATCCCAGCCCAAGCGACAGGACAAACTTTGGAAGAACTATGTTGAGCCAGAACCCCAACCATCCGGGCAGCTTAGGTATAGCCATAAGCGAAGCTCTCGAAGACTGTGTTACGCACGACAACACAAGATACAGCTTGGGGAGCGTGTTAAACCATGTCCTCATGCATCAAACAGTCCAAGGCCTTGAAGCGCTGGAGCAGCTGAAGCAGGTTGGCGAATATCCTGACATTGTGGCTGGATGTGTTGGAGGAGGAAGCAGCTTCTCTGGTCTCTTCTGGCCTTTCTACTACGAGGTTGTTTCGAAGAAGGCTCCTAAGAAGGTTAAGTTCGTGGCAACCGAGCCTACGGCATGCCCAACTATGACGAAAGGCATCTATACATACGACTTCGGCGACACGGCAAAGATGACGCCACTACTGCCCATGTACACGCTCGGTTCAGACTTTATTCCGCCGCCAATACACGCCGGAGGACTGCGTTACCACGGAGACGCTCCCACGCTCTGCCTCCTGCTTCACGAGGGATGGATAGAGCCACACGCATACGACCAGGTATCGGTCTTCCAGGCAGCTGTCCAGTTCGCGAGAGCTGAAGGCTTCCTACCAGGTCCAGAGCCGGCACACACCATCAGATACGTGATAGACGAGGCCTTGAGGTGCAAACAGACCGGTGAGGAGAAGGTCATCCTCTTTAACCTCTGCGGCCACGGTGCCTTCGACCTGCACGCCTACGAGGAGTTCTTCGAGGGCAAGCTGCCTCCATGGTACTATCCTGAGGATGAGATAAAGAAGTCCATCCAAAGGCTGAAAGAAGAGCTTAAATGGCTGCCTGAAGTCGAGAAACAGTTCCTAGGGACTTAACCATCAGAATCTTTCTTTAAATCCATTTTTTGAAACTCTATGTTAGCTACTGTAAGAATCTTCTTCAAAGTATTCTCCGGAATCCGTTTCCCGCCTACCTTTATTTTGCGCAACTCCTCAACTGCGGTTGGGACGGCTGGGTCTAGTGCTGCAAAAACGTTGCGCAGCGTCCTGAAATGCGTAAGGAGCGATTTGGCTGTTTCATGTCCACATAACCCTTCCAGAACATAGAGAGCCTGTTCTTCGGGCTTCATGTCCTTACGTTTCAGCCTCAGCGGATACTCTCTAAACTCAGCAACCTCTCCAAGAGACTTATTCTTCCAAACCAAATAGGTCATCGTCCCTCTGATGTCGGGCGTAGGAATTATAGGAACACCCCAATTGTTAACAATCCTATCCATCAACGCCAAGATTGAGACTTCTTTCCAACCCCTCTTCCTGTAAAGACCAAGATAGCCCTCCAGGATAATCATCTTCTCACCCTCGAACTCTTTTAACAGAGAAAGCTGTTCCCACAGCCTCCCCTTCAGACTGCTGAGAAAATCCATGATTGTTTTTCTTTCGATGAGTGCGTTTGTTTCACGGCCTATTATTAGGTAGTCTCCTGCTGGTAAAGGTCTGACGGCGGTCTCCACAATCTTCTCAAGGGATTTGACAAGCTTACTATTTTCCGCAGCCTCGTTGCTGTCTACCACTATCATGCTTCCACATACAAGGCTGGCGCGAATTATTATTTGTTGGGCATCGATTGGGACTGTCAACTTAAGGCTATCCATGACTTTATCCACTTCTCTGATACCTTAGGCCTGTATGTTGGGAAGCATGTGTTGAACTGTTTTATCCTCCTCTTGAGCTTGCTGAACCAAGACTCTATCGTGTTCCTCCTACCGAACCTCTCTACCCTCCTCCTAAAGCCCAGAATCTTCACGGGCCAGCTGTACCATGGAGCCCTATCCGTGTAGACTGTAGGGTTGTTAGTGCATGCCTTCTTTACATTCTCCATGAACCTTGTGCATTCCCCTATTCCACGACCCCTCGATACCTGTATGGCGAATACCTCTCCTCTCCCAACCTCCCTAGCAGCCCATAGATAGGCTCTCCTGACGAGATTACGGATTACTGTCTCATCTACGGCTATCGGTCCACGCCTACGCCTAGGTATAGATGAGAAGGCCTCACCAGCCCTAAGGAACCACCTCCTAACAGACTCATGGCTCACCCTGAATCCTAGCTCTCCTAAGACCTCTGCAACCCCTCTAAGACTGAGCCCCTCCACATACATCCTGACAGCAAGCCCCCAAACCCATGAAGGATAACGCATACGAGGAAAGACATTTCTACCACCAAAGAAACCTATAAGACGGCCGAGGCCTACCCCAACTCTGCATCACCCAGGGATTTGAGGGTAAGGCTCTCGGCCATAGACCTTAAGTTGACAGTCCCGTTTTTTCTTTGTTAATGGGGGGCGCTGTGTTGGATGGGTTTCAGAATCCGTAATCCGTATGTTTAAAAACTGTATCGAAATCATCACGGTGGATAGCCCCGTCGTCTAGGTGGTTAAGGATGCAGGGCTCTGGACCCTGAGACGCCGGTTCAAATCCGGCCGGGGCTAATATCGCCAAAATACTAGGACTTCCATGAGGCTGGACAGGGCTTAGTGGTGGCGAGGGGGTGTGGCTCGATACCTCTTCATCTCCGATGTGTCTTCATTCCCATACACCTATAAACCCTTCTTCTAATGGATGTCCTAAGTAATACATTTATAAGCTTTCTATTTAACTGCCCAAGTTTTCCGACAGGCCTATGAGAGTGAGGATGGACGAGGATTAGGCGGTACGTCCTATAGGCGGGAGGACAGGCAGCTTGTAGGACATCCGGATGATAACCACGTACTTGAAGAGGCTGGAGCTTAGGAGAAGCATGATGCCTGCTAGAAACATGGACGTGAAAGACGTTGTAACAGCAACAGCCGATGCAGCCATCGAAAACAACAGGTAAACCCAGTTGCCTTCAGCCTTCAGCGAAAGTTTGAAGTGTTTCGTGGCTCCAGGCCACGCCACGTAAGAGGCGCCCAGAACTATCGTCGACAAGCCGAGCAGGATAGATGATGTGGGGCTTTGGATTTTGCTAAGAACTATGACTATTCCCAAGCCGGCTGAGAGGCTTAGGACGATGAACAGCGGAGGTGTGAGAGGCGTGTTCCAGCTGGGTATCTTCTTGGCTGCAGCAAGCATGAAGCCTTGGCTGACGACGTATGCGGCTGCGCAGAACCAAGCCAGCCACTTGAGCAAGATGCTGGGCCACATAAAGTCGAGGCCAGCGAGCAAGACGAAGCCCGTGGCGAAAACAGCCTCCCTCGACATCCAAGACTGCCTGAAGTTGCGGAAGACGTGATATGCTTTCGCTGGGTTTCCCGCCTCAAGCCCAACGAATCCAAGCCCAGCTATGACAAGCCCAGCAGCCGCTAAAGTCAGAAAACCATCGGCCAAATTTGTCAGCACAGCAACGACGTATAGGCCGCCACCTGCTCCGCCGAGGAGAAAGTTACATAAAGCAAGCCACTCCCACACATGCTGTCTTTCAAGCCAGTACGCGGCCATGTGTTTTCACCAAACGTAGTAGACAGATGGCTCGGTGTCCATGGCTGTCAGAAGCCTGAAAGCTCTCTTTTGCCGTATCATGTACGAAACCTCATTCTCCGGGTCGTCTAGGTCACCGAAGAACAAAGCCCTCGCGATGCAGGAGTTGACGCATACAGGTGTTGCGTCAGGGTCTCTGCCTGGGACAAGGTTGTTTGCAAGCCCGTAGTCTATCCTATCCATGCAGAAATCGCATTTTGTGCAAACACCTACTTTGTCAGCTAAGGGGCTCAGCTTCTCAGGCTGAGTTAGCCCGTCGTTAAAAAATCCTTTCTTACCTTTTAACAACCACCTCGCCTCATACGGACATGCCAGTATGCAGTATCCGCAGCCGATGCATTTGTCATAGTCTATGTAGACTATTCCGTCGCCACGTCTTTGGGTTGCTGTTGTCGGACATACGGTTAAGCATGGTGGCTTCTCGCAGTGCATGCAGTGGAGTGGTAGGAAAAACCTTGTGACGTTGGGATATGCTCCAACCTCAACGTCTTTCACAAACCTCCAGAAGATGTCGGGCGGGGTTCCGTTGTCGAGCTTGCAGGCGACGGTGCATGTCTGGCAGCCGACGCATTTGCTCAAGTCTATGACCATACCCCATCTGACCATCAACGCCTCACCTTCTCGATCCTCACCTTCACAAGGTCGGCTCCGCTACCCGTGCCGTCGGTCGTCTCCAAAGTTATAGGTACAAGCCTGTTCATGTTGGGTGCGTCAATGTTCTTCGGGACGGGTGTTACCCAGTGTCCGAATTGCTGCAGGGCAACTACTGTGTCAGGCCTTACACCGTTCCTGAGTAAAACCCTGCCCCTAACCCTGCCTATCGGCGACTCTATGAAAACCTCGTCTCCCGTCTTCAGCCCAAGCCTTCTGCCAACCTCCTCATTCATCATAACAGCATCATGGCCCATGACGTGTTTTGAGACATCGGCGAGAACTGGTATCGCTACGTTAGCGCCCCAAGAATACTGCATGCTCCTGCTTGTCACAAGCCAGAACGGATAATCCTCAGGCTTTTTGCCGTAAAGCTTCGGCAACTCCTCAAAGATTTTCGGAAAGTCCTCCCATTCGGGCATGGCCTTATATTCCTCCAGCTGCTTGTCCCACCATCTTATCTGATGCTCGTGAAGACGTCTCTTGAGCTCCTGCCCAACCCGCATAACTCTTTCCTGGTAGGGAAGCTCGTAGCGAAGCTTCTTTGCCACGATGATTGGATGAAGGTACCAGTTGATGCGTTTGAAGGGTATTAGGTATGCGCCGTGTTTCCTAAACCATTCAAGTCCGTACTCGTGGCGGCCGTTGCTCAAAGTCATTGTAGCTGCCTTGCACAACCTGTCCCATATCTCGTACGACTTGTATTTCCTCCCAGGGTCTAGGCTGTAGTCGTATAAAGGTGTCTTAAGCCTGAAGCCCAGCACACCGTTGTTTATCGCCTCATTATACTCTCTAAGCAGGCCTGTTCTGTCAGCAAGCTCCGTCGCAATGTCGGTGAGGTCCATCGTGTTATATGGTGGTTCAGCTACCGGCTGTCTTATGGCAACGCCCATATATTCCCAGAACTGCTCTTGATAGCTTGTCCCCCCCACCCTGAAGAGCTGATAGCTTTCGAGGTCTACGTTGTCGGGGAGAAGAACGTCCGCAAACCAGTTTGTCTCGTCATACGTGTAGGCAAAGGCTGCTATGAACGGAAACTCCTCTAAACACCTAGCCACGAGCTCCGGCTCCCAGCTGGATATGAGAGGGTTCGTCCTATATATCATCCAAACATCGGGAGGTGTGGGTGCAGGCCAGTTCTCGGGAGCCTTCTTCATGAAAAGCCAAGGTAGATGTGCTGGGCCCAACGCCTGGCTCCAGCTCGAGTCGAGCACCAAAGGGCTTAGGGTTTTGTAGGCGTTCCTGACACGCGGGGTTGCCTCCCAGTGCTCACTGTCTGTTGGGTTCAGGCTCTGGGCCATAAAACCGTCCTCACCTATTCTCACGCTCTCAAGCCTGTCGAACATTGGCCTGTTGAGCCTTATGGTGACGCCTAAGATGGAGCCAGGCACCTCGACGGCTCCGACCAGAGACTGCAAAACCGTCCTCGCCCACACCGCTTGGTAGGCTCCCCAGCCGTTTGAGACGGTTTTTCCAAGCAGAATTGCCACAGGCCTTAAAGGCATCTTCAAACCGTCTATCGTCACTGTCGCGCCGACCAAGGCGTTGTCTACAAACTCTTTCGCAAGCCTCCGTATGGTTGACGGGTTTACGTCGCATATTGCGCCAGCCCATTCGGGCGTGTAGTTCTTCACGTGCTCAACAAGCTTCGTGAAAGCTGTTTTGCCAACTACGTCCGTATGCTCTATAACCTCCTTGTCAGGCCCTATTTCAACGGCTTTCTTGACTGTGAACTCGCCGTAAACTGCTGGGCTGTGGATTGTTTTGTCATCGAAGGTTTTTGCAGTCCCGCTCACCGAATCCCATATGAGAGGCTTATGTGTAGTTGGGTCGCGTAAGTAGTACCCGTCAGGACCTATAAGATATGGGCTGTTTGTCCTGTTCTTGAGAAAGTCTAGGTCGCATACCTTCTCCCATCCCAGCTCATGCAGAACTGTGTAGAGCATGGCGTAGAGGAATGCTGCATCCGTCTTCGGCTTTATCGGAATCCACTCATCCGCCGTGGCTCCTGTCACTGAGAGATGCGGTTCAACCTGAATCCACTTCATGCCAGCAGCCCTAGCCTCAGCGTTGCGCCAAACACCTGTGACGCCTCCTGCAGCGTTGTCGTTGTGGCCGAAGGAGATGACAAGCTTGGTGTAAGGCGTGTCATGCGCGACGATGAACGCCCTATGCCAGTATTCGCCGAAAAGATGTTCTGTATGGTAGCATTTGACTCCCTGGCCGCTTCCGAGGCTGAAGTCTATCGGCCCCCATGCGGCGAAGAAGGCGTTGAGCGTGCCGAAGTAGGCTTGTGGGGTGCCGGCGCCGCCGAGCGTTACCGCGAACCTTGGATAGCCAACATCGTCCACCAACCCCTTTCTCCTTATTTCGGAAAGCTTCCCGGCGACGATATCGAGGGCCTCATCCCATGAAATTGGCGTCCAGTTAGGGTTTTCGCTTAAACCTTTCCGCCTGTTCCCCCTCACCATAGGCTGCTTGATGCGTTTGGGGTTGTACATCTTCTGAACAAGCCCATAGGCTTTAACGCAGACCCTACCCCCCGCGGGATGTTTGTCGGCAAAGTCGAAGTTAGGCTCCACCCCCACCGGAACCCCGTCTTTGACAACAACTTTTAGAAGGTCTGGGCCGCATACACACTGGTAGCAGTATGTAGGCACTTTGGTAATAGTAGCCATGTCAAACTTTATTCGCTTGACGACCACTTATATTATTTAAAATCTATTTATATAGATTCTAGGCTTAGAACCGTTGCCGTGGGCTGGGTCCTTAAAGGGCTCAGTATTCTGTTGGCCGCCGCGTCAGCTATGGCGACGCTGTAGCCAGCTATCCTTCTTATGTCTCTGAGTATGAACAGAAGGGTCATCGCCTGCTCTATGTCTTTAACACTGTGTATTATGTCGAGGCTGAGCCTCTCCTCGTAGGATTTCACGTCCTGTATGAGGTTGCTGACCCTCAGGACGCTGTGAAAGTCTTTGTCTATGAAGGCCTCAATCGCAAGCTGCTGCATGAACTGAACCATCTCAGACAAGGAGACTATCTGAGGAAGAATCTCAAAAACCGTTATCCTACGACCAAGCCGAATGAGGTTCTTCGATATGTAGAGGGCGTGGTAGAATATCCTGTGCAGGTCTCTGGACAGCAGCACATACGTTATAAGCTCGTTGCTGTCCCTAATCCCACAATAGTAAGCTATCTCGGGGTCCATGCTGCTCAACGACAGATGCCTGATGAGCTTACGGTAGATCCTCAGCATGTCCGGCTCACGGCTCGTAACCTCCAGAGCAAGCCTTAGGTTGTTTTCAGTAAGAGCACGGATAGAATCCCTGTGGGTGTAGAGCGCAATGTCATGTATGGTTAGCACAACGTCGTCGATTTTCTCCTTCACAGCATCCGTGATGATGCTGTAAACAACTTTGTTGGAGTCTTCATGGCTTATCTCAACACCTGGCATCTCAAGCCTCACCTCCCTTAGCTTCTTCTTCTTTTCCGACGACATCGGGCGAGACGACTTCACGATGAGCGTGTAGGCGCCCTGCATGTAATACGTTAGGAGACAGTATCTAACCGACCTCATGTCGTCAAACCTGTCCAAATCTATTTCAACAGTCTTCTTCATCTTAGGCGAGTCTTTGAAAGAGAGACGGAGGGAGTAGCCGTCCTCCACCGTAAACAGCCTCGCACCTTTTTCAACCTCATACTTGTCCACCCACCACTTGGGCAAAGTAACCGTATAACTGCCACCCCTGATCAGCTGTAGAACGCGGATGCCTGGTTTGTGGGGAACAACCCTGCCCATCCTGTATTGTTCTCTCCGACAACATTATTATAATTTGCGGATTTTTTCCAATTTTTGCCGAACTAATGCGGGAAAAAACACACATTTATAGAAAAAAGTGAAAAGTTATGTAAAAGTGTTGCGGCAATTATATTATTTGATTTAATTGTTTAAAATGTAGGGACAAACTTCAGTGTTTACGCAGCAAAATGGCGGGGAGAACACAGTACTGGGAGCCTAACATAGAGACCGCCGGGCGGAAAGAAATACAGGAGCTTCAGCTGAAACGCCTGAAGTTCATACTACGATATGTTTACGATCGCAGCCCGTTCTACAGACGGAGGTTTAACGAGGCAGGTGTGGTGCCGGACGATGTGAAAAAGCTTGACGACGTCAGGAAACTCCCATTCACAACGAAGGACGACCTGCGACTCTACAGCTACCCCTACGGCGGCGATTTTCTATGCGTGCCGAGGGAGGAGCTCGTCTGCTGGCACATGACTTCGGGGACTACAGGCAAGCCGACCGTAGGCCCCTACACATTCAAGGACTACGAGACGTGGATGAACCTTATGGCAAGGTGTTTGGTGACGTGTGGTGTGCGAAAAGGGGACATAATGCTGAACATTTACGGCTACGGCCTTTTTACTGGCGGGCTTGGCTTCCATCAATCAGCACATCTTGTGGGGGCATCTGTCATCCCATGGAGCGTTGGAAGAACAGAGGCATTGATACAGGCGTTGAAGGATTTCCAGCCGACAGTCATGACAGGCACACCGTCATACAACCTCTACATAGCGGAGCAGATGCGTAAGCAAGGCTTGAAGCCGAACGACATATCGCTGAGGATAACCATCAACGGAGCCGAGATATGGACGGAGGAGGCTAGGAAGAGAATAGAAGAAGGGTTTGGACTCAAAGAAAGAGGCGGAGGGGCGATGAACATTTACGGCGCAACAGAGCTTTTCGGCCCAGGCAGCGGAGTGGAATGCGAACAGCAGCTAGGCTTTCACTTCTGGATAGACCATTTCTACTTGGAGCTTATAGACCCTGAGACACTTGAGCCTGTTCAGCCCGGCGAGAGAGGGGAGATGGTTGTGACTACGCTGACAAAAGAAGGGATGCCGTTAATCAGATACAGGATGAGGGACATAACTGTTTTAGACGACAGCGGATGCGAATGCGGCAGGGATGCCTTCCCCAGATGTAAATGGATTACGGGCAGGGTTGACGACGTAATCCACTACAAGGGGGCTAAAATATGGCCAAGCACCATCCAGGAAACCCTGCTAAAGTTTCCGGAAGTGTTGGAGTACCAGGTCTTAATTGATAAATCGTCTGCCGGAGGACAGTTCATCATACGTATTGAGTTGGACAAGGAGAAAGATGGTATGGAAAAGAGAGAGACATTAGTTTCCGAGCTGCGTAAAAACCTGCTCTTCGTAACGCCGCATGTAGAGTTCGTGCCCGAGGGAACACTTCCACGCTATGAGGGAAAGTCTAAGAGGATAATTGTAAAAGAGATGATGTAGCATGTCTTCGTACGATGCTTTAAGCGAGAAACTGGAACGGATTCTGAAGGAGTTCAAGGAAATGAAGACGCTAGCAAAAACTTCAGGAATTCTCAGCGTAGAAAGAAACGTTGAACACATAATAAGCCACATCCAAACCATGCTGGAGTCTCTTAAAAAAACGGAAGCAGGGTACTCGCTGTAAACCATTGGACGTTGAATCATTGCGCTATACTCCGCTGTAGCAAAAAATATAAATTTCCTAAAAAGCTTATCAAATTTTAGGCGGAAAAACCGCACGTGACTGAGAAAGAAAAAACCAGTGTTGACAGACGTTCCTTCATCAAGTACGCTGCCACAGCTGGTATCGCCGCCGTCATCGCAGGAGCTGCAGGATACTTCTCCGCACCCACGCGAACCGAGATAATAACCAGGACAATCCCAGCTGGAGAGGTGACGAGAACCGTAACCGTCGGCGGACAGACGGTGACGGTAGGCGGCCCAACAGTCACGCAGACCCGTACAGTGACTATTACTACAACGCCATCGCCGCCGCCTCCGAGACCGCCGCCTGGAAAGACCGAGGTTAGGATAGGGGTTCTGGCGCCGTTGGCAGCCCGCGAGGGAAAGGTTCAGGAGAACGCCGCCCGCCTCGCGATCGAGGAGATAAACGCTAAAGGGGGTATACTCGGACTTCCCGTAAAGCTCGTAGTGGCTGACGACAAGCTTAGCGCTGACACAGCTGTAGCGGAGTTTAGACGCTTAGTTACAGCTGAGAAAGTCGACGTGATGATAGGTGGCTACTCAAGCGGCGTGATGACAGCCACAATGGAGCCCATGGCGGAGTTGAAGACAATATTTCTAGCAGACGCTTCATCACCGGCCCACGCCAGAAAAGTTGGAGCCAACTACGACAAATACAAGTATTGGTTTAGGATAACCCAGAACAACGGCATAACCTTCGCGCTCGACGGAGTAGAGCAGATAGACTACCTTGCCGCAAACGGCGTTAAGATCGACAAGCTTTACATAATCAGAGACGAGCACATATGGGTTGATGAATGGGAGCCTCTGTTCACGGAGCTTCTGAAGCGGAAAAACATACAGGTGGTGAAGAGTGTTAAGATACCGAGGGGATACACGGAGTATGAACCGCTTCTTATAGAGGCGAACAGGCTCGGAGCTCAAGCAGTGTTCAACATGCTGGCTATTTCCGGGACAGGCGACGTGCTGGCAAGGCAGTGGGCCACACTCAAGCTTCCTCTGATTCTGATGGGCCATGACTTGGCCGCCATAGACCTAGGGTTCTGGGAAAAGACGGGAGGTGCTTGCGAATACGAGATTTTCATGGCTGACGGAGGAGTTGTCCAGACAGCACCCCCAACCCCGATGTGCAAAAGCTTCATAGAGAACTATACCAAAAAGTATGGGTATCCGCCTGAGGCTCATCAAGGCTACGGAGCATATGATGCAGTCTACCTGTACAAGAAGGTTGTTGAGGAAGCGGCTGCTGCGGGTGAGAGCAACCCGTTCGATTCGGAGACGCTGGTCAAATACTTGGAGAGATACACACTTGGAAACGCTATCAAGCTGACGAGAAAGGTGGCCTTCTATCCGAAAGGTGCATGGGGCGCAGACGGGACGAGGTGGGACCACGACCTAGTTTGGGGGGATGAATACGTCAAGAACTGGGTGGCGCAATGGCAAGCTGGAAAACAGTATGTGCTTGCACCGTCTTGGCTCAAAAACGCAGACCTAAAACTGCCGCCGTGGCTCAAATAAGCCTTTATTTTTTCAACACACGCTGTTGACGGTGCGGCTGATGATAGGGTTGGAAAACCTCATCGTCCTGCTTGTTTACGGCGCTACCCTGAGCGGCGTATGGGCCCTAATATCGTCTGGGTTTACGTTGATTTTCGGAGTCTGCAGGCTTCTCAACCTAGCCCACGGAGGCCTGTTCATAGCAGGCGCCTACATCGGCCTATCGCTTATCAGAAGCTTGGGACTCGACCCACTGAGCTCAACGGTTTTGAGCATGCTGGCTGTAGGTGTTGTTGGAGCATGTGTTTACATAGGCTTGCTTGCAAAAGTTAAAGAGCATGAGGTAACAGTTGTTATCATAACTCTTGCTTTAGCCCTCATAATAGAGCAGGTTATCCTGCTGATGTTTGGGGAGCATGGGATAAGCTTCCCACCCGTATTGACTGGCGTGATTTACTTGGGTGATATACCGCTTCCAGCCATCAGGGTTTTCGGGCTGGCTGTAGCTTTAGCTGCCCTTCTTCTTCTAGGGCTGTTTGTCTCCAGAACGAGAATTGGGAAAGAGATTACGGCTGCCTCACAGGACATAGAAGCAGCTACCTACATCGGGCTAGACGTGCATAGACTTTTCATCGTAACGATGTTCGTATCATCTCTTCTAGCAGGTTTGGGAGGTGTTCTATACTCTCAGATATATGCGGCTAACCCGTTTCTTGTTGTGAAAGCGTTGATATTCGCGTTCGCCATTGTGATTTTGGGAGGTCTTGGAAGCGTCAAAGGAAGCATCGTAGCCTCATTTATCGTAGGATACATAATGACGGCTGTTATCATGTTTCTTGGAGCTAGATGGTCGGAGCTTTTCGCGCTGCTGATAATCATAGCCGTTTTGATAATACGGCCTTCAGGGCTTTTCGGTGTGAAAGAATGATGAGAAGCAGGTTTGTTGGAGATGCTGTTGGCGTAGCTGCCTTGGCCGGAGTGTTGGCGTCAGCACCGCTATACATCCCAGAAGCCCTTACCTGGATACTGGGTATGTCGTTTCTCTTTATAGTTATAGCGCTGAGCTGGGACTTGGTGACAGGCTACGCTGGTCAGATTAACCTTGGGTTAACCAGCTTCGTCGGTTTAGGGGCTTATACCTCAGCACTGCTTCAAGCAACAAGCAGGCTTAGGGGAACACCCTTCGAATTTCTAGCAGGTCTTCAGGCCATTCCCGTGGAGTTGACCCTGCCAGCCGGCGGCATAGCTTCTGCAGCGGTCGGCGCTGCTATAGGAGGTGTAACACTCAGGCTTAAAGGATGGTACCTAGCTTTGGTCACCGCCATCCTCCCAATAGCTTTCGTCCAAAGCACGTATGTTTGGAAGGATGTTTTCGGGGGTGAGGAGGGATTCACACTGCAAGCCGGCCTCGCTCCAACACCCATAGGCAAATACTACACAGCTCTAATCATCATGCTGCTGTCGCTGGCCACAATGCTATTGATAACGAGGAGCAGGCTTTCTCTGAGGCTGAGGGCCTTGAGGGATGAACCTGAGCTAGCGGAATCCATAGGGCTGGACACGGTGAAGCTGAAGGTCCTCACCTTCACATTAAGCTCTTTCTTCGCAGGCATAGCTGGAGCAGCCATAGTCAACTACAGACAGGTGGCCAACAACGACCTGTATGACGTGCCTTTGATGCTTCTGGTAATACTAGCGGTTGTCATAGGCGGTGCCGGGACGATATGGGGCCCGGTCGTCGGCGGATTCCTCGTCTACACGATGAAGTTCTGGTGGCTGAAGGGTGTTGTATTCGAGCTTGCTAGCTCCACAGGGCTGCCGATCAACGACGACGTAATACTATACACAGTCCTCATAGTATTGGCGATACTGGCGCCAAAAGGCTTATGGAATGTGCTTGGCGAAAAAATTTCAAAGAAGCTGAGACGTTAGGTCATATTTTTTCGAGATAATAGTTCTCCAAGCCTCTGATGTTGGAGGCGGGTCCGCTCTCAACAATCTCGCCCTTGATCAGAAGGTTCACTTCATCAGCCAGCTCCAAAGCCAGTCGGATGTTCTGTTCAACAAGCAGTATTGATGTGTCTGAGGTGTTTTGGATTGTTTTTATGGCCTCCCTTATCCTCATGAGCACTATAGGTGCTATGCCTTGCGAGGGCTCGTCCAACAGCAGGAGCTTAGGCCTGCTCATCAAAGCCCTGCCTATAGCTGTCATCTGCTGCTCGCCGCCGCTAGTCAGCCTTGACAGGCTGTTCCTCCGTCTTTTGATCTCGGGAAACAAGCTGTATACAAACTCAAGCTGGTCGTCGCAGTCTTTAGAAACCGCTCCCAGCTTAAGGTTTTCTTCAACAGTCATGTATGGGAAAAGCTTACGCCCCTCAGGGCATATCGAGATACCCATACGTATTCTTTGGTGGGGCTTATACTTCGCTAGGTCCTCGTTTTTAAAGAATATTCTCCCCGTCGTGTAAACTGTTCCTACCACTGCTTTCAGCAGAGTTGTTTTCCCAGCTCCGTTTGGCCCGAGAACCGCGACGGTTTCGCCGTTTCCCACCCTCATGTTGATGTTTCTTAGAACCACCGCTTTGTCGTAGTATGCCTTTAGGTTGACTATCTCAAGAACCGTCATAGCCAACACCTAGATACGCTTCAACAACCTTTCTGTCTTCAACAACCTCTTGGGGCTTGCCCTCGCAGATAAGCCGACCGTAGTTAAGCACCAGAACACGGTTCACATGGGTGAAAAGCTCCCTCAGCTTGTGTTCAACGATCACCATCGTAAGCCCGTTCTTCCTCAGCTTTTCTATGACTAAACCCAGCTCACTCCCCTCTCTTGGGCTCAACCCTGAGAAAGGCTCATCCAGCAAAAGAAGCCTTGGGCTCGCCGCCAAAGCCATTGCTATGCTCAGCCTCCTGAGGTCTCCTTGCGGCAGATCTCTCACGGGAAGGTTTTCCTTACCCGACAACCCTATCTCCTCGACAAGCCAGTCTACGTTATCGTTCACAATCGACAAGCTTTCCAACACAGTCATGGTTTTAAAAGTCTTTATGACTTGGAATGTCCTTACTACGCCACGTTTGACCAGCTCGTGTGGAGGCTTCCCCGTCACATCCACACCCATAAACTCCACCTTTCCCGAGCTAGGCTTCATAAAACCTGATATGATGTTGAACAGTGTTGTTTTCCCAGCGCCGTTAGGCCCTATTATGCCCACGCACTCCCCCTGCCTAACTTCAAAGCTGACGCCGCATAACGCTTCCAGCTCGCCGAACTTTTTTGTGACGTTAATAACCCGCAGCATACAGCAACCTACTTCTGTACGTCGGCAGCACGATTTAATATGTTACCGTTAATTTATAGAGAAAAACTAACTATCGCTCGTCTTCAAACGATGTCTTAGGGCCTAGAGCCCGGTTTGCCGCTATGTCAGCCATCGCAACAGCGTACCCAGCCACTCTCCTAAGCTCCCTACCAACCATCATTGTTATGACCGCTTTGTCGGCCTCCTTCACAGTTTGAAGAACCCGCATGTTTAACTCTTCATCCAGCTGTCTAACCTTCTCCATACTCTCAACAACGGAGAAAACCTTTTTCATATCCTTCTCCAGGAAAGCGTCAACAGCCAGCCTGCTCATCTGATGAGCTACGTCCGACATCTGCTGGATGATTTCCAACAGCTGCCTGTCACCCAATGGCCTACCGTATCGCGTGAAATGTCTCGCGACGTACAGGCTGTGGTAAACAGACCTGTTCAAATCTCTCGCCAAAACAGCGTAAGTTATCAGCTCTCTGCTGTTGCTTATCCCGCTCTTGTAGGCGGTTTCAGGGTTCATGCTGCATATAGCTATCTGCCTTATGACACGGCGGTAAATCCTCAGAAGCTCCGGCTCACGCCCAACCACCTCAGAGGCCATCTCAACATCGCCGTTCAAAACAGATTTGACAGCGTCTTGCTGGATGGCTAACGCCATGTTATGCATCGACCTTATGACCGAGTCGAGCGGGACGTCGTCAAACTCTCCCGCCACAACATACGTTATGGAGCGTTCATCCTCTTTCGCTACGTCTATTCCCTGCAAATCCATCCTAAGCTCACGGAGTCTGCGTTTTTTCTCCAAAGTTATAGGGCTGGAGGATTTCACTACAATCTCGTCAGCTCCCTGCATGTAGTATGTCCAGATCATGTAGATTGCGTGCTGGAGCTCCTCTATCTGGTCAAGGTCTATCTCCACGGTCCTCTTAGAACGCACGGCCGCCGTCGATATTATCTTCAGCGATTGGCCGTCCTCGGCTAGGATGAGCTTGGAGCCTTTTTTTAAGCGTTGTTTGTCAACCCACCATTTAGGTATGGTGAGCGTGAAGCTGCCGCCTTTAATAAGCTGCAGGCTCCTTACATTCAGCTTCCTCGAATCATATTTCAACATACGGCCAGCAATAAGACGAAACACGGACATCTAAACCTTTTTATAAAGCCCGCAGACGACGCTCTCTTTAAAATAGACCAAAAAGAATAAACCATTCCCCAACATTTTTCAAACGTGGTCTCCAGCCTTTCTAACAGCCGCTCAAGTCGTGGGCTGTTGAAGGGGCCTGCGGTAGAGGTTGGTCTGCGATGCTGGAAGCAGTTTTAGAGCTTCGCATTCCCTACTACTGTTTCATGGCCGCTTCAAAGGATATCGACGGTGAAATAACGGTCGACGCGATACTCTACAGGGATGGACGTGTTCAACATCTTCTGACTTTGAGGGGTAGAAAGGTTTTAAGTAAAAAATCGGCCATGATGAACATTCTTAGGAAATATCCTGCCAGCTTGTCCCATCTCACTAAAGTCAGCAGCAACAGCTTCATAGCGGTTGCTGAAACCCATGCCTGCATGCTATGTGCCTGCGCGATCGAGAACGGCTGCTTCATAGAGAGGGAGCAAAGCAGTAGAAACAATTCATGCATGATATGGCGTGTCCTCACACCTTCCCGTAGAAACCTCAACAACCTTGTGAAAGACCTTAAGACCTACGGAGCATATCCCCGCATACTTTACGTCGGCAAGCCGAGGCAGGGTGAGAAAACGTTGACAGCTAAGCAGGCACATGTTCTCGAGACTGCTGCCAGACACGGCTTTTTTGAAACTCCCAGACGTGTCTCAACCAGAACGCTGGCAGAATTGTTGAAAGTATCGCCGTCAACGTTCTCCGAAACGCTGAGAAGGGCCCTCAACAAAATAATCAACAACTACATCAACACAACACACTGACGTATAGCAACGCTTTTGGAACAGCGGAGTATGAACCTCGAGGACAACCGACTTATGTATTGTGTGGACCGGCTGGGATTTGAACCCAGGACCTTCCGCGTGCGAGGCGGAAATAAAGAAGGTATCTAACCTTAGGGTACTGCCGTGTCTAGGTGATGATGGTATTTAAAAGCTGGACTGTTTTCGACTCTCCGGGATGTCTTTCGGACGATATTCAGGAGTATTAAGGCGTTATCCGAAAACCACCCTTGTTACGGCAAGAAGATTTTTATATAATTAGAGAATATCGTTTTTGGGGCCGGTAGTTCAGCCTGGAAGAACAACCGTTTTGCACACGGTAGGTCGAGGGTTCAAATCCCTCCCGGTCCATATGCTATATAAAGTCATAATATATTAGGAAAGAATAGGGGAGTGTTTGGCTGGAGGCCCGTCATCCGACAGCGTCTGAGAAGCCGGATGAAAACCGTGCATTGCCTTGCACATCGCCTATATGGCGTTGGTCGTTCTATTGCCCGGCCTTCATCCGGCTTTTCCCCGCCGTCAGGCCGGGCCTCCAGCCATGATTTGTTTGATTTTCTTCAGCAGTTGTCTGACCTTCTTGGCTTTGACCCGTTGTCTTCTGTAGTAGCTTATGGCGAGTGAGTGTGCGGCTGTCTTCAGCCTATGGTTGCATTTGCCGTTGTTGGGGTTGTATAGGCCCACGTAGCAGATGATTTTTCTCAGA
>JAWBRA010000002.1:0-102212 GCA_038844785.1 Candidatus Caldarchaeum sp.
ATGAGTTTTTGGCGTTTGCTGTATCTTTCGTGGTTGAGGCCTATGGTGTTTACGAGTACGTCGAGCCATTCGTCGAAGGTGAAGGCTGTTCTCGCTTCTTTGAGGATTGCTGGGTCTGAGACAGGGCTTTGGAAGGGTGTGAAGCTTGTTACTAGGATTGGTGTTAGGATTGGGTCGCCTTTTATGTCGCGTGGCACGAGTTCAGGCGTGTACTGGATTTTCGCCAGCCCCCACATGCCTGTTACGAGGAGGTTTTCGTAGCTGTCTATGACTGGTTTTGCTATCATGGCGTCTCGTACTCCGAGGTTCATCAGGTGTGTTCTGTAATGGCCTATGGTTACGTCTGTTTCGACTTTGATTTCGTCTATGAGCTGGGTTTCTTGGCCGTTCATGGTTTCGTGTAGGACTTTGTCTTTTTCCCTTGCTTCTCTGTAGTGTGTTGAGATGAATTTGCTGAGTTCTGCGGCGTAGTTGGCTGGGCCGTGTTGTTTGATGAATTCGCTGACCAGGTATTCTACTACGTATCTGGGGAGCATGGCGTATTCTTTTGTTGATGCGAGGTGTTTGTTGGTGGCTAGGTCGCCGAGGAGGAGCTGGATTTTTCGGAAGAGTTCGTGGGATGTCATCAGGCTCTAAACCTCCTTGGCTGTGCTACGGTGAGCTGGATTGTTTCTTTTTTGATTGTTTTTCCGTTGAGTGTTAGCTGGTATTCTATGTTGTAGATGCCTTGGGGGAGTGGTTTTAGGGGGATTTCGATGAAGTGCTCGCCTTGTTCTATTTCTTTTATTATTTGTTGTTGGTTTGGGAGGTGGAGGGTGAGCTGGAGTTTTTCTGTGTGGGGGTTTATTACTGTGAGGGTTATGATGTCTTCGGTGTTGGGTGTGAGGGTTGTTTTCGTAAATGTGATGGTTGGCTCTTCAGGTTTCTCGAGTTCTTCTTCAACGTCTTCCATGACTTCTTCTCCAGCCAGAATGTTATACAGTTTCCTAATCTCGGCAAGCTCATCCTCAGAAATACCATACATCTCGGCAACAGTGATATCTAATTCGTCTTCAAGCTCTGAGAAAGAAGTTTCTCCCTGCGAATTTTTCACAAGTTCGTGAAGTTTTCTAGCAAGCATAGATATTTTCTTATGTATTTCGTTATGCGGGTTGAATTGAGGAATCAGAATGTTCTCTATGTCTCTCACTGTTATATATGCGCCGTAGTAAGCCAGTATTGTTGAATTAATTATTCCTGCTAGATAGTGTGCTTCATCTACGTTTTTGGTGGGAATTAAAACTACCGTATGTTCAGGTATGGGTGTTATTCGTCCAAGGTATGCGTCGTCTACGGGTTCAACAACTGCTGCATGGAAGCCTCCTGCTTTCATTCTTGCAGAAACCTCTTTCCACACAACTTTGTATGGTTTAAAGGTATAGGCCCCAATATCGTAAACGGAGTAGAAGGGATTACCCCTACCCCATAGTCTATGTATTGACCTGTTCTCAAGCTCTTTCTGGTAATGCCTTAGAAAATCATAGGTTAATGGTTGTTTCATTTTTAATTCTTTCTCTGATATGGGACCGCCGGTTTTGGGGTTATGCGGTACAACCACATACCTGTCATTGAATTCTACTCGCCATTTTTTCACGTCTCTTCCCCTAATCAGTGGATAGACCAGGTCAGGCTCTATCTTTGCTGTAATCTGTTTGACGGATTTTTTCTGACCACTTTCAGGCGGGTTGGTTATGATGAGGTTTCCGTCTTTATCCTTGTCCAGAACTTTAACAAAATAAATTTGATTAAATCCAGGATATACACCTGCGTAGGCTCTATATTCTGATTTCCCTAAGACCTTTCTGATAGCGTTAAGAGCCTTCGGTGTTGTCTGCATCCATGAACTCCCCGGGTCGTTAGCTTTTAGCGGCACTATCAACATTTCATACCTTTCAGTCAAACGCAGCACTTCGTCAAGCGAGGCATCGGTCGGCATGGGTCCTCTACGCCTGTTAACCCAAACAACATGCCTAAACTCATAAAGCCGACTAACAGCCGACTCGCTCATTGGCTTCTCAGCAACCAAGGCCGCCGTTCTGTTGACAGCTCCCTCGAACGGATAAAGCGTAACCAAGTCATGAACAACAACTATCCTGCAGGTGTTGGCTATTTTAGTCCTGAAACCCGCTCCCGCCTGAGTCTTAAACAACGTGAAAGGCACCAGAAAGCCGTGAACACCTCCCTCTCTCAAGTAGAGGTCAAAACACCTAACGAAGAAGAGCATAGCCATATCCCTCTTAACCTTGCCCAAACCCATACCACCCCTAATCTTAACAAGCCCATAATCCATCCAGAGCTTTTTGCTAGCCTCCCTGTAAGACTCCGGCAGGTTCTCCCAGTTAATCCACGGCGGGTTGCCTACAACGTAGTCAAACCTCCCCTTCAAAATGGGTGCAAACGCGTTCCTAACTATTGAAACCCAGACATGGTTCTTCCCCTCGACCTCAAGCTTCAGAAAAACATCAAAAAGCTCACCCAAAATCTGCAAATCTTCATCGGCCAGGTTAAACCTGCCCGCCAAAAGGCCTTTGAACTCCTTGACAGTATATCTATTGGCGACGGATGTCTTAAGAACGGACAAAACATCCGTAAGAAGACCTCGGTCAACCACCGACCTCGGAATCTTAAACACCCCAACACTAGTCCGCAGAACATACACCTGACCGTAAAGGTCGGCTGCTGATTCGATTAGAAGGGAGTCCGCAAGATAAACAGGAAGCTCTACAGGCCCCCTTGCATAACCCAGCAAGTCACCAATACTCAAAAGATAGTTCGTCCGAGCCGCCAAAACAGCCAACGGATTCAAATCATACCCCACAACGTTGGCGAGAACATAGCTGACAAGCTGGTCAGTCAAATAATGGTTCTCAGCATACTCCCTCAACCTCTTAAGGTAAAGGATGAGAAAAGTCCCGGAACCGCAAGCAGGGTCCAAAACCCTCAACTCCAACGGCATTAAAGGATTCTCAGAACCCATCTCCTCAAACCTATCCACGGTAAGCCCCATCTCATTCAGCAAGAGCTCCGCAAGCCAGTCAGGCGTGTAGAACTCACCCAGCTTATGGCGGACATCACGCGGGATAAGGGACTGGTAAAGCCTCTTCAACAGGTCCCTAGTCGTTTCAGGCTCAAGATGCGGTGTGGCAGGCTCATAATCACCAAGCCTCCTAGCCACCTCAGCCACAGCATCGCCCAAATCACGGTCAAGAACATCCAAATACCATGAAAAATAGTCCCCTTCAACAAAGTTAACAATGTTCAAGAGCCTTGAGAAAACACCCCCTTCTTCAAGCTCCCTCAAAACCTCTCTCAACCCATCCACACCGCCTGACATGTAGGCGTTCTCCAACTCCCCCACATACGACCTCAACCACTTACCCCCACCATACAGGTATGCGATCTCAGCAGCCAGCAACTTCATAACCAAGCCATAATACGTGTGAAGCGAGAAAAGCAGAGCATTGTAATCAACTTGTTTAGGAAGCCCGTAATCCTCTACAATCTCCTTTAACTCCTTCAGCTTTGCCTGGGAGTAGCCAGTGGTCTGAGAGAAAAGCCTCAGCCAATCGTCAAACAAAGCCCTAACCCTCCCCGATTTGCTGGCCTTCAGCCTCTCGTACAACAGCTTGACAAGCTTCCTCGCCGCATCCGACTGAGGCCCAAAATCCCTCACCAAAGAATCAACATCAAGCCTTTTCCTCTGAAGACCGCGGAGAGCCTCAACAAGCTTGATGACGGTTTCACGGTTTATCTCATAAGGCCCCCTCAAAACCCACCTATCCCCAGAGGCCCTAGGGTCATACCTCAAAAAAGCTATACGGTCGCCCAGAATAATCCCCAGAAAATACCGAAACCTATCCTCTACACCAGCCTCCTGCACGATGTAGTTTACCAGCTGCTCCTTAGCCTTAGAAACATCAGCTTTGCTGGACAGCTTACCGGGAGCTTTATACTCAATCAAGACATGGCCGTACAGAGCATCAACCTTAACGCCCGATACCAGTGTATACTCATACTTCCCCACCTGCGTTATGCCCAGAGGCTTCAAAACCTTCTGCTCGATAACGCCCGAAACACGCAGCCTCAAATCCTCCTCCGTCTGAGCGATGTTCACAGCCTGCCTAATGCTCGACAGCACATCATCCAAGTCAACATACCCAGCTCCAGACACGGCAGATCAACCAGAAACCCATAGTTAAAATTTGCTACTTCTCGAAGCCGGAAACATCTACCTGCGGCTTGACTTAATGCTTTTTATTATGCCGGGGAGTTTTTCCAAGCTCTTTTCCACCGCTGTGCCTGTAACCACGATGTCAGCCCCGGCTTCCGACACCATGGCAGCGTCCTCAGCCGTCTTGATTCCACCGCCGACGATCACGGGGATTTCGACGGACTGTTTCACGGCTTTGATGGTTGATGGCGGAAGCGGAGCCGCCGACCCGGAGCCAGCCTCGAGATAAAGGAAACGCATGCCGAGGTACTGTGCGGCCAACCCATAGCATACAGCTACTTCACGGTGGCTTGGCGAGAGGGGTAGAACACGGCCCATCGCCGCCACGGTGCTTTCATGGCCGAAAACCACGTAGCCCATGGGAATGGCCTCCAAGCCGAAAGCCTTCACAGTCAAAGCACCCTGAAGCTGCGCCCCAACAATATAGTACCAGTCAACGCTGTTCAGCAAACTCATAAACCAGATGGCGTCGGCGTAGCGGGAAATCGACTGAACGTTGTTGGGAAAAATTATGACAGGCAGCTTCGTCATGCTCTTAATCTTCTGGACATAGGTGTCGAGCTGCTCCTGAGTATGGACAGTCGAGCCGCCAACCATGATGGCGTCGGAGCCCAGCTCCTCAACAAGACGGGCCAGCTCCCCCGCTTGGTCAAGCCCCACGCTAACAGGGTCTATCAACGTTATGTGAAGCCTTTCACCCGCCTCCAGTTTTGAGACAAGATACCTTTCAACCCGACCCCGTTTCAACAGCCCTCTCTCCCCTCAAAACCTTATCATACCACTTGGTGTATGCGTCGACCGTGCTGTAGGCAGGATACCAGGGAACCTCGGCAGAAACACTGCAGTTACCGCAGGAAACCAGCGCAGTCTCGCTGCCTTTCTCGTGCTGAACAGTAACCGCCATCGCACCGCACAACGGACACGAGAAGATGTTAGGGAAAGGCTTGGGAGTTTTCTTGATGATTCTCCTCCTCTTCCTACCCATCCACCGTCAAGGAAAACTTAACATATCTGATGGATTTAAACCCGATTGAGATGCCGGTCCCCAGTCCCTTTCTCGGCAGGCAGGTAAGGATAGCTGTCCTAACATCCGACATGAAGCTTGCAAGAAACGTCGTGGAAGAGGTCGTGAGAAGGGGTTTAAAAGCAGACCACGTAACCAACCCAGGAGACATACCTTTAGCCGCGAAAGCAGTAGTCGTGAAAAAAGGCGAGTTTAAAGAGATAGCGTACGGAAACCCCATCTACGCCGACGAATACAGCTCCCCAAAAGCCATAGTCGACAGAGCCATTGAAGTAGCCTACTCAAAGGATAAAATCAGAAAAGTAGTGGTTGCCGTAGACCCGGGGAAAACCATGGGCGTTGCATTTCTAGCAGACAACATTCTACTGCGAATGGAGTCGTACACAGACTACAAACACCTTACATCCAGCGTCTCCGAGTTCTTCAAAAACCATCCAAACTCGAAACAAGCAGTCATAATAGGCTCAGGCGCACCAGAATTCCGTGAAAAACTCCTCAAAACACTCCTCTCCAAAACCTCATCCATCAACCCCGAAATCATCCACAGCGTTCCAGAGAAAAACACCACTAAGCTGGCGAAAGGCTGGGACGAGGCCGCAGCAGCATTGTTGCTGAGAAGACATGGCAAGAAGGGTTGAGGGATGGAGCTGCAGGCAGGAAAAACACTGCTTGTTGACGGGCCGGCAACAGTCACAATCCTCGACGGCAAAGCATCCATCTTCAACTGCCCCCTAACACCACGCAAACCCTACCTCCTACGCCCATGGCGACGCTACCCCATCCTAGCTGAGACAAACACAACAATACAGCTAAGCTTAGGTGAAGACGCTGCAGCAAACATAGTGGAAGGGGACGAATCAACCGACGCATGGCTAGGCTACATCGACAGCTTAACCGAAAACGACGTGACGGCGGTTCTAGGCGGGATAGACACGGGTAAAACAGCCTTCGCCACAACCACTGTCAACACGTTAGTAAAGAAATACGGGAGGTGCTGCGTGATAAGCCTAGACCCCGGGCAGACATATTTCACACCACCCACAGTCATAGGCGCCGCAGTGGCGGAGAAACCTGTACACGACCTATCCCTGCTAAAACCCTTCTGGCAAAAGCCAGTGGGCTCCACCTCGGCAGCTGGCACGGCATCGCTCATCATCGACGCAGTTGAAGAACTATCCAAGACAACGCCGTCAGTAGTTGACATGGACGGATGGGTTGAAGGGCCGGCAGCCATAGCTCACAAAACAATCCTTCTAAAAACCCTGGCATGCACCAAGGCCGTTCTTCTCGGAGAAGATATCCAAACCCTAAAAGAACAGCTGGACACGGCAGGCATCCCGCTCAAACCACTCAGCACATCCAAGCACATAAAAAAACGAGACGTTTCAGACAGGAAAAAGATAAGGGAATGGGTGTTCCGAAAGTTTCTTGGACAACCAACCTTAAAAATGATACCAACCTCATGGGTTCAGCTAAAAGTCTTGGGCTCAACCCACTCGACAGCCTATGATTTTTTCAGGGAGGCGGTGAAATCAGCCAGCAATGCTTTAAAGCTGCCTGAAGACAGGGACGAAAACGTTTTGTGCAGAAGGAGAATAGGTCTGATAGCCTATCTATACAGCTCTGCGGAAAGCTACCTAGGAATCGGAGTATTCTGCGGCTTCGACCCCAGCAAAAACGTTGTAAAAATCCTCTCCTCAACCGAGGCTGATATACGGAAGATTGTGCTCGGCAAACTGTTCATCTCAGCCGAGGGCGATGAAGAATTTTTGCTAGATTAGTTTAACAGGTCTTACGATGTTTTTTCTAACAAGGGCTGCGACGTTTCCAGCGTAGACCGCCGCCACATCACCTGCTTTAAAAGGCCCGTAGCTGTTCAAATCCTCTCCCACAAACCTTGGAAAATCTTTAAGAAAGATAACAACCTCATACCTACGGTCTATCTCTCGTTGAAGCATCCTAGGGTCGTTCAAACCATTCCTAATCATGGCCTCATGCTGGGACACCGCCCTCTGGATAACGTTGAAGGTCTTTTTCTCAAAAGGTAAAACGTTTTCCAAAACAGGCTGTTGAAAAGCCATCGCAACTATCTTTTTCATACGGATTCTAAGCAACGACTCCAAAAGGTTCTGCAGCATCTCAAGCTCCACAGACCTAATCCTAGTGTTTAACGAGTTTTTATCGCTCAGCCTTATCTGCCTTCTTATGTACGCGAAGTATTCAGCCAAGTCCTCAAAAAACTCCTCAGGAATGCTCGTGAGCTCCTCGCTTGCTTTTTCTCTACTCCACAGCCCGAGCAACGTCTCGTAAACCTCTTCCATCCAGAGTGGAAACTTACATCCATGCTTTAAACCATGACCCTTCGCTCAACGCTTAACCATCATAGCCAAGCCTCTGCATAACAGGTAAACCGCCACATAAAATGGCAGTCTTACCACTTCATTGTTGTAGGGGCCGTATCTCTCGCCCCCAATCTGGAAAGCAGGGGTTGGAAGAACCCTTATCTCAATATATTGTTCGCTGTCGAAGACGATGCTGTCTTTTAAAGGGTTGAAGCTGGGGAAATCGTCAAGCTTAACCGTGCAGGCTTTTAGGCCTGTTTTCCCGTTCAAAGTGTCGGAAAGTCTAAGCAGTCTATGCACATCTGTTGTGACCACCGTATCTATATGCGAGGCCGACTCCTCTATGGCAAACCTCGCCAAAGTCTCCAGATATGGTGACCGCCTCCCTGTTTTAAGCAAATCCCAGCGGGGGCTGTCTCTCCAATAGCGTGCTAGCTCGGCCATGTTTGACAATTCCTTCGGCTTCAAATACATCGAAAGCCCATTCTTCACCTCCTCATCACCCGCAGACAGTCTGTCCAGCAAAGAACGGCATCCCCTCGCAATTCTCCCACCCCACCCCGCATCCTGAAACCCTGGCCCAGATTTGTCGCCAGCTATGAGAGAAAGACCGTGACGCCGTAACTCAATGTGGGCGCCGGTAATGTACTCCACTATCTCAAGCCGCGAGGCTCTGTCGAGCTCCATCACTTGTTCGCTGCAGACCGCAAGATGGTATCCTCGGTTGCCTGAAAAGCTGAGAACCATCGCAGAAGTTTCGATGCCGAAGTCCATGACAAGAAAGTCTACTAGCTTCTCCATCTCCTTTTTCGTCTTACTCAGACATTCGTCACAAACCATCTTTATCTCGACAACATCCTCATTTCCACATTTTGGACATTTGCCTGTTTTGCTGGCTAAAACAGATCCGCAGCCGCCGCATAGGTAGTAGTCGTGAACCTGTTTGCACCTAGTTTTTAGATGGTCTGCGTCTATATCGAATATCAGCTCAGCGCCAGTCCAGCCTTTCTCCTCCATCGGCGCCTGTGGATACTGGTAGATGGCGGCTGAACGGTAAACATGTAGAGGGCCTTCTTTAGCCAGCGTCTTCTTCAGCTCTTCAAAGCTTTTGAAAGCAAGGTGTCTTACCATGATTTTTTGACCGAAAAGCATGTACCCGAACTCACGTCTGTCGAAGTGTGTGGGGATGAAAGGGTTGGTGTAATTCTTTTCATAATAGTTTCGGAACATGCGTTGGACGAATGATGCCTCGGCAGGACCTCTAAAACTCATCTCTCCCTGCTCATACGGCTATAAACCGCGTAAAGAGCTACAGCAATAAAACCTGCCGCTATGAGCCAATAGGCGCTGCCGTACAAAAGGTCTATGAACTGTTCCACGCTCATCTCTTCCACCGCTCCAAAGGCTTGCGACCAATTAAACTTATAAAACCAGACCCGCATCTATTATCCGAGAGCGGTTGGATAAGATAGACAGCTTCCTATCCAACATACTCAAAACAGTTAATGACTCGGTGCCGAAAAGGGTGGTAAAATACAGGGAGATTGTCGGTTCTGGTGTTTACCACGTAGAAACCGTGGGCGGCGGGGTGCATCACTTCGACCCCGAAGAGGTTAGGAAGATAGGCGAAGCGCTGCCGGCTGAGATACTTGACCATCTCCACCTTCCCTTCATCTTCGTCAAAAACACCGAGCTGGAGGAGTCCGTTTACCTGATCCGGGTGTATGGAAGTGAGGCTGAGGCGTTTCAAAAACTGATGAACGTCAAAACACTTCCCAGAAGCAGCCGGGGACCCTACACCTACAAACCTCTTGTCGCAGAGTTCATAAACAGGTATCCAAGCCTAGCGGTCATGGGATACCTGTAAAGAGAAAACAATACTGCATATCTTTGTTCCCAGCTGGGCCGGGGTGGACTTGAACCGCCGACCTCTGCCTCGTTGTGTATCGAATATGACGTTAGATTTGGATGTGATGTTGTTTTTGCCTTTTTCGCCTTCTTTCTCAATATCCTGTTGCAGTTGGGGCATCTATCCATGTTTTTGGATGTTGGTTGTTTGTTGCCTCTTCTCCCAACACCATACAGCAACATGACTCCTAGATACGAAAGGCTCCAAAGTCCTAGCCGTCCTCCTAAAGAAACCTAAGATACATGGCATAGAAGACTATCGGAGCAGGAGTCCTAAGACCACAAAGAAACCCATGAAGATAGAACAGCAGAACCAGGCCATAAACAAAATCCTAAATACACTTTAACAGACCCATTAATGAGATGAGCAACATGGCAGAGGAAGACGCGATAAACAAGATTCAATCCGAGCTCCACAAAGGAATGGGGCTTCCTAAATGCAGGAGGTGCGGATGTATGAAAGAGGCTTTGGAAGAACTGCGGTATTCCCTTTCCTCACCCAAAACAAGGTTTCTTCAGATTTGGTTAAACATATCGAACATTGGCTGAAGCAGATGGAACCGATAAAGTATGCTTGTCTTGGTTGTGAATACTGTTACCCTGCCGTGGCGATGAACATCTTGAATCAAGCTTATCCTGAAGCCACACAGGCTAAATCGTTAAGTTGTGCCTTTGAGACCAAAGAGCAAACCTGGCCGCTTGTGCCGGGTGAGTATTTCGCCTTCTGCGATGGCCCCAGCTGTCCAGTTGCGGTCTCAACCCTTTCAAGCGTGGAGCTCTCGTAAAGGCTCGCCAGTATAAGACCGAAAGAGCTTTGCATAGTCGGGAAGACGGAGACGGAGAATATAGGCATCGAGAAAGTTATCAAGAATACGATAACCAACCCTACAATTCGATTTCTACTCCTTGCTGGAAGAGATCCGAAGGGTCATCACAGTGGCAGGACTCTCCTTGCCCTTTGGGAAAATGGTGTTGACGAGGGGATGAAGGTGATAGGTTCTCCTGGAAGGCGTCCAGTCCTAAGGAATGTGACTCGGGATGAAGTGGAAGCCTTTCGAAGGCAGGTGAAGGTTGTGGACGTGATTGGGTGTGAAGATCTGGATAGAATAATCGAGAAAATCAAGGAACTTTCTTCGGAGCCCAGTCTATCGTGCAGCTCCGAAGAATGCATTGCGAAAACCAGACGTATTCAGACTTTAACGATACCAGTTATCCAAGTAAAGGAACACGCATGGATCGAGATGGATAAGGCTGGCTATTTCGTGATCATTCCTCAGCCTGAGAGGAGGATCATTACCGTAGAGCATTATTCCTATGACAACAAGCTCTTGAGGAAAATTGAAGGCAGGGATGCCAGTAGCATATACATGACCATTATCGAGAACGGTTGGGTCACACAGTTAAGTCATGCCGCCTACCTTGGCAAAGAACTGGCGAAGGCAGAGCTTTCACTGAAACTCGGTTTCAGGTATGTTCAAGACGGTGCCTAGAGAGATAGCAACGAGAACTAACTGTGTGTCGCAGGAAGTAAACGGTTCGAACCGAGGTTAAGGTTTTTGTTACCATTCCCCACAGTCTACGGTCGAGTGCGTCCGTATCCAAACTAATGCTGTTTGCCTCCATTAAATAATGCGGTGGTAGGATTTGAACCCACGAACTCCTGCGGGACACCATGGAGGTCTTTGTGGATAGATGCTGGAGACACGAAGACATTCCCTCTCACCCAGAGCCCGACGGCCTGGCTTGAGGAGTTTCCTACGGCCTCGCAGGCCGCCCTTCCCCAACCTCTACATGGGGACGGAAGACGGTGAGAGAAACCTGTGAAAGGCTGGGGAGTCGCACCTGCCTAGCCGACGGAGAAAAAACCCATGACACCGGTATGACCTGCCTCGTAACAATGCAGGTATATTCCTGCATGTGACGCCCTTACGTACAGCCGACCTTTCACGGGTTCTCTAATGTTGTTCTGCTGGTTGCCTCCAACTAACTCTCCCCTTTTTTCCTTCCTTCTAGCTAGGTGAAACAAAGGTGTAAAACCCTTTTCAAAAAAGTCATTAAGTAAAATTTGGGGCTGCCCGGATTTGAACCGGGGACCTCCGTCGTGTAAGGACGGCGTCATACCAGGCTAGACCACAGCCCCGATACTCGTCAACGAGCCAAGTTATTAATTGTCTTTTATCTCGTAAGGGCAGCGTCATACCAGGCTAGACCACCGGCCCGTGTCTACCTCTTCATCTCCCTTCTCTTCCACCTGAGGTTGTAGCTCCTGCACTTCCTGCATTTCACGGCGGTTTTGGCGTTCCTGGCTCCGCAATCTCTGCATATTTTTACGAGTAGGCGTCGGCTCTGGGCAAGTTGGAGCAAGGCTGGGTCTCTGATCGGCATTTCCGTGAGTTGAATGCTGTGAACCAATTTATATTTTATCGTCATCTTTCAAACAGCCGCGCCAACCTACTTATCCCGCAAATAACTATTTATTGCGCATGTTAGGGAATAGAGAGCGATAGTAAGAAGGGGTGGGATAGGTGTCGGAGAAACAGATAATACCAACGGTTCTTGTCGGTAAAAAGCCTGTCATGAGCTATGTGCTGGCGTGTCTAACCGGTTTTCAAACGGGTTCTAAGGACATCGTTGTCAAGGCGCGGGGCAGAGCCATAAGCAGAGCTGTTGACGTGGTCCAAATAGTGAAGAACAGGTTCCTCTCAAACCTGGTTATAAAAGACGTCAAACTAGGGACCGAGCAGATAACCGACGAGCAGAACAGAACCCTAAACGTCAGCACCATCGAAATAGTTATTGGACAGTCATGAGGTGTTCCAGTTGGCTGCTAGGTGCATGCATTGGAGTTTCCGGTCTGTACCTTCGATCTGAAGACTGGGGTCCTCTGCTCCAGGTGTGAAAGTAAGATAAGCCGGGGCGAGCTCACTTCGCTAGACCTAGATATAATGCGTTTTCTCCTCGAGCTGGAGAAAAAACGTCCCCAGCTCACCCACCTCCGTTACGTATCCAGCCTAAAAGTTGATGATTACCTGTTTATCGTGTTTAAGGAGAGGGATTTGGCTAGTTTGCCGCAACAGCTGCAGGCTCAGCTGAAGAAAGATTTATCTGAGAAGTTTGGTTTAACAGTTAAACTGATTGAGGGGCATAGAGACTTTAACACGTTTCTTCAGGGCCTCCTTTCGCCGGCGAGAATACTCGCTGTCAACAAAGTTTGGCTCCCTGACCAAACCACCGAGATAAAGGTCGTTATCGAGGATGATAGGATGCTTAAGACACCCGCCCACGTGCTGGCTTACGTTATCAAACGGCTGACAGGCGTCGCGGTGAGCTTCGAAATGCAGAAAAAGGGAAGACCTGCTGCGGTAAGGTTTGGAAGGTGAGCGGATGTTAGAAAAGAGATTAAAGGATGCATTGTCAAAGCGCAGTACAGCGCGTGAGGTCACGGTAGAGTCTGACGGAAAACATGTCAACCTTTTCGGCTGGGTTCATGAAGTCCGCGACCTAGGAAAACTCGTTTTCATACTGTTTAGAGATGTGACAGGCGTTTGCCAAGTGGTTTTTCGAAGGGATGAAGTTGAAGAAAGTACGCGCAAAGCCTTGGACGAACTTTCAAACGAATCCGCGGTTTACATACATGGTGTGGTAGTCAAGCAGCCCAAGTCACGTCTAGGTGTTGAGGTGTTGGGTGAAAAGCTAGAGATATTGTCCAAAGCTGTGCCCAAGCTTGATTACGACCCGACCGGTAAAGTTTCAGCGAGCCTGGACGTCAGACTTAGACATAGAATACTTGACTTGCGCAAGCCTGACGTTAAAAACATCTTTATCATAGCAAGCTCCGTCCTCAAAGCCTTGCGTGACTTCTTCATAAGTAGAGGGTTTATTGAGGTTAGAACACCGAAAATAATTGCCTCCGCGACCGAGGGGGGTGCCGAGCTTTTTGAAGTCAAATACTTTGACAGGAAGGCCTATCTGGCTCAGAGCCCCCAGCTTTACAAAGAGCAGCTGACAACGGTTTTTGAGAAAGTGTTTGAAATAGGGCCCTTTTTTAGAGCTGAGGAGTCCCATACAAGGCGGCATATAAGCGAGTTTACCTCCGTGGACATTGAGCAGGCATTCGCCGACATGGATGACGTCATGCAGACGCTTGAAGAAGCAATCGTGTACGTCTACCGGCATGTTATACAACATAACCAAAAAGAGCTGAATGAGCTGGGGCTGACACTTCGGGTTCCAAAAACGCCTTTCACACGGCTGAGCTACGACCAAGCGGTAGAAATGTTGAAGGAAGACGGCGTAGAGATTAGGTGGGGTGAGGATTTTGGAACACCCCATCTAAAAGCCCTCGCAAAACATTTCCACAACTACTACTTCATCACAGGATTTCCAACGGATTTGAAACCCTTCTACATCCAGCCTTCTTCAGACAACCCAGATGTATCCGAGTCCTTCGACCTCATGTACCAGTGGCTTGAGCTTGCTTCCGGCGGGACACGAATCTCCGACCCTCTGCTTCTCAGGAAACGGCTGGAGGAGAAAGGATTAGACCCAAATTCTTTTGAAGACCATTTAAAAGTCTTCAACTATGGAATGCCCGTCCACGCTGGATGGGGTCTTGGCTTTGAAAGGTTGTTGATGGTTTTGACTAGACGTACAAACATAAGGGAGGTAATACTGTTCCCCAGGGACAAGTTCAGGCTGACCCCGTAATTGGTTTAACCGTGTAGTATTGTCTATAGACATAAACGAGCGGAAGCTCGTCAGAACAGATTTTAGCCTCTTCAACCCTGCCTATCAAAAGGAGGTGGTCACCCGCCTCATACACGCTCTCCAGGACACACATCAAAACACCTATAACACCTTCTAAAACTGGGTACACGTTTTTTTCAATCTTGTATTTCGTCTTAGTAAACCGCTCATAATGTCCTAAGTAGGCGAATGAATCAGATAATGACGATTGTTTTTGACCGAGTAGGTTTACCGCAAATCTTTTAGACTCGAGAATCACTCGACAAGTGGTGGCACTCTTCTCTAGAGCAACCAAAATGAGAGGCGGTTCGAGAGATACTGAGGTAAAAGAGCTGACAGTCATACCGTGGGGGGCGCCTGCGTGAAACGTGGAAACAACAGTAACACACTGGGGAACTCTGCGCATGAATTCTCTTAGGTCGGTCAATGTGGAAGAAGTGTTTTATAACAATTAATAACCATGACTCGGTTACGTTTATTCTTTGACCGTGAACATCGTGTGAGTTGATGTCATATTGACTTCAGTTAAAAGCCACAGTCTTTTGAAGACTCTGTTGAAGAAATCGTCTCTCGCCTCCTCAGCAACGCTCACAACCACATCCCACATACCAAACAGCTCATGCCCCTCAAGAACCTCATCTATCGCCATCAAATATTTTTCCCACAACTTTGGAGCAGAGGGTCTTTTCATCTTGATGAAAATGTAGGCGCATTTTCGTCTTGTAGAACAGTTCTCTTTCTCAAACGAAAGCCCTCCCTCGTTCACTATCAACGTGTTTGTGTCAACGACGCCGTGTTCTCTCATATGGTCTAAAATTCTGTTAAGGTGTGGAAGGGATTCTGCGTTTACCTTTGATATGACGTCGTAAGGCCCCCATATCAGGTATGATTCCTCAACGTTTTTGTCCGACCTAACGGCGGTCAGTGTTTCCGTCAAGCCGCTCCGAGTTCCAACAGTCCCTAGGACAAACGCTTTCATGGTTGAGAAACGTCTTTAGAAAGATATATTATTTTTCAAGGCTTCCCGCCGCTGCTGCTCCAGCTCCAAGCAACGGCCCGTCCGGGCCTAGGGATGTCATGGCAACCTTAGCCCTTAGCGTGAGGTATTTCTTCATATGTCTCTCAGCTTTTAGAACAGTTTCACGAGGATGGCTTATCGCAACGCCCCCACCTACTACAACTATCTCGGGGTCAAAAGAGTTGATAACGCTGGCGAAACCAGCTGCGTTCAGTTCAGCCATCTTACTGATAACTAAGACCGCACGTCTATCGCCTTTTTTTGCGGCTGAGAATATTTCCCGCGGGTCGTTCCAAAGCTTCTTGCCGTGAATTTTTGCGGCTAGCTTAGGTAGTCCTGTTGCAGAGCAAAGCGCCTCCCAATGGCCTCTGCCTCCGCATCCGCATCTGACGTCACTTCCATAGTCTACAACTATATGGCCGATTTCGACAGCGTTTCCGTCCTTACCCTGCAGAAGATGCCCGTCAACGACGGCACCACCGCCTATCCCCGTACTGATTGAAACAAACACCAAGTTGTCGCATCCACGCCATCGGCCGTATATTTTCTCAGCAAGAGCGGCGGCTGTACAGTCGTTGAGAATGACCGGTTCTTTGCGGTGGAAACGTTCAACAATATCTCGGAGGTTTATCCCTAACCAGCCGATGTTGGGAGTTTTCATAACAACCCCTTTCCGCACTGACAAAGGCCCTATCGAAGCTATCCCCACCGCAGCCCTCTCCGACGCCCCTGACTGGTGCATGATCTTAAATGCTTGGCCGAATACGCTGGTCAACCCTTTCCTCGTGGTGGGCGTTCGGAAGACTATTTTCTTGAGGATAACACCGTCTCTTAAAAGGCCGAACCTAGTGTAAGTCGCTCCTAGGTCAACGGCTATCGTCTTCACGGCTGTCTATGTATTTGCCTGGGTTAAGTATGTTGTTTGGGTCGAACACTTTTTTCAGCTCCCTCATCAGCTGAAGCACCTGCCTCCCGTTATGAGCCTCAAGCTGCATGGTGAGCTCACGCATTTTCTGAACGCCGACTCCATGCTCGCCCGTAATGGTGCCACCTACCTTTATAGAGTATTGAACAAGCTCTTCAACAGCTTTCGGAACTTTGGAAGCTTCTTCAACGTCGTCAGGGTCGTACAGTATTATTGGATGTATATTTCCATCCCCGGCGTGGCCGTTCATCGAAATAATCAAGCCATATTTAGACGAGATCTCCTTCACCTTCATAAGGTACTCGACTATTCTGTCGATGGGTACGCATACGTCCTCCACAATTCTTGCTTTAGAGATCATGTTCAAAGCCAAGTACATCGTAGCCCTTATCTGCAGCAGCAGCTCAGCCTCCTCCTCAGACTCCGCCACCTTTATGATTCTGGCGTTGTTTTCCCTGAGTATTGTTAACAGGTTTGACAGCTCGTTCCCCCTAAACTCCTCTATATCTATGAGAAGCATCGCCTCGCCTGCTGGCAGGCTTGTTCCATGCATTTTGTTGGCCGCATCGATTCCAACTCTGTCAAAAAACTCGAGCATCCGAGGAACGATCCGCCTCTTTCTGATCTCCAGTATGGTGTTTCCCGCATCGCTCCAGCTGTCAAACACTGAGTAAACCCTTCTCAACGGCACGTCAGGTATTGGAGCGATCTTCAGCCAAGCTTCGACTATAACGCCGAGGGTTCCCTCGCTTCCAACCATCAACTGAGTTAGGTTGTAGCCAGCTCTGTTTTTGGCCAAAGGCTCGCCGAAGATAACGACGTCTCCGTTGGCCAGCACGACCTTCAAAGCGAGGACCCAGTCCTTGACGGTGCCGTATTTTACGCATCGCAGCCCTCCCGCACCCTCGGCCACAGCTCCTCCAACTGTGCATATGAAGCTGCTGGCCGGGTCCGGTGGAAAGAAGAAACCATGTTTAGCCAGCTCGTTGTTAAGTTGTTCTAGAATTACTCCAACTTCGGCGTGCACGTAATAGTTGACTGTGTCGATTTTCAGAATCCTATTAAGTCTCGACAGGTCTAGGACTATGCTTTCTGTGACGACTGCTCCTGTAAGGCTTGTGCCCGCACCCCATGCAGTGACTGGGATTTTCCTAACATTACAAAACCTTAACAGCTTGCTGATGTCTTCCACGTTCTCCGCGATGACTACCGCAGAAGGTTTTTTCGAAAACCCTCCCATGTCTTTCGAATATTTCTCGAGAGTTTCGTCATCTGTCAACACTTTATCGCTGCCCAGAATCTCTCTCAGGCCAGTCAACGTTCCACTGTCGAGCATGTTCATGGTCGTTCCAGCATCTCTAAAAAACATTCCGTTATTCAAGCATTCTTAAAACCGTTTGTTTTACCTTCTCGAACTCCGTTCTTGGAAAGCCTTTCTTATAGTCTTTTAAGCATTCAATGAGGTATGTGTTGTCGTAACGCTTGAGAACCCTTGTTATATATGAAACGAATGATGTTACGTTGGATGGTTTTCTAGCAGTAGACGAATGGCTAAAATCTATTATGTATGGTTTGAGCGTACGGTCGACTATTACATGGTCTGAAGAGTTTGTCAGCTGGCCGTGGTCGAAGGCGTTGACATCCATCGTATGGCATTGTTCCAAGACTTGTGCGATGGATATGCTGAGCGGGGTGGGATGCTCTTTGTTAAAAAGCTCGCCCAGCTTAATCCCTTCAATATACTCCATTACTATCATTTCATCCGTCCATTTGATGATTTTTGGGCCTACGTGCATGCTGTTGGCTCTATAATGCATCTCCGCCTCTTTTTGCATGCTTTTCACAGGCGAGTCTGTTCTCATGAGCTTTATGGCAACCTTCTGGTCGTCCATCAGCCCCAGCACAACAACCCCCCTAACACCTTTACCTAGAACAAAAGGTTCATACCTCCCACTGACCTCTCTAACACCTAGGCAGGATATGCCAAGCTTTTTCATCGATGAGATTCTTGCTTTTATCTCGTGGATGTCTTTTGAAGGGTAGGCGAGCATGCTGAGGTCACAGTCGCCTGATAACCGATCTACTGCAACGAACAATACTGGGCTATGAAATTCGGACATGCTCTCACAAAATCTTCCAAGAACTGGCGGCCTTCTTCAGAGAGTGTGGGGTACAGCTCCTCGAGGCTCGTGTATATTTCTGATGATTTCAAGTATGTACGCAGGTCTTTTGAGACAGAGGCACGCTCCCCCTCGATGAGGTGTTTGACAAAGTCTGCCACGTATGTGAAGCTCCTTTTCCGCAGCGAATACAGTCTATCCCCTTCAACCCACGGGTATGCCGCCAAATCCTCCTTCCGCGTTTGCTCCTCTACGAAATCGACTGCGTTTTTGCTCCACACTGGAGGGCCTTTGTGGAGATAAACTTTCGGAAGATGTAGAGACTCCAGCTCAAAAACCAGCAGGGCTTTCTCACCCTCAAACCATCTGTCCCATCTATAGGGTTTGAAGCCGTAGTTCGATAAAGCCCTCGCCAGACCTTCGAGGGTTTTGCTCAACTCTCCCCAAAGCACGTCAGGCGGTCTTTGTGGGACGTTTATGCTGACAGCAAGGAAACACCTGCCTTCTGAACCAGGTTTCAGCAACGTCCTCCCTAGGAAATAAGCTTCCGAAGGTTTTTTCAAAAATAGTTTCGACTTCATGATAAATTTTGAAAGGGTTGTTAGGGAGACAGCGGCTGCAGCGTTCCTGCTTTTGTCAACTGGGTCGGGTAGTATGATGACTGACTCTGGCTGGACAACTTTTACAGCGTCAAGGACAACCGGCGGCCTCCATCCAGAGGCCTGTTTAACAAGCTCAAGGAAAGAACCATATTTTATGATCAAAAGCTCGCAAACGTAACCACTGAACCCTCTATTCTTTATCTCAGCCCCGTAAAGCTCGTCTTTCATCAAAAAAGCTTTAAGGAGACGAATCTCATCAGCCATCTTTTCGTCGATGATGCTTTTGACATAACGTGTGTGGTACGGTGTTCTGTCAACAGGCGTTATCCATTTACCGTACTCGGTGTCGTAGCAGGGTACTAGGTTAACCCTTACACCATCTAGGAAACCTTCTACGTATGGGTGGCTGGCATAACGGAGCTTGACGCTTCCTCCTAGTTTTTTTACAAGTTCTGTGCCCCTCTTCAGCACCGCCTCCGCAGCCTTCTCAACAGGTGTTTCTGGCTTGAAATGGATGAAGATATCGACCTCTTCCCTCGACCTCACCATGGTGCCTTTCGCAAAGCTTCCTTCGACAGAGGCTGTTCCAGGCCCGAACAGTTCTTCAACCCCTTCAACAAGCTTTTCAGCGTATGAGCTGGCTTTCTCCAAAGTCTCAGGCAACGGTCTCAACTGCTTCGCCAAATCCGTGAGCAGCTTTTCAACCTCTGTCAAAGGTTTCGCACCATTATATCTGAGTAGATTGGGCCTGAGGATGTCAACACGCTTTTCTTTAAAGCTATTCTGTCAACCCGCTGGCTGCCGAAAAATGTTTTTGAATTTCTGTTGACAACATCCAGCAACGCATTTCTGTCCTTCACGAATTTTACTCGGCAGATGGTTAGATGTGGTGTAAACTTCTCTTTTTCAAGCCTCATCCTCACTAAGCTTTTCTCAAGCTTGTTGTGTATTTCTTCGAGTTTTTCAGCACCTTCCGCAACGCCGACCCAGATGACGTTGATCCTCCCACCTCCGGGGAAATATCCGAGGCCTGTAAAAGATATCGTGAAGGGTGTTGCCTCAATTTTTCTAAGGGCTTCCGAAACCATTTCAACTTCTGCATCGCTTATTTCGCCCAGAAAACGGAGTGTAAGATGAAGGTTTTCCGGTTCAACGAGTTTCAACCCGTTACCCCCAACGCGTGACAGCTCACTCTGAACACTCATAATCTGCTTAACAACATTCATGTCAACGACATCCACAGCTATGAAGGCTCTAACCATCGGACCATCCTCTCTTAATCATGGTTAATTTTTTTGCCAGCTCGGTTGCAACGGCTTCAAGCATGCTGTCTGCATTTAGAACCGTTATAATAGAACCGACCAGCGCTCCCTCCAAAACCTTGTAATAATGCTGGACAAGCTCTTGAAGCTCTTCATCTCTCTCGAAAACCTGGTCGGAGCCCGCCTCTTTCTGAAAAGCCCTCTTTCTCCGCGTTTCTCGGTCCACTTCAACCAACACTGTGAGGTCGGGTTTGACGAACACGCCAGAGCCTAACTCCTCCACAAGCCTGAAGAACTGCAAAAACCTCCCCTCGTCCACAGGCTTTCTAAACTGTTTGGAAACAAGAGCGAAGCCATACACGAGAGAGCAGACATAGTACCTGTCGATCAAAAGATACTCGGGACGTTTTTCTGCAGCGATTTTTTTCAGAACCGAGCTATCGTCTGCCGTGTTGGCTAGAAAGAGAAGCATGCGGGTAAAAGGGTCTGTCGAAGGCCTGTTTCCATATTCTTTAGCGAAAACACCCGTAGCTGTTTCGCTTGGTGTTTTATATGTTTCCACACTGTGTCCAAGTTTGATCAACTTTGAGGCCGTCTCCTTCATAAGGGTGGTTTTTCCAGAGCCGTCAACCCCCTCCCACACGACTACGAAAGTGTTGTCCAGCATCTATTGCAACCCTGTTAGTTCAGTATATTAAGGCGATGGCGTTTCCACCGGCCATATCGGATATGAACAACAATTCTGAGACAACTAGTTTTTATCTGTCAATAACCCAGACCGATAACCTCCGACTACAGACAGTTCTTTCACATTCCGCTCGGTTGGGTCTTGTTTTGTATGGGTCTGGGTGTTTTGGACAGTCAAGGCGACGTATCCCATGGCTATTAGGATAGTCGCCCCTGAATCCAGCCCCCATATTTTCATATATTTTCCCAGTTGAACATGGCTTGAGGCTTTCTTGTTGAAAGTTTAAAAGATCCAAAAACCGCTGGAAAAACGTGGTTTAGATGCCGGTCACCTTACGTGTGCGGGATGTTATGGACAAAAATATTGTCGAGCTTGATGAGAAGGCGACTGTTTTAGATGCCGTGAAAGCCATGCTGGACAACAACGTGTGGTCTCTGGTGGTGACACGTAACAAACTGCCGGTTGGAGTTGTAACCGAGAGGGATATCATCAGACGATGCGTGGCCAAGGGCTGCTCCCTAAACATGCAACTCAGGGAAATAATGTCTTCCCCCCTTGAAACGATACCCCCAGAAGCCCCTATCGGCGAGGCTATGGCTAAGATGGTGGAAAAAGGGATACGAAGGCTGTTCGTAGTTGAAGAAGGGAAGATAATAGGACGTGTAACACAGACGGAGCTGTTTGAAAACGTTCTGAACGTAATGATGACTCTTTCATCGCTAAAGTCCCAGCTTTGAAACTGGCCGTTAAAGTCACAGCAGCCGTCAACCCCACCGAGAGTGTGGAGAAGGTAGTCAAGGCTGTTTTGAACATCTTCCCTAAGGCATCCGTCGAGAAAGGGGATGGGAGGGTGACTGCCACTGTCGACTCGCTTGAGGGTTTGGAGAAGCTTCGCATGATAATTAGGTCACGCCTTATAAGAAACACTGCAAGGATGCTGCTGTCGAAAAACCTCTCCGGAAACACTGTAACGTTTTACCTCAACAAACAAGCCGCTTACGCGGGAAGACTGTCCTTCTTCGAAGCAGGCGAAGTCATGGCTCTAGGCCCTATAGAGGTCCGGATAGAGTCGGACAACGTTGAAGAAACGATAAGATGGCTTACCGAGTGAAGGGAACTATGTAGTAGTCTAGGTCTTCCGCCACATAGCTCTCAGGAAAAACCATCCTTGCCTCCCTGAGAAGCACCTCCGTGTCTTCATAGCGTGGACTTATGTGGAATAGGTAGAGACGTCTAACACCTGCGTTCAAAGCTGTTTCAGCCGCCTCGGAAGCCGTTGAATGCCCTTCCTCAACAGCCTTGTTTTTTAGACTGTTGTCGAATGTTGAATCGTGGATGAGGACATCCGCTTTTCTAGCTGCTTCTAGCACGTTTTTACATGGGCGTGTGTCGCCGGTGTAGACGATTTTTCTCCCAGGACGGGGAGGGTCCATCGCTTCTTCAGGCGTTATTAACCTGTTGTTGAAAGTTATTGGTCTACCTTTCTGAAGCATTCCCCACAAAGGACCGCGCGGTACACCCAGAGAATCGAGAAATTCCTCACGCATCCTCCCAGGCCTAGGGGCTTCCTGCAAGACATATCCGAAAGAAAGTGCTGTATGCTCGGTTCTGAAGCACGTAACGGTCACTTCATCGACGTTTACTGCCTCGCCTGGGTTGATCTCTCTAACCTTCACCCTAAACCCAAGCTTTCCAAGCTGTGGAATCATAACCGCCTTTAAAAAGCCTGCGATTCCAGGCGGCCCGTTGACGTTAACATCTTCAGACCTACCGTTCATCGACAGCGTGAACAATAATCCGGGAAGTCCAAGTACATGGTCTCCGTGGAGATGTGTTATGAAGATGTGGAGATTAGGCTTCATCCCAAGACCTGCATGGATCAGCTGTCTCTGAGTACCTTCGCCGCAGTCAAACAGTATGAGGGAGGATTTGAGACGGACAGCTATAGACGGCAGCCCTCTCTTTTTAGATGGCATGCCTCCGCCTGTGCCTAGAAAACATATCCTCATCTCACTCAAGTCTTAACACCACAATTCTTCGTGTCAAGCTTTTGTGAACGTAGACGTCGTGGTGTTGGAGCGGTATGAACCCGACGGCCGCTTCCAAGAGGTTTTCATACTCTTCTTTAGGAACTATTATGGCTATCCTTGCTTTATCATGGAGTGCACCGCTGACTGCCTCGAAGAACTTTTTTAACAAAGTTTTTAGGATGTGGCCGGCAAGGGTTGCAGACCTGCCGTACGGGGGGTCGGTTGCGACGGCGTCAAAGCCCGCTATGAAAGGAGGCCTTTTCGCATCGCCTTGGACTATGTGGCAGACGGAAGGGCAGTATGGTTTGATGTTCAACGCCATCCCGTTTGATATCCACGTCTTCAGCTCAAGCCCGACAGCTTCATGCCCCATAAGCCCAGCCTCAATCAATATAGCTCCAGAGCCTGCGAACGGGTCTAAAACCCTTGAATCTCTGCTTGAAACAGCTAGGTTGACGAGGCAGCGTGCGAGCTTGGGCTGAAGCGCTGAAGGTATTCGAAAAGGCTTCCTCCCCGCTCTGCGTGACTGGAAAAAATGTTTAGGTTTCGATGCTTTAGCTATCCCCGCCACGTAGGTTGTTGGTGAGACAAGCAGCACGAAGACGATGTCCGGCCTTTCCAGAGACACTCTCAGGTTCGGTAACGAAGACACCACGTATTCTGCGAAAGACCTCTCCATCTCCAAAGAGTTTACAATGGCTCCGCCTATTTTAACAACCTCAACACCAAACCCTAATGCATCGTTTGGAACAAGATTTTCCCAGCCAGCCGCCAAGTTCACCCCCTCTTTCTTCAGGTTGTCCACGGAGCCCAGGCCTATGATTAGCCCTGCCATTTTCGTAAGCGCTGCACGTTCGACTATCTCACCGTGCAGATGTTGTGGAACATTCGCCGATGCTATTCTAGGGTTGATCAGCTCGAAAACGTCTAAATCGTTGACGATGGACAGAACCTGTCGAAGCTCGGCTGCTGAGAGCTCTGGGTTCTCTCCCGACAGAAGGAAAAAAGACCTTCCCAGCATAGCGTTAACCTAGCTGTGAAGCTAACAGGCCCGCCACAGACGCGACAGCATAGGGGTTGGGTACAGTATCCGTAGTTATGATAAGATCCGCTCCCGCTGCAGAGATCTTTTCGTAGGCAGACCCGACGAACAAGCCGTGAACACAGGCAACTATTATCCTTGAAGCACCCATGTTACGCAACAGCTGCACGCATTTCACCATAGTCTGCCCGGTGCTGATGACGTCGTCCACCAGGACGGTTTCCCTGCCTTTTGGGTCGGCGTCTGTTGACACCGTGACAGCGCCTGTCACAGGGTCTCTACGGCTCTCGATATGCCCGTAGCTGGTTTCCATGACGGATGCGGCTGATGCAGCCATCTCCAAGCCCTTCTTGCCCGGCGCAAGGATTAACGGTTTTTCAACACCAGCTTGCATAATGTACGTAGCTAGGAGGCCTGTCGCGTCTATGTTTTTCACGCGAACCGCTGCGTTGTCCAAAACCCATGGCGAATGTATGTTGACCGTCAACACCTCATTTATCCCCACCGCTTTCAAGAGTTTGAAGAGGGTTAGAATGCTTACAGCCTCGCCCTCCCTAAACCTTCTGTCCTGTCTAGCGTACGCCATGTAAGGGATCACGGCCCTTATCGACGCGGCCCCTAAGTCTTTCAAACAGTCCGCCATGAGAAGCAGCTGTGTTAGGTTCGTGTCTTGGGGAGGATGCAGGCCTTGGACTAGAACTACGTCCTCGCCAGCAACACCATCCTCAAACCTTATGTAAGACTCGCCGTCGGGAAAAAGTTTATGCTCTACACCAACCGCCGGCACCTGAAGAATGGAGGAAAGCTTACCCGCCAGCTCGCTTGATGAAGGGCCTTTTACAATCTTCAAGCCAACGTTCTCTGCCGCGCCTCGTCTAAAAAATATTTTTGGGTTTATGTCTCAGCAAGCTAAGAAAAATACCTACACCTGAGCAAAAGCTTGGGGAAACCATCTGCTGTCAACATAGGATTTGGCCAGGATGTTCTGCAGAACGATTTCTTTATATCTGTGAGTCATTGGGTTATGTTTCCCTTTTAAGCAAGCCAGATGGTTGTTTTTAATCATGGTATGTTGGAAAATGCTTATATACAATTGCAGCATTGTGAGAACCCATGCAGACCCAGGCTCAGGAAAAGACCATAGAGGAACTATACTTTCCAGTCTGTGAATCTACGCTGATGCCTGTCTCAGACGAATACACATACATCCACCACAACTCGATACAGGTTGGAGTTTTCAAATACATCGAGAAGGCACCTTAGATGAGCTACGGATACGATGAGTTCGAGTCGAAGCTCGGCCAGCTTATCTACACGCTGGTGATGTATGAGAGGCTCAGGGAATATGTTCTGGAGAAGCTTAGAGGGAAAGACCGTCTCTCCGTCAGAATAAACCTTGGAAACGACAAATACGGAAACCAAGTTTTCATGGACGTGGTTATCACCTCTGTAAGGCAGCAGATATTCACCCAGCAGGTTGAGGCACGGCAGAGAAAATCAAAGAAATCACTTGTTCTAGTGTTGTCTAATGAAGAGGTTGCCGGTGAAAAAAGGCAGATTGCGGCTGAAATGGAGAAGCTCATAGTTGAGAGCCTTAAATGGTGGCATGGATACTTCGGTGAAAGAGACAAGCTAAGCCTTGATGCGTGGCGGAGCGAGAGGGCGGAAATTCTGGAGGGTGAGGTGGCGGGCAGTATCGTTGAGCTACCGGTCGACAGAATAATCCCCCCGCCGCTAATACAGAATCTCAAGGAGGAGGAGCAGGAGGCTTTGGCAGAGTTTGCAGACATCCTAGGACCTATAGTCGTCAGGCCAACTGATTCAGACTTCTACGAGCTTGTTGGCGACATACGTTTGTTTGACGTGTTGGTGAACAGGCTTGGTTACGACCGTGTCAGGGCCCTTGTTTTAGACGTTGACGCAGAACGAGCAGCAAGAATAAGGGCGGAGATGCAGGACAAGGTAGATAAGCTTGTAAAAAAGATTGTAAACAGATAAGCTATGCCCGGTCTTTTGAGAAAGTTTCAAGGCGTGTTTACAGAAAGCCCGCCCAACTTCTCCATGTTTTCCGAAAAAATAGCCGCAAGCGGGCTGCCGAGCAGACGTAAGCACATCAGATATATTAAGAACAGGGGTGTCTCAGCAATAATCAGCTTGACGGAAAAACCTTTGCCGAAAAACCTCGTTGAAAACGAGGGCGTCAAATACTTTCATTTTCCTCTGGAGGACCATAAGCCAGCCGACCCCCATGAACTTTTGAAAATAGTTAACACTATCCAGCGGCTTGTCGGCGATGGACAAAGGGTTTTGGTCCATTGCTTGGCTGGTTACGGGAGGACAGGAATGGTTTTGGCTGCCTATCTTATGAAGGCAGAGGGCTTGGGATGGGCGGAGAGCTTGGAGAAAACAAGGAAGCTCCGTCCAGGCTCTGTCGAGAAAAACCAGGAAAAAACACTCCAAGAATTTGAGAGCCTTATCAGAGCTGACTCTTGATAAGAGCTGCTATCTTCTCCCCTATGCTGGGAACCTGGGCTAGCTCATCAGGGGATGCTCTTCTAAGGTCCTCTAGCGTTCGGTAGCCTGAGTTGTAAAGGTTTCTCGCCCTGACTCTTCCAACACCTTTTAAAGCTGTTAGGGGAAGAAGCTCAGCCCTAACTCCGTGGGCAATCCTCTCAGAGAGTATCTCAAAAGCATGCTGCAAAACGGTCTTCTGCTCTATGGCCATAAGCTGGGAGGCTGCGTACGCAATCCAGCTGCATCTCTCACGTAGAACAGCAAGGTCTCCTGGCTCAACTCCCATCTTCTCGTACAGCTCTCCTTCGCCAACCTCCTCTATCCAAGCCTTCATGAGAGCCGCGGTTTTAACCGACTCGAGGAAAAGGTCGTAGGCGTCTGGGTCTTCCGAGGGGTCTGGCACGTCGAAAAATGACTCGTAATTTTCGTTGACAAAGCTTTGAATCCTATAAGCTTCCATACGTTTCATCGGAATACCTGGCACCTCTGAGGTCATGCAAACTACCTGGAGCAAGCCGAGGTCGTCTATGTTCTTTGGCCTTTTTGAACAGGTTTTTAGGATTGTCAAGGCCGTCAAAGGGTCTATGTAAAGCTCAGACACACGTCTGCCGAGCTTTGTAGCCTCAAGCCTCTCACCATCTCTTACAAACCCGTTTGAGGACAGAAAGTCAACTACGTTATTGAGAGATTTTTCAAGAAGCCTTCCGCCAAATTGATAATGCGAAAAGGTTTTCATAAAAAAATTATGTAAGCGTTCGAAGCTGTGGATTTCTTCGCTGGCTATGACGGCCAGCACCTGAATTCTTAAATGTCTTTCGCTGCCAAGCCTGGACCAAATCCTTTCAGGCTTACCTTTAACATATTTTTCCAGAACCATCTCGAACTCATCTTCGTTACGTGCGATTGTTATTGCCTCGCCAAATGAATCATAGCCGGGTCTGCCAGCCCTTCCGCAGAATTGTTTATACTCTGTCACCGATATGCTTTTCAACCCCTCGCCCACCTCATATCGTCTGAGCTCAGGTATTATGACTACGCGAGCCGGTAGGTTGACGCCCGCTGCAAGAGTTGGTGTTGCGCACAGCACCTTGAGATGCCTCTCCCTGAAAGCTTTCTCCACAACCCTTCTATGCGGTGCCGCTAGGCCTGCGTGATGGAAGCATGCACCATCTTTCAAAAGCATGGCAACCCTTTCGGTGAATGCGGAAAACTCGGTGGACTGAAGAAGGTCTGCCGCAGCATCTGAAAGATAGGCTTTATCAACACCATTTAAAAGATCGTTCTGGCTGAGGGTTGAGGCTGCTCTCTCAGCAAGCTGCTCAGCCCTTCTCCTAGTGTTGGCGAAAATTATGACCTGGCCGCCTTCCATCACCGTTTGAAGCGCGATAGATATTGCTGGGTTATAGTCATGCTCGGCAACAATTTTTCTCACCCTATCGCTGTACACAATCTCTCCCCTGAGATAGATGCCTTCACGAAGCGGGACCGGTCTCCAGTCCATGGCTATTAGATCAGCCCCAAGCCATTCCGCCAGCTCTCCAGCGTTTGGAGCCGTTGCGCTCAAAGCGAGTAGCTGAGCTTTCGGGTTGCTGGCCGTCAGCCTTGTCAAAGTCATTTCGAGAGTGGGCCCTCTGTCGGGTTCGCCCAGCAAGTGTATTTCATCCGCCACGATCAGGGAGATCTTGTTTATCCAAGCAGCCCTGTGTCTCATCAAGCTGTCGGCCTTCTCGTTTGTCGCAACTATGACATCGTATGATTCCAGCCACGGGTCTGCGGAGTCGTAGTCTCCCGTGCTGGCCACAACACGGTATTCACCGCCCAGAAAACGGCTGAACTCGTCAAGTTTTTCCGCGGCAAGAGCTCTTAAGGGAGTTAAGTATAGAACTTTACCACCATCCACAAGATGTTTGTAGGCGGCCATCAAGGCTATGAGGGTTTTTCCAGAGGCGGTTGGCGTCGCAACCATCAAACGCCTACCTTCGAGAAGACCTTTTCTCAAAGCCTCCGACTGCGGCGGATAGAAATGTTTCACCCCATATCTTTCGAGAGCCTCCCTGAGGTAAGGCGGAAGCTCTTCTAAGTCCCCGTAACGGGTCATGTTACTTTGTAGGCACCCGTCCTAGGCATGAAGACCCGGCCGTCGGTTATAAGACGGGTTAGTATCCTAGTTATCTCGTCATCCGACAGCCCTTCCTGGAGCAGCGAAGCCCTGAGCTCCTGCTCCGCTGCGTATCCGCTTTTTTCCTCAAATCTTTTTATCGTCTCTATCACAAGCTTCATCTTCTCTCTTACGCTTTTCGGCTTTCCTGTCATTATCACGTCTATGTCAGGTGCGCCGGTCTCGATGTCCACACCAACTTCTTGAAGGCTTCTTTTCATGAGGAGGATGGCGGCCGCCGCATCGTCCTCGTCGGCCTGCGTCTTCAAACCAGCCCTTGCATGCGCTTCAGTAAGCCTGATGAGGGATTCGAACTGCCGCGCAGTAATGCTTACAGTCGAAGTTTTTTCATAGAGAGCCCTCATCTTAAGGTAAAACTCCTCAAGCACTTTCATAGCTTTAGACGTCACCGTTGGTTCAAACCTTTTAGCGTAGGCGATATACTTCCTTAGTATCTCCGGAGGTATTGGAGGAGCTCTTTCAGGCTCTCCAAGCTGGTGAAGGGCAGCTATGTGCGATGATATCTTTCTGTCCATGTCTGGGTTGGGCTCGTCCCTGAGGACGAATATCAGGTCAAACCTAGAGAGAATGGTTATAGGAAGGTTGACGTTTTCTGTAAAGTTTCTGTAGGTGTCATACCTGCCGTAGGCTGGGTTTGCAGCCGCTAGAACGGCTGTTCTGGCGTTTAACGTCGCCACTATGCCGCCTTTGGCTACGCTGACTGTTTGCTGTGCCATCGCCTCATGGATGGCCACCCTGTCCTCGGGACGCATCTTGTCTATTTCGTCTATGCAGCAGACACCCATGTCCGCCAAAACCATCGCGCCTGCTTCAAGAACCATGCCCCCTTCTTTCTCACGTATAACAGCGGCAGTCAAACCGGCGGCGGTGGACCCCCTTCCAGAGGTGTAAATACCACGCGGGGCTATTGAGGCCACGTACTGGAGCAGCTGGCTTTTCGCTGTTCCAGGGTCTCCGACGAGAAGTATGTTCAGGTCGCCTCTTACCCTTAAGCCGTCGGGGAATGTTTTTGACCGACCCCCAACCAGCAGGAGCAAAATTGCCTCCTTTATGTGGTCAAGGCCGTAAATCGAGGGAGCTATCGAGTCTACAAGCTTCCTTATTATAAACGGGTCTTCGGCCATTTTCTTAAACAGTTTTTCATCTTCCGGCGATATGTGTACCGCCTGAGGCTCCTTGCTCGCCGGTTCTATGCTGACGGCGTCTATGAATATCCTGAAGGTTTTTAACGGGCTTTCTCCAGCCCTTTCCTGCACAGAGTCGACGATACCGGTCACTATAACCCTGTCTCCGGGCCTCGCTGTGTCAACTAGATCGTCTCTTGCCCTGACCTCTATGACTCGGGGGAGCTGGCCAGGAGGCAGGTCCTCAGGCTTCTCCTGAACCCCGATTACCTGATAGTCCATGTATGTCGACTCTTCTGGAACCAGTTCGAAGCTTGGACGCTTGCTTCCCCTGCATGTTTTATCCCTACACGCTTCAGGCATCGACAGCCTCTGAGAATGCTGCTCAACCAGCTGTCTGTCGCCGCAGAACCTACATTTGAACACACCAGCCTTGAGGATTGGCTTCACGGCGGAGGCCTTTGATATCATGCCGTCAATCATCACAAGCTTCCTCAGATGCTCCGACCTAACCTCTCTTATCGGAGTAACCGTCGGAAGCGCCATAATTCTCGCTGTAAACGAGCGGACAGAAGACGCATATTCAGGGTCTTCTATCTGCAGCTGTCTAAAGCAGGCCCTGTTCAAAACACCAAGCATGACGTTAGGGTTCTCCACAAGCTCCCGCGCAAACTCCTCGTCGAATTTTATTAAGTCGCTGAACTCCACCGGTATGCTTCTTTTCTTTTTGGCGGTGGACTCGCGTAGAAGCTCGCGATACTTTTCAGATTTGAAGAAAGAAACCAGTTTTTCCTCAAGAGGTATTGTAGCCATTCTACCCACCCTTAGGCGTCATAACCTTAATCCATCGTTCGACAACGCTGTAAACACGTTTGTAAAGCACCTCCTCTTCAGGCGTTAGTTTTTTCACTATGTCACCGTCAAGCCTCTTCGCCGCCAAGCCTATGATTTTCATCATCCTCATAGTTATGATGTCGGCTAGCCTTCGCGCAGTGTCTCTGTCGCCTTTTTCTGCCTCCCTCATCCATTCAATGTAGAAATGTTTGTCTAATGGTTGGATGTCGGCGGGGTTGTTTTTCTCACGCCACTCCAACTGCATGAGCTGGGTTGCCGTCAAAGGCTTGGAAACATATTCGGCATAGCCCATTGAGACAAGCACTTCAGCAACCCACTGCCAAACATTTACAACAGTGCCTTTCTTCAAATCCTCAAACGTTTTCCCAGCATAGCTTAATTTGGCTACGTCAGCTGTCATCACAATTTTAATAGGTGTATGTAGGTATTCTAGACGAATTTCATCAACTACTCTTTCGATGTCGTCGTCCATCTAAATCTATGGCTGAAAGACCCTACTTAAAGATAGCTTGTCTAAACCCCGGCTATATGCGGTCCATGATAGCTCGAATAATACTTTTGTAGTGCTTGTTAGCGACAGTCCTTGATGAGGATAGCCGTCGTAGGCCTGGGTGTGGCTGGATCGTATCTCGTTAGGAGATTGTCGCAGTTGGGCTTTGATGTTGTGGGGTTTGAGAGACAGCCTCGCGAAGGTTTTAAAGCAATTTGTGCGTGGGGAACTGTAAGGCAGGTGGCGAAACAAATTCTTGAGAAGGTCGGCTTCAATTTCGAGGATTATCTTCTGCATCTAGGTGAGCACCTAACCTTGGACAACGGCAAACAGAGGTCGACAATCCCTTTGAAAGGTTTATGCACTTACGACAAAGCCCGTCTTGAGCTCGACCTCACTAAAGGCCTTAGAGTTTTCTACGGCGTAACACCAGACCGTGAGAAACTTGTAAGAGAATTCGACCTCGTCATAGACGCCACCGGTGTTTCACGAGCCCTTCTCCCCAGGCCAGCTCAGGACGAAGTTGTCCCCTGCTTTGAGTATAGAATAAAATATGGTGGGGAAAAGCCGTTAACAGATTTTTACGTCAAAATATTTAGAAACTGTAACGGCTATCTTTGGTATTTTCCGCTTGGCGACAACGAGGCCTACGTAGGCGCAGGCGACATTTCAAACAACCATGTCCGTGAAGTCAATGCCTTCGTCGCTCAAAACGGTGGAAAAATTGTCGGAAAATATGGTAGGGCGGTGAGGATAGCTCCTCCCGAGCTGAGTACTCCTTTCTCAAACGGTAAAATAGTCGGCGTAGGGGAGTCAATCGGCACCGTCTTCCCAATGCTCGGTGAAGGAATCCTCCCAAGCCTTGAATGTGCTGAAATCTTCCTCGAAACACTCGAGGAACCTGAGAGGTATGCTGGAAGAGTGCTTGAATTCTTCAAGCCTTACTCGGACATCTACAGGATGGTTAAGCTTAAGCAGGCTGGGGAGCTAAACCTAGTCAGACATCTCCCCCTCATCATGCGCTGTTACAAGTATATGAAGGATAGAGAGGATAGGTTTGGGATGGTGATTAGAAAGAGCGACCTTTACTTAATACTGCAGTCGTAGCTCGCAAGGTTTATAAAAAGCCTTTCAACCCGGTTTTGCAAGGTGGTCGGAGCTAAAGCTGGTTTGCCGAAACTGTGGAGCTGAGTTCCCCCCGGAGCTGAGAAACGTATGCGACAGATGCCTCGGCGCCCTTGACGTGGTCTATGAAAACGTAAGCCACGGCCTACGGGATAGGCTGAAGTCTAGCATCGTCAGAGGAGTTTGGCGCTATGCGGAGCTCCTGCCGGTCGACAAAAAGTTTTGGGTGGATATTGGCGCTGGAGGAACCCCGCTTGTCAAGGCACGGGAGCTTGCTAAAGCTGTTGGCATCCGAAACCTTTACATAAAAAACGACACGGTAAACCCGACTTTTTCGTTCAAAGACAGACCTGCCTCCGTAGCTGTCTCTAAGGCTAGAGAGTTCGGGATAGGTCTTGTCGGATGTGCGTCAACAGGCAACCTTGCGTCGGCAACCCTAGCCCATGCGGCAGCGGCCGGGTTGACAGGGTTTGTGTTAATGCCTGATACTGTGGAGCTGCCTAAGGTGAAGCAAGCCTCGGTTTACGGTGGCAGGGTTATATTAGTCGACGGAACCTACGACGACGTAAACAGGCTGGCCTACATACTCGTTGACAGGGCCGACGTAGGCATAGTAAACGTGAACCTAAGGCCTTACTATGTAGAGGGGTCCAAGACCATGATTTTTGAAACTGTGGAGCAGCTGGGTTGGAGGGCTCCTCAACACCTCGTAGTTCCAATGGCCAGCGGCGCTTTGTTCGGAGCATTGCATAAAGGGCTTAAAGAAATGGAAAAGTTTGGAGTTATAAACTCAGCTGACACCGTGTTCCACGGAGTCCAGCCGGATGGATGCTCGCCAATCTCTAAAGCTTTTGAGACAGGTTCCGATGAGATAAAGCCTGTTAAAACACCGAACACCTTGGTTAAGAGCCTTGCAATAGGAGCTCCTGGCGACGGCCTATATGCCTTATCTGTCGCAAGAAATACTGGCGGAACCTGTCAAACCGTCTCCGACGAAGAGACTGTTGAGGCGGTAAAGCTTCTCAGCAAATACGCTGGAATATTCGCCGAGCCAGGGGGCGCTATCACCCTAGCCGCTGTTAAGAAAATGAGGGGTGAAGGTGTGTTAGATGAGGGTGATGAGGTTGTTTGCTGCGTTACGGGAGCAGGCTTCAAAGCAGACGAAGTCATAGAAAGGATAACTGGCTACATGCATGTGGTGCCAGCTAAACTAGACAACATCCTTGAGGCCCTGAACACTAGCCATATTATAACAGAGTAACCGTAGTTTTATTTCTTGAAGTATTTTTCCACCGGCTTCGTCGAGTACACCACTATTACTTCTTCTCTGAATTTTCTGTTTGGCACAAGTATTATGCATTCGTCGCCGGATATAACGACCCGTGTCAACGTAATGTCTATTATCTTGCCTCTCTTACCCTCCAACTCCACCTCGCTTCCTATGTTTATCCTCGGGTCTAGCGCTATTGATATGCCTGAAAGAATGTCTGAGACCCAGGGGACAAGCGCTAAAGCGAATAGAAGCCCAAGGGCGCCTGCGGTGGCCAAAACTCCTACTACAAACTCGAAGAATCTCCAGAGGTATGCAACGTATCCGACATAGCCCGCCGCCAACATGACCAAAACAACGTACAGAATTTTCCTGTGTTCCTGCCTAAACCTTCTTCTAAGAATATATCTGATGGCTATAGCGATAACGGCAAACACTGCTGTCGCGGCTAGGGTTAACGAAAACGCGGCGGAAGACATGCATATCAATTTCCAATTTAGACTTTTTACCTTTTCCAAAACGCTCAGAGCTCAAGATCTAGATCACCGAATCAGCCTGGTCAGACTCATCATCGCAACACTAATTTGAACATTGGGTCTCTTAAGCCTTTTGCATGCAGAAGCTGCAAGCCAATCGATAGTGTCCGGATAAGGATGGTCAGCCGCCTCCATCCTTCATGCTTTGGTGGTATAAGGTTTGTTATTCCGTGTGAATGGCTTCTGGCGCTAAGCTTGTTGTTGAACACAGCCGTCCCCTCCTTCAGGTGTCTGAACAACCTCTCCCTTTGACGCTCATACTCTAGGCCAAGCCTCTGTAGAACCCATCGATACCATAGACCCTTATCGACCAAACCCCCGGCTTGTCAGCCCAAAGCCTTCTTAAGGCAGCTCCTGCCGTAAGAGCCAGCAACCCCTGGAACCTACGTCTACGGCTATGCATCTCCTTGCTTTAGGCTCGATGGCTAGGCTTAAGAGCTTGGAGACCATCCTAACGAAATTCATTAAGCGTAGGCCTACCGCTGGAAGGGTATACCGCTGTTATCCCGCCTGCATAGACGTCGACAGCAACCCATACCCAGGCCCTCCCGACGAGATATGGAACAAACCCCTGACAGGCTCATGGCTTATCTGCAATCCTACCTGGCATTATCCTTCTGAGGCTGAGCCCCTCCGGCCATAGACCTTCAGTTCTGGGATGTTTGGCTGGCTGGGCCGCTGTCCAGCCTAACCCCCTCTTCAACGGCTCTTCTACCCGCCGGTGGACTGTTCGGGCGAGAACACATTGTTTTTAAGGTTTTCGGAACGGGCTGGGCAAGGTTTAAATAAAAGCCTCAAACAATCAACGCCTTAAAACGGGCACGCCAAACGGCGTAAAACCCCGAAAAACCCAGAAAAAACACAGCAGTAATCCCGCAAGAGGGAATTGAGATTTATAGACAGCACAATCCTGACGTTGATAAGCAACCGGAGTTGAGTGATCCCGCGAGAGGGAAGAGTCTTCAATCTTTCGAAGTGGGAACGGTCGGGCAATCTCTCATAACCCTCGCGCCCTATACACCAGTCGTGTATCTAAGGGAGAGCAGCATCCCCGGCTTAACACAGCTCATTAAGGCATCCGATACAGCGACTAGATAGCCGGCTAAGCCGGGATGTGACAGGTTTTCACATGCTCCACAGACCGTCGGATATTGACGTCAATTTTTTCTTGACGGTTTTCCAGTCAGCATCTTCAGCTAGGCTATACTCTGTGGTTGTATGTTGGACTGCATAGCCGGCTTCGGCGAGGAAGTCCAGGTGTGAGAGAGTTTCAAGTATTGCAAGCCATTTGTCGAACGGCCATAGGCTACTGTAGCTGCCTTTAGACCATTTTATTTCGTTGGCGACCTCTAAAGGAGTCTTCATACCTCTCCGCAATGCTTGAGCTGTTTGAGAAAGCCTTTCAAAATGATGTGAGAAAATCTCCTTCACACGGGGGCGGCAGTCCTTGAAGACAGCCCCATGCGAGGGCAGAATCAGGCTTACGTTAAGCCTCGCTACCCTGACGAGGCTCCTCAAATAATCTGAGAGAGGGTGATAGCCGTCTATCGGCACGTAGGCAACGTTTGAGGTATCGTCGCTCAATATCAGGTCTCCTGTGATTGCTGCTTCTTCGCCTACCAGAACGACGTGACCCGGTGTGTGGCCGGGAGTGTGCAAAACCCGCCAAGAGCCTAGCATCATGCCTTCGTAGGCAAATGCATCCGGCTCGGGAATGGTCTTTAGATAGCTTAAAGCCGCTTTCAAGGAGAAGAGCTCTTCTCCTTGAAAGATTCTTGACAGCCATGAGTCGGCCTTAAGAGCCTGTCTAAGTGTATGAAGTTCCTTTTCGTGGAAGACCAGCTTTGCGGCTTTGTTTGCTTTGACTGCGGATGCGCCGCCTGAATGGTCTAAGTGGAGATGGGTCAAAACAGTCTTTGAGATCATGTATTTTTCAACTATGCGCAGTAGGTCGTTAACCGTTTTCCGATAGCCAGTGTCAACCAAATAGTAGCCGTCGATGTTCTTTAGTAAAAAGCATCTCACGGGTTTTTCAACGTCCATGTCGAGCTCTATTGCCTTAACCCCTGGGATGGGTTGCCAGACCTCAGTCAACCCAAGAAAACGTCTCAACGCATGATTTAACTCTCAAAACATGATGTTATTATAGAAGCTGGCTAGGTGTGAGGGTTCTTGCCTCGGAAGAAGACGTAGAAGAGGAATACAGCGACGCCGTAGAAGATTCCGCAGAGGTAGAAGGGTAGGGAGAGAGAAACATTCTGCATTAAATACCCTCCAACGGTAGGCGTAGCAGCGTTTGGAACACTCCATGTGATCGCCATCACGCCCGACGAAGTCGCCCGCTCCTCAGGGTCGGTTAAACCTAGAATGAGCGATATGACGAGCGGGTTAACCATGTTCATAAACAAGCCTCTCAAAACGACGATAACCCCTGCTACGGCGTAACTTTCAGCAAGGGGGATCAAAACCAGCAATATTGTAGCAAGAGTCTGGGAATAAACTATTGTGCGAACTACTCCGAAGGATTCAGCAAGCCTTGGAGCCAAAAGGAAAGAAAACAAGAGAGTTATGTTTGCCACTGCATAAAGTGGCGCAAGCACGTTTTCATCAACTTTGAATCTGAGATAAAACCAGTATGGAAAGAGGGGTATAACCAATCCAGCTCCCAACGCAAAAAGCGCCTGGACAACGCTGATTCTGCTTATGACGTGTATAGACTTTCTGGGAAGGAAGCTGCGTTTGCCGTCGACGACCAAATCTTCTTTGACTAAGGCGAAGACAGGTGCAGCGAACATGGGCATAATGGCTGCTACGGCGATCACAGGTTTGTAGGAATCCAACTCGTTGAATGCAAGCTGTGTTCTTAACAGGGGTGGAAGCCATGCCAGCAAAGACGCTGCAACAATTCCAATCATGTTGACAGCAGAGCTCAAGCTGAAGACAGCGTTTCTCCTCTCGGGCAGAGTAACGTTAGCCATCCAAGCAGAGAAAGGCGCGTAAAACATGCTCATGGCAAGCCCGAGTACTATGCTAACGAGGAGAACATGGATGAACCTCGTAAACACTATGTAGCCTAGAAAAGAAGCTCCAGCGAGAAGAGATGCGGACGTAACGAATTTTTTCCTGCCATATCTATCGGCCAGCATTCCAAGAGGCGGGGATAGAAAAGCCGCAGTAAGCTGTCCGGCTGTGATTATCATTCCTACTTGAGTTCCATCCATGCCAGCCTTGGCGAAGAATATGGGGAGAACCAGCTGCATCAAACCCATCTGAAACATGAAAAAAGCTTGACCAGTTATGAGTAACTTAACATCTTTGCCGAGTCCTACGAAGTACGAGAATGTCTTTATAAAGACCGTCATCGGTTAACTGTTTGAAAACAGCTAACTTTAAGGGTATAGAACGGTTTTGGATTTAAGAGTAGTCCCACTTTCAGCCATCTCTCAATCTTTTATGCCGGCGGTGGTAGAAGATATTGGCAGGTTATGCCGGTCTTCAAGAATGAGGAGAAGCTCTCCCCCGAATACGTTCCCGAAAAGCTTCTCTACAGGGAGGAAGAGCTTAAACTTCTCAACTCTTTCTTCTCCTCACTTCTAACCGATGAGAGGCCTTTCCAGGTGAGAGTTTTCATATCGGGCGCGGTTGGCACTGGGAAGACAAGCCTTGCAAAGCTCTTCGGCCAACGTATAGAGCGTGAAGCTAGGAGGATTGGGAAAAAAATCAGGTACATCCACGTCAACTGCAGGATAAACAAATCTCTCTACACCGTTTTAAGGAAAGTTGTTGAACAACTCGGCGTCAACCTTCCTAGAAGAGGCTACTCCGACGAGGAAATCCTCGAAATACTGGTGAGGTTCCTGCGGCTAAACAACGTTAGGCTGATCCTGTGCTTAGACGAGGTCGAAGCCCTCATCTCTGAAGAAGGCGGAGGACCGATATACTTGCTGACTAGAAGCGGCGAAGACATAGAGGATGGTAGCTTGATCTCGGCTATACTCATCTTTAGGGAGCCTGATTTTCTAGAAAGGCTGGATGCGCAGACATTAAGCGGGCTTGGGGGAAACAACATACATCTAAACGAATATGACTACACCCAGTTGTTTGAAATCCTTCGATACAGGGCTTCCGAAGCCTTTTACAAAAACGCAATATCTGATGAGGTGCTCGAGTTTCTTGCAGAGGCTGCGGCCGAGCGGAAAGACGCACGCTACGCCATAGACCTTCTTTGGAGGTCTGGAAAGTATGCGGAAGCAGAGGGGAGCGAAACTGTGACAGCGGAGCATGTCAGGAAGGCATTGGCTAGCGTGTACCCAACCATCAGAAGGGAAAACCTCTCATACCTGAAGCGTGACGAGAAGCTTGTTTTGCTTGCTTCCGCTAGGAGTCTTGCGGGAAACAAGACAGCTGTAACCGCTGCCGAGCTCTTCCAACACTACAAAGTCGTCTGCGAGGAGATGGGGGACGAGGCGAAGGGCTACACGACTTTCTGGGAGACCCTTCAGCAGCTGCAGGACCTGGGGTTTTTGAGGCTGATTATTAGGAGTGAGGGGGCTAGGGGTAGGAAGACGTACGTATACCTACCCGGCATACCTGTCCAGCTGCTTGAAAGGGAGCTGGTCAAAGACCTTAGCCGCGAGTTTTCCCACGAGGTTTTCTAGCCTCAGACCCTCGGAGATATTCGAGCTCTTTCTTGGTGAAGCCGAAGAAATCGGCCATTTCCATTCCGTCGGAGCTCAACATTATTTTTACGAAGGGAAGAGCCTCTGTCCTCGCCTTCCTGCTGGACATGTGGAGTGCTTTCCCCAGCTTCTGGCAGATGCTCTCAACGAGCTCTCTTTCACCCCGTGTCTGGCTTAGATATCTTATTCTGCTCGGGTAGCTGAATTTCACAAACTTGGCAGGCGTCTGCTTCCTAGCCAGCGCAACACCCGCAGTCATGAAAGGCACAGCATACCTCAGCAGATGCCAAGCCTGTTTAGAGCTGACCCTCTGCAGAAACAAGTCAGCCTTTGAAAGGTTTTCCAAAGCTATTGCTAGGTCATGCGGCGAAAGCTGTTCCGGAGCATTGTCTAAAACCCATGTGAAAAACTCCGCGGGGTCTAAGTCAAGGTTGTTCAAAGCGTAAACAGCGTTGTTGAAGCTTTTCGCGTGGAATACAGTAGCCAACGCATTAAACACTTCGTTCTTTCTGTCCCTGCTTCCGACCTCAAGCCCCGTGTCTGAAGCAGAGGCGTAAATTTGAAGATCGTTTATGGCCGACCTGAGGTCTCCTCCAGAGTTTTCAGCTATTTCCTTGATTTTTTCCTCTGGGATTTTCAGCCCTTCCGCCATTGCTATCTTCTTTATGTGCGCTGCTACCGTGGGTTTTGGGATTCTTCTAAACTGTATCATCTGGCATATCTCTCTGAGGGGTGCGAGCTTAGGGTCCCAGGGGTCGTTGGCGACCATGACTATAGGTACATGGCTTTCCGCGACTATCTGGACGAGGGTCTGCACAGCCCCAGCGTCAGCGCGGGCCTCTATGCCGTCAACCTCGTCTATGAGGATGATCTTACCCTTAGCCGCTGTTACCGAGGCCTGGGATGAGGCTGCGCCCACGATCCGTACAACGTTTTCACGTGTTCTGAAATCGCTCGCGTTCATCTCGATTACTTCCCAGCCGTGCTCTTTTGCGTAGGCGTGTACAAGCGAGGTTTTGCCTACCCCCGCTGGACCATACAATAGTGCTGCCTTTTTCGACTGCCTGCGTTTAAGCCAGCCCTCAACCCATCCCAAGAACTCGGCTACAGCCTCTTTATTACCCGCTATTTCCGACACTTTCGAGGGCCTGTATTTCTCGGTCCAGAGTAGGGTCACCCGCCAGCCCTCTTCAGTAAACTGAGCTTTGCTAAGAAGGCTTGGAGCTGTACCTCAGGCGTGCCTCCCTGCGATATTCGGTAGTCCGTCTCACCTAAAGCGTCAACAAGTTTTATCTTGTCATCTTCTGACACGTTCAGAGACGTTATTTCCCTCGACATGGAGAAGGTTATGTCTTGAGCTTGATGGCCTTGCATGTAAATTAAATCGCGTAAAAGGTCTCGAGCCTCTTTAAACTTCCCGTCGAGAGCTAGTTCAAGCATCCTCCTTACTTCACCCCTGCTCACAAGCCCCATAACTTTGTACACAGTTTTTTCATCAACTCTAGGGGATAGAGAAGCTGCAGACTGCAGTATGTTTATGGCCTTGCGCATGTCTCCCAGCGAAAACTCATAGATCGCCTGAACAGCCGAATCTTCAAGCGTTATCTTTTCGGCCTCAGCAATACGTCTCAGCATCCTCTCAACCATATTCATGCTAAGCGGCTTGAACCTCAGGACAGCACATCTTGATTGGATGGGTTCGATTATTCTGTTGCTGTAGTTTGCCGCCAGTATGAACCTGCATGTTGCTGAAAACTGCTCCATAGTCCTCCTGAAAGCATGCTGCGCGGCATCGGTAAGCTGGTCGCTTTCGTCTAGCAGTAAAATCCGAAAACCTATCCCACCAAACGGGACCGTCCTAGCATACGTTTTAACTCTCTCCCTTATAGTTTCGATCCCTCTTTCGTCTGAGGCGTTGATTTCGACGAAGAGGCCGTCCTCGAGATATCTTGGCCCGAAAAGCTCTTGGGCGAAAGCATGAGCGGTGGCTGTCTTGCCTGTTCCCGGCGGGCCTGCGAAAAGCATGTGAGGAACGTTTTTTGTCGCGACAACGTTTTTCAACGTGGAAACAACCTCCTCCTGGTTCACTACGTCGTCAAGCCTTCTCGGCCTGTATTTTTCAACCCATGGCAGATGAAGGTCTGTCGATGCCAAGCGTCATCCACCTAAGCCTTTGCTCAAAGCTTAAATATGTTTTTAGCGTTTTCCGACGTAACCTCAACCACCTTGTCTAACGGTATGTTTTTTAGACGTGATATAGCTTCAGCCGAGATTATGATGTTTGCGGGAGTGTTTACAACGCCTCTCTCAGGGCCCAGAACGGGTGCATCGCTTTCCAGCATAAGGTTTTCAAGCCCCAGCCTTTTTACCATCTTTTGCTTCTGCTCAGACCTGACGACCGAGGGCGGGACTGAGAAGAAGAAACCTTTTGAAGCTCCTCTGAAGGCCTCGCTTGCCGCACCGTCGAAGGCATGCATAACCACTTTTTCAGCACCAGCCTCTATCAAAACATCTAACGCATACTTTCCCGCGCTGCGTGAATGGATGACTAGGGGGAGACCTGTTTCTTTAGCGAGGCTGATGAATTCTTTAAACACTCTCAGCTGGTTTTCACGCGTTTCCCGTTTACCCCAGTAGTAGTCAAGGCCGACCTCGCCGACGGCCACTATCTTATCCTTGTTTCTCTCGATGAGCTCGATGACTTTTTCATAGTCGTTTAGGTCGTAGGGCTCGACTCCCAGTGAGGCGTGGACGAAGCTGTTGTCGGCTATCGAAAGGGCTTTTAAACAGTCGGCGTAGCCTATCCCCGAGGTTATCACGGCAACGACCCCAGCCTGTTTAGCCTCCTCCAATATTTTTCCAAGGTTTGTGTAAAGCGGTTCCTCAGTCAGGTGGCAGTGGATGTCTATCACAAAAGCATCATTCAAACGTTGCGATTTAAAGATGTGAAAAGCCGCCAGCGGCATAGAATCATGCAACATTTATTTACTTTGAGCTCGTCTCCGGTCTACATAATCCTTCACCAGATAATGGCATAACCTTTCACCCAACACCCAAACCTGCCCGGATACGGAAAAGCATTCCAGCCGATCATCCCAGAGGAAAAGAAACCATAGCCAGCGTAACAGCAAGCTCAAATATCCACCAGCACGTGTTCTTCTGGATGCTTTTGGGCTGAAGCATATGCTAACATGTGTTTGTGGTAATGAGATAAGGGATGTAGACGACCTTGAGTTCAGCCACGTGGCTGATGGTGTTGTCAAAGCAAGGTGTAAAAACAGGTTTTGCAAACTTGAAGAAGTTCTTGAGATGTTTGTATCGGATAAAAAGGCTGAAGTAAGGTTTTCTGCCATGTTCAGCGACTACAACCTTCTTACCATGGGAAGCGATGTGCTGGAGAAACGTCTTAAAGATTTTGGTAACAGAATTGTGGAAAGGGTTGCTGGCGGAAAAGGTTTAAAGACACGTGTTAGCTATAGATGATTCATGACCTACACCTACAAAGGGGTGGAGATAACTTGGCTTGGTCACGACAGCTTTGTCATCAAGAAAGACAAAACCATCTACATAGACCCTTACAAAATAAGGGCGGGTCCTCTTGCCGACATAGTTTTGATAACTCATGATCACTTTGACCATCTCAGCCTCGACGACCTCAGGAAAATCGTCACCGAAAAGACGACAATTGTCGCGGCTAAGAACTGTGAGCAGGAGTTGAGAAAGCTTGGCAAAGGCATCGTCAAATATATGGCTGCGGGTGACAGCCTAACGCTAGACAACGTTTCAATAAAGGCTGTACCAGCCTACAACGTTAACAAGTTTAGGGAGCCTGGGAAGGTTTTTCATCCAAAGGAATACGGCGGCGTCGGCTACGTCATAACAGTGGACAAGGTTTCCATCTACCATGCCGGAGACACAGACTTCATTCCAGAGATGAGAGAGCTAAAGGTTGATGTGGCTTTGCTGCCTGTCAGCGGAACCTACGTAATGACGGCGGCCGAGGCTGTGGAAGCTGCTAGCGCGATAAAACCAGCTGTCGTCATACCGATGCATTATGGAGCCATCGTAGGCTCGGAGAAAGACGCCGAGGAGTTCAAAAGGCTTTACAAAGGTGAGACGGTAATACTCAAGAAACAGGGTTAAAGATGACAGAATGCAGGGAAGGCCACGACCACATCTACTATGGAGCATTAAACATCTACAAAAAAAGAGAGCTTCTCAAAGTTGTAGATGTCTGGCGGTGCAGACGATGCGGCAACATCAGGGTGGGTGTTAGAGGACCTGAGGTCCTAACCTCGACTGAGGGGATGATGCCTGAAACAGCTGCCGGCAAACACTGGATTTTACTGGTCTGTAAAGCCGGCGAGGAACCAGCCTACGAGATGTTTCAAGTATCTGACTCACAGTACCTAGACCACAGATGTCCCAGCCTCCCCGCTGGCGAACGGCTATACTACGTCCGAGGAGCTGGGGTATTCTATGGATTGGACGGACCCCCCGCAGGCATGCATTACGTGTATGAGCTGGAAAAAACAGTTAGAGGGTATATTGATTTGGCGAAGACTCCCCCCGAGGTTGTTACGTTAATCAGGTGAAAAGCCTTCGGGGATTTTTGAGAGATGCTCGTGAACTATCTTCCAGCCCTGCTTAGTTTTCCGCAGTAAGACGCTGCATCGCACCGTTGCGTCTATCATCCGGCCCTCGAAGGCATAGTCGTTTACAGCCATCCCCCTATACCTCATCAGGAAGACAGCTAAAGCAGTGTCTTCCATCAGCTCTACCGTTGGCTGCATCATTTCGTACTCGAAGTCAACCAGCTCAGTCAACAGACTTGCTTTAAGCTTCAACGCCTCATCCCGCTCTTGAAGCCTGAAAGGTGGAAGGTCGCTGTACCTGGTATAATTCTCTGCATGAAGCTCGTTGAACGCTTCGAACATCCCGTTCTTGCCTAGCTCAAAGCATTTCCTAATAGTTTCAAGAATCTCATCGGATGGATTCAAGGCTGATCTCACCGTTCAAGATTTTTTGCGTGAGCTCAAGCTCCAGGCTGTTTATTTCTTCGTATGTAACGCCTTTTCCCAAGAGGGTCTTCAAATCTTCTTCTTCGACCGATGCCTTGACGTTTGGTCCGCCGACGCTTTGGTAAACCACTCCCTCAAACCTTACGTCCATCCCTTTCCAGCGAATTTTTCCACGAAAAACCTTAAACGGATAATCACCCATAACGTCTGTTATGCTCACTTCTTCAATCAACAACCACACCCTTTACGGAGTGCAGAAAACCTTCCACAAGCTTTCTCCGCATGTTCTCACGCGGCATACGTTTAAGCCATTCAGAGAGGTGGCTTACCAGCTTTTTGATAAACAGGTCAACGTCGCGGACGTTTTTCAACGCCGCCGCAGGAAGTGATTCAAAAGGTATTTCAGCAACCGATGTCTGCATGAAAGGCCCGAACTCGTCTCTGGAAACTTTAACAGCGATGAGCCTGCCGCCTTCAAGCATGTAGGTTACTCCGGCTATGCTTGCAATCTCCAGCCCCCATTCAATGCCTGGCGGCGAGAACGGGAGAAGGGATTCCAGAAGTTTGAGCAGGTTTTCGTCCGACGGCTCCCGCCTGGCCTCCAAGTAAACACTGCGAAAACGTTCCACATAATCCATGGTAGATCAGCAGAGGACGTGTCTAAAGACTTTATCCGAAGACCTCTCTGGATGAGGTTTTCCACCGAAAACTAGGCTAGGTATTCAGAACAGCCGGCAGCCACGTTTCTGTAACAGTTTTTTAGCAGCTGGGTTAGGCTTAATGGCGTTGAAGGATGTTGAAAGCTTTGTCAGGAAGTTTTTCCCAGCAGACTTTTCCGACAGGGAAAGGGCTGTTTTCGAGGCGGGCATAGCGCTGGGCGCGATAGTCCATTCGGTTACAGGTTTCCCCATAGCTGCTGACGTCAAAGGTTTCATAGAGAAAGCTGTTGAAAAGAGCTTCATGCTCCAGCCCTACAGAAACAGGATAAAGCTGAGGGTGACGGGCTTTTCTAGGAAGGGCGGGCTTTACAGCTACGGAACTTTAACGCCTGAAAACCTGAACGTATTGGTGGAGGTGTGCTATGGGAAGGCGGTGGTTGAGGCGAGGATGCGTTACGTCAAAAAGCTACGTTACCCGCTGATGTATGTTTCGAAGGCTATTCAGAGAAGAGACGTCGTCTCTCCTCGTCCATGTAGGCAGACTCGTAGGGCAGTAGCTCGCCGTAAACCCTCAAATGCTCTGGGCTGATATGTTCTGGAAGCACAAGCTTTAGCCGTACCTCAAGGTCTCCGCGTTTCCCGTTCCTCAACGGCAGCCCTCTACCCCTGAAGACAACCGGTGTGTCAAGGCTCTCCCTACTCAGCTTAACCCTCAATACACCGTCAAACGATTTAACAGATATCTCCCTTCCAGCAACCACTTCACTCGGAGACACTGGAAGAAACATCACAAGCCTGTCGCCGTTGAGGATGAACTGTCGGCCAGGTCTGAGCTTAAGACGGATTATCAAATCGCCCCTTCTCCCCGATTCACGGTCAAACAAACCCTTACCCCTCAAAACGATTGTGTCGCCGTCGGCAGAGCCTGGCGGGATGTCGACCACCAGTCTTTCAGTCTTCTCGACGAAGCCTCTCCCCCTGCAGACGGTGCACGCCTTCCTCACTATTGTTCCGGAGCCGCTGCAACGGCTGCATGTGGTTACAGAGGTGAAGTACATGAAACCTGTTTGGACACGTTCGACTTTCTGGCCTGTGCCGTTGCAGGCGGAGCATCTTTCCACGTATCCTGGCTCGCCGCCTGAGCCGTTGCATCTATGGCATGTTTCCGTGGTTGTGATTGGCACCTCTTTCTTAGAGCCTTTGAAAACATCGTACAACGAGACCTCTGCCTCTACGTAGGTAGGGGCTGGTTGCCTAGGCCTTTTGCGGAAGCCGAAAAACCTTTCGAAGATAGTTTCAAAATCGCCCAGCCCAAGGTCTTTGAACAACTCGTCGAAGTCAAACCAAGTGGAGCGGAACAGGTCTTCGGTGCTGTATGTCTTGGACACGCCCGCTCTTCCATACATATCGTAAAGCCTTCGCTTCTCATCGTCGATGAGCACAGCGTATGCCTCGCTTATCTCCTTAAACTTCTCCTCAGCGTCCGGCGACTTGTTGCGGTCGGGATGGTATTGGAGAGCTAGCCTTCTGTACGCTCTCTTAATCTCCTCCTTGCTAGCGTTGCGGGGGACGCCGAGTATTTCGTAGTAGTCTTTTCCATTATCTGCCATGGCTAGCTCTTAGGCTCCTTTCCGGAGCCGACGGCTCCCTGCCCGTAAACGGCCCCACCTATCTTCTGGGCTGACTTCCTAAGTTTTTCGAGAGCGTCTTTAATTGCCTGTATATCTTTTCCAGAGAGTGCGTCTCTCAGCTTTTTCACATCCTCCTCCACTTCCTTCTTGGTGTCGGCGGGAACCTTGTCGCCCAGCTCGTTCAACGCCTTCTCAACCGTGTATATCATGGCGTCTGCCTCGTTCCGCAGCTCCGCCTCCTGCTTCTTCCTTCTATCCTGCTCCGCATACTGCTCAGCCTCCCTAATCATCCTCTCAACCTCCTCTTTCGACAGCCTATGTGGAGCTGTTATTTTCACGCTCACATCCTTACCCGTTCCAAGGTCTTTAGCCGTAACTGTCAAGATGCCGTCTGCGTTTATGTCGAAGGTGACCTCTATCTTCGGCACACCTCTTGGAGCTGGCGGTATGCCTGACAGCGTGAACCTGCCGAGTGAGACGTTGTCAGCAGCCATCGGCCTCTCTCCCTGCAGAACATGTATCTCGACGCTCGTCTGGAAATCAGCGGCTGTCGTGAAGATCTCGCTCCGCCTCACAGGTATCGTAGTGTTCCTGTCGATTATTTTTGTGAATATGCCTCCCAGCGTTTCGACGCCGAGTGAGATGGGAACCACGTCGAGGAGCACGATGTCCTTGTCTTTCAGCTCGCCGGAGAGTATTGCAGCTTGTATTGCCGCTCCCATCGCAACACACTCCATAGGGTCAACGCCCCGCTCAGGCTCCTTTCCCAAAACCTCTTTTATGAAAGCTTGGACTATGGGCATCCTAGTCGGCCCGCCAACCAGTATTATCTTGTCTATGTCCTCGGGCCGTAGCTTCGCGTCCTGGAGAGCCTGCATGATGGGGCCTCGGCATCTCTCCACAATAGGTCTGACGAGCTGCTCCAAGGTTGCCCTGGTTATGCGCATGTAAAGGTTTTTAGGCCCTGAAGAGTCGTAGGCTATGTACGGAAGGTTTATCTCAGTCTCAGTCATCGACGACAGCTCTATCTTAGCTCTCTCAGCAGCTTCCCTTACCCGGTTCATGGCGGAAGCATCCTTCCGCAGGTCTATCCCAGTTTCCTTCCTGTAGCTGTCAACGATGTAGTCAATCAAGGCCCTGTCCATGTCAGTTCCACCCAGCTGCGTATCTCCGGAAGTTGCTTTAACCTCAAAAACGCCTTGGCCGAACTCCATGATAGTTACGTCTAACGTTCCGCCCCCTAAGTCGAAAACAAGTATCTTCATCTCCTGGTCTAGCTTGTTCAAGCCGTAGGCTAGGGCGGCTGCGGTGGGCTCGTTTATTATTCTCACGACCTCAAGGCCGGCTATAACCCCAGCGTCTTTCGTTGCCTGTCTCTGGTTATCGTTGAAGTAGGCGGGCACCGTTATCACAGCTTTCTTTACAGGCTCGCCCAGAAACGCCTCGGCATCCCTCTTGATTTTCTGAAGCAGGAAAGCGGAGAGCTGCTGCGGGGTTAACTCTTTTCCATGTAAAACGTATTTGTAGTCGGTCCCCATTTTCCTCTTCCAAGCTGTTACTGTTCCATCAGGGTTTAGGACGGCCTGCCTCCTCGCCGGCTCGCCCACTATTAGTTCGCCTTCCTTCGTTATGGCTACGTATGAGGGGAAGGCTTTTCCGTAGAGCGTGACCCCTTCAATCGACGGAATTATTGTAGGTCTACCTCCTATTACCACGGCTGCAGCCGAGTTGCTGGTCCCAAGGTCTATACCGATTATCTTTTCAGCCATGTTTTATTCACCCGCTTGATAGGTCCTAACCCATCGTCTTCAGAACTCGAATTAAAATCTAGCGCCTGCTAAACAGCCGCTTAAAGCCCTACACTGTTTCGTGTTTCCTAGGCCTTGCAACCCGTACCTTCGGCGGTTTTAGAACCTTGTCCCGCAGCCGGTAGCCAGGCGAAACAACGTCCGCCACAGTATCTACAGCAACATCATCACTCTCGAAAAATTCTACGGCCTCGTGGTCGAAAGGGTTGAACTCCTTCCCGACGACATCCATTCTCTCAACCCCCTCTGACTGCAGAATCTTCTCCAGCTCTTTTAAAAGCATGGTTAAAGCTTCGTACAGTGTTTCAGAGATATCCTCTTGCTTTAAGCCGTTGACCACCCTTCCGAAATCCTCGTAGAACGTTAAAAATTTCCTGACCAATCTTTCAACAGCAGCTGTCTCAGCTCTTTTCGTCTCATGCTCCATCAACCGCCTCAAGTTCATCAACTCGGCCCTAGCATACATCAAACTGTCCATCAACTCCTTCTTTTCAGCCTCCAAAGCCTTGATTATATCTTCCCCAGACATCCTGAACAAAGGAAATTTCCGGCCTCTATTATATTATAACACAAATTTTCCTGTAAAGGGTTTGTGTTTTCAACGGAAATTGAAGGTGGGGAAAATAGGGGAGGTTTGGCTGGAGGCCGTCAACCAGAACAGCATCAAGGAAACCCTTTGTAGAGGGAGGGGGGTTTTAAGGCGGGTATGAGGTTACGTCAGGAAGAGTCTTAGAATATTAAAAACCTACCCCATCACAAGGCTAACGACGGAAGACAGGTTAGAACAGACATGTGGGTTGAGGATGGAATACCACGGTCCACTTTGAAGAGCCTCCGTTCATTCCCTCAGGTGTTCAGCCACAATAAGATAGGGGAGAATGGTTATGTAGTGTATGCCATAAAACATTCGAGAACAGGGATAGACGCCCCAACTGCAACAGAGCATTAAGAAAAAAGAAACTCTATAAGGACTGTCGCACTTTTTCAGGAGGTTATGAAGACCGGTAAACAACTTTTCCTATTTGTCTTTCGGGAAATAGGTTTAAACCCTAGCCGTTGAACTTTCGCATTAGGTTTGAGCGAGGGTTCGACGTCTGTGTTTGTCATTCCGTTGGCTAAGGCGTGGAAAGCTTCCCGGCTTAGAAGGGCTGACGCAGCAATACGGCTGGTGAGAGAGTTTGCTAGGAGGCACACCAAGGCAGCGAACGTGAAGATCTCACCTAAGGTAAGCGAGAAAATCTGGGAGAAGGGACGGCAAAATCCACCTAGGCGTATTAGAGTTGTTTTCGAAAAAGAAGATGAAAACACAGTTGTAGTGATGCTTGAGGGAGAGAAGAGGGAGGAAAAGGAGGAGTAGATGAATCAAGTATGCAGATTCGTTTGGAAACTGTTTTAGGCTCGGCTGAGGTAGGTCTCTTCGCCCTCGCTACCGACAAATACCTGCTCATATCAAAGTTTGTAAATCCTTCGAAACGCAGGGTCTTTGAAGAGGTGTTGAACACTAAAGCCATACCAGTATCCTTGGCGGACAGCATTTTGCTGTCTCCTTTCGCAGCCGGCAACTCAAACGGCCTCATCCTCACAAGCCTAGCTCTTGACGAAGAGCTGGAAAAAATCCGTCAAAACATCCCCGACATCAACGTAGCCAAAATCGACTCAAAATATACTGCGATAGGCAATCTGGTCCTCTGCAACGATAAAGGCGCCCTTGTAAGCCCAATCCTCGGAAAAACCGCTGTAAAAACAATAGGCGAAATTCTTGGGGTTGAAACCGCTTCAGCCACCATTGCGGGCAGGACATACCTCGGGTCTCTGGCGGTGGCTACCAACAGCGGCGCCTTAATACACATAGACGCAAACGAAGACGAGGTGAAAACCGTTAAAAACGTTTTAAAGGTTGACGTAGAGCTGGGAACGGTGAACGGAGGGGTGCGTTTCCCGAGAAGCAGCATAGTTGCCAACTCATGGGGTGTTGTGGCAGGAGCTAGGACCACAGGACCGGAGCTGATGACAATAACAAGGGTTTTCCAGAGGTGACGTTATTAGGGGGCTCACCTCAGGGTCTTGAGGAATGTCTGAAACAGAGATCGCCCAAGCGTTGGAAGAGCTTCAGGTGCTTGAAAGAGTCGTTGCAGACCTTCAAGCAAGGCTTCTGACTGTACAGCGCTCCATCGTAGAGCATGAAGAGGCTGTTAAACTGATTGAGGAGATCAAAAAAGGTGGGGGGAAGATGAGGATTTTGGTTCCTCTAGGCGCTGGCGCATACGCAGAGGCCAGTTTCGAGTCGTTAGAGAAGGTCACCATAAGCCTTGGTGCAGGAGTGTACGCAGTCAAAGCCTTGGATGACACCCAGCAGCTTTTAACACGTAGAAGCCAGAGCCTTCAAGCTTTGTTCGACAGCCTTTCCAAAAGGGTTGGTGAGTATTCAGCAAGGGTTGAAGAGCTTAGACGCTTCCTCGGCAGAGCGCTCGCAGCCCAACGTCAGCAAGGTACCTAGAAATGTTGAAAGGTGTTGCGAAGGTTTTTTCAAGCGTAGTGGATAGAATCGTCTCTGCACGTCTACCAAGCGAAGAAGTTGAAAAAGCTTTGTCGGATTTCTACCTCCAGCTTGTTGCAGCAGACGTAGCTGTGGAGACAGCAGAGGCTATAGTCGAAGGGTTGCGGAAGAGCCTCAGCGAGGTTAAAGTCCCCCGCTTCTCAAACCAGAGAGAGATCATCATGCAGTATCTCAAGTCAACGGTAGAGTCTCTGGTAAAAACAGCCGATATGGAGGAGATCTTCCGCCGTGTTGAGGAAAAAAAGAAGATGGGAAAACCTGTTGTAATGCTTTTTGTAGGACCGAACGGTTCTGGTAAAACGACGACTGTTGTGAAGGTTGCCAACTATTTGAGAAAAAGAGGTTACTCCGCAATACTTGCTTCATCCGATACTTTCAGGGCGGGGGCTATAGAGCAGCTGGAAACCTTGGGTGAGAGGGCTGGCTTTCTAGTTGTATCCCAGCAGTATGGTGCAGACCCCGCAGCCGTGGCTGTCGACGCCTTGAACAAAGCCATCTCCCTTAAGGTGAATTTTGTCTTGATAGACACGGCTGGGAGAACCGAGGTTGACCGTGGGCTGCTTGAAGAGATGCGTAAGCTAAAACGTGTTGTGAAGCCTGACTTCGTGGTTTACACGGGAGATGCCTTGGCGGGAAACGCCGCCGTGAACCAGGCTAAAATGTTCGACGAAGTTGTTGGTGTAGACTATGTAATTCTTTCAAAGCTTGACGCCGACGCAAAAGGCGGCTCAGCCATCTCAATATCCCACGCCACAGGCAAGCCTCTTCTCTTCGTGGGGGTTGGACAGTCTATTGACGACCTAGATGACAAACCGCGGACCAGGCTTCTTAAAAGCCTAGAGCTTGCTTAGAAAGCTGACATAGAGTTTATCTAAGACTTTGCAGTCCAGAAACTGGATGGAAACCCTTAGACAATTTTTTCTTGACAAAGAGCTCAAGGGCCCTTCGCCTGCCTTCACACCTATCCAACTATTGTACGTCATATTTTTGCTAGGCTCCTACACCGTGCTAGGGAGAAAAAGGCTCAAGAGTTATCTTGGAATCGGCGAGGGCTCGGTGAGAACGATGCTGGCGAGATTGATAGAGAAAGGGCTCGCCCTCTCCACCCAGAAGGGCTTGAGCCTAACTGACCAGGGTCGACAGCTATATGATTATCTAAGGAAATTTTTAACCCCTGTCACGACTGTGCCTTTCCAGATGCCGTGGCAGGCGGAGCATAACTACGGGTTGGTGGTTAAAGGTTTGGCTGAGAAAGTTTCAACAGGGGTTGAAGAAAGAGATGAAGCGATACGTAACGGTGCGTCTGCAGCGATGATTCTGACCTACACGCTTGACGGGCTGCAAATGCCCCGGGTCGCCAACCTTACGGTTGAACAGCCTCGCTTCGCTCAGCAGGTCGTGGATTTCTTTAAGCCTTCGGTAAACGACGTAGTGATAATCGCAGGAGCCGATGAAGATGTGAAAGCCAGGTATGCTGCTTTAGCGGCTGCTGTAAAGCTTGTAGTCGGAAAAGCTTAAAAAAAGAATAAAAACAGATACAGCCATGTCGCGGACCTCCCGCATAGCCGGCTTCTACCAGCTAAGCCTGGAGGAGAGATTGAAGTATCTGGCCGATTTCGCTACGCTGACGGAGGACGAGACAGATATAATTAAGTCAGGTAGGCTGGACCTGTTTACAGCCAGCAGAATGATAGAGAACGTCATCGGGATTTTTCCACTACCCTTGGGAATCGCCACTAACTTTCTGGTAAACGGTGTCGACTACCTTGTTCCTATGGCTGTGGAAGAGCCCTCTGTTGTTGCGGCGGCATCCAACGCGGCAAAAATGGCCAGAGAAGGCGGAGGGATATATTCTTTCCAAGCCCAGCAGCTGATGATCGGGCAGGTTCAGCTGGTCAACGTAGCAAACCCGTACGCAGCTAAGATGGAAATCCTCAGAAACAGAGATGAGATAATCGCTGCAGCCAACGAGAAGGACCCTGTCCTAGTTAAACTGGGCGGGGGAGCTAAAGACGTGGAGTCCAGAGTCGTCGAGACAGATATAGGCCCTATGGTGGTGGTTCACCTGATCGTGGATGTGAGAGACGCGATGGGGGCTAACGCCGTCAACACGATGTGTGAAGCGGTTGCACCAATGCTCGCGAGGCTGGCTGGCGGAAGCTTTAGGCTCAGGATTATTTCCAACCTAGCTGACAAACGGCTGGCTAGGGCATACGCCCGCATACCAGCTGAATCAGTCGGCGGCAAGGATGTTGCCCGCGGCATCGTTGAAGCCTACCACTTCGCGAAAGCAGACCCATACCGTGCAGCAACACACAACAAAGGCATAATGAACGGCATAGACGCCGTCGCTATCGCCACGGGAAATGACTGGAGAGCTTTGGAGGCTGGGGCACATGCCTACGCAGCACGCAACGGCAGGTATGAGCCGTTGACAGTATGGGAGCAGATGCCGGACGGCGACCTTATGGGAACTATAGAGCTTCCGCTGGCTGTGGGAATAGTGGGCGGTGCCACTAGAACAAATCCGGTGGCGAAAATCTGTCTAAAAATACTCGGCGTCAAAACAGCCCGTGAGCTGGCTGAGGTGATGGCGGCGGTTGGTCTTGTTCAAAACCTAGCAGCTTTAAGAGCCTTAGCTGCTGAGGGAATACAAGCAGGACACATGTCACTCCATGCGAAAAACATCGCTGTAATGGCGGGGGCTGTGGGCGAGGAGATAGACCTTGTCGCCGAAGCCATGGTTAGAGAGAAAACAATCAGGGTTGACAGGGCTCAGGAAATTCTATCGGAGATCAGGTCCCGCCGCCGCGGCTGAGAGCCCTTCTCCACCCTTCAGCGTTGAACCTTTTCTCCATCCTCTCCATCTCTTTTCTCAACGCCTCCTCAAGGTCAACGCCAAACCTGTTCGCCAGCTGCAGCAGAAGAGTGAGCGACTGGGCGAACTCGCTGCCTACGTCTTCTCCGGGCGGTGAGTGGCCAAGGTTGTCTCGCTTGTATCCCTCTTTAGCCAGTATGAAACGGCCTATTTCCGTCAGCTCCTCAATAAGGTGTGCGTATATCAAAGATTCTCGGAAACTCTCCCAGCCCCTTGCCTTCTCAAACTCATCCACTATTTTTTGCAGTTCTTTAAGCCTCAAAGCGTTCACCTCAGAGATAAAGCTGTAGATGCGGAATTCCGTCGACGTAGATGACTGAATCCATTCGTGCAAAACCGTGTTTGATGGCTGTGAAGACAGCCTTCTCACCAAGCAGGTTTATTATCGTACCCATCTTGATATATTCAACAACGTCCTTTTCAACCACAAGCACGCCTTTGTAAAATGATTCGGCTACTTCAACGGAGGCCCCCGAGGACAGCTTCAGCTTCCGGCCGATTAGCTCCTCATCGCATACTGCGACGACTATCTCTCCGCTTCTCGAGTGATGCATCTTGACCCAGCATCTTTTAACACATTCGTTCCTATATTCTTCTGACAGGGTTCTTCGCCCCGCAAGCATCACATACCAAGAACCTGAACCTTTTCTCGCTTACTATCCTTGTGTCTATGCCGTTGCAAACAGGACATCTTACAAACTCTTTTATGTAGAGGTCAATGAGCCTCCTAGTCTCCTCTACGTTCATTTTTCCCTGAATGAGCAGCTTGTCGTCTGAAATAGAGCCTGCCCGCCCGGTTTCCTTCAGTAGAAAACGTGCGAAATGTGCTGACTCTCGGTTTAAGGTTTTGGCTATCTGGCCAAGGTTGGTCAAAATCGTGTTTTTCGAATCGTGCACTAGGTTGGGCTTCAGCTCCAACATCCTGTCTCCAGCGGCGGAGTTTTGCCTAGATACTTTCAACATTACGTTGTCCAACAGCTTCATGTAAAACTCTTTGCTCGCTATGTCGAGGGTCACTCCAAAACAAGCATGTCCCAGCGCTATTTAAGAGGATATCATTGCCGTGGAGATGTTTAAAACAGAGCTTGATAACACAGTTCATGAACGGTTTGGCAGCACCATTTGTTAAAGACGTTGGAATGGCTGAGCAGGGATTTAAGAAGATTGAGTTTGCCGAGGCCTCGATGCCTGTGCTGATCTTCTTAAGGAGAAAATATTCGACTGAAAAGCCTTTCGCCGGCCTTACCGTATCCGCATGTTTGCATGTTACGAAGGAGACCGCTGTTCTTGCGCGGACGTTGAGGGATGGAGGGGCTAAGGTGGTTTTATGCGCGTCGAACCCTCTAAGCACTCAGGATGAAGTGGCATCCGCTTTAGCTTCTGATGGTTTCAACGTCTATGCTTTCAGAGGGATGTCGGCACATCAATATTATGAGGCTATAGGTATGGCTCTCTCGCACCGTCCCGACATGACGGTCGACGACGGAGCAGACCTTGTTACTTCACTCCATAAGATAGCCTTAGGCCTCAGAGACGAAACAGTTGACATTGTGAAAAAGACAGCCGGCGACATAGGCTACCATATAGACAGAGTGATAGGGGGGACAGAAGAGACAACAACGGGAGTCAACAGGCTTAGAGCGATGGAGGCTGAAGGAGTTCTCAAGTACCCCATAATTGCCGTCAACGACGCATTGTCCAAGAGCTTGTTCGACAACCCTTTGGGAACGGGCCAGTCGGCGCTGGACGGAGTGATTAGGGCGACCAACATCCTTTTCGCTGGGAAGAACGTGGTGGTCTGCGGATACGGCCGCGTCGGGTCCGGCATAGCTGAGAGAGCGCGTGGACTGGGTGCCAGAGTGACTGTTGTAGAGCCCGACCCTATAAAAGCCCTGCAGGCCTACATGGCTGGATATACGGTAACCTCGATGGATAAAGCGGCCGAGTATGGCGATGTATTCATAACATCTACCGGAAATATCGACGTCATTAGGGGCGAACACATGGTGAAGATGAAAGATGGAGCTATACTTGCCAACGCTGGACACATGGATGTCGAGATAAACAAACAAGACCTGAGAGAGTTGGCTGTTGCGGTCGATAAGGTGAAGGAAAACGTGGAAGTTTACAGGCTGAGGAACGGCAGGAAAATATACTTGCTCGCCGAAGGCAGGCTTGTAAACCTAGTCTGCGCAGAAGGGCATCCATCAGAGGTTATGGACCTGTCCTTCGCTCTACAGGCAGAGTCACTACGATACATAGTTGAAAACCACGAAAGGCTTGAGAGGAAAGTTTACAACGTTCCAACCGAGATAGACAGGATGGTGGCGCGCATAAAACTGGAGACGCTTGGCGTAACGCTGGAGACGTTCACAGCTAAACAGCGGGAATACATGACGTCATGGCAGGCAGGGACTTGAAGCAGGTCGGCCCCCGAATAGTTTTCATGAACGTCAAAGGCTCTACTGAGAAGATTGAAGTCAAACAAGTGGAGCTGCTTGACCAAAAGAGAGTTAGACATGTTTTTACGAACGGGCAGCGAACCCTTAAAAAGCTGATGAAGTATTTGGACAACTACGACATATTGGTCACATGGGGCGGTGGCGAGAGGGATGTGCCGCTGCTTACGGCGTGGGCTCTTCACGTAGGCGTCGACCCATCGCCGCTTCATACTCTAACGCATCTCGACCTAAAGCATTTCGTGAAGCAATTCCTGTTGTTAAATGAGCCTGAGCTGGAGAAAACCGCAAAATTCCTAAGAATTAAGCCGAAGCCCGACAACCTAAGAACGTTGGAGGCGTTGTTTGAAAAGCTTAGACATCTCCTGAAAACTTTAAAGCCGGAGCTAGCTCTTTAGTACCATCTGTCTTTAAGCCGTAGAAAATAGGCTGCGGCATTAGTCGCCATATGCATGAAAAAGGTTAATGCTAGGAGAGCCATAACCGTCAGGGCGTCGAGCCAACCGGGTAGGCCAACGGTGAAATGCACCAGAGCCAGCGCAGCGGCCAGAAACCCCAGCTGGTCGAGAAGCGGTGCAGGGCTTCCAGTACGCAGCCCAGCCCTCCGTTTGATGAAAGCCCCCGCTATATCGCCGAGCAAAGCACCCACGGCCAGCAGAAACGCTTCCGACACGCTTAGCAACCATGGAATAAAGTAACTTATCAAGAACCCTGCCACAAATCCTACGGCCGTTCCTGAGACAAACCCTTCAACTGTTTTGCCGTCGCCGAAAATCCTTCTCCCATCGAAGAATACATGCCCGCCGTCTATGGGGTGAAGTTTCTTCAACATTTTAGAGACAACAACGGGGGTGGCGTTAGACACGTATGCGGGAAATATATAGGCCAATCCCTGCAGGAACGTCTGTAAATCCATTCACAATACTGGTAAGCCGCTTGAATATAGATGTGAAAAACATCATTTATAGCGGGCGTGGACAAACGTCTGTACAAGGTAATGGTCGAACTGAAGCTTTACAGCTACGGGCCGAAGACAACAGTAAGCCATGGAGGGTTTGACGTCGAAATAGGGCCGGACATCTTCATAGCGGTAGAAGGGGTTGGAACGTTTGAAGGCGTTTCCGTGGAGAGAAGGGTCTCCAAAATGCTGGCCGAGGGAAAAGACCTCTACAAAAGCGCTCGGAAGATACATAGAGATTCGACGAGACGCGGGCATGCATCAATAACAACGTCTCTTCAGATACAGATGGAGGTCAGAGACTGTAGCAGGGCTCTTTCACTCCTGCTTGTAGCACCTCCATTCGGCTCCTACCTCCAAGAATCCCAGCGAAGAGCTAAGGTGGACAGGACCTCTTTCATAGATGTAAGGAATTTATCAGGAGATTTAAAGAAGTTTTTCGAAGAAACTGTCGACGAGCTTTTCGAAGGATACAGCACGCTTGTTGAACAAGGCGTTGGCATTGAGGACGCTCGCTACATCCTGCCCCTCTGCACCAAAACATCACTGTTCATAAGCACAAGCCTTGAAAACTACATCCCATTAATACAGCTTTCCAGAAGCAGCGAAGCAATTCAGTATGTTCCGTTTGAGGTATCGGAGTTCGCTGAAAAATTCGAGAAGATGATAAGAGAGATCTCGCCTGTTTTGCTGGATGCACGTCTGGGCTTCGGAAACCGTACAGCCACCTACCCATACCCAAACCCCTACAAGCCCGATGATGGCATCATGCAGTCCATAATCTCTAGAAACGGATACCCCGAAGAACCAGTCTTGCTAGATGTATCATCGCTGATAAAAAACGGAGCCGTGCTCGAAGAGGTTTTGGCTGCCCAGCAGAAAGAGGTGTTTGATACTGTGAACCCATTAGCCACCGCAACAGTTTTAGAGCCGATGTCGCTTGTAGCATACCATCAAGCAATACGGCACAGAACTGTACCAACAGCCGTTGAGTCAATCTACTCGCCGGCTGAAAGAGCTCTCAAAAACATCGAGGCAAACGTCATAGTCCCGCCTTCTGTGAAGAAAGATGAAAAATTAAGGTCTTTGTTTTACGGCTTAGCTTCTAAGGCTATACGAGCATACGGGGAGCTTTTGAAGAGTGGCTGTAGACCCTCGACCGCAATACTCATCATGCCCCAAGCCCTAAGGCTGTACGTCGTCAGATTATACAATGGTTTCAACCTGTTACATCCCACGGGATTCATCGCAACTAGGACTTGTAAATACGCTCAATGGGAAGAGAGAGGCATAGCCTACAAAATTATGCATGACGTTGTCAAAGCCGCTCCAGCCCTTTCCACAGTCATGGGGGAGAAATGCCGCCATCTACGTTATTGTCCGGAGAAAGAATGGTGCCCCATAATACTAAAGTACCACCAGTACTCGGACGAGTTGCACAAGAGGTACATGGAAAGTGGTTGAACATACTTCTGCGAAAAAGCTTAAAGTCATCGAGGTCGGAGGCCCAAGCCTCAGCTTCGACTACGCCCACTTCCTACCGTCGTCACCAAAATGCGGCGTGCTCCACGGCCACACATCCATCGTCAACGTCAGGGTTTGGGGTGAAACGGTCGGCGACATGGTTTTCGAGTTCAGCGAGCTAAAGAGGGTTGTCAAAAGCGTGATAGATGCAATGGACCATAAGCTGATAGTGGCCTCGCGCTATATCGTGGCTGATGAGAGGGGTTTTGCTAAAATAGTTTTTGACGGTGTTGGCGGAAGATACGAGCTTAAGCTGCCTAAAACCTCGGTCTACGTCATAGAGCACGACTCAACCGTGGAAAACATCTCTGAACATATCGCGGAAAAGCTGAAAAAGCTGATGCCGTCGAACATCGCAAAAATCTCCGTCCGTATGACAGAGGGGTTGGGTAAGTCAGCCACCGCCACAACATGAAAACAGTAGCGCTTTTGTCAGGTGGAATAGACTCAACCGTTATGGCCTGGAAACTACGTATAGAAGGACACACGATAATTCCGCTAACTTTCTTAACATACCGTAGAAACCTGCGTGAGGTTGAGGCCGTAAAGAAAATAGCTTCGATGGTTTCACAGCATCCGTTAAAGATTGTTGACGTAGGTTTCTTGAGAGAAGTTGTGGACCTTCCCCAAAATGTTAAAGATAAAATCTTACATGCAGCAGGCGACCTTCCAACCATCCTCATACCCTACAGGAATATCATATTTTACTCCGTGGCAGCACACGTAGCCTGTCTGGAGGATGCAAGCCAGGTAGCTGGCGGACACACTCTCGAAGACGTTGGAAGAATCCCTGACGTTGGCCAGGGTTTCTTCAAAGAGCTGGAAAACCTTCTCCAAACATCAATGCCCTACTCAGACGTGCGGATTTTAACACCCTTAATAGGGCTTAGGAAAGTCGATGTTTTGAGGCTGGGCGTTGAGCTGGGCGCTCCGCTAAACATTACATGGAGCTGTTGGGGCGTGTTGGAGAGACATTGTGGAAAGTGTCCAGGCTGTCTGGCTAGAAGAGAGGCGTTTAAGCTGGCTGGAGTACCTGACGAAACAGACTACGCTGAGGTATAGTTCTTTAGGCTGGTTCATAAGGTCTTGGAGGGGGTGGCTGCGGCTGGTTAAGATTTTGGTGGTTTATGCGTCTACCAGACCTGAGGCGGTGGCAGCCGCCAAAAAGGTGGAAAACTTCCTTCAGACAAAGACCTCACAATACAGCGTTCTTTCACTGAGCGAGTTTGACGAGAAGCATCCAACCCTCGGCGGAGAAATTGTAATGGTTTTAGGGGGCGATGGAACCATGCTCAGGGTCGCTCGCAGGATTTCCTCACCAGATGTCAAGCTTTTCGGGGTCAATTTTGGACGAGCTGGTTTTCTCAGCACTGTAGAGCCCGCCGAGCTAGAGGAAGCTTGTAAAAGAATCACAGACGAAGATTATTACGTGGAGAAGGTTATGCGATTGTCTATATATGCCGACGGCGAGTTTTTGGCTGACGCGCTCAACGAAGCATACGTCTCCTCAAGGAAGCCAGGCAAAATAATAGAATACAGGCTGTTGCAGCGAGAGCAGCTTGCCTCCGACGTTGCCGACGGCGTAATCCTAGCAACACCAGTAGGCTCCACGGCCTACGCATTCTCCACGGGCGGACCAATAGTTGACGAGAGGCTTGAATCCGTGGTGGTGGCGCCTATGGCATCCATGACAAACCTAAGGCCTATGGTCTTGTCGATAGAGCTTCCGGTAACGGTTTTCGTTGTAAAAGGTGAGGCGCAGGTGATGGTTGACGGCCACACCACCAAGCTGCTGCAGGAGGGCAAGGTTGTGGTTGAAAAATCTCCGAGGAGTCTTTCCTTCATCTCCTTCGACGAAAGAAGGCTTTTCAGCAGACGTTTGAGGAAGAGGCTGTATGGGAGGCCGTAGGGTTTACGTACTGGATACGACAGCGATTTTGGCGGCACAGCTTGAGCCAGGTCCTGCAGAGCTTGTAACCGTCCAAGAGGTGGTTGACGAAGTTGTGTACGGCGGACTCGCACCCCAGAGGCTCGCAACAGCCCTTTCAAAAAACATCATAAGGATAAGAAAACCATCCAAACAGTCTGTTGAGAAAGTTAGTGCTGCGGCGCTTACGACAGGCGACCTTCCTAAGCTCTCTAAGGCCGACATAAACTTGCTGGCAGCGGCATGCGACGAGCTGGCTGAAGGAGGTCAGGTAGTGGTTTTGTCAGATGACTACAGCCTTCAGAATACGGCTCTGAAGCTTGGGCTAGAGGTTGCGGGAGTGGCTAGGATGCCTGTACGCGCCTTCAGGCTGTGGAGTGCGGAATGCAGCGTCTGCGGCAAGGTTTTTGAAAAACCTGTTAAAACCTGCCCCGTCTGCGGCGGCGAGGTGGTAAGGAGGCGGAAGGCCTCCGGCAGCGGCTAACGCTTTGAGAGAAGGTATCCCGACAGCATAAGACCCCATGAGAGGACAGGGTAAACTATCATCCTCTCCATGCCTCCGTGACCAAGCCCCATATAGTTACCCGATATGAAGAGGGCTAGAGCTGCAAGCGAGACGAGGCCTGCTACGGCTGACAGCAAGCCAACCAATCTGTCAAACACTCTTAAGCCATATAAGGCTGCAACGCCTGCAAAAAGAAACGTTATCAAAGACATGACTGTGTGGAGCACGGGGACGTTTTCAGGAAATATTCCCACACCCGCGGCTCCAACCCCTGCTAAGGCAACGAAGATCCTGAAAAGCCTGCTTTTGAATACCTCGGCCCCAAGGTATGCGGACAGAACAACGCAGAGGCCGAGGAAGACTATGGAGGTGTTGAATATTGGGGCGGCAGCCCCCACACCCAAATCGCTTATGTAGTTGCCTGAGACACTGTATCCGGGGTAAACCGATTCCGCAACCCTAAGCGCCATCAAGAACTGCGTAATAGCTATGAAGAGCAAAGCCCCTGCTGCAACAGGCTTCTTCATCGCAAATTTTTGGGAAGGCTGAGTATTTTTGTTTTTACATAAGCATGGTCAAAAGCAGAGGTAACGCTACGACCAAAGGAACCTCTACACGGGCTATGTTAAAAGCTGTCCGGCGGGCTTTGACGTCACCCTTGGCAGCACGCGGACCGTAAACAAACGAATGGACAAAGTCTAGGGCGAGCGCGGTGTAGAGGGTTGTAAGGGCCGCGGCCTCGGGAAAACCCATGTTTTTCATCAAGGCCAAGTACGTTGCTGAAACTGTCAAAACCGGTATGGCTGTCCATGCGAGAGGGTTGTAGCGTTTCATCATCCCAGCCATCATCCTCAACCTCAGAAGTCTGTCGTCTAGAATTCTTGTTTCGGGTATTGCGGCGAGGGTCAGGTGGATTAGCCCTCCAGCCCATAAAACCAGCCCGTAAACCAGAGCAGACTTAGCTAGCAACTCAACGCTCATTTCACGTATCTACGTAAAACCAGTACAGTGACCTGCGCCCCGGCGGCGCTCAACACCAGGTTGGCGGCAATAGCTCCAACCCATATGACTGCAAGCGCTTGGAGCTGGGCTTGGAACAGGCCGACGTAGGTGAGGATACTCATGGCAACAAGCGCCTCAGCCAAACCACTTACCAGCGTCCCAGCTAGGATCCTTCTCGGCTTCCTGCAAACGTCAGCATATTTTTTGCCTAGGCTCAAGTCATAAACCAAACCTGCCGCTGTAGTGGCGAAGAAAAGGTACGGGGCTGGAGCTGGAACCACCGCAAGCAGCACGAGCCCGGCAACTACAGACATCGAGGTGACGCTCCACATACGCCCTGAATAAGCGGCTACAGCGCTCATAGTAAGACCCCTGAAGAAATGGGCTGGATAACCTCTGGCTGCGGGGAGCGTGAGTCCGAAAAGAGATGACATCAGCACGTAAAACGCTGCTGACAACGCGATGACGGAAAGGTTTTTTGTGGATAAAAGCTTTTGGTAGGGTTGCATATTGCGAAAAACATAAAGTATTATTTAAATCTATTCAAGATACCGCAAAGAAAAAACCTGGCGAAAAGGCGAAAGCTTTATCAAACGAACGCAGCAGGCCATTAAGGTGAACCAAGCCAGCGACGACGTAGTCGTGGTTGTTGACTTCGGAGGCCAGTACGCCCACCTGATAAGCCGCAGAATAAGAGAGCTGGGCGTGAAGACCGAGGTTATTCCCTACACCGCAGCCAACGGGCATTTCTTTCCAGACAACGTTAGAGGATTTGTTTTGTCAGGCGGTCCCGCAAGCGTTTACGAACCTCAGGCCCCACGTATCAGCTTCGAGAGCCTGGGTGGAAGGCCTGTCCTAGGCATCTGCTACGGCCACCAGCTCATAGCCCACCTTTTCAAGGGTCTTGTGAGAAGGGCTTCGAAAAGAGAATATGGAAGAGTGGAGCTTAGAGTGGTTGAGGACTGCGAGCTCTTCAAGGGCTTGCCCAACAAGTTTAACGTATGGATGAGCCATTCGGATGTTGTAGAGAAGCTGCCGCCGGGCTTCAGGACAGCGGCCTCAACAGATACATCACCCAACTCAGCAATCTACGACAGCGTCAGAAAGATTTACGGACTGCAGTTCCATCCAGAGGTTGTTCACACAGAGCACGGACTTCAAATACTCAAAAACTTTGTTGTGGATGTTTGCGGCTGCAAGCCTACCTGGCGTATGGAAGATTACGTCGAAAAAGTCGTTAAACTTGTCGACGAAGAGGTGAAAGACGGTAGAGTTTTATGCGCTGTGAGCGGCGGCGTCGACTCGACAGTAACCGCCGTCATCGTCTCCAAGGCCGTCGGAGACCGTTTGAAATGTCTTTTCGTCAACCACGGCTTGTTGAGAAAACGCGAGCCTGAGTTGGTTTTAGAAATGTTGAGGAAGATAGTCGGAGAAAACAACGTAATCTACGTGGATGCTTCGGAAAGGTTTCTGAAAAAGCTGAAGGGCATAGCGGACCCCGAGGAGAAGAGAAAGGTCATAGGGGCTGAGTTCGCAGCGATCTTCGAGGAGGTCAGCTCAAGCTATGGTCCGTTTACCCATCTTGCGCAGGGAACGCTTTACCCCGACGTCGTCGAGAGCGGAAGGTCCGTGGGAGGCTCGGCCGTCATAAAAACTCACCACAACGTGGGCGGCTTGCCCCAGAGCCTCGGCTTGAGGGTTGTGGAGCCTTTGAAAGAGCTTTACAAAGACGAGGTGAGAAAGCTAGCCCAAATACTAGGACTCCCGCAATGGGTTGCCCGAAGACATCCCTTCCCAGGGCCGGGGCTAGCTGTCAGGGTAATAGGCGAAGTAACGCCTGAGAAGCTGGAGATAAGCAGGAAAGCTTCGGAGATCGTCGAGGAGGAGCTGGAGAAAGCTGGGTTAATTGATGACGTGTGGCAGGCCTTCGCGTTCGTGGGAGATGACAAAGCAACCGGTGTCAAAGGAGACCAGAGAAGCTACGGATACATCGTGACGGTGAGGGTGGTTACATCGGTTGACGGGATGACAGCTGACTGGGCTAGACTTCCTCATGAGGTTCTCGATAGAATAGCGAGAAGAATCACTAACGAAGTGGAGAACGTGACATGGGTTACCTACGCCGTCTCAAGCAAGCCGCCGGCCACGATTGAGCCTCAGTAACTACTTTCCCTTCCAAACAGGCTTCCGCTTCTCGAGGAAGGCTCTGGCACCCTCTTTCTGGTCCTCTGTCGAGAAAAGCGAGGCGAAGAGCTGGAGCTCAAGCCTCAGCCCTGCTGACAAACTTGTCTCCAACGCAGCATTCACAGCCTCTTTAGCCGCAGCCAAAGCAAGAGGAGGCTTCGACAGCAGTTTATCCAGAAAGTTTTTCACAGTCTCTTCAAGCCTTTCCTTAGCCGCAACAACGTTCACTACACCAAGCTTAGCCATCTCGGAAGCCGAAACCCTCTCACCCGTCATTATCAGCTCCTTCGCTTTTTTCTCGCCGATTAGACGCGTCAGCCTCTGGCTTCCACCTCCTCCAGGTATTAGGCCTAGGTTTATTTCGGGCTGGCCGAAGACGGCGTCCTCTGATGCGATGACAAGGTCGCATGCTTGCACGAGCTCGAAGCCGCCGCCCAGACAATATCCCTCCACCACGGCGACCACGGGTTTCTGCATATTCCGGATAATGGTTGACAAAACCATGGAGGTTCCAAGCTCGTTTCCTATTCTGACCGCGTCTGACGGAGTCCATTCGAGGAAGGCCCTTATGTCGGCGCCTGCGCTGAAGTTTCCTCCAGCCCCTCTTAGCACTACAACCCTAACCTCGCTGTCCTTCGCCGCATCCTCGAGAGCTTTTTTCAGCTCCTTCCTTAAATCCAGCTCGAGAGCGTTGTATCTGGCAGGGTTGTTCAAAACAATCCAAGCAACGCCGTTCTCCTTTCTGTAAATTATCTTGGTAAAACCATCCGCCATGCCGGTAACCCTACACCATCGAATATATGGTTAAGGTGCCCAAGAAGGCTTTCTCTTCTCCATGAACGCCTTCATCCCCTCTACAGCTTCGTCGGAAACAGCCAAAGCAGGCAGATTCGTCAAAGCTTCTTGGATGGCGTGAGACCTGCTTCTGGCCAGCCATCTCCTCATCAATCTCAAGGCTGCTGGCCCGTTTAGAAAGATTTTTCCAGCAACCTCCAATACCTTATCCTTTAAGACGTTTTTAGGCACTATGTAGTCAACAAGCCCTATTGAATGAGCTTCACGCGCGTCTATAGCTTCTCCAGTAAAGACAAGCCTCGAGATTCTTCTCAAGCCGAGAACGTGTCCGCCTACCGTGAGGGCTATCGGAGGTATGAGCCCGAGCCTAGCCTCGGGAATCGCGAAAACCGAGTCTTCTGAGGCTACAACTATGTCTGCAAGGAGCAAAAGCTCGCATCCACCTCCGTATGCTAACCCGTTGACACAGGCTATGACAGGTTTGTCTAACCTCAGCAAAGCATCCACAGTCTTCTGTATAACGCCGAAAAACTCTACAGACCTGTCTAGGCTTTTGAGAGAAAGCATTTCAGCTATGTCGTCGCCTGCGGAGAAAGCTCTGCCTACGCCCGTCAAAACCACTGCCCGCGAATCATCTTGGCTTAAACGTGTTAGAGCGTCGTGAAGCTCTTTCCACAACTCTTCATTGAAAGCGTTGAGCTTTTCAGGTCTGTTGAAAACTATCCATGTCAATAAACCTTCACTGAAAACTTGGAGGTACCTATACATGACCGGTGTTTGATTAAGCTGTAAATAACTTTTCCCGCTTATCTTCTCAGCTTGACCATCCTTATCTCAGGCAGAAACTTTTTCCGAACATAGCCGCTGATAAAGTCGATAGAAATCACTAGGGCCAGCGTCATGGCTATGACAGTTGTGAGGCTGTTGTACTGGAGCGTTTCAATGTAGCTGGTCATCAGAAACCCTACGCCGCCTGCGCCGACAAAACCCAGCACAGCCGATGAACGAATGTTATACTCCAGCATGAAAAGAAGCTGGCTGATGAGTGTATTCATCGACTCAGGTATCACCGCATAACGCACCAAAGCCAGACGTGAAGCGCCAGTGCAACGCAGGGCATCAAGCACATCTTGGTCAACGGCTTCAAAGGCTTCGAAGTAGAGCTTTGAGAGATAGCCTAGTGAGTACACTGAAAGGGCTAAAGTGCCTGCGAGCGGGCCTAGTCCAACTGCAATGACAAAGATCACGGCCCAGAAGAGGACGGGGATTGTTCTTACTAGTCCGAGGAAAGCTCTCACAGCGGTGGTTACGTATGATGGGAAGATTGTTCGAAGCGCTAATGTTGCAGCAGGCAGGGAGAGAAAAAACCCGATGACTGTTCCCACAAACGCCATCTGAACGGTCTCCACCAAAGCATCTAAAGCCGGCAAAAAAGCCGCAGGGTTTGGAGGCAGAAGGTCGTTGGCTAACAAACCTAGGTTAGAGACGCCCTTGTACAGGCGGCCTAGATCTGTGAAACCAATCTGATGGGCTGCAGCTAGAAACGCTACACCAAGTAGGAAAATGCTCAGCGATCTACCGAAATTTCAAGCCGTTAACCCCCTCTCAAAACCATGGAGAGTGACTGCATGTCTAGTGCACCGCCAGCCATTTCTAAGACAATCTTTCCATTCTTCAGAACAGCAACCCTGTCAGCGAACTTGTTCACTAGAAACGTGTCGTGCATCGTCATAAGGAGGGCTACGTTGTTGCGTTTGCAAACTTCAACTGTTAGCCGCATGACCTCAGTGGCGTTTACCACATCTAAATCCGCAACGAACTCGTCAGCGAGGAGTATCGAAGGAGACTGCATCAAAGCTCTAGCCACCGCTACTCTCTGCTTCTCACCGCCGCTTAGCTGTGCCGCCTTGCGTTCAGCAAGCTCGGAGATCCCCAAGTCCTCTAAAAGCCTGTAGGCTTTCTCTACCTCATTTCTTGGAAAATTTCCAAACAGGATTGCTGAGCTTCCCATCCTTCCCAGAGCGCCGAGTAAGACGTTTTGCAGAGCTGTCAAATTTTTGACAAGACCGACCTGCTGGGGAATGTATCCAACACCTCCCTTTCCAGCCTTAACGTGTATCTCGCCTTCGTAAGGGTACAGAAGCCCTGCAACAAGTTTTAACAATGTTGTCTTCCCAGAGCCGGACGGCCCCATCACAGCAACAGACTCACCCGCCTTTAAAGCGAGGTTAACACCGTCTAACACTGGCCTAGCACCGTCGTAGGAGAATCTTAGACCTGTAATTTTCAGCAGGAAGTCTCTCTTCAACCTATCCGACCTTCTCAGAATACTTCAGATTTGTTAGAGTCAGATAGCGTCCCAGCTCCGATAGATGCTGCTCTGTGGTTGTCGGCTGGAACCTTACAAACAACGCCGACACGAATGAACGCATGAGCTCGGGCTGTTTATCTCCGAGCTCCGTCAATGCTTGGATAAGGCTAGACCTTAGCGGCTCCCTTAAATCTTTCGAGAAAACTACGGCGTGGCTTGGGATGGGGCCCTGTGAGCCGATTACCCTCGTTTTTGAAAGCACGTCGAAGTAGAGGTCTGCGGGGATGTCTCCCGCTATCACGATTGCATCCACATCGCGTGCCTGCAAAGCCCTCCATGACTGGGCGTAGCCGCCTGTGAAGACAACTGTGAAGAAACTGCTTGGGTCAGCTTCTTTCCCGCTCTCGACTTTCACAAGGCCCTTCTCCACAAGCTTCGCCAGTGGTGCAACGTAACCGGAAGTAGATATAGGGTTTGGCAATCCAACCTTCTTGCCGCGCAGGTCTTCGAGCGAACGTATTGGTGATTCCGGCAAAGTAACCCAGTAGGAGAAGTAGTAGGTTTCGTTCACTATTTTGTCGCCTAGCCCAACCCTTCTCACCTCGGCGAGTACAACCTCCGCGTCGGCAAGCTTCCACGCTAAGTAGGATGGCCAGGCGCTCATCAAAGCTGCATGGGCGTGTCCTCGTCTCAGAGCCTCCACAACAGCTGCGTAGGATGTGGGCACGTATATTTCGACGTCAACTCCAAGCTTCTCCTCTAGGAAAGACTCCAAGGGCTTGGAGCGTTGTAGCACATCGGCGGCCCCTAGGGTTGGCTGGACCGCTATGACTATTTTCTGGCTAGGCCTGCTATAAAGGAAAGATAGACCTGAAGTGATGGTTATTCCTATAACTACTCCAACAGCCAGTAGGAGAAGCGTTTTTTGGGGTGAGGACATCAAAATATAACGGCGTTATCTTTTATTTAAATTACACGTTGTGAAATAAAACATTCACAGGGTTTAACAACACACATATAACACCGTTAAAAAACCATTTAAAGACGTGAAACAGCCCAAAGCTGAAGAAATAATTCCTGCCCTGAGGGCGTTGATTGCCGTCGAGCTGACACGAACCTATGGGTTGAAGAACGCGGAGGCAGCACGGCTGCTGTCGATAACACCACAGGCGGTGACACAGTATCTGAAAGGGGCTAGAGCGTTAAACAAAAAGAGCATAGCAGCAGACGAACGTGTGAAGAGCATGGTTAAAGAATATGCGGGTAAAGTTGCTTTCAGGAGGAAGGCTGTTCAGGAAACTGAGCTTCTTGACCTCGCTTACGAGGCTTTGACATTTTCTGGAAAAGCTGCCAGCTCCGCAGTTTTATCGGCGGAGATTACAAAGGCCCAGGCTCTGAGGATTTTGAGGATGCGTTTGGCGGCCGAACAGGAGGCAGCGGAGCTTTTCCTTTCAGAGGCCATCAAGGCCAAAGACGACATGGTACGCCTCCTGTTTCGACAGGTTGCTTCAGACAGCATAAGACACGCCGACATAGTTCAAGCCACCATCGCAGCCGTTGAGAAAGGGTTGGTTGATACAGTACTTCCGGACTCGGAAAGGCTTCGGCAACTCCAACAACATGAGGAGAGAAGCCATATGCACAGCTTTGAAGAGGTTAAAAACATGATTAACAACAACGTGGTGAAAATACTTCTCGAATCTATAGAAGCTGACGAAGAAAAACATGACATGATACTTGAGAAGCTGATAAACTTCAGCATCAAGTCTTAACGCTGAGACTTTTAATAAGCAAGGCAGTGAAGAAGATTAACGTGGCTGCGAGCGCAATCGTTCCACCGGAGCTGACCGCCAAGTAAAAAGAGAGGTACAGCCCGATTACGGCGGAGACTACACCTACCAATATCGATATCGTGAACATCTGTCCTATTGTACGTGCGAAAAGCTGGGCGGTGGCTCCCGGTGTGACAAGCAACGAGATAATCAGAATGATTCCGGCTGTCTGGAGTGCCGATATCACCGTCAGGGAAATCATGATCATCAAAGAGTAGTGTATGAGTTTTGAGGGAAGGCCGACTACAAGAGTGAAGGTTGGGTCGAAAGTGAACGAAATTATTTCTTTCATGAAGAGCGAGAGGATTGCGATGACGATAAACCCCAGCACTGCTGTGATTATGAGCTCTTGGGGGGAGACGCCTAAAACATTTCCGAAAAGAACATGGAAGATGTCCAGCGTTGGCCTAATTCTGCTCAGTATGACCAAGCCTAGGGCAAATGCTCCAGTCAACACAATGCCTATCGCCGTATCGTTCCTCACCCTAGCCCTAGACTCTACAAACCCGATCAAAATAGAGGCCGCAACACCAGCAGCCGCGCCTCCAAGCGTCAAAGGTAGGTTTAACGCGGCGGCCACAGCCAGCCCTGGGAGAACCGAGTGAGAAATAGCATCCCCCAAAAGCGACCATCCTCTCAAAACAATGAAAGTGCTCAGCGTGGACGCCACCAAACCAACCGTTACCGAAGTAGCCAACGCAACCCGCATAAACTCATAGCTTAAAGGCTCTGTGAGATACTGTATCAACGCCATCCAGCCACCTTCTTCACGTCAGCCAGATGCATGGCAACCCGTTCGCTGCCATAGGCGGCTGCAAGATATTCGGCTTTCAACGCCTCGTTTGGAGGGCCGAAGGCTATCAGCTTGTTCTTCAAAACTACAACGTTGTCGAAAAGCTCCAGCGTAGAACTCAGGTCGTGCGTCGTCATAACTATAGTCTTTCCGCCGTCCCTCAAATTGATGAGTATTTCGAACAGTTTGTCCTCTGCGTCGGCGTCGATTCCTGTTAACGGTTCATCCATGAGGTAAAGCTCCGCCCCCTGAGCCATGGCCCTTGCGAGGAAAACCCTCTGCTGCTGTCCTCCTGAAAGCTCGGAAATCTTCCTCGCACTCAGCTCCGCCAGCCCTGTGTTTGTCAAAGCATCCAAGACAACCTTGTCTTTTCTGCTAACAGGTTTCAGTGGGCCGACGGCCTTTATACGGCCTAGGGCGACAACATCCCATACCGTTAACGGATAATCCCAGTAGACATCCTCCCTCTGTGGGACATAGGCTACGATTCCTCTCGCTTTCTCTATCGGCTTGTTGAAAACCGTAACCTTTCCCTGTGACGGTTTAACCAACCCGACGAAGGCTTTGAGCAAAGTGCTTTTGCCAGAGCCGTTTGGCCCTATAACCGCAGTCATAGTTCCCCTCTTTATTGAGAAGCTGACGTCTTCCAAGGCCTTTGTTTTTCCGTAGAAAACCGTCAAACCGTCAGCTCTCAAAGCATCCATCAACACCACCTCAAAAGCCCTTCAACAATCGCTTCAACGTTGTAACGCATCATTCCAACATAGCTGTCGGCCCCGCTTCCCACAGGCCCCACGCTGTCGGTGTAAAGGATTGCAGCGATTTTACCGCCCGCCTCACGCGTCAACGTCTCCATGAGACGCCTGCTCAACGTCGACTCAACAAAATATACGCATACACCAGTTTCTCTAACCTTTTCAACAACGTGGGCAAGGTCGAGGGCCGTTGGCTCTATCTCAGTAACTATCGAGTAAAAGTAGCCTGCAACCTTAAATCCATAGGATTTCGCAAAATACTGAAACGCATTCTCTTGCGTGAATAAAACCCTTCTCTCAACTGGTATTTTCGAGACCTGGGACCTTATCCACTCATCGAGTTCGAGGAGGGTTTTGATGTAGGATTCGGCGTTGGCGCGGTAGACATCGGCTTTATCCGGGTCAAGCTGTATGAAGACATCCCTAATCCTCTCAACATATCTCACAGCCATCAGCACATCCATCCACATATGTGGGTCTTCACGTCCAGCGTATGGTCCGTCGGGGATTTTCATAACATATGGTTCAAGACCCTCAGTAACCCTGACGAGCTTTCCCGACCACTGGCCCGAAAGCAGCTTTACGATCCATGCGTCGAGGTTGAAACCGTTGTAAAGTATTACGGCAGCTTTGTGGGCTTTAATCATGTCTTGAGGGGTTGGCTCGTATGTGTGTGGGTTTTTACCCGGCTCCACAAGCCATTCAACCCGCCAAAGCCCTCCAGCAACATTCCTAGCCATATCCCATATTATCGAGGTTGTGGCTAGAACAGTTCTTTCATGCCCGTTGGGCTCGGCTTTCTCCGAGCCTGTGTACAACGGGGTCAAAAGGTTGAAAACCAGCAGCAGCGTGGATAAAGTTATCAGGGTGGGTGAAGTTTTTTCGAGCATGTTATCTGCCGTTTTTTAGCCATGGTTAAATTTAGCCTTATCTAAAAACTTAAGACGTTAAAAACAATTAAAATACCCTGCTGTTGGCCGTCCGCCTACTGGGGAAGAGCTTAATACGTCCGTCTGGGGCAGAATTTTTGAGGCTAAACTTGAGCACAATAACAAAGTATGTTATTGAGGGGAGGATAGAGGTAGACGGGCCGGTGGACAAGAACGACGTTGTGGGGGCTGTTTTCGGGCAGACAGAGGGCATTTTCAGCTCGGACCTTGATTTAAGGGAGCTGCAGAAGACCGGACGGATAGGCCGTATAGAAATCACAGTCAACACCCAGGGCAACAAAGCCGTCGGGAAGATTACGGTTCCAACAAGTTTGGACAAGTACACAACCTCACTCATAGCCGCGATGATAGAATCCATCGACAGGGTTGGTCCTTATCAAGCAAGGGTTGTCATAGAGAAGATAGAGGACACCAGGCTTGAGAAGAAGAAGAAAATAGTTGAGAGAGCCAAGGAAATTCTAGCCGCTTGGGAAAAGCAAAAGGTTCCAGATGACGACCTTGTTCTACGAGAGCTTGAGGAGGCGATTGTCAGGACGAAAGTTGTTGAGTATGGTCCTGAGAAGCTTCCCGCAGGCCCTGAAGTAGACTCCTCGGACGAAATAATAATTGTCGAGGGAAGGGCTGACGTCATCAACCTTCTCCGATACGGCTATAAGAACACAGTGGCGGTGGAGGGGGTGAAAATTCCGAAAAGCATCGCTGGCCTTACCCGTAGGAAAAAACGGGTTATTGCTTTTCTAGACGGCGACAGGGGCGGAGACCTGATTCTGCAGGAGCTTCTCGCAAACTGTAAAATCGACGCAGTAGCCAGAGCGCCGTACGGTAAAGAAGTCGAGCAGCTGACAGCAAGAGAGATACATGAAGCTTTTGAGCATGCTGTGCATCCTGAGGAGGCTTTAAAAGCGAAGGAATTTGTTGCAGCTGATAGAAAGATCCTTCCAGCTGACCTGCGGAACATCGCGAAGGAAATCGATGGAACGCTTTCAGCCGTGCTGCTTGATGCGGAGCTCAACGAGATAGCGCGTCTTCCTGTGAGCGAGTTAGCAAACAGGCTGAGTATTGAGAAATCTGCAAAGTATGTTGTGTTTGACGGGGTTGTGACACAGCGTTTGGTTGACAGCGCGGCCTCAGTAGGCGGCGACGTATACCTGATAGGGGTCAGAGTTGGTGAAATTCAGAACAAGCCCCCCGGCATCCACATTTACACGACCCACGACTTAGCCACCCTCGCGTAAAAGGGAAGGCTCTACAGCAAACCTGAGTATGCATGCTAAACCTCCCAGGCTCATTAGCTTTTCACAGGCTTCGGTTCCCGAGGAGATTACCCTGACAACGACCTTATAGGAATCGGCTTTGTCAAGTAGCTGTTCAAAGTTTTCGTCCACCAAGTTATACCATAGGAAATCTTCGGCCACCAACATCTTTTCAACCGCCTTCATGCTTAAGGCTGCCAAGGTTTCCCTCATTCCCAACGCGGTGCGTGAAGGGTCTTTGACCAGCAGCTCTATAAATTCCTCCACTTCTTCCACGTCGGCGATGGCTTTGACAGCTTCCCTCAACTCGTGCAAACTTTTGTTTCTCAGAAGCTCGGATACTCCGGCAGGGTCCGTGGTAGAGACGTATCCAGTCTTTTTTATTCTTCCCGCCAGCTCCTTCCGCTCTCTTTTGACATAGTTTGTGAATTCTTCAACCATTATGGATGGGCCGAAGATGAAAAGGCTTTCGGCATCCGCTGTTTTTTCAACGGCTTCAGCGTAGATTTTCGTTTTCTCTTTAACTCTGTCCTCTGGCATCTCCTTGCCGGCTGAGACAGTCTTCCTGTAGATGGGTTTCAAGCCTGTTTGAGAGGCTACGTAAACGGCTATGCCCTCGTCGTCAACCATGACTATGGTTGCTGTTCTTTTGATGGGGGCTCCTCTGTAGTAGGATGCCATCGATTCAAGCCTTGGATAGTTTTTACGGCTTTCTACAGTTATCTCGTCTCCCACGCCTAGATGGATGCTGTGATGCTTTCCCACCAGCCCAAACTCCCTGCTCTCATATCTTATCACTCCATGGAGGTTCAGGCGTCTCGTCAAAGGGTCAAGCTCTTTCCGAACAAGCTCGACACCAATCTCAAGCCGCGCCCTCTCGCTGTCAAAGCTTCCGTTCCCCCTCTCTTTCTTAACCTCGCGGCTAGTAACAGCATAAACCATGTCCCCAGCCTGTAGAACCCTGTAAAGGTTGAGCAAATCCAAAGTCGTCTCAGGCACCACCGTGACAACCCTTTTCAACGGACTGATTTTAACAACCCTCAAACCGATCACTTCAAAGCCTGCCGGGGGTGGGATTCGAACCCACGGCAACGGGATTATGAGCCCCGCGTTGCAGAAATATTACTGATGGTAATATTTTCTCTGACCAAGCTGAGCTACCCCGGCTAAATAAGCCAACTGCTTTCCCCTATATAAGAATATGTCTGAAAGGAAAAAATGGAGGGGAGTGTTTGGCTGGAGGCCCGTCATCTGACAACGTCTGAGAAGCCGGACGAAGACCGTGCATTGGCTTTTAAATCGCCGTAAAGGCGTTCAGTGCTCTATTGCCCGGTTTTCATCCGGTTTTTCCCCGCTGTCAGGCCGGGACTCCAGCTCTGGCGTAGTTCTTGATTTTCTTCAGTAGTTGTCGGCTTCTCTGGCTTTAACTCTGTGTTTTCTGTAGTGGCTGATTGCTAGGGATTGGATAGCCTGTTTCATTCGATGGTTGTATTTGCCGTTGTTTGGTTTGTATAGTCCTACGTAGCATAGAATGTTCCTCAGCTTAGCCGTAAAGTCTACGTGTAGAAGAAGGTCTGCGAGAGCAACCTTACCATAGAGAGTCATCTGATAAACCGAGAGTTTCGCATAAAGGCCTGTATATGCTTATTGTGTTCGTCGCCATACTTATTATCTGACGTGCCACCCTCTGCTTGTTTTTGCGGAAAAGATTCACCGCCTCTGCGGATGCTTTAAACTGCTTCACCAACTTCAGAAGGTTAAGCTGTTTATGGTATTCGTCGATGAGCTTCATAAGCTCAACGTATTCCGCGGTAACTTCCTTGAAACAATCTCGACCCATCATCGATAATACTTTGGCATCGTTTTCATCGTTCTTGGACAGCGACAGCCTGTTTCTGTAAGCGGCTATTAGGTCCGTCCTCCTCAACCTGAAAACCCTGACACCACGGCTGAGGAGCGCTGAAACGTCGTCGTACATGGCTGGATGCACGACGTCGAGGTAAACCTCATCGCCTTCGGCTGCGGGAACATCCACAAGACGAGACATCCTAACACACCGATGCCCGTCGAAGACAGCATGCGGCCTCGCTCCACGTCCACCGTCTGCAGACGTGTGAACATCGACGTATAACCTTCTTCCCACTTTCCCGAGAGGTTCATAAGCCTGTTTTTGGATAGACTCTGTCGTTTCTTCACGCTTTCAGCCATGGTGGTGTCGTTGTCCACAGGCTACCCAACACACAGCTGCAGCCTTTAAACATACCCGATAAAGGAGAGTATAGAGGTGTTGTTGGGGGAGATATGAACATTATGGAGGTTGAGGATACAAAACCGCTGTTTTATTTAGAGGCTAAAGACGGGAGAGGGGTTAGAATAGTTTTATGGGTTGGAAAAGGAATACCATGTTTCAGCTATAAGGAACATGAGGAATCTCCCTTTATTCCTTCAGGCCGTCAGCCAAATTATGGCAGGGGGAATGGTATTGTAGTAGATGTTGTCAAACCTTCTCCAACAGGGATAAATGCCCAAACTGCAACAGAATATTAAGGAAAAAACCAAGAAAAAAAGATACAAACCAACCATCCAATATTATGGTTAGGCGGTCGCTTCACCCGACTTTATCTCTTGTCTCCAGAGCCATCCTCCCGCTGATTAACCGTTGACCGCCTGTTAAAAAGCATGACGCCGCCACGGCTTTTCCGCGCTTTAAGCAGAAGGCTGGCGTAGCGTGTCTCCGGCGTGAAGTGGATGGGGTGTGGTGAAACCGTCTTCCCGCCACAGCGTGGGCAAACCTCTTTAAGGGTGTATGTTTTGCATGAGGGGCATTTTCTTATACGGCCTGCCTTCAACAAAACCACAGACGCCAAACCAGGTTTTAAACACAAGCTTTTGGGACAAGGTTTAAAAAACTGCCTGCTCAGCGTCGGTATGAGACTGTCTTGCTCAAGCCGGTTGTGCTATGCGGCGGCGAGGGAAGCCGTTTACGTCCTTTAACATACTATTTCCAAAAGGCCATGATACCTGTGGGCCGTGAGCAAAAGCCGTTGCTCGAATACATCCTACGCCACATCGGGTTTTACGGGTTTGGGGAAGCGGTTTTGCTGGTGGGTTATAAGGGGGAGCAGGTTGTGAACTATTTCGGCGACGGCGAAAGGGTTGGCCTAAAGCTCAGCTACGTATGGGATGCTGAAAACGTTAAAGGAACTTGCGCGTCTCTCCTCAACGCCCTCTCCCAAAACGCCTTCAGCAAACATGACACGCTCCTCATCTACTACGGCGACATACTCACCAACCTCAACCTCAGAGAGCTTGTCGCCAAACACTTCCAGGACAGGGCTGCTGCAACGCTGGCCCTCTCACCCCGCTACCAGCTGCCCGTAGGAGTGGCGGAGGTTGTGGACGGATGTGTCAAGGACCTGCGGGAAAAACCCTTCATACCGATAAACGTCTCCATCGGCATACTCGTCCTCGAAGCCGCCCAGCTAACACATGCGGAGGGATTGGTGGACATTATGTCAGACCTCATACCGCTGATCATTAGACGAGGGGAGAAAGTATCCGCATACGTTTCCGACTGCTTCTGGTATGACGTGGGATCGACCGAGAGATATGAAAAACTCTCCAACGAAGACGTAGACAGGTATCTGAACACTATTGCAAGATAGCGATTTGTATCTTCTCGTCTTAAAAGGCAGCTGGATGGAGAATCTCAAATAACGGCAGCACTTTCTGTAGTCATGGACCCTAGGGTAAAGGAGCTGATGCATGGGAAGAACTTTGGCTTTCTTGCAACGGTCAACGCTGACGGCTCGCCTCAGGTAACACCCGTCTGGGTTGACGAGGAAGACGGATATATTCTGGTGAACACCGTCGAAGGCCGTGTGAAAGACAGAAACACGCGCAGAGACCCGCGTGTATCGATAGCAGTGCCCGACTGGCAAAACCCCTACAGATACGCTTACGTGACGGGACGTGTGGTCGAATGGGTCGTCGGTGAAAAAGCTGAGGAACACATAGACAAAATGGCCGTCAAATACACGGGCGAGAAGTTTAAGTGGAGAAACCCCGGCAGCAGAAGAGTAATCCTAAAAATCAAACCAGCTAAAGCAATACTCCGTTGACGGCGTTTATATGAAAGCTTGCACCGAGGGTTGGTGAAAGCTGTCCAGCTAACACCGCCGGCATGCAGAAGCTATCACTTTAGAGCCTCAGGACCTTTCTCGCCTGTTCTGATTCTGACGGCTTCCTCCACAGGCATTACGAATATCTTTCCGTCGCCAACGCTACCGGTGTATGCTGACTTTCTCAGCTCCTCTACAACATTCTCCACGTCAGCGTCGTTGACAACAACCTCTACCATCAGCTTGGGTATCAGGTCTATCTTGAACTCGTTTCCCCTAATGCTCCAGGAGATTCCCTGCTGTCTTCCCCTGCCTCTCACTTCATACACTGTCAAACCTGCGTAACCTAAGCGCTGCAGACAATCCTTCACTTCGTCAATCATTTCAGACCTTATCACAGCCTTAACCAGCTTCATCTTCCACCACCCTAAAAGTATGCAGGCTCGGCGTGCTGCGTCAAGTCAAGCCCCACCAGCTCCTCCTCCCTCTTCACCCGCAAGCCTACAGTTTTGTCGATGATTTTGAGGATGGCCAGCGTGAGGACGAAGCTGTAAACCCATGCTGAAGACGTTGCCAGCAGCTGGACCAGCAGCTGTTGCGGGTTTCCGTAGAGAAGGCCAGCGCCAGCAGGGTTCACCGCAGGGTTTGCGAAGATTCCCGTCGCTATCGCCCCCCACGTGCCGCCCACCCCATGCACACCCCAGACGTCAAGAGAGTCGTCTATTTTCGTCCTAGACCTGAATCCAACCGCATAAAAGCAGAGGACTCCTGCGACAAGGCCTATGACCACTGCGGCAATCGGGTCCACGAAGCCTGAGGCCGGTGTTATGGCAACCAATCCAGCTACGGCTCCGCTTGCAACGCCTATGATGCTGGCCTTGCCTTTGTAGAGCCAAGACATCATAAGCCATGATGTTGCTGCGGCGGCTGCCGCCGTGTTTGTTGCGACAAAAGCACTTACGGCCAAGCCGCCTGAGGTTAGGGCGCTTCCGGCGTTGAACCCGAACCAGCCGAACCATAGAAGGGAAGCACCTAGCACGACGTATGTTATGTTGCTGGGTTCGAAGGCTCCTGAGCCGTAGCCTATTCTTTTCTTCAGCGCCAACGCTGCGGCGAGGGCTGCAACCCCTGCGTTGATGTGGACGACTGTTCCGCCTGCGAAGTCTAGCGTTCCTAGGTTTCTCAGCCAGCCGCCAGCCCCCCAGACCCAGTGGGCTAGAGGGTCGTAAACAACGGTCGCCCAAACCAGGAGGAACAGCAGCGAGGAGCTGAACTTTATCCTCTCCACAACCGCTCCGACTATCAGCGCCGGCGTGATTATCGCGAACATCTGTTGGAAGAGCATGAAGGCTAGATGGGGTATTGTTGGGGTGTAGTCGGGGTTGGGGTCGAGTCCGACTCCGCGGAGGCCGAGCCAGTCCAGCCCGCCTACCACGCCGTTGACCGTGGGCCCGAAGGCAAGCGTGTAACCCCACAAAACCCACTGGAGGCTTATGATAGCTGCTGCAGCAAAGCACATCATTATCGTGTTGGCGAGGTTTTTCTTCCTGACAAGCCCTCCGTAGAAGAAGCCGAGAGCTGGCGTCATCAGAAACACGAGCGCCGAAGAAATCAGAATCCAAGACGTGTCTCCTGCGTCAACCATTCAGAACGCCTCCTAGCCGTATGGTTGTTTGGGCTTGTCTGCCGTAGAGCACGCCATGTAGATGCACAAATTGACGGGAGCTATACCATGTTTTCGACTTTCCGCCCATTTTAATGGCTTATTTTGGTTAATTGCCACTATTTATACCTTTTCTGTACAACCCGCGAAGCCGGCTGCTTTAACGCCATGCATTAGAGATGCGCAGATAGTCTTCCTCGGCGAGCCTCCATCCCGCTCCCCCAGCGTTTTCTTCAAGATGCTCTTTCCTAACAGCTTTCGGTATTGTTATGACGTTGGGTTTCCAGATGACCCAGTTGAGCGCGACCTGAGCAGGTGTTTTGCCGTATTTTGCAGCGACATCAGCTAACACTCTTCCCCTCGCAGACCTCGAGGACGCTTCAGCAGGTATCCTGCCCTTGCCCAAAGGCGTGTAAGCCACCACAGTTATGCCGTTTCTCTCACAGAAAGGTATCAGCCTCTTTTCCACATCCCTGCTCTCGAGACTGTATTCAACCTGGTTGGAGACTATTTCCTCGCTCTTCAAAGCCTCCATCGCCTCCTCAACCAAGCCTATGTCGAAGTTGCTAACACCTATGTAGCGGACCAAACCGTCTTTGACAAGCTTCTCCATCGCTCGCATCGTCTCCGACAAAGGGATGCGTGGGTTGGGCCAGTGTATTATGTAGAGGTCCACGTACCTGAGGCCCAGCCTCTCAAGGCTCCGCCTGCATGATTTAATGACGTCGTCGTAGCGAAGGTTTGAGGGCCAGACCTTCGTGGCGATAAAGACTTCGTCGCGGCTGAAGTTTTTCACAGCACGTCCAACAAGCTCTTCAGCATGGCCCGCTGCATACATCTCGGCTGTATCGATGTGGTTCATGCCAAGCTCGACAGCGTATCTAATAGCCTCTACGTATCTGTCGTCGTCTCGGTAGTCTGGGTAATCGCTCCCACCCATATTCCATGTACCCAGCCCTATGGCTGCGACAGCCTCGCCAGTCTTTCCCAGCGGTTTTTTCTCCAATCCATTACAACGACAGTTTCCCGATGCTTAAAACATTATGCTTGTTTATTAGCAGGGCTGCGCCGTTGTTCGCCGGCATGGACGGCGGAGACGACTACTGGGTGGTGAGAATCCCCAAGCCGAAAAGGTTTTTCAGAGCTTTGGCTAGGATGTTTCGCGGGCTTGGCTCCGCTTCCATGAAGACGGTGACCGTCGACGTTCCGTTCACGTTAATCACCTCCCTGCTTGTCGGTGTCTTGCTCTTCATCTTCTTCACGAGCGTTGTAAAGATTCCGGATTTGGTTGCTGCTGTCTTTACAGCGGTTCTCGTAGGCGTCTACCTTTACTTTTTACGTTCTGAGATGCATAGGTGAAGGCCAGCACCAGAAGCTTACGGCGTCAACGCGCGCTGCTCTGTCGGCTGCCGCGGCATAGCATGCTAAAGCTAATCCGATGACGTGGTCGTCGTGTTCGCCTGCGGGGGCCTCATATCTCGCTGTCCCTCCTGTGTTGATTTGCTGGAAGAGACGTAGCTGGTTTATCAACTGTATGGCGTCGGCTGGGAGAACTAGCTTCCCGCCAAGCAGGGTGTTTCCAAGGTTGTTTTTGACGGGGGCTGTGAGCCTCACAGGAACCAAGCTTGTGGTTTTTTTCCGCCAAAGCCTCGGCGAGAGGCGCTCCCATACCTGTAGCATCTACGGCTATACGGCTACGGCTGCAGGCGATAGTGTTTCAGCGGCTTTTCTGGAGGCTATGAGGGAGATCGGCAAGGCAGACGTAGATGTAGCCATGAAGGTTACGGACGAGGTGATAAACATACTGGCGAGCAGGGGGGTCGAGAAACCCCATGTCGAGGAGATTCAGGACCTTGTTGAGCTTTCGCTTATGAGGCACGGTCTTTATGATGTAGCCAAGGCATACATCACGTATAGAAAACGTAGGGAGGGGGGAGGGCTGGGAAAAGGGCTGTACTCGGGGTTGAGCCCTCCAGACGGGCTAAGAAAGCCCTCTCAGTCAACGCGGTCAGGCTTCTAGCCTCAAGATACCTTCTGCGTGATGGGAGCGGGGTTGTTGAGACGCCCGAGAGAATGGTTTACAGGGTTGCTTGGGGATAGCCGTGGCCGAAGCTTTATACGACAGCAGGCTCGTCCCAACCCCCGAAAACCTCCTCATAAACAAATACATCCGAGAGGATTTAAGACGGCTTCTGGAGAAATCCGGCAGACCTCAGGACTTCATGGACGACGCCATACTTGAAAAGGTTACGGCAGCCTTCAACGACTTCAGCAGGCTCATGTTCGAGGAGCTTTTTCTGCCCAACAGCCCTCCTCTTCATAGACCTCTTCTCCATTCCATTCTTCACTCATTCCGCAACACTTCCTAGCCACATTCAGCAAGCATTTCCGACAAACAGTCGCCGCACAGCCCTGCATCCCCGCTTTCCAGAAGCTTTTTAGCCTCGGCCTCGCTGTCCGCCAGAATATTATACAGGTTTTGAACTTCCGAGCAGTATCCCCCGCATTTACTCCATTCGTCGCTCTGGAACTTGAAGACTCTCATGAACGGGTGAGAGACAGACGGGAATAAATGTTGAATAGGCCATGGGGGTTATCGCATAGCATCTTCTATCGCTTTGTAGTATTCGTCCACGATTGGTATGTATTTCCTTACTGGGTCTTCTTTAAAACCTTCCGCCACCCTCTCTACAACCTTCACCTGCACGTCCGTTAGATGGATGAGATTTCCATCCAGCCTTAGCCAACCTAACTCATGCAACATTCGTAGGCCATTTCTGGAGCGTTAGCCTTCCTCGCAGTGATTGATAAATGGCTGGAGAAGAGGCTCGCAGGCAGGTTGACCTGACGGCTGGCCAGAGATGTTAAAAAGCCTACCCATACATAGTAGGCCTATGCAGTCCAGTCTCGACTTATGGGTTGAAGATGTGGAAAAAGGGATTGGGAAGACGGTTGAAGAGAAGAGGCAGGTTGTAAGCCCGTCAGACCACGTAAACACCTGCTCATACCGTTCTCATCGGACACTCCTCCACACAGGCTCCATCTACGTCTTCTACCGTCCAGACGGAACACACGTTTACGCCGACTACGACCACGTTTTTCAGAACTGCCCGCCAGACTGCCTCGTAACGGCTGTCGGAAAACTGCACGAGATGGCTGAGGTCTTGAGGAGAGAGGGGGTTGACGTCCAAGCCATAGCGAAAGCTTTCGACGACGACCTTTACATATACGTCTCTCAACCCGACCACGTTAAGAGGGGGGAGAAGATAGCATCTGACAGGGGCTTCAGGGCCTTCGCCACACACGTCAACGAACCCGAGCAGTTAAAGCGGGAAGAGCGGAGCGTCAGCTCCTACATGACATTCATGCCGTCCGTGAGAACCTCGGGAATGGCCAAAGGTAGTTAAATACTTGAAGGGAATGGTGTAGGTCATGACTGCACAGGAACAGGTTGAAAATAAAACGATAGCCGATACTAATCAGATAACCGTTACCACTACCGTCAGCACGTGGGACACTTTACTCGGCGTCTTCAAAGTCCTTGACAACGACGTTATGTTCAGAAAGTCGAACTTGGACGACACGGTGGAGTTTTACACTATACACCCCGCACACGTGTTGACGGCTCGGGCAAAGCTCTCCATGGCTTGCGAAGGCGACGGTCAGGGACTCGTGTATGTGAAGGACGTTACGGATTTTGCCAAGGCTTTCGACAAAAACGCAGTATTACGGTATACTTTCAAAAAGCTTGACCGCTACTCTTGCGAGGTGCGTTTAGAAGCGAGAGGACAGCTTGAAGGGTTTAGAACGTTCAGGAGACAGGTTGCCATGCCCGCTGACGATTTTCCCGAACATGTTTACCACACTCCGTTGGCAGAGGCTTCGATGAACGTCAAGAACCTTAAACGACTGTTCAACATGGACATGTCCTACGTTGATACCGTCAAGGTCTCAATTGTGGAGAAGGCTCTAACGTTAGAAACGAGGGACGACGAGGGCGTTAAACAGTTCTCAGCATCCGTCAACACGGTAACAGGCTCCGAGAAGAGTTACTTCAACTGCCCCATACTAACAAAGGTGGTTAAAAGCCTTCCCGACACACCTATATCCGGCATACGTTTTTACAGGTTTTCAGGATTTATGGCTTGGAGAGGTGTGGTTTCGGGTTTTCTGGCCAAAATGCAAAATTTCCCGTTTTCAAGAGTGGAGAGGCGTAATTCATGGTTTTCAGCATGCTCTAAAGCTTGTATTCTCTGGTATGGTAGTGTTTGCGCTGGTGGGTTGTTTGGCTCACCAGCCTACATCAGATACTTTCCTTCCAAAGGCAGAGTATCGTGTGGCTAAGATAGTTTGTGAGGATAGAGGCTCTATGAGGCTTAAACTACCTGTAACTGTTTGGCGGTCTTTAAACATACCTGATAAGGGAGAGTATATTGGTGTTGTTAGGGAGGAGAGGTTCAGGGGAGATATGACATTGAAGCAGGATGGAGGTTGAGGATACCAAATATGTATAAGCCGTTGTTTTATTTAGAGGCTAACGACTGGAGAGAGGTTAGAATAGCCTTATGGGTTGAAGACGGAACACCATGTTTCAGCTATAAGGAACATGAGGAATCTCCCTTTATTCCTTCAGTCCGTCAGCCAAATTATGGCAGGGGGAATGGTATTGTAGTAGATGTTGTCAAACCTTCTCCAACAGGGATAAATGCCCAAACTGCAACAGAATATTAAGGAAAAAACCAAGAAAAAAGAGAAATACACATCAACCATATAGTTATGATTAAGCGGCCGCTCTAACCCGGCTGAGCTACCAGGGCTTTCTGCGGGCCCGGTGGGACTTGAACCCTATCGGCAAGAGCTTTCCAGCCCATTGCTCACGACCCCCGACTTAGAAGGCCGGTAAACCAGAGATATTGGTAGGCAGAATCTCTTCTCTGTCCATTCTGAGCTACGGGCCCATGAAATAGACGGTTTTCCCCTATATTTATGTTTGTAAAGGAGAGACAGAGGGGGTGTTTGGCTGGAGTCCCCTCATCTGGCAACGTGTGGAAAGCCGGATGAAAACCATGCATTGCCTTCTAAATCGCCGTAAACCGTTCGGCGCGCTATCCATTCTGCGTCAAGTGTACAGCTGTTTACTATAGTCGTAGAAATTTTGTAGAAGAGTATTTTTGAGCTTTGTAGCATGTTTTCTTCACAGCCTTAGGAGAAGATGTAGGTTGCCTATGTGGACTTTCTTCAAGTGTTTTAAGGCTGCTTTGTAGCATTCTGAGACTTGCTTGTAGGGGGTTATCGGCAGGTCATCCATCAAGTAATCTGGATTGAATACTAGAAGGCTGTATGGTATGCTTTCGTCTAAAGAGGCGATGAACTCCGCAATATGTTCCACTTCCTCAGCGTCGACATATCCGGGAACCAGAAGAGTTGTGGCAGCTAGTGTAGGAACTTCACTTCTCCCTGCATAGAAAAGACGGTAAACCATCTCAAAGTTTTGAAATATACGGTTGTTGTCCATTCCTGTCAGGGCTTTGTGGACAACAGGGTTGAAGGCTTTTAGGTCGAACTTCACGTTTCCACCGGTTTCGACAACGGTCTCTAGGGCACGTCTGACGAGAGCCGGGTCGCCGTCGCCGTTCCACTCATAACATATTCTCACAATTCTATTAGGCGGCTTGGATTCAGCCATTAGCCTGGATGCTTTTATGGCAAAGGGAAGCTGTGGTTCTGCGGAGCCGCCGAACCAGCACCAGCATGAAATAGACGGATTGCTCAATGTTACGTCAACAAGCTCCTCCGGATAGACATACGGTGCTTCGGATAGTCTTTTATGGCTCCAGTTCTGGCAAAAGAGACAGTTGAGGCTGCAGCCGTAAAAGAACAGTGCTAGGTTGTAGTACCCTGTTTCAGGTCCCTGTCTGTAGGCGTACTTTGGGTAGCCGCATCCTGTTCCGGCTGGACAGAAGTATGCATTGCAACAGTTGGTTACGTGTGGGTCGAGATAGTAGTGGAGGAGCCCTGCTCCGGCAGGAGCCAACGAAAACATCCGCCCTTTCCTGTTTCCCCTCAACCCGCAGTAGCCCATCTCACCATCTCCCATGACGCAGCCTGCTGCACAGAGCCTGCAGGGAATGCCTCCTGGAGTCCTAGGAGGTGTGGCAGGGAGTTTGAAAAGTTTTCTTGAATAGGAATGTCCCTCCTCGGCTATCGGCAGAGATTCTTCAGGCCTATTCCTCAAACACTTCAGACATACGCCCACCGTTTTTGATACAAATCCTCTGACGCCGCAAAGGCGGCATGCGCTCTCCGCCTTCATCCATTAAATCATACCATCTGGCCTGTTCAATAGTTTTACCTGTAAGCCCAGCTTACAAGTTTCTTCTCTAATAAAGCGAATACAAGGAACAGGCTGATGCCTAGGAACGATATTATCAGTAGGCCTGCGAAGACAAGAGGCACGTCAAACCTAGAGCTTGCGGCTATCATCAGGTAGCCTGTTCCCTCGTTGCTCGCAACTGTTTCGGAGATGACCGCTCCCACAAAGGCGAGGGTTGAAGCTACTTTGAGGGAGCCGAAGAAGTAGGGCATAGACCTGGGGAGGCCTATTTTCACGAATATCTGACCCTTTGATGCGCCTAGAGATCTTAGAACGTCTTTTATCTCCGGCTCTATCGTGGCAAGTGCGATGGCTACGTTTACAACTATGGGGAAGAAGGAAATCAGGAATGCAGTGAGTATTGCCGGAACCTTTCCCACGCCAAACCATATCACAAGTATAGGCACGATGGCGACTTTAGGAATAGTGTTGAACGCCACTAAAAGAGGGTAGACCGCTCTGTAAACAATGGCCGAGTATCCGACGGCTAGACCAAGGCCGAGGCCGAAGATAATTGACAGTCCGAAGCCGATAACCGTGGCTTCTAGAGTTGCGTATGAATGCTTAAGAATTATGTCGAAAGTCTGCTGCATCGATATGAATATTCTCGAGGGAGAGGGGAGTACAAACTCAGGGATCTGGAACAGGTGTACTGTAGCCTCCCATCCTATGAAAAAACCTATGAAAACTAAGACGGGGAGTCCGTATTCCTTCAGCGCTGAAACAACCAGCTCTGAAACAGGTTGTTTAGACATCTATCTCACCCTTATCAGTTCATGGAGCCTTTGCATCTGTCGGACGAACATTTCATCATAAGTGATTTCTATGTCTCTGGGTCGAGGGAAGTCGGACACCATCACGTCGATTACTCTTCCCGGCCTTCTGCTCATCACATAGACTTTGTCGGAGAGGTATAACGCTTCTTTAAGGTCGTGCGTAACCATCACAACTGTACATCGTGTCTTAAGCCACAGATTTTGGAGAACATTCCAAAGTTCTTCACGGATGAACAGGTCTAACGCTCCGAAGGGTTCGTCGAGGAGAAGTATGGCAGGGTCGTGTATCAAAGCCCTGCACAGCGAAACCCTTTGCTGCATGCCTCCGGAAAGCTCCCACGGTTTCTTGTCTGCGAATTCTTCAAGCCCCACAGTCTTCAATAGGGTTAAAGCTTTTTCAACATATTGTCTCTTTTTCTCGCTGAACTGTGACTTATGTGGTTCCACAACCTCCAACGGAAGCAGAATGTTTTGCAAGACTGTTCTCCAAGGTAGGAGTACGGGGTTTTGAAAAGCCATCCCAACTATTGACAAAGGCCCGTCCACAATCCTACCGTCAACACGAACCTCACCCTCGGTCGGCTGAAGAAGACCTGATATGATCTTTAGGATTGTTGTTTTTCCGCAGCCGCTCGGCCCCACTATTGACGTGAAGCTTCCCTTCTCAATGGTTAGGCTGACTTTCTCAAGCGCTTGAACAGTTGATATTTTTCGGAAACCTGACTTGGAAACATATTGAAGGCTGACGTCTTTCAGCTCTATCAATCCAGCACCATTTACAAAAATGTAGGGTATTTTTAGATTGTTCTTTCTTCTTTAGGCGGTAGGAACCGGTCTGTGAAGATTTCGTCGGGGGACGGCGTTCTTGGAAGCCCGAAAGCTGTCACGACCGCCTGTATCGTCTTCTCAAGCCTAGCTCTGTCGACAGCACCTAAGCCATTGCGTCGAACCTCTTCGGTCAGCATGTTGTCCTTTAACGCGAGCTGAAGCCTTTGGTATTCGATGTCACGGTCTACGAGCGGGTCTCTTAGCTTTACAAAGTCGGCGGCTTTGGACGGGTCTGCTATGACATCTTTCATCGCCTTGTTAACCGCTCTTACGAAGCGGGCTACGGCGTCCGGGTTTGATTCCATGAAATCCTTCCTCACGATCACAGCGTTTCCATAAAGCTCCACGCCGAAGTCAGTGTATTTAAAAGCCACTATCTGGCTGGGGTCTACCTTTAGAGCCAGTAGGTTCAGGTATGCCGTGAAGTAGAACCCTGTTATTGCATCTACTTCGCCTTGAACTAGAGACGGCTCCCTCAGAGCGGGTGACATGCTAACCCACTGTATTTTTGCAGGGTCTAAGCCTGTCTCTTTCGCGAAGACGGGGAAAAGCCTCCTAGGAGCGTCGCCCTCCGGAGCCCCTATCTTCTTCCCCTCAAGGTCTTTGGGCGTGTTTATTCCCTTGGTTTTTAGAGTTACGACCGAGTATGGCGGCTTGTTGAGAACCATGTAAACAGCGATCAGCTCTTTGCCGGGGTTTTTGACGTTGAATTCGATTAGGGCGTCGATGCTTCCGTAACCCATCTGATACACCCCCGACGCTACTTTTGTGATGGCGTCTGCGGAACCATAGCCTCTGTCGATCGTGACCGCTAGACCTTCCTGAGCGAAATATCCTTTTTCAAGGGCTACGATGAAAGGTGCTTGGGGGCCCTGCACAGCCCAGTCGAGGACAAACTTTATGGAGACAACCTGAGGTTTTGGAGCTGGCAGAACTATCGGGCTGACGAAAATACCCACGACGAGGCCAACGACCAAGAAAACTGCCGCTGTTACGAGAGTTTTAGCCGACACCATACGCAAAGGGTCTTTGCAAGATTGTTATTAAACGTTTCCTAAAAGGTGATGACAATGAATCCTGTTGACGCGGCCTCAGCCACGACTGCGGTGGAGTCGTCAGCTATGACAAGTTGTTTGTCAACCTTCTCGTCGAGCCCGTAGGCTCTCAAGTTTCCTGAACAAACGGCGACATAAACACCTTTCTCCTTCAAAGCCGTCAAATAGTCACAGACCAGTTTGTAATGCGTGTTTGACGGGTCTAGCAGATGAGCTCCCGGTCCTACAAACAGAACTCTAACTTCTTGGGCGAGTTTTTCACGTACTATGTTTCTTGCAATTCTAAGGCCTTGTCGTGCTTTTTCTATTTCCGCAGGGCCTGAGACTATTATAAAGAGTATCTTCGACCCGTTCAAGGTTTATCCGGTTTCAACGTATATTGCTGGTTTTAGGGAGGCTGAGTTCGCAGCTTTAACAGCCTCCATGCCTTGAAGAGCTTCTTCCTCAGCCAACACTTGGACGCCTATCTTTGTCTCCTGCTCCAGCAAAGCTGCCGCTTCCACAGCGATCTTCCTATCAAAAGACAGGATCTCCTCCAACAGTTCTTTAACGTCGCCGAAGCCCACGGTCTCTGTGTATTTTTTGCATTTTTCCTCCCAGTTTCTGAGGTGTTCGACTATTTTCGGCGCTATCTTCTGCCCGATCTTCAGCTTGTCTGGATATGTTTTGCTCAGCCATGACAAAGCCTCTGACAGAGAGGTTTTTAGCAGTTTTCTGGCGAAGGATGTCTTCCATTCGGAGGCTGTGAACAGCTTAACGCTCTTCGGCGTGCCCTTCACAATTCCGAGAACCTCTCTGACGTCAGACAAGATATCCTTGATCACGTCTTCGTAAACTAGGGAAAGAAGGTCTTCTTCCGAAAGTTCTTCCTCAGGCCACTTCTCAACGGATGCGAACCCTTGTTTACCTAATGTTTTCCAAGCCTCTTCTGCTGCGAAAGGTGCGAAAGGCGCGAGCATCAACGTCCATCCCTCGATAAACTTTCTTCCAGCAACGGTAACGCTGCCGTTGTTCCGCCTCGTCCACCATCTCCAAGAGTTAAGCATTCCGTACACTACTTCGTTGCACGCCGTCCGAGTTTTCATCTTCTCAAGGGCTTCTGTAACCGTTTTAACTGAAATTTTCAAAGACGCAAGCAGCCATCTATCCGCGGGGCCTTCTGAATTCTCCACGTCTCCCGAAACCCTTTGAACTAGGCCTAGAAAGTTCTGTATGAATTGTTCGGCTTCTTCAGCATTCTTGGTACGCCAGTCCGGGTCGTCTAGGTCTTCCGAGCTCATCATCAAAGCTATTCTGGTGGCGTCGGCTCCATGCCTCTGGACGGCTGTTTTCAGAGCTATGAAGTTACCTTTACTCTTGGACATTTTCTGGCCCTCTATGTTTATCATGCCGTTCACGCTTATCCCCCGCGGCCAGTGCTGCGGCTCGAAGATGGCTGTGTGGTGGAAGAGGTAGAAGGTTAAATGGTTGGGAACAAGGTCTTTAGCTGAAACACGTAGGTCGACTCCGTACCAGTAAAGATATTCCCGCCGCATGGATTCAAGCAAGCTCTTGTCAATGTTGGTAGCCTTAGCTATCTTATCTGGGTCTCCCAGACCGAGGTACACGTAGTCGAAAACCTCTGGAGGAAGACGTGCCGCTGCATCCACATTCTTGTTCAAAATCGCGCTGACCGTGTACAGGGCTGGATAGATTGTCGAGTCGCTGAGCGTCTCAATCTTCCAAGACGGGTCCCACGGCAGGTTTGTTCCAAGCCCGGTTTTACGGGTGCAAGCCCAGTCCTTAAGCCAATCCACGACGTTGACAAACCAGGCTCTCACAGTTTCAGGGTAGATGTTCATGCTGCTTATCAGGTTCTTAACTCTCTGCTTCCATTCAGCGTTGGAGAAAGTCAGGAACCATTGGTCTTCGACGATCTTTACGACGCATTCATCTCCAGACCTGCAGACAACTTTTCCAGCTAAGTCGTAGAATATGCTGCCGCTGTTGTTTTCAACCAGCTTGTCCTGCACGATCTTCCTAGCTGAGGATACTGGCAGCCCCTTAAGTTCGTCGACGACCATCACTCCGGAATGAAACTCTCTAGAGTATATCTCGCGGGTAACGTCCTCAAGCCTTTCATCCAACTGGTTTTTTATACCGATTTTTTCAACAATCTCCACTGCCGGAAAATCTCCAAAACCATCGACGTGGACGACTTTGATGGGTTTGATGGATGAGACGATGGATTTGTCCAGACCGAATCTTGACAACAGTTCAGGGTTTTCAGCCAAGTCTCTTAACGCCATGTAGTCGTATGGCGCGTGAGCCGGTACGCTATACACCACGCCAGTCCCTATTGAAGGGTCGACAAAAGTCGCGGGGAGAATCGGAATTTTTCTACCAGTAAGCGGGGCTGTTGCGGTTTTGCCGATGAGCTCTCTAGCGTGGATCGACCGCGAGACTACTATGTTCTGCCATTGCTCTCTGAACTTCGTTATAGCTTCTCCGCTGATTAAAAAACTAAACCCATCCCTTTCTATAACAACATAAGTTGTTTCAGGGTTGAGCCAGAGATTTGTAACACCATAGACTGTTTCGGGCCTGAGGGTTGCTGCAGCCAGTTTGACTCCGTCGACATCGAAGTAGACGAGGGTGAATTCCTCCGGGTAAATACCCTCACCCCTAAGCCTGTCATGATCTCCTGTGGCGCTTTGGCAGCGTGGACACCATACCACAGGATGACGGCCCATGGCTACAAGCCCTTTTCTTCTCAAAACATCATACTGCCAGCGGATGAAGTTGCTGTAGTATGGATGTAGGCTTGTGGTGTAGAACTCTCTCGTCCAGTCGACGGACCAGCCCATGGCGTCGACAACCTGTCTGTTTTCCGCCGTATAGTACGCGCAGATGAATTCCGGGTTCATGAAATGGTGCAGGAGCTCTTCAGGCACTCCATCCATCTCCACAAGCATTTTTTTAACCGACTCATCCCCTCTGCGCAATCTCTCGCTTGTTCCGGCAACAGCCTCCCCAGTCCAGTGCCACGCCCATGGAAAAAGAACGTTGAATCCTCGCATTCTTTTGTAGCGGGCTATCACGTCTCCCCGCGTGAAAGTGAAGCCATGCCCTAGGTGGAGAGGGCCGTTTTGGTATGAGTATGGGACGCATATGAAGAACTTGGGCTTCGAGGGGTCTGGCTTTGCTTCAAACAGTTTAGCTGCACGCCATTCGGAAGCCCATCTTCTTTCGTACGGCTTGGGTGAGCTGATCCTATTTTCGCCTCCGAGCTTGAACCCTAGCTCAACAAGCTGGTCGGCGTTATTCGTCAAGCCGTTTTTAGTCTTCACTGCTTATTAATTTATGTTATGAACTGCCCGCCCTCTATGTCCGGCATCTCTTTTTTCAGTCTTTGCGCAGCTATCTCCGAAGCTTCTCTGAGGATGGCCTCCGCCTCCGGGTCGGAGACGCTGTAACCTGTGACAGTGTCAGAGACGGTGCCTACGCTGACTGAAAGGTCGTCCAACAGCTCTTGGACTCCGCGGAGGCCGTGCGAGATCTCAGGCATGACGCCTCCGACATCCTTTTGGACGGCCATCACCACCGCCGCCACAGGGCCTATGACTTTCTTGATCTCGTTGTAGTCTTTGACGGCCTCAAGCCTTAGCACCACGCCCTCTAAAGAAGCCTGGCTCCTGACCGTAGCATGCATCATTTTTCGAAGCTGGGCCAGCTCGTTGGCGTAGACCGCAGCCCTTTCATTATCCTTCTCCATCTTTGCCTTAACAACCTGGTTGAAAAGCTCCCTTCCCCTCATCTGCATGGCACGGGCTTTAGCGTCCATCCGGTTCTGGATGGTCATCAGCCTCGTGACAATCTCCGTCAGCCTTTCTTCGAAAGGGGGTTTCGGCGGCTGCTTTTTCCGGAACAGTCCGAACATCTTCCTCGGCGCTTCCAACCACCGATGGTTAAAAAGCCTGTCGCACGACTAGTTCGAGGATGTTTCCCAGGTAATAACCTAGGATGTCAGAAGAAAAAAGGAATGGATATGTTGGGCGCGTCACTCACGACTGTTTTCTATCTTGTTGAGCGGCCGCTTAACCATAATATTGGATGGTTGGTTTGTATTTCTTTCTTCTTGGTTTTTCCTTAGTATTCTGTTGCGGTTGGGGTGTTTATCCCTGTTGGAGAAGGTTTGACAACATCTACTACAATACCATTCCCCCCTGCAATAATTTGGCTGACGGCCTGAAGGAATAAACAAAGGCTCCCCATGCTCTTTACAGCTGAAATGTGGTATTCCGTTATTCTAACCTCTCTCCCGTCTTTAGCCTCTAAATAAAACAGCGGTTTATACATACCTCCATCCTGCTTCAATGTCATATCTCCCCCAACAACATAGTCTCCCTAGGGCTCTGTTAGCTTAAGCCATTTTTATTATCTTTTTATGTTGTTCGTCTGGTGTGGTGTTTCTGGCTGGGTGGTGTGTGGATGGGGTTTAGCCGTCTCCAGACATGCTTTCTTCCCACATGGGAGATAATCAAGCTTTCCGTCCTGTCCTTGAGCATCTGTATGCCGTTCCTAGTCCATGAAAGCCTGAATGCTAGGGTTCTTTTGCTGTAAGGCTCTTAGGCAACCAAGACCCATGCCATGAGGCCTTTAACCATGACAGCAGCCTCACCCACAAGGAATAGGGATACCCTGCACCTGGCCCTGAACACCCACCTGAACCCCGGGGAGCCTCTGAACCCACTTTGGTGTGTTGGATAATTCTTGGTTTACCCTCATCTATATGCTTTCATGGTTTTGGGGGTGGTGGCATTGTTGTGTAGGTATGCCTTCCACTCCGTCTCCCTGACCATGCTATCTCATCACCTAGACATGACGTATTCTTGAATGTCCTCTTTATGGAGGAGAAGGTTGACTCGCCATCCATCTGTAGCCGTAACTCTTGTCCGACCTCCACCTCCTGTAATCCATCCGCTCAACTACAGCCTTCCACTGGATCTGCGTACTCCTAACCCTAATCCCCACATCTATCTTCCTCCCGTCCAAGTAGTTGAAGCTGGCTCTAGTATCATATCCCCTGTCCCCAAGGACTCTTACTAGCCTGCACCTCTCTAACGCCTCATCTACCAGCGGTTTAAGCATCCTTGAATCCTTCACCTTTTAGCGATACTATCTTTATATCGACTGATAGATGGAGCTTCAGGTATCCAGCTAGACCCCTCAGACATCACAGCCAGCCTGTCAATCTCCTGGATCGCACGCTTAATTGACTCGGGGTCTTTAGAGGGCTTCATCCTACGCTCCTCCTGCTCCACAACAGCCTCAACATATCGTCTAAGTAGCTCGCTCCAGTTTATATGGCGGAGCCTGTCTATCCTAGCTTTAAGCCTCTTATCGACTCGGAAGCTTATGACGCTCAGATGCTCCGTAATACATTACTGTTTAATAAGTATTACAAACTATCACGCCAACCCAACTATGGCAGAAAACCGAGCAGGAGAGTTTTCAACCATCAAAAAGATGCGTGGAAAGAACCGCTGTCCAAGCCCGCTTCGGTCCAAAAAATTTGATTTTGTTAACAGCAGGACAAACAGCAATGCTTTGAAGATGTGTTGTTGCCGTTGGAGAAGACTGGCCTAAAAGCGAGAGACACGTGTCCACAACTGGGGACTAACCCTGGTTAGACGTCAGAAAAATATGATTGCAGCGTCGGGGATTTTTCTGCCGAAAATCGGCTTGCACGCAAAGGTGTGAAATTGTTTTTCTGAGCTACCGTGTTTAGAAAAAAGTGATTGTGATGCGTAGCGGCAGAGAAGCTTTTGATCGTTCTGTTTCCATCTTCTGGACGTTGGTCTGCAATTTTTACGTAATGTTTAAATATTGTTTACGTATTAACACAGCATGGTTAACCTCACCGTCTCCCTATCTAGGGAGGTGCTCGTGAGGCTTCGTCGGGTGGTGAAACAGCGTTACGGGTCTAGAAGAGGGGCTCTTTCAGGACTTGTCGAAGAAGCTCTTACGGAGCTTTTGGACCGGTTGGAACATCCCCCACCATCCCAAACATATCGAGCTTACAAAGGTGAGAGGCTGGTTGCCGAGGCAGAAAGCTTGGAACAGCTTTCACATGAGCTCAAAAAACTGGAAGTAGACCCAAGGTCCGTACGCATCATATCGTCCACTAGGCTCAAGGCTGTGGTAAGAGCTGGGCTTAGGGCGCGGGAAGTTTGAGCGGCTTCATAAATTCAACCCCAATCATCCAGCTGTTCTTGGAGAACCCGCTGTTGGCTAAGAGATACCCTGTAGAGGGTTATGTGGCAGCCGTGGTAGACACGGGATATGAAGGCTTCCTCGCCGTACCTAACAAAATATTCCATGGACTTGCGTTAGACCGGCTCCATCAAGAGCGAAGGACTGTAATGCTTGCAAACGGAGTTCTATTGACCTCCACAGGAACCTACGCGACAATACATTTACTAAACCCCGACTTAAAGCTCGACGGTTTCGTGGAAACATATCCAGGCCTAGATGAAATCCTAGTTGGAACCGAGATGCTGACAAACCTCAGGATAATTCTAGACTACTGCACAAAGAGAATGAGGCTAGCAAAATGCGTTTAATGACGAAGCAAATATTTAGTGTAGTTAACGAAGGTGTTGTGTTAACATTAGGCTGAAGTCTGCAAGGATTGTTTCACCTGTATCCGTTTTCTCAAGTCGTTTCCCTAGCGTCTCCCAAAATCCAGACCATCAGAAAAGACATATAAAACTAGTAACGCGAAACATAACGTCTTGAGCCTTCTAATAAAACAACCTCGACCCAGGCTCCATCGTGACACCGTTAGATGGCGTTGCTTAGGCTGCCTGTTGGTTTGGGGAAATAAAACCATGCTACTGTTAACGGTGTGTTTAATACATTCCTGTTTGACTGTTTAATAGCTTGAGCAGGCTTAAACTGGAGGCTAGCCCTTCTCTGAAAAACCCGCTCACCGTAATCGGGTTTGGCGGATGGGCTGATGCGGGAAACGTCTCAAGCCTCTCCATCCTCTACTTGAAAGAGTCTGAGAACGCGGGCCGTCTCGGCTACATCGATTTAGATGATTTGGTCGACTACACGGCTCACAGGCCTTACGTCACGATCGAAGGCGGGTTCATCAAACAGCTGCAGATGCCTTCGTTCGAAATACATTACGCCGTAAAAAACGACAGGGATTTGATTCTTCTCAACGGATACGAGCTCAGCCATGGATGGAGCGAGTTTATCTCAGCTCTCTTCGAGCTGATGGATACTTTCGGGTCTTCGACTTTAGTCACCATAGGCGGGCTGATAGACAACACACCGCATACAAAGCCGTTGAGAATATCGTTTCTTACGACGAGCCAGCGGCTTTACGCACGATGCATGGCTCAAGGCCTCAGACCCTCAAACTACACAGGCCCCGCCTCGATGCACAGCTACATGATCAAGAACAGCGGTGAAAAAGGTTACGAGGCGTTGTCGATATGGGGTCATGTCCCCAGCTATCTCAACATCCCTAACCCCAGCGTCATCCTCGCAGTCCTCGAAAAACTCTCCTCAATCATGGAGATACAGCTAAACCTCAGCAGGCTTTACGTCGAGTCAGCCATCTTCGAAGGCAAGGTCAACACGCTCGTCGAAAACGATGAAAGACTGAAGGAAATCGTCAAACAGCTTGAAAAGGAATACGACGAGCAGGAAAACCGCCCATCATACATTGATTGAGCTGGGGCGGAAGCTGTCAAAGCTTTTAAACAATCTACATAGCCTATTCTCAGGTAGAGTGATGGTTGCCGCTGACATGTTCATTTTCCCAACGGTCGTGACTGTGTCAAAACGGTATGAAGGCAGTTTCAACGCCGACGTATCTTCGCAGCCGAATAAAGCGGTCAAAACAGACTTGGATTGGTTCAAATACGGCGTAAAAGGTGAACGCCTATTGTGTTGCTAGCTCATTTAGCTGACATACATTTAGGCTACAGGCAGTATGGGTTGCTGGAAAGAGAGGAAGACGTCTACCATGCATTCGGTGAGGCTGTTGATAAAATCATCCAAGAACATGCGGAAGCCGTGTTGGTCGCAGGCGACTTTTTCCACAGCCCGCGCCCACCGATAAGAGCGCTGTACCACGCCAAGCAGGACATAGAAAAACTCAAGACACGTAAAATCAAAACCTACTTCATACTCGGAGACCATGACATGCCGCGGAGACTAGGTGAGTGGAACCCAACAGCCCTGTTCGCCGATGACTATTTTCTGCATCTGAAAAACAGAGCTGTTCAAGTGGAGTTAGGTGGGAAATCAGTGGTTCTCGCAGGGATTGATAAACAGCCTACTCAAATGGTTGACGAGGCCCGGGAAACATTAGCCAAGCTGTCGAACGAAGTCAAACAACATAGAGCGAAAGCTGTATTGATGGCGCATGTCCAGATACGCGGCGGAGCCGACGAGCTGACGGCCAACGACCTGCCTCAAAACTTCGACTACTACGCCCTCGGCCACGAACATGTGAGGAAAATCTTCAGATGAGGCCAAGGTTTTGCGGCTTTCCCAGGCACTGTCGAGATATACAGCCGTGACGAAGTCGAAGAATGGAGAACGAACGGCAAAGGATTCTACCTTGTCGACATGTCCGGAGAAGAACCAACAATCCATAACGTCAACCTTGAATCTGTAAGGCCTCAAGCTGTTTTCGAGATCGATTTCTCACAACCTTTGGACGCGGTCTTTGACTGGGTTAAAAACAACTTGCAACCCAAACCGCCAATCCTGCATCTGGCTGTGAAAACCGAAACACATGAAACAAGAAACATCAGCGAGATAGTTGATAGGCTGAGACGGCTTGGCTGCCTTGAGATCCGTTACCGGAGAATCCCGCCAGAAAAGCCTCCGATAGACGTAACCCATTTTGACCTCACACGATTCAACATCGAAGAACTAATTAGGGTCAGCGCATCACAGACAGGGCTGTCGACTGAAGAAACCGAGCTGGCGATACAGCTCTACCGAATGTTCCGAACATCCGGCGAAGAATCCGTCAAGGAATACGTTGTGAAAAACATCCTTGAGACTCGTTCACCATGAGGTTCCACGAAGTCTATCTTAAGAACTTCGTCTCCTACCAAGAAGCGTCTGTCAGGTTTCCCCTTGGAGTAACAGCCATCGTCGGCGACAACGGCGCAGGCAAGACAACAATCCTCGACGCCATAACATACTCAGTGTTGAGAAAGCACAGCAGAGGTGTTGTGGAAAACCTGATAAGAAGAGGTGCTGATCGAGCACGGGTCTCTGTTTCTTTCTCCGTCAAAGAAAGAAAATACAGAGTTGAGTGGGCTCTGCAGGAGGTAAGCCAGCGTCAGGCAACCTCCTGGACTTAGCCAGCGGCAAACCACTAGTCAGACCAGGCTCCGGAGAAAGAACAATACTGCCAGAGATAATGAAGATAGCCGGCTTAGATGTTCTCGCCAAAGCCATCTACGTTGAGCAGGGGCAGATAGCTGAGCTTATTCAGGCCGCGCCAGCTCAGAGGAAGAAGACAATAGGCCACATGCTCGGCATAGACATGTTAGAACAATTTTGGGAAGCGATGAAAGAACCCTGCAACATCGTCCGCCAGGAGATCAACACATTGGCTGTGCGGACACAACTAATAGACGTAGTCAAGAAGCAGCTCAGCGAAAAACGACAGCAAATAGCTAGTCTTCAAGAAACCTTAACGAAAACGGCGGAAGAAGCAGACAAAACCAAGCAGGAAGTAGAAAGCCTGAAAGCTATGGTCAGCCAGCTGGAGGAAAGAAAGAAATCCAGCATAACTATAGAGAAACAGATACTCGAGCTGCAGACAGAGAAACAAACCATGCAAAGCCAGCTCAACAGCTTGGGTGAAAAAATCCAAAGGATACATTCCGCCCAGCAAGACCTAGTAAGCAGCAAGCCCAACATAGACAAAGTTGAGGAAAGCCGTCAACTCATCAGCCCAGCTGCAAACTCTCCAGAAAAGGCTTGAAGAACAGAAACAGCTAAGAACCCAGCTAGAGATAAACAAAATCCGGTTAGACAGCATCGATGAAAGGATACAGGAAACCCTAAGCACCTTTTCCCGCGTAACAGGCAAGGCCGCAGACGTCTCCAACATAGCTGACCTCTACAAAACCCATCTCCAACAGCTACACCAGGAAAAAACTGACATAAACTCATAGATTGAATTACATCAAAAACCCAGTCAATGTACTCACGTTTTAGAAACTTGACAGTTCCTGTCTTGCTGGTTGCGTCAGGTGTGCTCTACCTGCTATCAAACAACGCTCTATATTCGTTGACGCCGCTAGGGTTAGCATTCGCAAGCCATGCAATCCTATTTCGTGCGGTGAACAAAGCGAAACAACAGGTGAGCCAAGAACGGCAACGTCTGGAAAGCCTTTTGAACAAAAAGTCACAGCTCGAATCACTGCAGATAGAAAAAACAATTGAACAAATCCCAGAGTATCAAAAGCTTGTGCGAGAAATCGAGAGAATAGAGGAATCGCTTAAGGATGTAGAGGAAATTGAAGCTGAGTGTAACAGGGTTAAACAGCAAATCCATGAGAAAGAAATTCAGCTTGAGCCGCTTGAAAAACATGTGGAAAACTATCTGAAAGCTAAAGGGGTGCTGGCGCAGGAAGGCCTCAGCGCTGAGGATGCGGCGACCCTTCTAGAAAAGCTTTGGACAGAGAAAAAATCTTTAGAAACAGCCGTCAACGATGTTGAAAACAAGCTGACAAACCTGTTGTCGCGGAAACAATTGTTGAGCTATGATGAGGAGGTTTATAGGTCTACGGTCCAAAGGCTTGAAGAAGCACGGGAGACAAAAAACAACCTAGATAACAAGATAACAGAGCTGCGGACCACGATAGCACATCTCCAAGAGGAATGTAGAAGACTTGAGTCAGAGCTGGCGGCCTTGATGCAGGATAGGCGGAAGCTGGAGAGGCTGGAAACGAGGCTTGCGGTGTTGGAGAAAATCCGCCAAGTTTTCCACAAGGACGGCCCTCTGCAGAAAATCGTCAGGAAACAAGCTGCATCCGCTTTCGAAACGGCGGCCAAAGCATTTCTTCAAGAATTCGGCCTCCATTTCACAGACATTGAGATAGACGAAGAGTTCAACGTCAGCGTTCACGGCAGGTATGGAAGACAATCCCTTGAAACCCTCAGCGGCGGCGAGAAAATCGTCGTCGCACTCGTCCTCAAGCTTGCAATAGCAAGCTCCCTCGCGGGACAAACCCTCGAATCAATCATAATGGACGAGCCAACCATCCACCTCGACCCAGAAAGAAGACGCGAGCTAGTCGAAGTTTTGAAAAACTTCCGCGGAGGAGGACGCCTCATCCCCCAGATAATCGTAGTCTCACACGACAGGGAACTCGAGGAAGCCGCAGACCAAGTATATGAAGTTGTCTTAACCGACAAAGGGTCTGTAATAAGGACGGAACAACAACCATCAACCGAAACATAGCAACACTCCTCCAAGCAAAGATAGCCGGCACCATAACATGCTTACACGAATCAACCATTAACACGCAGTGCTAACCTCGTAAAAATTGCACCTCCCACCCCTCGATAGACTGAAACTACATTTATTGAGGAGAAGCTGCATACAGTTCTAACCCAAATCAGTTAGAGAACCTTAACACCACGTTAAGGATTTTGCTAGACAATGGTTTTAAAACCATAATGAAGACGTAACAGAAACCCCTGACACAGCTTGAGACATACATGAACAGCGAATAGCAGCAACGGTTCAGAAATGCTAGCCTACAAGAACATTTTTAGCCATGGTTGTTGAATGACGAGGGGATAGGGATGGCTGCCGACCTTAAGCGGGAGCTGTTGAGGCTTTTGGAGGAGGATGAGGAGTTCCGGTATGCTGTGGCGGGCAGGATAGGCATACTGGAGATACTGAAGCGTCTCGACAGGCTGGAGGAGTGGCAGAACAGGCTTTGGGAGGAGGTTAGGGATTTGAGGTATGCGTTCAACAGGCTGGAGGGCAGGGTTGACAGGCTGGAGGGCAGGGTTGACAGGCTGGAGAAGAGGGTTTCGAAGGGTTTCGCCGAGCTCGGCTCCGCTCTCGGCGTCACCTACGAGATGCACGCAAACGCCTACATACAGGTACTCCTCGAAGAGCTAGGGTATCCAGACGCCAGGGTTGGCGGAGGATATGTTCTGAAAGACGGCGAGGTACTGGAGATAGACATGTTCTGCGAAGACCCCTTAGTCGTAGGGGAGGAAAACAGTAGGCTCAGGGACGAGGAGGAAATGAATAAAGAGATAGCTAAGCTATTGGAAAGAGTTGAAGCGGCCTCGTCAAAATACCGTAAAAAACCATTCATGGTGGTGTTGTCTGTTGGCGTTGTCCCGGAAAACCTAGTACAAAAACTCAGGACAGATGCTGAGAAACACGGCATTAAACTCATCCTAGGAAGAGAGATAGAAGAAGCCGTGAGCGCTTAAACACACGCTATCGTGCAACATATCAACACAGTCAATTCTCACGACTGTATCTGCGAGCGACTCCAAACAAGCCTCGTAATCGAGGCCGTCGGACATCGGCTGCTCGCTTGTTTTTTAAGTCGGTTTCTCGATATTATGTTTGCATTAGGTGGATGATGTGGATGTCGTGTTACGCTGACATTAATGTTTTAAGTCGGTGTTTTCATCAGGTTGATGTTATGGCCAGTTACGTCAAAGCTAGTTTTGCTGATGAAGTTCGTAGTGGTTTTATTTTGCGGAGAGCTGGGCTGAGACCTCGATTGTATCCGAGTTCTTATGGATAGTGATTTCAAGCATACCCAACAGCCTATCCTCAATCGTGTTTGGCCCGCCAACGCTTATGACCGCTTCATCGGAGGTGACGGAGACAAATATTACTTCCTTCCGTAGTCCTCTGTTTTCCAACTCGTTTTTGATTTTGTTTGCGGCTGTTGAATGGTCCTCTATCGGAGACGATAATGCATACTCTGCCGTTATGAGTAACACGTCGCCGTATGTCGTTTCCTTGTGTTCGGTGAGCGTTACTTTGCTTCCAATGGCTGCTGAAAGGATTGAAGCTATGAAGTTGTTGAATTTTTTACCAAAATCTGAAGGCGGGGTTACAGAAGTAACTCTTCCGGTCTCTGTGATGCGGGTAGTCGTTGTGACTTCATGAGTTGTGCTTAAAGTTGTCGAGCCTGTTCTCGGGATGTTGGTGAAAAGCAAACCAATAACCAAACCGGCCACGGCCAGCACACCGATAACTACTAAAACCAAACCAAACTTCATCATTTTATCGCCCACTGTTGGCTTATAAAAATTTTTGTCAGATAAACGGGGATATCTGCCACTTGATCTCAGACTATGAACCCAGTTTCCAACACCCTCCTTTGATGCGCTGGTTAGACAGATGTCTCTAAAGCTCAACCCAGCAACGAACAACGGACCAGCATAAACCTTCTCGGAAGGGCTGTAGTTATGGAGTCTGGGCATATGATAGCGGAGATAATCGAGGACATAGCCCTAAAACATAGCGCTCAAATGAAATTTGAGGGCTACGAGCCTTTCTAAAAGTTCTTCTCGGGATTCTGGCTTTCTTGGGCTGAGAACGGCTACTAGGCTTAGCTGTTCCCAAAGAGCCTCGTCATGATGTATGACAAACATCTAGTATGGGCTGATGGAGCGTCACGGTATAATGATGCATGCAGGAGGCTTAACGTATAGTTTCGGGGAATGGCTCTACCAAGTAATGGAGAGCCAATGGTCTTACATCGAACTATCCTCTATATGATTATATGTATCTACGGCATGTTTTCACAACCCTGTCTAAAGTTGTGGATTGGTCCATAACGGTTGAGCTGTCTTCGGCTTTGCCTGTAGACCTTACCGTCGAAGGAGTTTGTTCGACTATCCTTTACGCAGATAAATGATTAAGATTTTTGCAAACTGACTTTCCGGAAACAGTACGCTAATCTCAACCGGCCTAACGAAGGCTTGAACCGGTTTCACTGAGCGGCGAAAACGTTCATGCTGTGTTTTGATGCTTGTTTGAGTTCAAGGTTCTAGCTGTGGCTTTTTATCGTGAGAGGCAGAGCTTAACAAAGATTTCATCGCGTAACACATGCTTGCCGAAAAATCACCGCTGTGAGGTAGTCAGGGAACAGACATTCTTAGATTTACACCACCCTAGACACGAAGTGATATCTTTATATCTGCCCTTATGGATAATACACTGTTGACCAGTAAGGGGATCTTCGTCAGAGGTATAGACAGAAAAAATTACAGAAAGCTTAAGGCGTTGGCTGCGGAAAAAGGTACATCCGTATACGTGTTGATTGACGACGCGATCAGGAAGTATCTCGCAACGGCTTCGTCAGAGACCTCGGGGGACATGCCTTTGAGCGAGGAAGCAGTCAACAACACAGTGTTTAGAAAAGTGAGGTCCGACCCCTCGGTAAACGGGCGCTGGATTGGAATAGCGGGCGGCAGGGTTGTGAAAGTGTCGGATAGGTTCGAAGAGGTTGTGGAATCTATGAGGCAGGCATACCGTGTAGAGGGATTTAAGCACGGCATAGTGGCGAAGGCGGGAGCTCCACCGGACTTGAGGGAGTGGCTTGCGGGCAGTCTTCAGTCGGTTTAGCTGCTCAAAGCCGGAAAAATTTCACACAACTGTCCTGAAACTCCGCAACATCATAACAGGAAGCGAGACCTTGTTCACCGCCGTTATTGACACTGGCTTCGACGGATATGTAATGCTCACACATGAAGCCTACCTGTCCATGCAGCTGTCGTTATCGGAGGCGCCTGAAGACGAATTCCCCGTTTACAGGACGATGGC
>JAWBRA010000003.1:0-89382 GCA_038844785.1 Candidatus Caldarchaeum sp.
TCTACAACAACATAAACTCAAAGACAGTAAAGAGTGTTGAGGAGATAGCAGCAGCAATAGCCCTAACACACAACACACTCATAAAAACCAAGACAGAAGGAGGCGTATTACTTGGTTGACAGTACCGCCTTCATAGACGCCAAGGATTATAGGCTGGTAGTTCTCTCCTTTTGGAAATTAAACACTAACCGATTGTGACAATGCTGTTAATGTCTAAGCTATCCAGTGAAGAGCAGTTAAAAACAGCCAAAGGCCGTAAGCCGTATCCTTTGTACTACAGATTCGACGGTAGGGTTTAGCCACCAGGTAGCTCCAGCTGTTTTTCAAGTTTCTGCTTCATTGAAAGATATTCGCTCTGCTTCAACTCTCCAATCTTGTACCTGAGCTCGAGCTTGGTGAGCTCCTTCTTTATCTTATGGTGTTGTTCCATGAGCACGTCGAGCACTTGGAGGGCTGCCTTTACGTCTTCCTCAATTTGGCTTATTATTGTTTCTTTAAGGCCTAGCTCCTTGCCGCTTGTCTTGATTTTGTTGAGCCTTTCCTCCAGCTGTGTTTTGAACGCTGGCAGGTCAGCAAGTCTTATGTTGAACGGGTTTCTAAGATACATCAGCTTGGGCCGAAGCCGCCCCATCTCCCTCTCTATCTCTAGCTTCTGTGTTATATACTGTCTATCCGGTATTTCCCCCACCTCATGCTTCACCCTCAGCTTATCCAAGTTTGCGCTCAAGGAGCTTAATCTTTCATCGACTTTCTTGATCTCGGCCTCACGTCTCTCGTTGAGAGTGCGCAGCCTTGACCTATATTCGGTGAAGAGCTCTTCGAAAACTTCCGGGTCGGCCTCACGTTCGAGGAAAAGGTCGATCAAACGGAAATACCATGAATATACAGAGGAAGTCTGGTCGACCAACCTTTTTTCCTCAACTACAGCCTCTTCAACCGCGGCTGGCGCCGGTGCCGCAGCAGCCTCCACCGTTTCTGGAGCTATCTCGGCCGGGGGCTGTTCGATTGGTGTTGGAGGAGTCTCTTCAGTAACAGGCTTTGGCATCTCAGCCGGCTTCTCCAACGTGTATCCGCAGTATATACAAAATTTCCCCTTGATGGTCAGCCTGTGACAGTTCGGGCATTCGACTCTTGTTGACGCCAATTCGGAAAACTACCCTCCATCAGCCTAATAAAACTTACCTAAGGGGTTTTGACACGTGTTTGGGGTTTTATACGGCGGTGCATCGCCGAGTATTCGGATTTATGGTCTTTCGGGATTTCGTAGACGTTATAGGAGCTAAATACGCTTGAAAAGGTTTTAAGCCGCCAGAATTAAGTTTGCACGATGTCGGAAAAGGAGACAAACCTTCCATCGGCCCCAATACACCGGCTGATGAAGAAGGCCGGCGCTAGCAGGGTCAGCGAGGACGCGGCCGAGGAGCTAAGAAGAGTTTTGGAAAACGTTGGAACAATCATAGCCAAAGAAGCCTTCGAGCTCGCCCAGTACGCGGGGAGGAGAACGGTCAAGAGAGAGGACGTTGAAAGGGCTGCAAAGACAGTTTTGAGAAACGTCCTAATTAGCTAGGGGACTGTCAACTTAAGGTCATCCATGCCCTTATCCACTTCTCCGATACCTTCGGCCTGTATGTTGGGAGGTATGTGTTGAACTGTTTTATTCTTCTCTTGAGCTTGCTGAACCAAGACTCTATAGCGTTCCTCCTGCCGAACGTCTCCACCCTCCTCCTAAAGCCCAGAACCTTCATAGGCCATCCATACCATGGAGCCCTATCCGTGTAGACTGTAGGGTTATTAGCCCACCTATCCCTAACCACCTCAAGGAACCTTATACACTCGGCTATTCCAGCCCATACATAGGCCCTCCTGACGAGATTACGGATTACTGTCTCATCTACGGCTATCTACAAGTGAGAAGGCCTCACCAGCCCTATGGAACCAATCCCTAACAGACTCATGGCTTACCTAGAATCCTAGTCCTCCCAGCATCCCAGCCACCCCCCTGAGGCTAAGCCCCTCCACATACAGCCTAACGCCGAGAGCCCTCACCCACGGAGACGTCCTGAGACGGAAAAAGACACTTCTACCATAAGACGGCCTAGGCCAACCCCAACCCTATCCACCCCCAACGAATGGGAAGACCCAGGCCATAGACCTTAAGTTGACAGTCCCTAGCTAGAGGATTTAGATTTATATTCACCCCATCCAAGGCTACGTCCAGAGGTTGATGTAGCATGTCTTTGACACCAGGTCAGCCAGTAATAATTTTGAAGGAGGGCACCACGAGGACGCAGGGAAGGTCTGCACAGAGAAACAACATTGCAGCCGCGAAAATAATCGCTGAAATAGTAAGGACAACCCTTGGCCCGAAAGGGATGGATAAGCTACTCGTAGACAACATCGGCGATGTCATCGTCACAAACGACGGTGCTACGATACTGGAGAAAATAGACGTCGAACACCCGGCCGCTAAGATGATAATCGAGGTCGCCAAGTCTCAGGACCATGTTGTAGGCGACGGGACAACGACAGCTGTCGTCCTGGCAGGTGAGCTTCTGAGAAAGGCTGAGGAGCTCATCGAGCAGAAAATCCACGCAAGCACCATCATCTCAGGATACAAGAAAGGGCTAGACATGGCGCTGGATGTGCTGAACCAAAACGCAATTAAAATCGACCTCAACGACCGCCAGACGCTCCGTAAAGTTATCACCACGGCGTTGGGAAGCAAGTCCCTTGGCTTCGCTCTCGACAAGCTTGTGGACATTGCCATAGACGCCGTTCTGAGCGTTGTTAAGGAGGTTGACGGCAAGCTCAAGGCCGACAAAGACGACATCCAGATCGTTAAGAAGATCGGAAAAAGCCTTGGAGAGACCGAGCTGGTCAGAGGTGTTATCGTCGATAAAGAGGTTGTGCACGCAGCAATGCCCAAACGTGTCGAGAACGCTAAGATAGCTCTTATAGACAGCCCGTTCGAGATCGAGAAAACAGAGTTCAGCGCGGAGATAAGGATTAGAGACCCGTTGAAGATTAAGGAGTTCCTCGACGAGGAAACAAACATTCTCAAGGGCATGGTGGACAAGGTGAAGGCTGTCGGCGCGAACGTTGTGTTTTGCCAGAAAGGAATCGATGACGCGGCACAGTTCTTCCTCGCGAAGGAAGGCATACTGGCTGTGAGAAGGGTCAAGAAGAGCGACATGGAGAAGCTCGCCAAAGCAACGGGGGGAAGGATAGTTACGAACTTTGAAGACCTTTCGCCGAAGGACCTTGGCAAGGCAGGGCTTGTCGAGGAGAGGAAGATCGGAGAAGACAGGATGGTGTTTGTTGAAAAGTGCGAAAACCCGAAATCAGTGGCCATCCTCCTCCGAGCTGGGCTGGAGAGACAGCTGGACGAGGCTGAGAGAGCTTTGAACGATGCGATTATGAATATGATCGACTTGGTTGACGACGCAAGGGTGGTTCCGGGCGGAGGGGCCATAGAAGAGGAGCTCGCCAGGCAGCTGAGGGCCAATGCTGGAAAGCTCTCCGGCAAGGAGCAGCTTGCCTTCACCGCCTTCGCCGAGGCATTGGAAGTTATTCCCAAGACGCTGGCTGAAAACGCTGGGCTTGAGCCTGTGGAGATAATGGCTCAACTACGTCATGCCCACGACAACGGCGGGAGAACCGTGGGAGTCAACATATTCGGCGGCGGAGTTGCAGACATGCTCAAGAACGGCGTGCTGGAGCCGACGAAGGTAAAGATTCACGCCCTCAGGTCGAGCTTCGAAGCAGCCTCCATGATACTGAGAATAGATGATGTCGTAGCGGCTTCCAAGAAGAAGGAAGAGAAGAAGAAAGAGAAGGAAGAGGAGACACCTGAATTTTAAACCTCTTTCGGTTTTTCAAAAAACTTTTTCAAACATTTTTTAAGAGCCTGAAGACGTTCCCTCAGGCATGAGAATGGCTGCTGTTTTAGGAACGCTGTTGGGCGTCGGTGTTTTTGCCCAGATTTTGCTGGGCGAAACCGGGTTTGCCGCAGGCTCTTTAAGAGATGTGCACGCCATCATCGGGCTGCTGGGCTTGGCTGTCGTGATCGCCTATGCTGTCACAGCACGGGGAAGCTTGGCCAGGCTTGCTGCTGCGTCGTTTGTTGCGTTGATAACTTTTGCTCAGGTTGTTTTGGGCCTGTCGCTCTACGGCCTGCTCTCCATTGGAATGGGACATGAAGCGCTAAAGCTCAGTCACAGGGCTACAGCATATGTCCTCTTTCTTTCAGGCCTTGCCGTCACCGTTTTTTCCATGCTTTCTCGAAGACGGGCGAAAACCTGAAAATCTCGTTTAAATTTAAGCAAGGCATTGTTATTCCATGGTTTTTCCGTTCTCCTCCGTTTTCGATTTTTCGGTTGAGGTTAAAGAAGAGTACGAACTCTTCAGGAAGTCTGTCCGCGAGTTTGCTGAAAGGGAGCTGGAGAAATATGTGGCGGAGATTGAGAAGACAAACAAAATTCCCGAGTTCCTTCTGAGAAAAGCGGCTGAACAGGGTTATTTCGGGCTCGGCATCCCTGAAGAGTATGGGGGGCAGGGGACGGACATTATGTTCAACACACTTTACGTCGAGGAGATATCCCGTGTCTGCCCAGCCTTTACCGTGGCCACCTTGGTTCACGGGCTTTTCACATACCCCGTGTTGGTTTTCGGGACGGAGGAGCAGCGGCGAAAGTATCTACCGCCGTTGGCTCGGGGTGAGAAACACGCATGCCACGCCACCACGGAGCCTGGGGCAGGCACCGACGTCGCCGGCATCGAAACAACAGCCAAGAGAAAGGATGGCGGCTGGGTCATAAACGGAAGAAAATACTTCATCTCCGGCGCCGACAAAGCCGACTATTTCATAGTGTTGGCGAGAACATCTCCTCCCCCAAGCCGGAAGGAGAGAAACAAGGGGCTAACTTTTTTCATCGTAGAAAGGGGGACGGAGGGGCTTAGGGTTGGCGAGAAGATAGAGGTTTTAGGCATCCGAGGGAGCCATCCGTCGGAGGTAATTCTGGACAACGTTTACGTTCCGGAGGAGAACATGGTTGGCGAGGAGGGGCAGGGCTTTAAAATCGCCATGGAGACATACGACCATGGAAGGATTGGAGTGGCCGCCCAAGCCGTCGGAGTAGCCCAAGCATGCTTTGAGAAAAGCCTCCAATACTCGTTGCAGAGAAAAGCCTTCGAAAGGCCTTTGATATATTTTCAGGCTGTCCAGTTCCATATCAGCGAGATGCTCACAGCTCTGGAAGCCGCTAGGCTGATGCTGTACTGGGCTTCTACGATGGCTTCGAAGAACAAGCAGGGAGCTGTCATGGCTGCTTCTATGGCCAAGCTTTTCGCCACAGAGGTTGCTGAAATGGCTGCTCTGAAAGCTGTCACAGTGCATGGAGGAATCGGCGTAGCTTTAGACGGAATGGTTGAGAGATTTCTACGAGATTCACAGATATTCAAGATATACGAAGGCGTCAACGACATCCAGAAGCTTGTCATCCTTCGTCAGATGCTAAAAACCACTTTCGGGATGGACGTAGACTGATTAGAGATAATTCAACTCCACAACCTTTTTTAGTAAAGTTCTAGCCACATTTTGATGGGGACATGGCCTCTTTCGTCAGGCTGGCAGCTGGGGCGTTAGTAAGCCTCGCCATAATACTGCTGCTATCTACCGTTGAGCTTTCCTTCCCCCAACCCCTTCAGGCTGTGGTTATCTCGTTGGTCTTGACGGCGGTGGCTTCAGGTTTTGTAGCAGGCTCGGCAACCACGGCCGCCGCCGGAACTTTCATCGGCGGCTTTGCAGCACTTGTTCTCGCGATACTCTGGAACGTAACGCTCTGGTCGCCTTCTCCTGTTCCATCCGACATGCCCATCATTAGAACACTCCTACTGGGTGGAGCAGCTGTCCTAGCGGCGGGTGTCGGCTTTGTCAGGGGAAGCATACTCCGCAAAACCCCCGTCCCCACTGAACCGCGGAAAGAACAGTCTCAAGCCGTGCAACCTCAGGCTTCAAGCCCGGCCACGTCCCCACTTATCCCCGAATCCAAGCCTACCCCCGTTGTGTTGGAGGTTGAGAATAGAATATGCAAGTTCTGCAGCAGCGTTATACCTGCTGAGTCTGTGTACTGCCCCATGTGTGGGGCTAAGCTGGTTGAGGAAGAGTGAATTGGATGTTCTCAGAAGAGACGCTTTCCGTCCTAAACCTGCTGGTTAAGCCTTTAAAAGATGCGGTGGTGGAGAAGTTTGGAGAGCTGACTCAGCCGCAGCTGAAAAGCATTCCTAGAATACTGGCGGGAGAAAACCTTCTGCTGATGGCTCCCACCGGCACGGGGAAGACGGAAGCGGCTTTGATACCTTTGCTGAACAAAATTATTTCACAGCCTAGCTTTGAAGGGGTTAAGATTCTTTACATCACCCCTTTGAGGGCGTTAAACCGCGATCTGCTCGAAAGGATAGAATGGTGGGCTGGAAGGTTTGACATGACCGTAGCTGTTAGACACGGTGATACTGCTCAGAGGGAGCGTAGAACGCAGACACTCATCCCGCCGACCATCTTGATAACAACGCCTGAGACGCTTCAAATACTTTTGACTGCTAGGTTGTTCCGCCAGCATCTCCGCAGGGTTGATGCTGTTGTAGTGGATGAGGTCCATGAGCTTGCTGGAGATAAGCGTGGCAGCCAGCTCTCCGTGGCTTTGGAAAGGCTGGCAGAGATTACAGGAAGAGATTTCCAGCGGATTGGCTTGTCGGCTACGGTTGGAAGCCCTGAGAAAGTGGCAGCCTTTCTCGCAGGTGTTGGAAGAAGCTGTAGCGTGGTAAGAGTACCCGTGGTAAGAAACCTGCATGTCGCCGTCAAATATCCAGAGCCAGGCCCGGAAGACTTCGACCTCGCCGAAAAACTATCAATATACCCAGACGTGGCGGCTAGGATGAACTTGATAAAGTCTCTCGTAGAATCACATGAATCAACTCTTGTCTTCACGAACACAAGACCCCTTGCCGAGATTCTCACCAACAGGTTTAGGGCTTGGGATGAAGCAGCTCCGATAGGGATTCATCACGGAAGCCTTTCGAAAGCAACACGCGTTGGGGCTGAGCAGGCGCTGAAGATGGGAGGGCTTGCGGGAGTTGTATGCACTTCGTCGCTCGAAATGGGTATAGACGTGGGAAGAATAGAGCTTTGCATACAGTACAACTCTCCAAGAGAGGTAACCAGGCTCGTGCAGAGAGTGGGCCGCAGCGGCCACTCAATCCACGGCACAGCTAAGGGGGTCATAATCGTCACCGATTCCGACGATGCTTTGGAAAGCGTCGTCATAGCCAGACGTGCTTTGAAAGACCTCATAGAAGATGTCGAAATCTTCGAAAACAGTTATGACGTTCTCGCACACCAGCTGGCTGGGCTTGTAATCGAGAAGAAAGAGATAGGGTTGGATAAGGCGTTAAACATCTTTAGACGATCTTATTGTTTTAGAAAGCTCACGATGGAGGAACTTCTGAAAGCCGCACAGCATCTGGAGAAGCTTGGAGCCGTGATGAGAACCAGCGACAACGTCGTGACACAGGGGCCGAAAACATCCATCCTCTACGACTATTACTTCAACAACCTCTCGATGATACCTGAGGAGAAACAGTATCTAGTGGTTCTTGAATCGACGGGCGAGCCTATAGGCATACTTGACGAAGAGTTTGTGGCTGAGCATGGAGAGCCGGGGACTCGTTTTATCTTGATGGGGAGGGCTTGGGAGATAATTCAAACAGCCGGCGAAAGAATTTATGTTTCCGCTTTGGATAGTCTCGAAGGCTCAGTCCCCTCTTGGGTAGGCGACGAGATACCCGTTCCCTTCGAAATAGCTGAGGAAGTGGGAAAAATACGTAGGCTGTATGCCGAAGCCGTTGCCAGAGGAAGTTCAGACGATGTTTTACAATCCTTGGCGGAACATTACATGACCGACAGGTCTTTGCTGGAAAAATCCCTACGGGAGGTCAAGATTCATATCGATAAAGGTCTCCCCGTGCCCTCGGATAAGACTGTCGTTTTAGAGGAGACGCCTGAGTACATCGTTTTACACATATGCGGCGGGCTGAAGCCGAACAGGACCATAGCCCGTGTGCTGGCTTACGTTCTCTCGTCAAAGATAGGTGCTGTAGTGACTGTGCAGCAAGACCCTTATCGGATAGTTTTCAAAGGTCGTGAGCTCAGCCTCGAGCTTGTGGCAGAAGAGCTTAGGAACCTAGCTCGAGATAATCAATGGCTGAAGCTTGTGGAGAAGGCTGTAGAGTCTTCGAGCCTGTTTAGGAGAAGGCTTGTCCACGTGGCGCGTAAAATGGGCGTTTTGAGCAAGGAGGCTAGCATACTGGACGTAAGCGCGACAAAACTAGCTGAAATGCTGCGTGACACCGTTGTCTACGAAGAGGCTTTAAAACACTGTCTAGCCGCCGATTTCGACCATGAAACGTCTTTCAAGCTGATTAACAAGATTTCAACAGGCGAGACCTCTCTCATCCCGGTAAGGGTTGAGGAACTTTCTCCGCTGGCCAGGTTGACGGTCAGCAGGTACGCCAGCGACGTAGACGTGATTGTTTCTGAAAGGTTGCAGAGGCTTGTGGTCAACGCTGTAAGGGGGAGGCTTAACAACGAGCTTGTAACCCTAGTGTGCACATCATGCTGGCAGTGGTATGCACGGGTTGCTGTGAAAGAGCTGGATACGAAGCCTGTCTGCGGTGCTTGCGGGTCTTCTTCGCTCGGGGTTTTGAAGCCCGAGCCTGAAGAGGTACTGAACCTGCTAGCACGCCGTGGGAAACCGTCGAACAGTAAAGAGCGGCAGCTTAGAAAACAGGCTCTGAAGACCGCCCCCCTAGTAGCGAAGTATGGGAAGGCCGCTGTATTCACATTGGCGAGCCATTATCTCGACGTGGAGGACGCTGCCAAGATCCTTGAGAATGAGTCAAGCCTGGGAGTGAGGCTTGTAGAGCTTATCGTGGAGGCTGAGAAAAAGAGGCTTCAGGAGCTGTTTAAGTAGTTTTCTCCTGCTCGCTTTCGGCAACGCTTGAAAGGTTTGAGACAGCCTTTATCAACTCTTTCTGGTCGACCTCTGCAACAGCCCTCCATCCAACGGAGAGAACTCCGTCGCCCGCGTCGACCAAGTATCCTCTTCGGCTAAACCTTTCCAAAGCCGCTTCAACACGCCATCTAGGAAGCTTAGACTCAAGCATTTCAAGCAATTCTTGCTTGGGTGCTTTCCCACCTCTTGAGTACAGCAAAGCCAGCGCCGCCGAAAGAACGGCCAGGTCATCTATCCTCCAACCGGCAGCCACAATGTCGGAGAGGCTCAAAGGATCCGTCAAAGTTATGAAATACCTGGCTCTGTCGTAGTCGTCTTCGACCGGTTGTCTGTCCCCCGGTGTTTCAAAAAGGATTTTCACACGCAAGCCTAAGGGTTCAAGCCTGTGGTTCAGGCTCTCTATGACTTTGAGATAGTTTTTCCCCAGCCTTCTTCTAAGCTCGTAACCCCTAACGCCGGGGAGCCTGTGGCTGGTGAAAAGCAGCATAGCCATGGCCGTTGAGAGCTTTTTTCTCGCTGCAGACTGTTCAGGGGATGGTTCAGACAAGCACAGCACCCTCCTTCAAAACAATAACCATGGAGGCGACGTTTCTCCTCTCAGCCTTAGACTCAAAGGGTTTAAGCGTCACCTTTCCGGTGATAGGGTTTCTCACAACTTCAGCCAAGCCTTCGCTGACTATGAAAGCTGTCAGATAAGCCCTTTCAACCGTTTTCTCCACCCCTTCCCTGGATATGAAGGAAGCATAGTCGACTTCACCGTTCTCGTCTCTTGAAGCAAGCATTTCACTATGCAGCTTCTTCAGCTCAAGCTCTATCTCCTCTCTCTGGCTGAACGTGTTCAAAGCCTGGCGGAAATCAACTTCAGGGCCTATCTCTGTGGTTGCGGAAGACTTTAGATTGCGGGTCGGCAGGCTTAGAAAATATTCCAACCCCATCGCCACCATGCCGCGAGTAAGCTGCTCAGCGGACACGATGGGTCTCCAGCTTGATACAAGAGCTTGGGCCAGCGATTTTTTATCAGCTGACAAAATCTTCAACACTATCAACTGCGTGTCAACAAGCAGGGAAGAAGCTCTGTCTTTAAGCCATTTATGTTGCAGGGCAATGACTAAGGCAACCCTGTAGAGCGTTTCCGCGTCCAACGTCAGAATCTCTGTATCGCTGGTCCTCTCCACGATCGACCTCAGCTTGGCCAAAATAGCCTTCACATCAACGCTGTAGGGGTCGGCTCCGGTCTTTGCTATCGTCTCGCAGAGTGAAATCAGCCTTTCCAGCTCATCCTTAGCCAGCTTGACGCTCGTCACTAGAAAACACCTCCGCCGCAGCCGGTATCGAGACGACGGACCTTCCCTTCACGTTCTGTACTAGGATGGTATTCATGTCCTGTCTGTATGGAACCCTGCCAGGTGTTATGATGATGTATTGTGTGTCACCGTCCTGTTTGGCTGTTGACGTGAGTATGTTGATTATCCGCTCGCGGTTTAGCGGGTCGAGGTGAACGTCGAATTCGTCGACCGCCCTGAAGGGTGATTTTATGTATTTTTGAAGCGCTAGGAGAAAAGCCATCGTCGCAACTATCCTTTCGCCGCCGCTCTGTGTGTGAGCGTTCAGCAAAGTTGGTTCAACACCTCTGAACCCCACGTAGATCTCCACCGATGCTTTGTCTATGTCGTTCAAGTTCCTCAGCTCTAGTTTCCCTGAACCTCCTACAACGGACAGAATTTTTTGATACTCTGGTTCGACGGCGGCTATGAGGCTGCGTAGGAACTCACGCCACTTCTGCTTCCTGTACTCGGCTTCTTCGAGGGCTTTACGTGCATTTTCGCTCAGCTGGGAAGCTTTAAGCTCCGCCTCCCTGTACTTGGCTTCAGCAAGCATAAACATCTCCTCCGCCTGAGGTGTTGGATTGCCCATGGACGCAAGCTGCAGCCCCACAGCCTTCAGCTCTTCAGAGACTTCCAACGGCTTTCTCCCAGTATCTATTCGCGGCCCCTTCTCGGAAGCTTCCGAAACCCTTCTGGCCAGCTCCTTCTCAGCCGCAGTCAACTCATATCTTAGATCTCTCAACTCGGATTCTCTGATCTCTTTTCTCTCGAGGCTCCTGCCAAGCCTTTCAGCAGTTTTTACCAACTCGTTTAATTTTTTCGCCAGTTCTTCTTCGGAGGCTCTTTCGCTAAATTGCTGCAGAAGCCTTTGGGAGAGAATGTTAACATCCTCCGAAATTCTTCCAGCCTCTTTCTCAAGCTTTTCAACCTCTTCGTTCAGCATGTTTATCTTGTCTTGGATTCTATCCCTAGATTTCTCAGCCTCTTTGACCAACGACCAGAGATACTCTGACTCGAGCAGCTTTTTACGTTCCTCAAGCTGTTTAATGATGGTAAGCTTCTGGTATTCCTCCCGCCAGTAATCTACTGCTGCCCGTGCGTCCTCCAAAGTCTTCCTTATCACAGCTTCTTCGGCCAATAGAGACGAGAGCTTGGTCTCTGCCTGCTTTATCTTCTCCCTCAGACCGGCAGCGCCGACAGCCTCCTCGATCATAACAAGCTTCTCCCTACTGTCTCTGCTAACAAACTGTTCAATCATGTTTTGATGCATTATTATTAGCATGTTGTCTGGGTTTATCCCAATCTTTGAGAGAAGGTTCTCGACCTCGGCTTTGGTCTTAAACTTGTTGTTTACATAGTGCCAGTATTCGCCGTTCTTTTTCAGAAACCTAGCGATTGTAACGGAGTCGGAGGAGATTGTGGGTATGGGGCGTTTTCCGTCAACAGGTCTGTTGTCGAAGACCACTGCAACTCTGGCTGCGTCCATGCCTCGGCGTATCAGGTCGCTCAACCTCTGACCCCTCTCAGTGTAGGTCTGCCCCAAAGCCACTGAAATCGCCAGCAGAATCGATGACTTACCTGCTCCGTTTGGGCCAACGACCACGTTCAACCCAGGTTGAAGAGAGATTCGACTATATTCATGGGACATGAAGTTCTCTAAGATAACCTCCTTGACGTAAGGCCTTGCCCTCCCGCCTTCACCCGCTGACAACCTTACCCTGCAGGCCTCTACTGCCCGATTATATAAATTCCCCCGCTTGGAAAGAAGAATTTGGGCTTACATCACACATACGTGAGGATATCCGATGGTATGTTGTCAATAAATATGCGGAGGCCGTTTTCCGCTAAGATATATAGATTCGCTGGGACGCCGGCCATAGGCATGTCGCAGGAGCTGGAAAGAATAGCTGCAACGAGGGCAAAAGAAGCCGTCAACTTTGATAGGATGGGTCAGAAACACAAGGCGATTAAATCTTACCGTGATGCGATAGATATTTTATGGAGGCTTTACCACCTAGCCCCCGACACATCGATAAGAAGGATTTACGCCGACAAGATCAAGGAGTACCAATCTAGGATTGATGAGTTAACGAACGAGACTACGCCTGCCGAGCCTGTGCAGCTGGATGCAAAGCCTGTTCGGACAAACCTGATCACGATGGAGAAACCTAAAGTAAGCTGGGAGGACATCGTGAACATAGAGGAGGCGAAGAAAGCCATCAGAGAAAGCATAATCTTTCCCACAAAAAGGCCTGACCTTTTTCCTCTCGGGTGGCCGAGGGGAATTCTTCTCTTCGGCCCACCTGGATGCGGCAAAACTTTGTTAGCAGCAGCTGTGGCTTCTGAGCTCGAAGCCAGCTTTTACACGGTCGATGCGGCGAGCATAATGTCCAAATGGTTGGGCGAGTCAGAGAAGAATGTCTCAAAAATCTTTAATCAATGCAGGCAGGAGGCAAGGTCTGGGAGACCCGTTGTAATTTTCATAGATGAAGTGGACTCGCTGACAACCGAGAGATTTATGGAGGTCGGTGGTGAGGCGAGGGTGAGAAACCAACTAATAAAGGAGATGGACAGCGTAATTGACAAGGGCCGGAGAGATTTTCTCTACGTGATAGCGGCTACAAACAAGCCCTGGCATCTCGACGAACCCTTCATAAGAAGGTTTCAAAAAAGAATTTATGTTTCTCTGCCAGACCTCAACGCGCGGGTGAAGCTGTTTGAAATGTATACGAAGGGGTTGAAGCTCGACGCTGGGGTGGAGCTGACACAGCTGGCGAAGATAACTGACGGATACTCGGCTGCAGACATCCACGACATATGTGTTGAAGCCCAGCTAAAGGTTGTGAGCGAGTTTTTCTCAACCACTGATGGAGAAAAGGGTGAGCCGAGGCCAGTAACCATGGATGATTTTATGGACATCATCAAAAAACGAAAACACTCTATAATGCTGCAAAACCTGAAAAAACTCCTCGACTGGAACTCAAAATACGGAACTAGCTAGCTTCTGCAACCTCCAGCTGTATTAACCCTTTTTGATGCAGGTTTTTCAACACATCGGACACGGTTTGAGAGTCGAGGCCAAGCTCGGAGGCGCATCGGTCAAGGTCAAGCTCTTCTATATCATGTTCTACCACGTAGCTGTAGACTGTTTTCTCTATGTCGGTTAGCTTAGGCACCTCCGGGAAAGATTGGCGAACCTTTTCCGCTGCAATCTTCCTCGCCTGCTCGAGTATGAACGAAGCCTCTTCTGTGGCAGCGTCATGCTTCTCTGAGCTGGGCTCGACGTAAACACCTGCGCTTGACATAAAGTCGTCGATCATCGCCATCAGGTTTCTCAGGTTTTCTGAAGCCTCAGGCGCCACATCCGATATCTCGGCTGCTACGTTCTGCAACATCGCAGACAAGGGTTGTATCAAGGCTAGAGCTTCCCCAAGTTCGAGGATGCTTTCAAGCCTTATCTTTACCTGGAGAAGAACTAGCTGGCTGTGGAGTACTATTCCAGCCAGCTTCTTTATCTCAGCTATCTCTGATGCGTAGATTTTTGCTTTTTCATCATCCTTGGCTTGAATGGCCTCCACGCATCTTTCAAAATACTCCCTGCTCCTTGCCAGCATTTCCCTGTATCTGTTGTTTAGCCTCTCTATGTGTCCGTTGAGTGAGGATATGGATTTTTCGACTTTAGCGGTAAACTCTTCAGAGACCTCAAACGGCTGTACATCCTCCTGATTGATTTCCCGCCAATCGTTCTTGCGCCGCAAAAACCCTATCAAGCCAGCTCGCTGCTGCACAGCGGCTTAATATGCTTCATCTGCAGAGCGTTGATAGATATTCCCAATTTATTACAGGGGTTATACATGGTTAATAGTCATGAACAGCGTGAGATGAAAATGTCTTCACGTTCATACTCGGCGACCCATGTCTTGGTCGAGCTTGGCTTAAGCCTTAAACCTATAAGCCTAAAACCATCCGGGATGTCTTCAGCCGCCAGTTTCAAAGCCTCCTGTATAGAGTCGGCGTTTTTCTCCTTGAGAATTCTCTTCTCGCCTTTTTCTCTTTCAACACGGTAGCAGCTGAGGCAGAGCGTACGGCCACGGAGGACGGTTACGGTCATTCTCTTAACAGCGGAACCGCAGCTGTCGCAGGAGACCTGCTGTAGCCCGCAGTTTCTGCAGACGTTCCCAAACCCTGTTATGTAAAATGATGTATCTTTGCCGGCTATCTCGCGTCCGCAAACCTTGCAGACAACGTTGCCACCAGTCTTCTGGAGGTGTCCCAGCATGCTATGCGATGGCCATCCTCTGAGGTTATAAGTTTAGCAGAGATACAGCTATTAACGGCCAGTTGGCACGGGCAAGCGGATGCAGTTTGGCGGAGCCGGCGGATTTGCTGCTGGAGAGGTTTGGACCGGAGCCGGATTGGCTCAGCAGGATGAGGAGAAAATGTTTTGAGCTGTTCCGCTCAATGCCTCCTGAAACCTCCGAGCTTTACATACGACACTACGAAGCACCCACCCTAGAAGAGCACCAAATCCTAGACATGCTTGGAGACGGAGATGGAAGGGATGTTCCCGAAGAGTTCAGGCATGTTAAAGATGATGAAGAGCATCCGACCGTCGTGTACGTAGGAAGCCAGCTCGCCCACATCCATCTCCCTGAAAAATTAGCCAAGGCTGGGCTTGAGCTGGTGGAGTTAAAGCAGGCCTTGAACAAACATGAGCAATACATCCGTGAGCGTCTTCAAGACTTGGTGAACTCGCCTTACGTCGACAAATACACATGCCTAACCCACGCTTTGTTTAATGCAGGCATTTTCATAAGAGCGCCGAAATACGTCAGGTTGGAAAAACCCGTGCGAATCATGTACATTCTAACCAGGCCTGCCGAGGCTGTTTTCAGCAAAACTCTGGTGGTATCCGAGGGGGGGTCGAACCTTTCTTTGGTCGAGGAGCTCCACGGTATGCCTGAATCCGGAGGATGCGTGCTCGGCCATCATGTACATCTGCTACCAAGCGAATCCAGCATGCTGAGACACGGTGTGTTGCAGAACCTGCACCACAACAACATTTACCTGGGCAACCGCTTGACCGAGCTTGGCAGATACTCTTCCGCTTTGCTTGTGGGCTCTTTGATAGGCGGCGGGCTTTCCAAAGTCAGGGTTGACAGCGCCATGCAGGGGGACGGCTCAAGCGTCAACGACCTGGAGCTGGTCTTCGGCGACGGGCAACAGAGGATGGATTTGACTGCGAACCTACATCACATAGGATTCGGAACTCAGGGCAGGGAGGTGGCAAAAGGAGTTGTAAAGGAGAAGGCCAGAGTAATCTTCAAAGGCATGATAACAGTTGAGAAAACAGCTAAGAACACCAGCGCCTACCTCGCTAAGCATGCTATGATTATGAGCCCGGAGGCCCGCGCCTATGCCATACCGTCGCTCGAGATAAAAACCGACGAGGTTAAGGCAACACATTCGGCAAGCGTCAGCCAGATAGACCCAGACCAAATATACTATCTTATGACAAGGGGAATCCCGTACGAGGAGGCTAGGAAGATGCTGGCGCTAGGATTTTTCGAGCCTGTCGTCTCCATGATAGATTTGGATGAGGTGAGGTGGGGTCTGAGAAGCCTTCTCGAAAGCAAATGGGGCGGAAGTGTTACTGAGCTTTTTGAAGAGCCTGAGGTCACCGTTTCAAGCCTGTTCGGAACCCACTACAAATACAGATATGGACGTTAACCCGTTCTCCAAACTCAAGAGTCTTCTAAACCCTTTGAACGATGGCGGAGACGGGACAAGCTTGGACCATGACTCGGCCGCCGTCGCCGTAATCTTTCGCGAAAATATGCCCTGGCCAGAGCTGCTGCTGGTGAAGAGGGTCACCCTTTCGACAGACCCTTGGTCGGGGCAGATAGCTTTTCCAGGGGGTAGATACGAACCTGTCGACAAAGATTTGACCGATACAATGTTCCGGGAGCTGTGGGAGGAGGCTGGGATTCCGAAAACTTCAGTCGAGCTGCTGGGAACCCTGCCCTACATCAGCCCCGCCAACTATCCAAAGATGAAGGTCAAGCCATACGTAGGCCGTTTGATGGAAAAAGTTGAGGCCAGGCCAGGGGCTGAGATAGAGAGAACCTACTGGGTTTCTCTGGACAAGCTTAAACCTCGGGTTGAGAAGGTTTACGCTCGTTCGTTTGGAAACGTCAGAAAATTCTTCTGCTACGTCTTTGACGGTGAGGTTGTCTGGGGGATGACCTCTGTCCTAATCCGCAGAATCATGCGCATCTTGGATCTATAGCCTTTGTTCTATGAAGTCTTTGGCCGAGTCTATCAGAAGGTCGACGTCCTCTTCTGTGTGTGCGGCCGATATGAAAAGGTGGGGGTTGTAAGGCGGAACGTAAAGAACTCCCTTAGACACCATGTATTTGGAGAATTCAACGGTTAGCTTTACGTTCTTAGTCCTGTTGGCCGTGTGAATGTCTCTAGGCTCCTCCTGCGTGAAATGTACACACACCAAGGAGCCTACACCGGTTACATGGGCGTTCACAGGCTCAAGAGCCTGTCTAAGCCCCTCCCTAGCCCTCTCGCCAAGCCTCTCCAGATGATGGTAGACCAAGCCCTTCTCAAGCTCTTTCAACAGCACATAGCCCGCCCGCATCGTCAACGGGTTCCCACTGTATGTTCCTCCGTGGAAAACGCGTTCGTAAGGGTTATTCCTCGTCCTGTGGTCGAGGACCTCCATTATCTCTGCTTTTCCGCAGAACGCTCCGGCGGGAAACGGGCCGCCTCCCACCGCCTTGCCCAAAACAGTCATGTCTGGCTTGACGCCGTAGAGTTGTTGGGCTCCGCCTGGGGCGAGGCGGAAACCCGTTATAACCTCGTCGAAGATGAGGACGGCGTTTTCTCTGTCGCATAATTCCCTCAACCCCTTAAGGTATTCGCGGTCGGCGGGTATGAAGCCTCCGGCACCCAGAACCGGTTCGACGATTATCGCCGCAAGCTCCTTGTTTTTTACGCGTTTCTCCACACCTTCGAGATCGTTGAAGGGTAGGAGTATCGTGTTTGCCGTCGATTCTCCGGGTATGCCTAAGCTGGAGGGTTTGTCAACGGGATATGTTACGCCTATCTGCAGGCCGTCGTATCCGCCGTGCCATCCCCCCTCAATTTTCCCAACAAGCTTTCTGCCGGTGTAGCCGCGGGCGGTACGGACGGCGTACATGTTTGCCTCTGTCCCGCTGTTGGTAGGCCTGACCATCTCCGCCGAGGGAACCATGCTGCAGACCTGCTTCGCCCATCTAATCTCCCAGAGGTGAGGATATCCGAAATGTGCGCCATGCCTCAGCTGCTCCATCGCAGCCTCGATTACAGGCCTGTAGCCATGGCCCATCAGCAAGGCTCCATGCCCCATCCAAAAGTCAACATACCTCCTTCCAAGAACGTCCCAAACATAAGCTCCTTCAGCCCTCTCAACATAGACGGGAACAGGGTCAATATATCTGATGCTGTATGTGACGCCCGCGGGAAGGTATCTCAAAGCCTCTTTGAAAACGTTCAGATCCATGTCGTAGGTACTGATACGCCGTAGTAAAAAAGGTGTTTAAAACCCCTTGAATGTTTTTAGAGTATGATTTTGGGAATATTCGACCGTCTTCGAGGGGTAAATCATTTAATCTTTCCTGAAACAAGGTGTGGGTGGGCTGGGCTTGAGGGCTTGGGTTTTGGCTACCTTGCTGGTTTCCGTCGACCTGGTCTTCCTGTCCTTCCTAGTCTACTTCGCATACCTTTAACCTCTATATATTTGAGAAACGGCTTCTAGCCAGACATGACGGCCGCCTCCTTGTTAGAACCGTATCAAGCATACCAGAAAGTGCTTGAGCTGATGGAGAAACATCACGCCATGTTTAGAAAGTCCATCCCCTTGATAGCCAGCGAGAACGTAGTAAGCCCTGCGGTGCGTGAGGCTATGGCGAGCGACCTTCAGCACAGGTACGCTGAGGGATGGCCCGGGGAAAGGCTTTACGCCGGATGCAAATACATAGACGAGATAGAGCTTCTTGCCATCGAGCTCGGCAAAGCTGTCTACAGGGCTGAGTTTGTCGACGTCAGACCCATATCTGGTGTGATGGCAAACCTTGTCGCTTACTGCAGTTTCGCAAGGCCTGGAGATATTATGGTTGCCCTGACTATACCACATGGGGGGCATATTAGCCATGGGAAAGAGAAATGGGGTGGAACTGCCGGCGTTGTGCGTGGGCTTGAAGTAGAACGGTACGAGTTCAATGAAGAGCTTCACGAGATAGATGTTGATGCCACGGCCCGAAGGCTCCGGAGACTGGAGTCGGAGACGGGCAAGAAGCCGAAGCTTTTCATGCTTGGCGCCAGCGTGTTTCTTTTCCCCCACCCCGTCAAAGAGGTTAGGGCTTTGGCTGACCAGTACGGAGCCTACGTGGTTTACGACGCGGCCCACGTAGCCGGGCTGATAGCCGGCGGAAGGTTTCAAGACCCTCTGCGTGAGGGTGCTGACTGCATGACCATGAGCACTCACAAAACCTTAGCAGGACCACAGCACGGGATGGTTGTTTCATGGGAAAAATATGCGGAGCGTCTCAAACAAGTGGCTTTCCCCGGCCTTCTCTCAAACCACCATCTTCACGCCGTTGCAGGGGTGGCTATCGCCTTGGCTGAGGCCCTAGCCTTCTACAAAGACTATGCCGCACAGATAATCAGGAACTCGAAGGTATTGGCCGAGTCGCTCTATGAGCAAGGCGTCGACGTGCTGTATGAAAACAAAGGTTTCACTGAATCCCATACAATATTGGCCGATGTCTCCAAGTACATGGACGGCAGGACGGCTGAGGAGAAGCTTGAAAAAGCTGGAATAATTCTTAACCGCAACCTGATACCGAAGGACTACAAACTTAAGACGGATTACAGGAGGCCTAGCGGGATAAGGATGGGTACGCAGGAGGTGACCCGCCTCGGCATGGGCGAGTCTGAGATGAAACAGATAGCCGAATACATCGCCGACATCATAGTCAGGGGAAAGAACCCTGAGACTGTGGGAAAGGAAGTAGCCGAGTTTAGGAACGAGTTCAGGAAGGTTCACTATTGTTTCGAGTCTATAACAGGCGCTTACGACTACATCAGGATTAGGTGAACAAAGTTGCAGGGAGGCTACGTCGTTGTTGTCGAAAACTTGAGGAAAGTTTACAGAAACAACGGTGTCGAGACCGTGGCGCTCAACGGAGTTAACCTAAGGGTTCGAAGGGGTGAGATGCTGGCGATAGTCGGCCCCAGCGGAAGCGGTAAATCAACGCTTCTCAACATGCTGGGAGCGTTGGATAAACCGACTGAAGGCAGGGTGCTTATAGACGGTGTTGACATAAGCAGGATAGACGACGACAAAAGAGCGGAATTCCGCAACAAGAAAATAGGTTTTGTCTTCCAGTCCTACAACCTCATAAACAGGCTGAAAGTCATAAACAATGTAGAGCTGCCGTTAATTTTGCTGGAGATGCCTGAAGAGAAGAGGAAGGCTCTGGCTTTGAAGATGCTTAAGGAAGTGGGTCTCGAGTCTAAGGCTTACAACAAGCCAACCCAGCTCAGCGGCGGAGAGCAGCAACGCGTGGCCATAGCTAGAGCGCTTGTAACCGAGCCTAGCATAATACTGGCCGACGAGCCGACGGGCAACCTCGACTCAAAGTCGGGAGCGGTTGTTGTTAACTTGCTTAGAGAACTGACACGCAAAGGAAACACCGTCATAGTAGTGACACATAACATGGACGTAGCAAGAATGGCTGACAGAATAATCTACATCAAAGACGGTAAAATAGAAAAAGAGGAAACACCGGCCTTCGCAGGAAGCAAAGCATGAAAAACATAGCGCCATTCTTCATTCTTCTGATTTTGGCGTATTTGTTGACGCCGCTCAAAGTTGAAGGAGCGGCTGTCCAAGTGGTTGACGTGGTCTGGGGCTCTCCCAACAGTCCGGAGAGAGCCATCCCCGGAGACGAAAACATACAGCTAAGCCTCGTGGTAGCAAATATAGGAAACAAGCCTGTCTGCACGTTAGAGGCTGAGATACTTCCAAAACAGAACACCCATCTGCCTGTAACAAGCTGGGACGGTTCGAGAATAATTAGAGCGTACCATCAAGGGCAGCTGCTGCCTGGGACCATGGCAACCCTTATATTTCGTGTAAACATAGCCAATGATTATACGCCGGGAAGGTACGAAGCTGTCGCAAGGCTTACATACAGAGAATGCAGCTCAACCTCCGACTATCTGCCGATCTCGCAGCAGACCGCCACCATCTACCTCCAGATATGGCGGCCGCCTGCATTGAGGCTTGTGAAGTCCGCCTGGCTCGTTAATGGGGTTGAGAAACCCGTAGGCCCTGGCACAGGCCTCGCAATCTTAAAGCTGTTCATCGAGGCTCCTTTGGAGACGTCCGTCAGAAGTGTGGAGGCATGGTTAAACGCTCCACCAAGCTTCCGACTGTCGACGGGTGGAAAAGGTCTCTCAGACACGTTCCTCGAAACAGTTCCAGCTGGCGGGTTTTTCACTCTCGAGTTCCCATTGGTTCTCTCCGACGATGTCCAGCTCGGAAACCATCAGTTCGAGCTCGACCTCCGTTTCAAGAACAAGTATGGTACCTTAATAAGGCAAAAGCTTCCCTTTACGGTGGAGCTGTCGGGCAGGGAGGTGCTTGAGGTTAAATCCCGTCCACAAAGCTTCTACAGAGGAGACCACGCTCTTCTATCTCTTTTAGTCGAAAACACCGGAACGGCGCCTGCCTACAACGTGGAGATGGAGGTTAGGTCCGACAGCCCCAAGGTACAGGTTCTAATGTCAACAGCCAATTTGGGAAACCTTAACCCAGGCCAGGCTTTGGAGGTTAAGGTGCCGCTGTATGTTGAAAGGTCGGCTGAAGCATCTGTTTACACAGTAATATCAACGCTGGTTTACAGGGATGGCCTGGGAAACCATGGGTCAAAGAGCTTCAAGACATCTTTCACAGTCTCCGAGGAGTTTCGAACAGGGGTTGAGGTTTCTCCAAGCCAACACTTCATCCAAGCAGCAGCAATCACGCCGCTGAAAATCAACATCGTCAACACAAACCCCTACACCATAAACGAGGTCAAAATCACTCTTGTTGCGCATAACACCTTGCTTACAGTCGTAGAGGGTCCGACGACGGTCAGCATATCCCAGTTGGCTCCGAACGCAGCCTACTCAATTCCTCTGAAGGTTTTGGCTGCACCTCAGGCGGGAGACTCTGTCAGCCTGCTGCAGGCTAGAGTCGAGTACAAGGATGAGGCTGGGGTGAGATGGGTTGACACGGTGGACATTCCACTGGCCGTCAGGGCGGATATTGAGATAAAGTTTAAAGGCGTTCGTCTTTCACCGCTGAAGGTTAGGCCAGGCGAGACAGTGGATGTTGCAGGCGACATTGTCAACGAAGGCTCCAACATAGCGAGAGCAGTGTCAGCAGAGGTTGTCGGAACAGCTCCCTTTGAAAACGTCGGAGAATCTCTTGCTTTCGTCGGAGTTGTAAACCCTTCGCAGGTCTCGGCGTTCACCCTCAACTTCCGTGTGAGCCATGACGCAAAACCCGGCACATATCAGGTAACTGTCAAAGCGGTTTACAGAAACGGGTTTGGCGAGACCTTCACGAAGGAGACAACGCTCAGCTATGAGGTGGTGGCAGCCAGCGCTCCAACCATAACGGTGCGTGAACAACAGCAACCAGCAACCACCACACAGTCTTTAGTCGCCATCTCCATAGCCGCAGCAGCCATAATTGCATCTGCTTACATTATTATTAGAAGGAAAAGGCGAGCCGGTTGAAGCTCTCCGACTACCTAGGCTACGCCTGGAGCGCCTTAAAAGACAGAAGGTTGAGAACAACTCTCACGGTCCTAGGCATAGTAGTCGGCCCGGCTTTGATAACTGCTCTAAACGCCACAACGGCTGGGCTGACTGAATCCATCGTTTCAAACCTACAGGTCTTCGGAGCCGACATGATTCTAGTCCAGCGTATAGGCGACTTCAACTTCGACGACTCCGTGATAAAATCCATAGAGCAGCTTCAGGGTGTGAAGGAGGTTTATCCCTACTATTTGATAGCCTCCGGAGAGATAAAAACAAGGGGCAAATCATTCCCAATGGACCCCGCCAGGTCATACACGGTCCTGGCGGTAGAGCTGAAAAAGCTTCCCAACCTCTTCCCCAACATAAAAATCGACCAAGGCGAGATTATAGACAATCCAGGATACGCTGTGGCTGGGTACAGCGCATGGAACCCCAAGGACCCGAACATACCTCCGTTGGACGTAGGCTCTTTGTTTACGGTTTCAGCATCCTCAGCTGGAGGCTCGACAAGGTCCTTCGCGGTTTCTGCGAGGCTGTCAAGATACGGACAGGCCCTCTTCCTCAACCCCGACACCCAGATATTTGTCTCGCTCGAAGCCGGAAAACTCATCACCAACAGAAGAAGCTACAGCGGTGCGTTCATCAGGATAAACGATCCATCGATCAGCGACACGGTTGTCACAACCTTAGAAAAATGGTACGGCGAAAACCTCAGAGTTTTCTCCATCACAGCAATATCTGCAACAGTTCAGCAGATAATCGGAACCCTTAACGTCTTTTTCTCATCGGTGGCATCCATGAGCCTGCTGGTAGCCTTCCTAGGAATAATGACAACGATGTTCACGTCGGTTACTGAAAGGGTGAGAGAGATAGGGTTGATCAAAGCACTTGGCTTCAAAACCCGCGACGTAATGCTTACGTTTTTGATGGAGGCGTTCATAATAGGTCTTATAGGCGGAGTCGCCGGGACGGCGGTGGGTGCGGCTTCATCATTCATCCTGTCAGACATTTTCTCGGGACCACCTGTGGAAAGAAGGCCTGGAACCTTTCCAATAGGCAGAAACACGGAGGGGATTAGAATCATCCCCATAATCACTCCGGAGCTGATCTTCACGGGCGTGGTTGTCGCCGTGGTGGTGGCTGTTTCAGCCGGCTTGATCCCCGCGTTCAGGGCCTCGAAGCTGGAGCCGATAGAGGCTTTAAGAAGAGAGTAGCGGCAGATTTTTATTGCGAATTGTAACGGTGCTATTGAATGCTGAACATAAAGCAAATCAGGTCCAACCCAGACCTCTTCCGACGCGGACTGGCTAGGAGGGGGGTTTCACCCAGCCTAGTCGACCGGATTCTCGAGCTGGATTCGGAGAGGAGGTTGCTTTTGAAAAAAGTCGAAGAACTCCGGCGTGCAAGAAACGTCATAGCGGAGGAAGTGGCGGCAGCCAAGAAACGGGGTGAGAAATCAGCCGACCTGCTGGCGAAGATGAAAGACGTCAACGAACAGATAGAAGCCGTGGAGGAAAAGCTGGAAGATGTGGAGAAACAGCTGCGTACAATACTGTACAACACCCCTAACATACCTCATGAATCGGTTCCGGACGGCAGCTCAGAAGACGATAACGTTACGGTGAGAACCTGGGGCGAGGCTAGGAAAGAGGATTGGATGAAAGACCATGTCGACCTGCTGAAAATCCTAGGCATGGCCGACACGGAGGCCGCAGCATCAGTAGCTGGAGCAAGGTTCTACTACTTGTTTGACGACCTCGTACTACTCAACTGGGCTCTGGCAAAATACGGCCTCGACTTCCTCAAAAGAAAAGGCTTCAAGCTGCTACAGCCACCCTACATGCTCACAAGAAAGATAATGGAGGGAGTTGTATCTTTCCAAGACTTCCAGGACATGCTGTATAAGATTGAGGACGAAGACCTGTATCTTATCGGAACGGCTGAGCACGCTATAGCCGGACTTCATGCAGGCGAGATATTGGACGGAAGGTTTCTCCCCCTACGATACGCTGGTGTCAGCCCATGCTTCAGGAAGGAGGCTGGAGCCCACGGCAAAGACACGAAAGGAATCTTCCGGGTTCACCAGTTTGAGAAGGTTGAGCAGTTCAGCTTCACAAAGCCAAGCCAGTCCTGGCAAGAGCATGAGTTTCTCATATCAAACGCCGAGGAGATCTACCGTTCCCTAGGTCTTCCCTACAGGGTTGTAAACATTTGCGTCGGAGAGCTCGGCTCAATAGCCGCCAAAAAATACGACCTAGAGGTTTGGCTTCCCGCCCAAGGCAGGTATAGAGAGCTTGTCTCATGCAGCAACTGCACAGACTATCAAGCAATCAGGCTCAACATAAGATACCGTGAAGAACCCCATGTTGAGGTGACAGACTATGTCCACACTTTGAACAGCACCGCGATAGCTACCGAGAGAACAATCGTCGCAATCTTGGAGAACTATCAAAGACGCGATGGGTCTGTGGAGGTTCCGGAAGTTCTGCAACCATATCTCAACGGCTTGACAGTTATCAGGCCTGCTGATCGATGATGTTCTGAACTGCTGAGGCCAAATGTAAAGGCGTTTCCAAAACTACGGGATCGACGCTTCTGAGGATGTGGCTTGCCGAGGCCATCGAAAGTAGAGGGTCGGCACCAGTTCCGATGAACCAAGCAACCAAGGCTTGGGCGTATCCGAAATACGTCTGCTTCAAAGGCCGTCCAATCCAGTTCAAGTAGGTCTTCAAACCGTTTGAAATAGAATCCACTTCCCCCACCACATAAACAGGTGCAGCAAGCTTTCTGCAGAGCTCCTCAACATCTCTCACGAGGGTTCGGTAGGTTGTCTTCAGGCTCTCTGCAACGGGTTTTTCGCTCCAGAGGACGTAGACAGGGTTTACGCCTGCCGTGGCGACATGTGAGACCACTACAGGCTGGCTCCGCGGCAGAAAAGGCCTTACCGCCGTAGCGTTGACATCGGCCGACAACAACACAGCCCTCGAGGATGCAACCGCATATCTGAGCTCAGGGTTTTCAACGAGCATGTTGAGGTCGCAGAAGGCTGTGAACCCTTTAAGAGACGTCAGAAATTCTCTGACCTTCTGGTCAGGCCCTGCGTCGCCGAATATGTAGGCCAGCTTCCCTGAGCCGAGCTTATCACGGCCTGTTCTACGGACAAGAAGCCTGAGCTGGCCGGGTCCTGCAAGTATTTCAGCCTCTTCTGGGATGCCTATCTTTTCAACAATGGTTTTTCCCGTTTGCTTTAAGTGAACCGGCTTAGGCTTGTGGAGGGCGACGGTTACGTCGGCTTGAAAGTAAAGGTCTCCAGCGCCCGTGTCAGGGTCAACCCCAGTAGGTATGTCAACAGCCAGTTTGAAGGCTTTAGAGCTGTTGGCAAGCTCGACCGCGGTCCTGTAAACCCCTGACAACCCACCCCTCGCACCAGTTCCGAGAATGGCGTCCACAATCGCCTCGGCTTCGTCGAACAACTGTGCATGCTGCATGAGCTTCTCTATGGTTTCAACCGGTTCTAGAACGGTTGTGAGCCTCATGTTCTTTACCGCTTCATAGTTTATCCGAGCCTCTTGAGTCCTTATTTTAGACGGCTCGGCCAGCAGCAGCACCGTGACCTCAGCCCCCATGCAGGCCATGTGGCGGGCCGCAGCCAGCCCGTCCCCGCCGTTGTTCCCAGGCCCGCATAAAACCAAGATTTTCCGACCCTCGAGTTTTCCCAAAGCCTCTTCCAAGCGGGCTGCCACGGCTTTTCCCGCGTTCTCCATCAACACAAGCCTCCTGACACCCATCCAATCCGCGTTAGCGTCCAGAACCATCATCTCCTCAGAAGTAACAGTTTGCAAAGCCAAGCAATCTTTGAGGATTTTTTATATAAACATTACAGAAAAAAATCCTCCAGACAATACCCAGATATATCGGGTAAAGAGTTCTGGAGAGAGTTGTGGATTGGTGATACCGTCTGCTGCAAAAACAGTTTCATCTACAAGAAACGACTATGTTTGCTTAACATTCTACGGCCTGTTAAAAACCACGGCAATCCTGTAACGCCGGGACAGCCAAGGGACTGCGCTAAGGCTCGCCTCCAACGACGTTGGCCAAAACACCTATTTTCTCTATCTCCACCTCCACCAAGTCCTCCACGTTTAGCAGCTTGGGAGCTGGCTTGTAGAAAATTCCCACACCCGACGGAGTTCCAGTAGCTATGACGTCACCGGGATCTAGGGTCATCATAAGCCGATACATGCCGAAAATCATGTTCCACGAGTTGGAGCTCTGCCTTATCTCGCCGTTTACCCTCGACATGATTTTGAGGTTGTGGGGTCTCCAACCTCGTCTTGGGTAACCACCCATGGCCCGATGGGTGCAAACGTGTCGAATGACTTGCCGCGAACCCATTGACCTTCCTTAAACTGAATGTCACGTGCGGAGATATCGTTGAAACACGTGTAACCAAGAATAAACTCATGAGCCTGCGAACGAGAGACATTCCTGCATTTTCTCCCTATGACAACCGCCAGCTCAGCCTCGTAATCCAGCTGTCTCGTAATCTTGGGGTAGATGATCGAGCTGCCCGGACCTGTTATGGCCGTGTACGGCTTCATGAAAATCACAGGCTCGTCAGGTGGTTTGACACCCTGCTCCTCAGCATGGTCTCTGTAGTTAAGACCCATGCAGATTATCTTCGGACGGTTATCAACCGGGGCTAGGAGGCTGACTTCAGAGACGGTGGCCTCAAGCGGATGCTTCCCCACAGCATCTTCTAACCGTCTTTTGTAAACTGTGTTCATGACACATTCTTCGGCGAACTCGGCCACTGTTGTAGGAAGATTTTCGCCAAAAATACTGCTAAGGTAAGAGCGGCTATACACCCCTTCGTTAGCTATAATGGCATATTCCTCCCGGCCGCCGAATCTTATTCTAGCTATTTTCGTGGTTCGGCCATCGAGCGAAAAAGCTAAAAATTTTACGCAGCATAGTCGATCTCCAAAGCCAAGGCGAAAAATCAAAAGCTATAGCCCCGCCGACTTTACGTCGGCTAACACAACGTGTCGAAGTATATCTGGATAGATACAGGCTGAAGACTGGTGCATCGAGCTGTGCTTCAACCTTCCGTGACGCACTGACGATGACAAGGCCGATGGTTGAAGGAGAAACATGTAGACGATTCTGAGGTTTGGGCCCGGTGGGATTCGAACCCACGGCCACCAGGTTATGAGCCTGGCGTTGCAGAAATATTACAAGCGGTAATATTTTCTCTGACCTAGCTGAGCTACGGGCCCCGGCTAAATAAGCCAACTGCCCTTATATAAGAATATGTCTGAAAGGAAAAATGAGGGGGGTGTTTGGCTGGAGGCCGGTCATCTGACAGCGTTTAAGCATGATGAAAACTGTGCATTGGCTCTTAAATCGCCGTAAAGCGTTGGGTACTGAATTGCCCGGCCTTCATCTGGTTTTTCTCCGCTGTCAGGCCTGGCCTCCAGCCATTGTTTGTTTGATTTTCTTCAGGAGTTAGCGTGTTTTTCGTGTAGTGGTTTATTGCTTGGGATTGGGCTGCTTTTCTGAGCCTGTGGTTGTGTCTTCTGTTGTTGGGTTTGTAGAGGCCGACGTAGCATAGGGTTTTCCTCAGACCGGAATACGTGTAGTAGGAGGTCTGCTAGAGCTGCTTTTCCATAGAGGCTTTTGTATGTTAATCCTAGCTGTCTGCATGTTTCATCATATCTGTGTAATGTTGTCTTCGCCATCCTTATTATCTGACGTGCCAGCCTGTCTTTGTCTCTGTCTATGGGTTTTACAGCTTCTGCGGACGTTTTAAACAGCTTCAATAACCTCGGAAGCTTAAGCTGTTCAGTGTATTCGTCGATGAGCTTCATCAACCCAACATATTCTACTGTAACCTCCACGAAACAACCTCCATCCATCATCGATAATATTTTCGCATCATTCTCATCGTTCTTGGACAGCGACAGCCTTTCTCTGTAGGCGGTTAGAAGGTCTGTCCTCTTCAGCCTGAAAACCCTGACGTCACGGCTGAGGAGCGCTGAAACGTCGTCATACATGGTTGGCGGTATGATGTCCACGTAAACCTCATCGCCTTCGGCTGCAGGAACGTCAACAAGACGAGATGTCCTAACACAGTGGTGTCCGTCGAAGACAACATGCGGCCTAGCTCTACGTCCACCGTTTGCAAACGCGTGAACATCGACGTAAAACCTTCTTGCCTCTCTCCCGAGAGGTTTATAAGCCTCTTTTCGGGGTCTCATCTCATCAGGCACCATTTCGTAAAAGTTCAATCTCAGGCTATATGCTTTCCTGTGGCTTAGAGTGTGGCTAGGAGACGCGTTGAAGCCCTCCCCTCCAGACCGGTGGGTAGGTTGACCTCGGCATCACAACTCTTGTCACGTCAACGGCAACCCCCTCGGATGCGTTGACCATCTCCTCGCTGTCCATCAACGCCGTGCCGAAACCAACCAGCTCGCCTTTCAAGGTAAGCACGGCTACAAAGTCACCCTTGGCAACGCCTGTCTCAAGCTTGCTAACACCAGCAACCATCAAGTCCGCCCCATGGCAAACGGCGTCCACAGCAGTGTCCAAAATGTAAACCTTCGGAACAAGCCGGACACACTCCTCAACAGGTTGGACGAGGTTCTTCAAGGTTTCCTCACGGCCCGTCTCCCTGTAATCTGTCCAAGCCTCGTAGAGCTCGAGCAAAGTATGCGAATCATCCTCTGTGAAAGGCCCTGCACGAGTTCTCCTAAGCTCCTCCATGTGCGCGCCGACGCCCAAGTATTCGCCGATGTCGTGGCACAGCTTTCTAATGTAGGTCCCGCCAGAACAGCCAACCTTAAACAAAACCTTACGCCCCTCCCTCTCAACCAACTCAATGTAGTAAACCGTTCTGATGCGGGGTTTTCTTGCGACAGCCGCTCTCACAGGCGGTACCTGGTATATCTCACCTGTGAAAAAATCGAATGCCTCAGCCAGACTGTCGTCGGAAACATCGCCGTGGAGCTCCATCAAGCAAACATATTCTTTCCCGCTGTGCATCAAAGCCGCAGCCGCCTTCGTCCCCTCTCCAAGCATCAAGGGCAGGACGCCGGAGACAGCGGGATCTCCCCGAAAGCTTCTAGGGTCCCGCCGTGTCCAGCCTGGTTTATCTCCAGAATTTTTTTCACGATGTAAGCTACTTCATGGCTCGTCGGCCCCCTCTGCTTGTCCAAGTTAATAACACCGAGCCGAAGCAGTTCGTCCACACTCCTTTGATGAGGTGGTTTCCCGTAGCTAGGGTCTGTTTCGGCCTCGCGTCTAACAAGCATCTCCCGGCTAACGTTCCACGGAGGCTGGGATTTCATATCTTTCAACCATGTATTTCTCCAAACCAGCCGCCTTAATTGCTTTCAGAACATCCTCGTCGGAGGCGTTTTCAGGTATTTCGACCTTCTTAGGCGTCGGCACTATGTGTTTCATGTTCACACGCCTCCTCCGCAGGCCGGTCAACGACTTCGGACCAGTCAAAAGAACATAGCCGTCGTCAAACACAGCTACAACCACTCCCTTGGCCCCCGCGTCTCTTCCCATGGTTTTGACGCAGATCCTGCCTATGAACTCTTTCGCAACCATTCCAGCAGGCATGAAACGTCGAACATCATTTATACATATATTTGGCTGAGGGCTAAGCGTTCTATGGCTTCGAAGCCTGTCATCTGCCTCTCCGGCTTCGCCGCTGTAGGCAAATCCACCGTCGGAAAAACTCTCGCCAAAAGAATGCGGCTCAAGTATGTCTCTGGAGGCGATGCCTTGAAAGCCCTTGCTAAGGATATGGGGCTTAAGCCCACAGGTCGTGGATGGTGGGAGTCTTCCAAAGGCCTTGAGTTCCTCAAAATCAGAAGCCGCGACCAATCCTTCGACAAGAAAGTTGACAGAAAGCTGCTTGAGCTTTGCAGGACGGGGGGAGTAGTTGTGGACTCATGGGTTATGCCCTGGCTCTATAAAGGCAGGTCCTTCAACGTATGGCTCACCGCCGATAAAAAAAGACGTGCCGAAAGACTGTCCAAGCGGAGCGGGATACCGGTGTCAAAGGCCTTCCGGCTATTGACCTTACGCGACCGCCAGAGCGCCGCCATATACAGAAAGCTTTACGGAATAAAGATGGGAGAAGATTTTCAGCCATTCCATCTAATAATAGACACTTCCAGCATGAATCCGTCGCAGGTTGTGGAGATAATCGAGAATGTAGCTGGACACTTTTTTAGGAGGAGCTCCACTCGGCGGCGACGGTGACTATCCTTTCAGCCAGGCATGAAGCGCATACCACGCCTCCGAACATCCGGGAAACAGTCTTTGACGAAAGGCTTCCCCGCCTGTTTGACACAACGCCATGGATTGTACGGCCGCAGTAGCAACAACGTGGCTTGCCCGGCATGCTCTCGCGGAAAAAGAGTTTAACTCTGCCGCCAGGAGTTCTAACCGCTATCCTTTTCCTGCTTCTTGTCCTGAGGCTTCTTCTCAACTTCCGACACCCCCACACCTGTAAAGCTGATCCCCATAAGCTTTGAGATGGGAGAGCCTACACCGAAAAACGATAGGATGAACCAGCCATAAAACCTTATCTCACCGTTTTGGGAGATGAACGGTATCTCAAGCCCCGCCGGCATAAACCCTATCACATCGTTTCCAAAATATCCTGCCAGAACGGGGTAAACTGTGAAGAATATCATGAGGCTGGCGAACATGGTCATCAGGTTTTTCTTGCTTATCTCCGCGTTCAGCTTCTGAATGTAATCCTTCTTTTTCTGAAGCTTCTGCAGGGTCTTCTGGTCTTTTTTACGCGTGGCAGCCATAAACTCCCTGTTGAAAGCCTGTATCTCAGCCATCTTAGCCAAATCCTCCTTCTTGAATATCAAGCGTCTAATAGCTGTCGTAGCGGCTGATATTGCCGCAGCCAACCCAGCGATTAACACCATCTCAGAAAACATGCTACTCCTCTCCTAGGAAGCGGCCCAGCATGGGATACATCTCAGAAAGCCTCTCCCTCACCAGTATTTGATAGTATTGGTGGAGAATCCCTATCATAAGCAGCAGCCCTATGCCGGAGCCGAAAACGTTCAGATAATCTGCTACGCTGGCTACCACACCTATTATCAAGCCTCCTACGATGGTGACTGTGGAGATGTATTTTCCGATGACGCTTGCTATGATGGTTGGAGACCTTCGGAAGCCGGGCACCTGCATGCCTGCGCTTATAAGCTGCTCAGCCACCTTCTCAGGTCCGAGACCTCCTATTTGAACCCAGAACTTGGCGAACAGGACGGCGAAGGTTATCAGCAGTGCCGCGTGGACTACCGCTCTCACAGGGTCGTGCAGAACGTTTGTAAGCCCGCGCGGGCCTATGACGTAGTACGCCAGCCCGCCCGTTGGGATGAGAGTGCCCACGTTCTGGTCGTAGACATATGTTCCTATGAGGTTGAGGAAGAAGTTCTCGTTGTTGGGGTTGAACCTGCTCCAGACCAGCGAGCCTAGGTAGAAGATGTTGCTGAAGATTGTTGTCGCGAAGATTATCGGGACGTTGGAGACGTAAAGCAGCTTGACAGGGTATTTGGCACGGTATCCTTGGAACCTTGCGTAGGAGATGGGTATCTCAACCCTAACCGCTTCGATGTAAATCAGGGCGAGTATGAGGAAAATAGTAGAGAGAAGCCCTACTATGTCTGGGTAGCCTCCCCGCCTTATGAATGCCTCCGATATCCTGCCGGTCAACATCGTCTGGACAATGGCTGGAATTATTCCCTGATAAATTCCATCGGCCAGTATTATCGGGGATATAAGCGAGACAAACACCTCTTCGGCGACGCCCGCCACTATGAAAAGGCTTATCCCACTGCCCAGCCCCCACCCCTTCTGCACAAGCTCGTCAAGCAGAATTATCAGAATAGTCGCCATCACAAGCTGTATGAATATGAGGGTGTTTTGAGTGGGTGTTGTGGCTCCGAAGAAACCTGCGTAAACGTAGGCGGCTCCCTGAAATAATGTTATGACTATGGCGAGGAATTTGCTGGCCGAAGTGAATAACGCTCTGTCCTCGCTTTTCTTCAGGTCTAGCCTTATCAGCTCGGCGCCCACGAGAAGCTGGAGTATGAGCCCGGCGGTGACTATCGGGCCTATGCCGAGAGTTATGAGGGTTCCCTGTTTCTGGGCGAACACTATGTTGAGGAGCACTGGGCTCTGACCACCTTGGGGTGTTGAAGGAAGGCCGTAGAGAAAGGTGTGACCCATCCATACATAGACAACCAAAGCTAGAGCCGTCCAAGCAAGTTTCTCAGTCAAACCAACCTTTCTTCCAGGCTTCTTAATCTCCGGCAGTATGCGTGAGACTTTTTCAAAAAAAGTTCTGACAGATGATTGCTCGCTCATGCTGGCTTGACCTCTCCTGGTCTGACAAGCTTCCCGCCTGCTTTTTCAATTTTCTCAGCTGCTTTTCTGCTCCACTGCTCCACTATTACCGTCAAGGGTTTGAAAAGCTTTCCGCCGCCGAGCAGCTTTTTGAAACCTAGCTCATGAAGGTTGACGGTGTCGGACCCAGATTTTTCGGCGTACTCGGAAACCTGAACCAGGTTAACCGTCTTCTTCTCAATCCTTTTGACAGGCGTAAAACCATGCTCTCCAAAGTAGTCGGTTTTCACGAGTTTTGTCCACTTATGCTTATGGCCTCCAGCCATTCCCCTTCCACCTTTTGCACCGGTTTTCCTATGCTGTCCTATCTGACCCCATCCATGAGTTCTGGAGCCTCGGAGCTTCCGAACTTTCCTCAGCCTAGTGGGCATCTAACCACCTTTGTATCTAAGCTGTGGAATCTAACCCCGGGTTTGTTAATAAGTGTTTTTCAGCTAAAGCATCTTTCTCAGCAGCTCGTTAATGTCTTCTCCCCTGTCACCGTACTCCCCGCCCGACTTAAAGGACCTTTTTACTGAGTTTCTGAAACCTTTTCTGGGAGGTCTTAACCTGATGAGCAGCGGTTTGGGAAGACTCGCCTCGCCTCTTTCAAGAGCTTCGGAAAGCTTCTCCGCGTCTTCAGAAACGTATCCAGCTCTTATGAGGAAGGTGAAGATAGTCTGTTTGTTGGGCTTGCCCCAAGTCAGGTATCTTTGGGCCTTCTTCAGCATGCCTTCAACGCTTGGTGAAAGAGGGTAGAGACCTGCTGTGAAGGCTTTAGACAGCTTCAACGATTCAATAGTTTTTCTTGTGTCGGGGTCCATGCCCACGCTTCCCTTCAGCCTCACGGCAACCACGACACCATCCATCTCTAAACAGCCCCCCACAAATCCTGTAGAACGATTTTGTTGGTCTGTTTGAGGGCTTGGTAGGTTGCTCCTATGACTGACAGCGAGGTACGTGTCTCCCCGAAGCTTCTCGTCCAACAGTCTTTTATTCCAGCGAGCGCTAGAACAACTTTCTGAGCCTCGCCTGCGACAAGCCCGAGACCCCTGGGGCCGGGTAGGACCTGAACCCGAACGCTTCCGTATTTTCCCTCAGTTTTAACCAGCAGGCTGTGGGGTTCTCCGCATGCACACTCCCAGCTTCCGCATCCTCTTCGGACGGGTATGAGGTTTAGCTTCGCATTCCTTATTGCTTTCTCGATGGCTAAGACAACCTGTGGAGATTTTCCGGTTCCGATGCCGACGTAGCCGTCCCTGTTGCCTACGACTATCAAGGCCTTAAACCTTGTTTTCTCACCCGCGTCTGTCTGCCGTTGGACGAGCTTAACGTCTATGACTTCCTGCTCCAGATTTGGCAGCAGTCTATCCACTATCTCAGGCTCCAGTATCCTAGCATGGGTTTGGAAAACCTGGTCAATCGAAGTTATCTTCCCCTCCTCCACCAGCCTACCCAGCAGGGTTTTAGGCCTCCATTCGCTCATTTCCTCCACCTCTCAAGATTTTTTCCTTAACAAGCATGACGTTGGAAGCTAGGTTTCGTAGATATTCTCCGTCAGACTCGCAGAACTGTGTTACGCCTGGTGTTTGAACCGTTGAGAGATAGTAACTGGTTATGTGTTTTCCAACCAGCCTTTCCTCGTCGGGCAACATCTCCTCCGAGGCTGGAACCTCCATGCCTGCGTCTAGAACACCTTTGACGACGGCGTAGAGACGCGAGCCTTTAACCGACCTTTGGACACCTATGTCCAAAATGGCTTTTTTAAACCCGTTTTCCAAGGCTTTCTTACCGAGCAGCAACCCTGTCAGATAGGCTGCCGGGGTTGATTTGAAAGAGGCTCTCCAGCCATAGTGGACGAGAACGTCGGATGTGACAGTTAGCAGAGTCTCATCTCCTCCTAGCTTTGATTTCACAAGCTGGACTATGAGCCGTCTGTTTGTACGTCTGACGACCAGCCTTTCGAGGCCTGATTTCACCAGCTTGAGTCTTTTCCTGTAGTCGGTTCTCCCCTCCCTTCTTCTCCTCGGCTTCATCCTCTTCAACATGTAAGCTGTCATCCTACCACCCTCTTCAACAACCCCCTGGCTTTGATGAATTCCCTTAGAGATGCAACGGACTTGAAGTTGCCCGCTTTGACGTAGGCGTAGAGCTGGCGGTAGTCGCTACTTTCTAGCTGTCCTTGGTCACGTAACTTTTTCAAAAACCTACGCTGAGCCCTAACCCTGCGCATCCACTGTAGTTTACGCGGGATAATCGAGTATTTTGCCCCCTCCCTGCTTCCTGGGCCGCGTCTGCGTCTCTCTCTAACCCGGGCTCTGCTGACGCCTTTTGAGGGAAGTTTCTGTATGGCACCGTCTCTTATCAACTGTTTAATCTCGGCGCGTGTTATGGCGGACTCTATCTCGTCAAGCCTTTCGGGGTCGAACCTGACCCTTGACACGCCGCATTTCATCAACTCCGCTGCAATCCTCTTCTGAAACTCTAAGGTCATGGACTAGCCGCCTCCTGTCTGACGGGCGGGTTCAAAACTTTAAACCCTTTGCCAACGGCCAGCTGGTACAGCAACAGCTTTTTTCTCCTCCCAAGCTTAGAGGACAGCCTGACTGCATCTTTTTCCGGCGAGAGTTTCTCTAGCTGAGATGCCTCCGTCACAAGAACGTCTCTGTAGCCCGATGGATGGATGCCTCTGTATGTGGCTGGGCTTCCGTAGCCTATCTTGACAAGCGGAGGCGAGCCGCTTTTCTGCAGCCTCATCCTACTGTCTTTCCCCCTGGGTCTTCTGTAGCCGGTCTGGAGCCTGACATAGCGCCAGCTCTCCTGCCTCACGAATTTTGGCGTAGCTGTTCTTTTTTTAAGAATTATACGCGGCAGCATTTTCATCACATTCCTACCTTCTTCTCCATCACGTATATCCCGTCGAGAAACTTTCGCGGGTCTTTCCGGCTTATCTTCGTAGCGTTTTCGATGTTGGCTGCTGTTTGGCCCACGCTCTCCTTGTCAACACCAGTGATGATTATCTCGTCGCCTTTGACGGAAACACTGACGTCGCCAACTATCGAAGCTCTTCTACTATATCTCTCTCCAATGAAGTTTGAAATAACAACCTCTCTTCCAACAACCTTCACGGTTATGGGGAAGTGAGATGACACAACCTTCATTCTGTAGGTATAGCCTTTTGAGACGCCTTCGACTGCGTTGCGGATGATGGAAAGTACAGTCCCGAGAAGGGCTTTAGATTTACGGGACCCGCCAGGTATCTTAACATCAACCTTGTTATCGCTGATTTTTATCTCTGCGGGTATGTGGCGAAGGTCTTTGACAACACGGCCCTTCTGCCCCTCCACCACCAGAACCCCTGAGTCGAAGCTGACGGAGACTTTTTCAGGAATTGTATAGGATGCCTCAACCATTTTAGTAGACATATCCCAGCAACCTCCCTCCCGTGTGAATTTTTTTGGCCTCGTCATGGGACATAATTCCTTTTGGCGTCGTCACGACAAGTACGCCGACACCTCTTCCAGGCAGATAACGTTGCTCGAAGAACTCGTACTGGTCGGCTTTAACGTTAAACCTCGGCCTTATGGGTGCAGACTTGTTGACACGCCCCAGCAGCTGCACTTTGAAAAGGCCGCCACGGCCGTTCTCTATGTACTCGAACGCGCCTATGTAACCTTTCCTTTGCAAAACCTTCAGTATCTCTCCAACAAGCTTCGAGGCCTTGACGATGCATTCGTGGTTACGAACCATTTCGTTGTTTTGAATTGTTGTGAACAACGCTGAAACAAGGTCTGTCATAAGAGATCACCTAATCATAAACTTTGAACCCAAGCTTAGGGCCAATTTCGTTTATGCATCTTCTACAAATGTACAATCCATATTTTCTTATTACCCCAACGCTTGTTCCGCATCTTCTGCAGACGTGCACCCCTTTGCCGAACTTTCTTTGCTTCGGTGGTTTATGCTTCATTCCTCAACCACCGTAACTCCCAGCGACTTGACAAACTCCATGGCCTCATCACGCGTGACTAGCTGGCGTTTCCCTATTTTAGCCCGTCGGTAAGCTCTCTTAGCCACCCGGTAGCCTGGTTTTGTCAAGTGAACCGTCACGTCCATACCTATAATTCCCAGCTCGGGGTCGTAGCGTGTTCCGGGGATGTCCAAGTGCTCTTTTATTCCGAAGGATACGTTGCCGTACTGGTCGAAGCTTGAAGCTTTCAGAGTGTTGTTTACGGCTGAAAGAGCTCTTCTGAGAAAATCAACAGCCGCCTGCTTCCGCAGTGTTACGCGTAAGGCTATTGGCTCTCCTTTGTGGATGCCGAACCCTCTAATCGTCTTCCTCGCCTTCCTAACCTCAGGTTTCTGACCAACCAATGCTTCGAGGATTTTCTGTGCTCTCTCAAGCCGTACACCCCCCTCACCCACGCTGCAGTTGACGACGACCTTTTCAATATGGGGCCTTTGCATGATGTTTTTGACGGCTATGGCAGCGTTATCCATGGTTTCTCCACACCTATGGGCATGATGTTCTTCAACAGCGTGGTCACGGTTCCCTCGCTTGTCTCAACAGAGGCTGTGGGCTTGTCTGGAAACGTCACCTCCTTCCTAATCTTCAACACTCTGCCGTGTAGTCCCGCCCTCGAGCCTGAATGAATGTATCCATAAACTCCCAGTTCGAATGAGGCGGCTTCCAAAATCCTTTGGTCTGGAAGGGAGATCTTGACGCCGTCGAGTATCTTATACGCACGTCCTTTATCCACGTCTTCGCCGCGGAAAAGTATTGTTCTTCCGTCGTGTAATCCCAGGGTCAACCCACCTCCTTTTACGTGGTTCTTCCTCAGTACTTGACATACCTTGAACCCGGATTCTTCGCCTGTTATCTTGAACAGGCTTACGCCTTTACCAACCTTTATCAACACTCTGTAATGCTCTCCGACTTCGGGGATTGAAAGAACATCCATAAGCCCCAGGGGAAAACGCGGATCCTTAACAGCTCTTCCGTCGACGTAGAACTTACAGGCTTTTATGAGCTTTCTCGCCGTTGCCCCGTCATCAGCGTATCCAAGCATGTCTCTGACGGCTATCAACAATGGTATTGACTTGTTTTTGGGATGCGGCCCGGGTCTTGGGCTTACTGTGAAAACCGTCGGTTTTTTGGGAAAGTGTCGGGGTGCGGCGAGAGATTTCAAATGTGTCATGCAGCCTTCGCCTCCAGCTTTTCTTTCCTATATTTGTCGTCTAAGTTGAGCTGGGTCAGCATCACGTTGGGCACCCGTATCGGTACGTCAACTGTGGAGCCGTCGGCCTTTTTACGAGAGACGTTCTCTACGTAAACCATCTGACGTCTTAGGTCTACTCTCTTAACCTTTCCCTCAACACCTTTAAAGCTTCCTTTCAAAATCTTCACAGTATCTCCAACCCTAAGCGGGAGAGATCGTCTGCCATACTTTTCTCTAAGGCTCGGTGAGAGATGCGCGGACATGAATTTCTTCAGAATGTGTATTGGTGCGTTAAACCGTTTGAAACGCTGTTTACGTGGTTTACGTGACGGCATTATCCACACCTCACACGATTATGCTCGCCGCATTCGCTATTCTGGGCCAGCGTTCTGCCGCCTCCTTCGCAACAGGTCCCTTTATCTCTGTGCCTTTCAAGTCGCCTTCGGGGGTTATCATCACAGCGGCCGTGTCCTCGAAGCTTATCCATGTTCCGTCGCTTCGGCGGTAAGGCTTCCTCTGCCTAATCAGAACGGCGTGCATGGGTTTCTTCCTCAGGTCTATAGGGCCTTTCTTAACCGTGACGCTTAGCATGTCTCCTACGCATGCTGCTGGCACGCGTCTTAACCTGGTTGATATGCCGTGTATTTGGATGATTTTGAGAACTTGGGCTCCTGAGTTGTCGGCACAGTTGACGAGAGAACCTAGAACAACCGTTCTGGGGATGTTGGGTTTTCGCTCCAGAATACCAACTGCTGCAACAGCTCTAGACCGCTTCGCCATACCTACACCACCTTCTCCAACACAACAAAGCTAACAGTCTTGCTTAAAGGCCTGCATTCACCTATGCGGACTTTGTCGCCAACTTCAACATCAAGACATGGAGGAAGATGGGCGGAGATCCGTGACCTTCTCCTTTCGTAGCGTTTAAACTTCCTGATGTAAATTTGGTACTTCTTCTCGACGACAACGGTCTTGCTCATCTTCTTTTTTATTATGGTGCCGGTTATCAATATCCCTCTTACAGGTAGCCCTCCGTGGAAGGGGCAGTCCCTGTCCTCACATGTCCGCGAGGGTGGTCTGACGGGAATACCGATGTTTCTTACCGAGCTCATTTTATTTCACCCTTGTCAGTCTTTCGAAAGGTCTACCTACGAGTTTGGAGCCTTCGATTTTAACCTCATTACCGTCTTCCAAGACTATGTTTAAAAGGCTCCCAGCCTTGGGGATGGTTTTTTCGTTTTTGCTGGTTTTTATGGTTAACGTGTTGCGGGTTTCCCTCACGATTGTCCCTGCAAAAGACTGTCCGTTGTAGTATGCTCTTGCCGTCAAACCCAGCAGTAAGATGTTTGCAGGGTGTTTATTTGACATTTTTAGCCATCTCTCTTTCCCGAAGGATCGTGTATGCTCTGGCTATGCTTCTTCTTAAAAGCTTCACCCTGGCGGGGTTTTGTACACCGCCACCTGTACCTATTTCGGTCCTTACCTTACGCAGCTCCGATTTGAGTTCCTCGATTTTTTCCCTGAGTTCTTCGTCAGCTAGCTCCCTAAGCTCCTTGAGCTCCCTCAACGGTTTTCACCCTGATCTCTTCCGGAAGAGGTGCGTCGGGTGGGTATATCAAGACCCTGACCCCGAAAACACCTGTCTTGAGCTTGACGGAAGCTTTTCCCTCGATGACGTAATCCATCGCAAGCTCGCCCGACTTCGGCATAAAGCCATCTGTGAATTTCTCTGTCCTAGCCCTGGCGGATGTGAGCTTTCCGCTTATGTGCACCTCGACTCCTTTCGCACCAGCTTCCATTATCCTCCTAACCGCCCAGAAGCCAACCCTCCTGTACCTGACACCCCTCTCCAAATCCTGCGCTATCCTCTCAGCCATAACGTAGGGGTTGAGTTCAGGAACCTCCACTTCAACGACTGTGACAACCGGGTTCTCCACTTGGAACTTTTTCTCCAAAGTCTCGGTTATCTCTTTTATGACCTTCCCTTTAGGACCTATCACACGGCTTGGCCGCATGGCGTAGATTGTCACACGCGTGCCAATGGGAGTTAAACTAATGCTCACTCCGCCGAAAAGCGCAGACCTCAGCTTCTCCCGAAGATACTCTTCGATGTCGGCTTTCTTTATACGTGTTTGTAGAATCTGTTTGATTATAGTCATTTCTCAGCCACCGCCGCTAGCTCGATGTGGACGTATGTTTTGTTGTAAGGGCTGGAGCGTCCGAAAGCTCTTTCGATAAATTTTCTCACAACACGGCCTTTATGAGAGGCCGCGTGAACTATCCTGGTTTTCTCCGGGTCGAGGCCTTTAAACTCAGCGTTTGCCTCGAGGCTTTCCAACAGCCTCAGCATGTGCTTAGATACTTTCACAGGATATCCTCCAGGGCCTTTCGTCTCAGCATGGTGAGCCCTCTTCTTAACGTGTCGGCTATACCTTATCATACGCTTGCCTTCCACAACGCTTTCTAGAAGTTTTCTTGCATCGGGTATCGTGAGGCCTTTTATCGCTTTACAAACTTCTCTAGCCCATTTGGGCGATACGTCGACCTCCCGCAGGCTAGCTCTTACTTCATTTTCCTTCTCGCCTATAGCCGTCGAGTATCCCCATTTTGGCATGTTATCGTCTAAGCCTAACCACTAACAGCGTCACGTTATAAACATATCTAGCAGGCCCAGCAAGGCTTAAACAATCCAGCATAATAGATACTGACGTGGAGTTAAAGAGGTCTGTCCAGTTCACAGGCGGGAGCTCCTACACGGTAACGCTGCCCAAAAACTGGGTTAAACGTATGGGGATAAAAAAAGGCTCCCTAGTCTCCATCAAGCCGACTGAAGACGGCGGCATTTTACTCTACCCTGAAAAGATAGAGCTCAAACAAGAGTCTGAGGTGGAGATAGTTTTAGGCCCTCACGTGGGCCAGATGATTGTTGGGGCATACCTTTACGGCTATAATCTGATAAAAATCAAGTCGCCGACGCCGATGACGGATGAAGAGCTAGCTGAGGTCAAAAAAGTTGTGAGAGGGTTGGCTGGAGCAGAGATAGTTGACGAAACACCGGCAAAAATAGAGGTTCAGGTAGTGCTCGACAAGGAGCTTGTGGCTCCGGAGAAGATGCTGAGACGGCAGCATACCCTTGTTTTAGGCATGCTTGAGAACGCGGTTGATGCTTTGGTGAAGAAAAACCTCTCCCTCGCCAAGCTTGCTGCACAAAGCGACGAAGAGGTAGACCGTCTCTACTTCACGCTCGTCAGAGTCATCAGGTCGGCGGTAATAGACCCGGTGCTCGCGAAAAAACTCAACACCTCGCCCCTGACCTTGCTGGACCTGAGGGTGGCAGCTAAGTTCATAGAAGACGCGGGCGACCAAGCGTCGGAAATAGCTAAAGTAGCGGTGAAAGCCAACAAGGAGTTCAACGACGATGTGTTGAAGGAATTGAAGACGCTCGCGGGCTTAATTCTATCGATGGAGGCGGGGCCTTTAGACGCTTTGTTCAGCCGAGACATAGAAAAGATAGCCAGAATCACAGGCATAAGGTCAGAGTTTCTCAAACGCGGCGACTTGTTCCTCAGAAAAACACCATACACTCCCAACACTTTCGCCACCTTCAAAATATACTCACATTTGGCGAAAATATGCGAGGATTTCTCCGACATAGCCGAGCTTGGGCTGCCGCTGAAAACAGCATGATGTTTAAAGCTTGCTGAATACAGTTTTCAGGTATGAGCGAAAAACCCTTTGACGTCTACGACATCACAATTATCGGAGCTGGGCCGATAGGCTTGTTCGCCGCCTTCTACGCAGCGGGCATGAGGGGGATGAAAACGAAGGTGATTGAAGCCCTAGACGTTTATGGGGGGCAGCTGACGATGCTTTATCCCGACAAATTCATCTACGATGTGGCGGGGTTTCCAAAAATAATGGCCAGAGATCTAGCCAAACAGCTCTACGAACAGGCTACGGCCTACAAGCCTTTGATATTGTTTTCCGAAAAAGTCTTAAACCTCACAAGGCTTGACGGTGGGATTATTGAGCTGACAACGGATAAAGGTGTTCATTTTTCCAAAACAGTTTTGATAGCGGCTGGACACGGTGCGTTCACCCCGCGAAAGCTCGGCAACCCCTCTGTTGAAAGGTTTGAAAACAAGGGGGTTTACTACACGGTCCGCGATAAATGGGAGTTCAGGGGCAAGAGAGTTGTAATAGTCGGGGGAGGAGACTCGGCTGTTGACTGGGCTCTAAACCTCAAAGACATAGCTGAAGAAACTTACTTGGTTCACAGAAGGACGGAGTTCAGAGCCCATGAAGGAAGCGTCATAGAGTTGTTCCACTCACCTGTAAAGGTCCTCGTGCCCTACGAGGTAAAGGAAGCATATGGCTCCGACACCCTCGAAGCGGTAAAGGTCTTCAACAACAAGACCGGCGAAGAAATGATTATACAGTGTGACGCGCTGCTCCTGCAGCTAGGTCACATAGTAGATGTCTCTCTTTTCAAAAAATGGGGGCTTGAGATGGAGGGAAACGCGATAAAAATCAACGCAAGGTGTGAAACCAACATACCAGGCGTTTACGCCGCGGGAGACATTGCATACCAGCCCGATTCTGTTAAGCTAGCCTTGCTTGTGATTGGTTTCGCGCAGGCAGCCATAGCTGTAAACGTCGCCAAAAACTACATCGACCCGAAGTCGAGCTACTTCCCAGGCCACAGCTCAGAAAGGAGGATGTGACTGGTGAAGGTTCGAGCTTATCTCGTGGGAGCCTTTCCCAGAACAACTTCACTCATAAAATCCTTCAGAGATTTTGCAAAAGGAAAAATATCCTACGATCAGCTTTCCGCTGAAATAGACCTAACTGTAAGACAGATAGTCAGCCTACAGCTGGAGAACAACCTCACCTACATATCTGACGGGATGTTGACGTGGGACGATCTTTTCAGACCCGTCGCTCTTTCCCTGAACGGGGTCATCATAGACGGTTTATCAAGATGGTTTGACAACAACTTTTTCTTCAAAAAACCGGTCATCGTCGAAGAAATATCCGTAAAGAAAACACTTGACAGTTTTTTCTTCAACAGGATGGCATTACACGGCTTGAGTGCTAAGGCGGTGCTGCCCGACCCTTTTACGATGGCTAAACTTTCGGAGAACAAAACAAGTCACAGGTTTGAGGAAATTGCTTACCAGCTCGCCGATGCTATATCCCAGCTTGCATCAGGTCTTGACGGAGCTGTTCAAATACAGCTGACCGCTCCCGCACTTGTATCAGGCAAACTTTCCCGAGACGAGCTGGAGTTGGCGAAAGAATGCGTAAAAATAGTAAAGCGTAGGGTGGCTGGCGAGCTGCTGCTACACATGCCCCTCGGCTCAGCCTCAGCAGTCTTCCACCAAGTGCTGGACTTTTCAGCAGACGTCATAGGCATCGACCTTTACAAAACATCCCTAAACCAAATTACGGAGCACACCATCAGTAAAAAGCTGTTTCTAGGTGTTCTCGATGGACGGAACACCCTGATGGAATCAAACGAGACCGTTTTAGAAACGCTGTCTCAGGTGTTCACGAGAACAGGGTTGAAAGAATTGGACATAGGCCCGTCCTGCGAGCTTGAATTCCTCCCATACGAGATCGCCGTGGAAAAGGTTAGAAAGCTAGGTGAGCTGAAAAGGCTGGCGGGTGATAAACTCGGTTGACTAAGCTTTTCCCAGTAATGGAGGTAGGCAGCCTAAACAAAGCACCCTTCCTAACCAAGGACAGTTTGAAGGCGACCCAGCAGGCGGAACGTTGGGGAAGAACCCTCGACGTCGAAAACTACCAGCAGCTTGTAAAATCTCTCGCTGAAAACAAGCTTACAGAGTCCGAGAAACTTGACTGGGCCTGCATCTACGGCCTGAGGTTTTTCGAAAAAGCCGGGTTAGACATAATCTATGACGGAGAGCAGCGTCGGATGGAGATGTACGAATATCCTCTGCAGTACGTTGACGGCTTCCAGTTCCGAGGCGTCGTAAGAGTATGGGACAACGAATACTATAGGAAGGCCGCGGTGGTGGACAGACCTCGTCTCCGCAGAATATACCACCTTGAAGAGCTGCAGTTCAACAAAAAACATGCGAGAAAACCTCTTAAAGTTCCTGTAACAGCGGCCTACACTCTAGCAGACTGGTCCTTTGACGAATACTACGTCAAAAAATCTGTTGGGGATGGTTGGGTTGAAAAACTCCATAACGCGAAGCAAGAATTTGTGCATGACTTGGTGAAAGAGGTTGTGAGGCCGGTTGTTTCAGCCTTGGCGACGGAGTCAGCTGACTACGTGCAGCTTGACGAGCCGGCAGCGGCCGCTAAGCCTTACGAATCCGAGCTGGTCGTTGAAAGCCTAAACGAGACGGTTAAAGGGTTGGCATCTAAAGTGGCCGTCCACATCTGCTATACCGATTACAAAGCCCTCTTCCCAGCAATCCTCGAGCTTAAAACAGACGTACTGTCGATATCGTGCTCAAACGCCGACTTAACCGTTTTAGGAACAGATGAAGAGAGGAGACCGGGCTTCAAGGTGCTTAAAATTTTTAGAGACTATTCCGTGCGGTTCAAAATAGCTCCCGGCGTCGTCGACGTCCACACCGATTTTATCGAGCCTCCCGAGCTTGTCAGGGACAGGCTTCTCCACGCCTCCAATTTAATGAAGGACCCGGATAAAATTGTAGCGTGCAACGACTGCGGGCTGAGGACAAGAAAATGGGATGCGGCTTTTCAAAAACAGGTGAACCTTGTAAAGGGTGCTGAGATGGCCCGGGAAGCTTTAGGAGAGTGAGGTTAAGATTTTTCCTCCTTTTTAGGCTGGGCTTGGACCGCTTTCCTCGAAACACCAACCGTCATGCCCTTCCTGCCTGTCGTCCTGGTTCTCTGCCCTCTGACCTTCAAGCCCAGCGAATGGCGTATCCCTTTCCAGCTCTTTGTCCTCATCATAAGCTGGATGTCTTCTTTTACAGCTAGCTCGAGGTCTGCTCCAAGAAGATGAAGGTTTTTGCCCGTAGCGGGGTCGAACCTCCTGTTCAACATCCATGCAGGAATTCCGAAAGCTTCAGGTTTTCTCGCTACCTGCTCGATTTTCTCAAGCTGTTTCTCCGTCAAAGACCCTATTCTTAACTCTGTGTCTAAGCCAGCGGCTCTTGCAATGGCATAACCAAGGTTTATGCCTATACCCTTGACCTTAGCCAAGGCATAAGGGATTTTTAGCGTTCCATCTATGTCCGTGTTCAAAATTCTCACTATGTACTTTAGCTCCTTTGACATCGGTGGTTGGGTGTAATACGTCTATATAAGCATGCAAAACTAACGTAACGCCGTGGGGCTACTAGATGGTAAAAAATGCATAGTGACAGGGGCTACGGGAAGCGTGGGACGGGCGATTGTAGAGGAATTTTTGAAAGAGGGGGCGTCGGTGGCAGCCGGAGGAAGACGGGTCTCGCTCCTAAAGAGCCTTGCAGAGACTTGGAGTGCCGGGGCAAAAAATGCTGTGATTACCGATTTTCTGGACGTCTCCGATGAGGCAAGCGTCTCGGCTTTTGTCAACAAAGCATACCAAGCCTTCGGCGGATTGAATGCCTTGGTTAACGTCGCAGGATACGCGCTGGAGAAAAGCCTTTGGACCAAAAGCTTGGTGGACCATACATTAGATGATGTAGTGAAGGTGATGAAAGTGGATTTGCTCGGGTCCTTTCTGATGGTTAAACATGTTCTTCCGTTGATGCGAGATGGCGGTGGAGGCGTTATAGTCAACTTCAGCTCAACGCCAGCCATATCGGGATATGATAAAGGCTTTGCCTACACGCTTGCCAAGGCAGCTGTCATCGGGTTGACCAAACATGTTGCACGGGAGTTTGGAAGGTTTGGGATAAGGGCTTACACACTGGCTCTCGGCAACATAAAGACAGAAAGAACAGTTTCAGCTTTGACTCCGGAACAATACCGTGCTTTAGCGGAGGAGAGCTCGTTCGGCAGGTGGGGGAGGGTTGAGGAAGTTGCTTCAGTGACCGCGTTCCTTTGTTCCGACAAAGCATCCTATATAAACGGACAGACTATAATCGTCGATGGCGGAACAGTCATGCTGTAGAGAAAATCGGGAAACCTTATTAATCAGGTGAACGTCATACGCGTCGGAGCTGTAATGGCGATTCAAGGCCTCGAATGGATCGTCGTCGCCATAGTGATTTTAGTGTTGTTCCTTTGGGGGCCTGAAAAACTTCCCAAAATAGCGAAGTCAATAGGTCAGGCGAAGAGGGAGTTTGAAAAAGCTTCAAGGGGGTTGGAGGACGAGCTTAACCGAGCTGCCGCTCTCCAGACTTCGGCCGCCACGCCACAGCCTTCAGCACCGTCCGCCGACGACAAGCTGCTGGAGGTGGCGAGGGCTCTAAACATAACTACCGAAGGCAAAACCAGGGATGAGATAGCTAAAGAAATAATTGAAAAATCTCGGAAAACTGGTTAACGTTATATTTCGTTGGTTTCTTTGGGATAGGTGGCGGGGGCTTTGAGCAAAGATAAGGAAATGCCGTTAATCGAGCATCTGAGGGAGCTCAAAGACAGGGTTAAAGTCGTCATAATCTCCTTCATCATAGCTCTTATCTTCTGGCTTGCGTTTCCAGCCAACCTCAACCCTACATCGTTCAACCCCGACTTTTACGAGCCAATGGTTTCGCTGGTGTTGAAGAGGATAGTCGCAGACATAGGCGGCGGCAGGCTGGTCATAATAGGGTGCAGCGTGACGTCTCCCTTCGAGATAATCTTCCTGGCCGCCGCCTTCTTAGCCGTTGCAACGATAATGCCTGTCATAGGTTATGAAACATACGCCTACATAGACCCCGCCCTTTATCCGCACGAGCGGAAACTTATCTACGGCTTTACAGCGGGTTTTTTCGCTCTCTTCACCGCCGGAGCGGTTTTTGGATATTTTGTTGCAGCGCCTTTGGTCATGAGGGCTATGGTGTTCTTCTTCGAGCTTGCTGGAATAAACCCGACTGTCTGCGCCATGGATTTTTACAGCATGATTTTCACTACCGTTTTGTTGATTGGAGTTGTTTTCACCGCCCCCGCCATCGTGGTTCTCCTTGTTAGGTTCGGGTTGTTGAACACCGAAACCATAACAAAAAACAGGCTTTACATATACGGCATTCTATACATAATAGTGGCTTTCATAACGCCTGACGGCTGGCTTGTTGGAAACGCGGTCCTTTTTCTTCCGTTGGTGGCGTTGATAGAATCTTCGATCTTTGTCGCCCGAAGAGTTGAGAAGTCAAGGGGCCTTGACACAGGAGGCTCACACTGCAAGTTCTGCGGAGCTCGAATGGCTGAGGGGCAGGTTTTCTGCGGAAAATGTGGAAGAGCCCAAGAGTAAACCGTTAAACAGCTTTCCTCAAACCTTTTATCGTCCCAGAGACTTTGACCGTTCTGATGACGGTGTAGACATTTTTTAAGTTTCTTACGAGTGAGATCGCAAGAATCAGTTTCGGAAGCCACTCTTTGTAACATGATAGAAACAGATTAGAGCCTATGGTTCCTTTTTTAAAGCCCGAGTCCACTAAACCTGTTTTTCCATATAGCTCGTAGAAACATTCTCTCACCGCCTCTGAAACGTCTTCCAAGCTTGCTTCCGACGACGGTTTGACTATGACGTAACGTCGTTTCAGGCGGAGGGTTCTAGCGCTCAAGTTTCTCTCTCACCAGCTTCAGCGGAATTGTTGAAACAGCGTCCAGGTCGGGTGCTTGAACCTCCTTCATAGCGGAAAGCACGTACGCCAGCTGTTTGGGAGGCATGAGCTCTTCAGCGCCAGCCGCACCGCTGGAAATAACTAACGGTATCTGAAAACGTGCAGCCGTCTTGCATAGTTTCTGGAGGTTTCTCCATTTTCTCAAGTCTTTAAAAGCTTCAGCCAGCTCGGAGACGGTTATCTCAAGGATGTTGTCGAAAACCTGAAGAACGTGCCTGTCCAGCTCTGCAATCTCGCCGTGGGCCATCACCGTGCCAACCCTTCTGTCCCTTGCGGCAACCATCAACGCCTCACGGGTCAAAGGCTTCACCCCTATCAACAGCTTCCTGTCAACAGCTCTCAGACGCTGCAAAAGCTCAGAACGCGACCTAGCTTCTACAACCGCTTTCCCGTAGACAGACAATCCATGAATGCTTAAAACCGACATGTTTTTCAGGTCAGTCGTGCAGACATGCTTAAAACCCAACGCCACAAGGGTTTCCGCTGTTCTCGGGTCGATTTTCGTGACATAAAGGTCTACGTACTCTCTACCCAACGGAAAACCTCCCTCCAGTCGCCTTCGTAGCTGAACTCCATTTTAACCGGGTCAACGTCCTCTGCCACTATCTCTCCCTTGAAAGCCTTTTGCTTGTCAAGCCGTATGTGAAACTTTCCGGTTTCCGGAGATTTTTGCTCAACACCCAGAACCCCGACACCTAAGTGAGACAGGATTTTCTTAAAAACCGAGGCTACTTCAGACTCGTTCAAAACCTCATACTCTAAAGCGTATATGGCGTCTCCGTAATGACCCTCCATTTTAGTCTCTTTGACGGAAAATTTGACGCCGTTGAGGATGTTCTCAACAGATTTCTTCACCTTCTCCAGATCTTCGGTGGCGTAGCAGTGGACCCTGCATTTTAGCCGTACGAGCCTCAGCATCAAGCTGTGTTAAGCCGTCTTCCCTAATAGGTTTTCAACTTTAAGAGCTACCTGTAGAGGAAAACAAGCAGGCTTATGTCCTTCTACAGGATGTTGAACAGGTATTGGCGTGAAAGGCCCGAGTCGCTGGTCACAGCTATGAGGGGGCGTTTGGTTGAATGGCGGAAAGAGAAAAGCGTGGTCAGAGTTGACAAGCCGCTGAGGCTTGACAGGGCGAGAAGCATCGGTTACCGCGACAAACAGGGCTATGTTGTTCTGCGTGTTAGAGTCAGGAGGGGGGGTTTCAGCAAGCCCAGGCCAAGGTCGGGAAGAAGGCCTAAAGCCTTGGGTGTGGTTAAACACAAGGTTAACATCTCACTTAAAGAGGAAGCCATTCAGAGGGCGTTGAAAAAATATCCCAACTTAAAGGCTTTAGGAGCATATCCTCTGGCGTCTGACGCCATGTACAAATGGTTTGAAGTGGTCGCCGTGGACCCAAGCCATCCATCTGTTAAACTCTAAAAACTATCATCCATGGATAATTTTTGGTAGTCGATGGAGTTAGCTGGAATAGTTGGGAAGCCTAACGTAGGTAAAAGCACTCTTTTCTCCGCGCTCAGCATGACGGAAGTCGAGATAGCAAACTATCCCTTCACAACAAAAAAAGCGAACGTCGGCGTCACTTACCTAAGGCTGGAATGCATCTGTAAAAAGCTAGGGGTTAAGGACAACCCTCGAAACTCCCTGTGTATCGACGGCGTTAGGTTGGTGCCAATCCAGATAATTGACTGCCCTGGAATTATTCAGGACGCACATAAGGGGAAAGGCTTGGGGCTGCAGTTCTTGGACGAGATAAGACAGGCCTCTGCCTTGATAATCGTAGCAGACGCATCTGGCAGCACGTCAGCCGACGGCACCCCGTCGGAGCCAAGCTCCCACAACCCAGTTGAAGACGTTCTGATCGTTTTAAGAGAGTTCGACATATGGGTGCGAGAGATCATGGCCAAGCACTGGCCGAGAATTTCAAGAGGAGCTGAGGCGAGACAATTCAGCCTTGTCGCGGAGATAGCGAAAACGCTTTCGGGGCTTGGGGCCTCCGAAGCGGTTGTTCAAGAGGCTGTCAACAGCACTGGGTTGAACGTTTCCAAGCCCACGTCATGGAGCTTAGATGATCTTCACAGACTGGCTTCCGAGGTTAGGGCTAGGACCAAACCTGTTGTGGTAGCAGCTAACAAATGCGACATACCCGGCTCTGAGGCTGGTGTTGAGAGGTTGAGGAAGGCTGGGTTCGATGTTGTGCCTTGCTCCGCCGAAGCGGAGAGAATGCTGAGGCTAGCAGCCTCAAAAAACCTCGTCAGATACACCCCAGGCGACCCTGACTTCCAGATTGTGGAGAAGGCCGTTTTGACGGAAGCCCAGAGGAAGGCGTTGAAGAAAATAAGGGAGATGGTTTTTGAAAGATGGGGTAACACCGGGGTTCAGCAGCTCGTAAACAAGGTTTACCTGGAAAAGCTCCAGTACATCCCTGTCTATCCCGTGGAAAACCCCCACAACCTCTCGGACCGTGAAGGAAATGTGCTGCCCGACGTATACCTCATGCCTAAAAACTCAACCCCAAGAGACCTAGCATTCAAAATCCACTCAGACCTAGGTGAAGGGTATTTGTATTCAGTCGACGCCGTTACTGGGTTGAGGCTTGGCGACGACCATGTCTTAAAACCTAATCAAGTGGTTTCAATCGTTTCAGCCAAAAAAAGAGGTTAGACTCCTTCCCTAAAATAATGGCCTAGTTGTTTTCTGCTTCCGAAGCTTCTTATACCCTTGCTCCGCAGCTGCTTTGACAGTTCGGCCGCCTCTTCAGCTGTTATCTCACCCCTTTTCAGCAGGAATTCGATGACCTCCTCTCCTTGCTCATCTGTGTCGCAGCGTCTAAGATAATCTATCGCCGTAGGAAGCCTGGTAGACGCCAGGCTTTCCGCCAGCTCAGCACTACTTCTTACGCCAGAAACACGAGTCCTAACACCGCCATACATGATCTCGCGGAACAGCGCGGGAAACCTTCGTCTAAACTCTTCCACATCCATCTCCATGAGTCACGACCCTGTTTTCTGCTCGACGGCTACAGGCTGCAGCATTCCAATCTTCAAAACCTTACTCTTGACTATTCCGACATGGCGGGGAAGAACTATTTTCTTAACTTGGTTATAGATGTCTGACGCGGTTTTGCCTAGGACCATCTCCTGAGCCAGCTGGTCATGTGTAAGGTTTGAAGCAGCTTCCTCCAAGATTCTACGCATAATCATACGGATCGCTTTCTTCTTAGACGACGACGTACGCGACGTGGTGAAAACGGTTGGGTAAACTCGAAGGCTGAACCCGTCTTTCGTTACAACGTCAAAGATGTACTCTATCTTGTTGGTTCCTCTTTTAACAAGGCTGCGCAGGTATTCTCTTCCGTATTGATGGCCGTAAAAAACTGTGTTGCAGATGCTGTCTTTCACGTCAATAATTTTGAAGTTTATGAGCATGTACTGTTTGGTAAAATCGTCAGTTATTGCGTAAAGGCTTGTTCTCAACACCCTGCCTATGAGCTTTGATGGGTCGTCAGCCATGGTGCTGCCCAGCCATCTCCCGCCGAAGTATGGCGGCGAGTAGATTTCAAACGTCTTTTTAGGCTTCTTCTGTTCGGAAGACTTCTTAGACAACCCTTCTCAACCTGTTTACGGACAGCTATATATTTGTCGTCCCTATACGCTCTTTAACATTTTATAGATTTTCTCTGATAGCGCGGCCATGCTCAGGACATCGTCCAACGTGGCTAGCAGCGAAGCCAGCATTCTTCTGCATTCGACGGTGACGACTACCGTGTTGCCATCCAGCGAAGTTTCCACCTCGAGGCCCTTCGGCAAAGGCTTGTCGTCCGGCTTTATTGAGCTGTACACGGCCTGAGCCGTTTCCGCGTCTTCAAAAACCATTCTAACCACTGACTTGGCTGGCGGTGCTGGCAAGCTGTTCACCCAGGGCCCTGTCGAGGTCTGCGAGAAACCTTATTATCCTGTCGGAGGGGATTTCAGCTCCAGCCGCTACGTTATGCCCTCCACCCTTGCCTCCGTAGGATGCGGCTAGGCGGGAGAGAAGCGTTCCCAGGTTTACCCCTCTGTCAACCAACTGTTTGGGTGCACGTGAAGAGATTTTGACCATCTTCCCAGCTGTCGCAAAAGCCACCAAAGCCTTGTCAGACGGCAGAAGACCTGAAGAAGAAATTATGGAGGCTATTGAGCTCACCTGCTTCTCATCTATCACGTCGCCGCCTTTCAGAACTATTATATGGTTTAACTCTTCGATGACGCCTGGCCGCGCTACGTAATCCATTGCCCGTGCAAGGCTGGCGCGGTACTCCTCCAACACCCTCTGAGCTTCTTCTAAGACCTCGGCCCTAGCCCCCATCGCGACGACTATTCCCAGCCACGGTTTCCCAGTTTTACCGCAGGCGTTCAACAATGTTGCGAATTCTCTGGCATCCCTTAGGTACGTCCATAGCTCTTCCTTAACAAGGTCATAGGCTACTCCCACGAGCTCCTCCGCTATGCTTGATGGCAGGCCGTTGGAAACGAGGTATTCTATAAGCCCGTTGTAAAGTTTTTTCTTCTCTTCCTCCGTAAGGTCGGATAAGGTGCGCCATTGCTCCCCCTCTTTCAACGGCAGCCCCAAGCTTGATAAAAAGCTGTAGCAAGCATCTTCGCGACCGCTCAACCCAGGGATGTAAGGGCTTGTTGTTGAAGCAAGCGCCGCATGCAATGGTCTGAAGGTTCGGCCGTACAGGATGATGTCTTCACACGCCTCGAGAACGCCTGCTCTAACTCCATCTTCCACTATCAAGCTGTTCAACCCGTGAAGCCTTCTGCGGTTGTCCTTATCCTGCAAGTCTCCCAAAGCACCCACCACGGCCACAGCTGAGTAACGTATGTTGGACGGGTTCAATGCTTTGCATACAAGATATGCCACGCCTGCAGCGCTTATCTCTCTGGCTCCGTCAAACCCATAGTGATGGGGGTTGACATGCACCCATCCGCTCGGCGTTTCAACATCCCTAGGCTCGTGATGGTCGAGTATCACAACCTGCTTGCCAGCAAGAAGTTTCGAAAGATCTTCGAGATAGCCGCTGCCGATGTCGGTGAATATCAAGGCCTCCGATTCGACGTATCCTTCGTTAAGGAGCTGGATGAAGTCGTCTATCCTGTTGAGAGACCTGACTCTGTACCGAGCGTCCTCTTCTCTTAAAGCGCCCGCCACTATCCCTGCGGAAGAAAGGGCGTCAGCGTCGTTGTGCGTGAAAATGTCTATGAAAAAGCCTTCTCTAACCCAGTTTCTTATCTTAGCGGAGGCGGCCTCAACCGATTTGAAGAACCGAGCCGTATCGCCTGTCAAACTTTCTCAACCAATCATGCTTTTAATGGGTCATACTCTAATGGCAGCACGCCACGCGACTGGTAGTATTTTGTTAACCTTCTAACCTTCGACTCGATCAGCTGAAGCCTGTGGATGTTATGACCGTCTGATTTATGCTTTTCAAGATGCAGCCTCATTCTCCTGATTTTTTCAAGAAGGTTTGAAAGATCTTCTGGAATAGGCGGCTTCACCTTGTTTTCCTCCAGTATCTGCAAAATTGTTTTGCCGGTAACAAGCTTTACAAGCGGGACCGCGTACTGGTCTCTGAGAACAACCCCTATTTTACTCGGCGGCAGCCCTTCCCTCGCAAGCTTCACAACCAACGCCTCAACCTCCTCCGGAGTCAGCTTAACCCAGGAGGGGGGAAGCTTGCTTAACGGTCTTTTAGACCCGGACCTGCCCCGTCTTGAGGTATGCATCCTAGCCATTTTCTCTGCCCTTGTTCGGCTGTTTACGGACCTTATAAAGCCAGCGGCAAAGCTTGCCCACGGAAACACCTCTGTGGCTTATCATGTTCTTCTCATCTGAGGACATTTGGGCGAACGTCTTGTTTTTTCCCTCGGGTATGAAGACGGGGTCGAAGCCAAAACCTTTCGTCCCCGACGGCTTAACCGCGATAAATCCGCGGCATACCCCCTCGAACGTTTTAGGAGCTGAAACCCCATCATAATAGCAGACAGTAGACTGGAAGTATGCTCGCCTGTCCTTGCCGTCCAACATTTTCAATAAGTTTAGAAGGCCTATAGTGCGGTAAACGTATGAAGAGTATGGTCCTGGGAACCCTCCTAAAGACTTTATGAAAAGCCCTGCATCCTCGACGAAAACCGGACGTTTTAGGATTCTGTATGCATGCAAGGCTCTGAAGACAGCTACTTCTGAAAGGCTGTCCGACTGTATCTCCATCGTTTCCCCGTAAAAAACCTTCAACCTCATACCATGTTTCTTGAAAATTCCTCTGACCTCGCGGGCCTTACCCCTGTTGGATGTGACGAAGGTGACGTCAGCTTTTGACGACATACCTGCCTCGCCTTCTTATCTCGCTAACCTTTTTCAAAATTTTTTCAACCTGGCCTTCTCCCGTAACAGAGCGATAGCCATCTAGGAAAAGCTTAACAAAGCTTGAGGATAAGTTGGGAAAAGTGCTTGCGGCAGACCTTTCTAGAAGATGGATGTCAACGGCCTTCTCCTCCAGCTCCGCGTTGAAGACGCTCAGGCCAAAATCCACCAACCATAGGCCGTCCGAACGGTCCACTATGATGTTTGAAAGCGTCAAGTCTCCATGTGCGATGTTTAGGCTGTGCATAAGCCCAACAATCTCTCCAAGCCGTACGGCTCTGTCCAAAGGGTTGGATACGAACCGAAGCTCAACCCCTTCGATCATCTGCATGTAGATGGCTGACTGCTTTAGGTCTAGGAAAAGCAGCAACGGTGCCGGAACGCCGTTCTCTGACAGGTATGTCAGCGTCTTAGCCTCGTGCACTGTTCTGTTGCGTCTAACTCTAGCGTCTATTGATTCTTGCCTATATCTTTTCGGTAGCCTGTGTTTTTTTACAAGTTTGACGTCTTTCCAGAACGCTTCCCTAACCACAGCTTCAGCGCCTACCCTGATTACCCTGCCTTCAACAAAGTCTATCAACTCCAACAAACCTCGACCTCGTCCACCCTCATCCTTGGCTTGACATAGCTTTCTTCCACGTTGACAAGCTTTCCGCATTTGTAGTGGAGGTAGCCGTTCCAAGCTATCATAGCTCCGTTGTCTCCTGCGTACTCGTCAGGGACAACGTGGAGTGATGCGCCTCTGTCACCGCACATCGTCTGAAGCATTTGGCACAGACGTTTGCTGCGGGCCAGTCCACCGACCAACAAAACCTCAGATTTGCCCGACATGGCTAAAGCCCTTTCCGTCACCTCCGTTAACATGCTGTAAACTGTCTCCGTCAACGAGAGACACACGTCTTGAACAGGTACGCCTGTTGACAACAGGTTTTCGGCAGCGGTCAGAATGCCTGAAAACGAGACATCCATCCCTTTGACTCTGTATGGGAGCTCGTAGACGGTGCTACCATCGAGCGCGTAGATTTCAGGAGCCGGCATCGGGCCGATGCCTGCAGTTATCCCAAAGGAGTCCAAACAGTTTCCAGCGGCGATGTCAAGGGTTTCCCCTAGAATTCTGTATCTTTTCTCAACCAACGCCGCTATCAAAGTGTTACCTCCAGCCACGTACAACACCACAGGGTCTCGGCATCCGGTGACAAGTTTTCCAACCTCTATGTGAGCAACCCCATGGTTTACGGCTACCAATGGCTTCTTCAGGGCTAGCGCTAAAGTTCTTGCAACCGTGGCCCCTGTTCTGAGGCAAGGGCCCATACCTGGACCCTGGGCGAAAGCTACCACATCTATGTCTCCAGGAGCTATGCCCGCTGTTTGAAAGGCTTCGGATAGGGCTGAAGGCGCGTTGGCTGCATGCTTCTGCGCGGCCTCACGGGGATGTATACCGCCTTTTTCAGGCTTGTAAACCTTTCTAACGTTAGACAGTATCTCTCCGTCTGAGGTTACAATTCCGACTCCAAACGTGTGGGCCGTAGACTCTATGCCAAGAACCAGGGTTTTCCTCACACCGCCACATACATAGATGGGATAACTATTAGTGTTGCGTAAACATACTTTGGCTGGTCATGAGTTTCCGCGAACCCATCGTCGTGGTGCTTGGCCATGTCGACCATGGGAAATGCGTAAGCCCGGAGACGATGATAAATGTGGAAAACATGGGATGGTTGAGAGCCGAAGAGGTGTTTAAAAAGTTTGCGGTGGGAGGCAAAGTTCTTAATTTGGCTGACGGCGTGGCCGTCAGACCAGCTAAACCACCTGTGCTTACAACGTTATCGAGAAAGCTTGAGCCAAGACGTGCATGCGCATCACTGATCTGGCGTAGAACCCCGCCTCCGGAAATGGTGAGAGTTCATTTCACCAACTCGGAGTCTGTGGAAACCACGCCCGAGCATCCTTTCCTAGTGGAAAAACGAGGAGTGGTGCGGTATGAAAGGGCTGACCGGCTTAAAGTCGGCGACAACGTTCTCGGCATGTCAAACAAGTCTCTAACGCTTAATAGAATTGAGCAGGTGGAAACTTTCAAGCCGAATTACTCCTACGTGTATGATTTCACCGTGCCGGGAACCCATCATTTCCTCGCAGAGAACATCTTTCTCCACAACACATCGCTTCTGGATAAGATGCGTGGCACGGTGGTGGCTGCGAGAGAAGCGGGAGGCATTACACAGCACATAGGAGCCACTTTATTTCCGGTGAAAGCTATAGAAGAGACCTGCCGACTCCTGCTGGGAGAGCTGAACGTCAGGCTGGAAATCCCGGGAATCCTATTCATAGACACACCTGGACATGCTGCTTTCTCAAACCTAAGAAAAAGGGGTGGGTCGATAGCCGACATGGCTATCCTTGTCGTCGACGTCATGAAAGGTGTTCAGGAACAGACGAAGGAAAGCATCCAGCTTCTCAGGTCTAGGAAAACGCCTTTTGTTGTTGCGCTCAACAAGATTGACATGATACCGGGATGGAGGCCAACACCCTCAGCCCCATTCCAGAAAACATACGCAAACCAGCAGAGGGGGGTGGCGGATGACCTCGAAAATAGAGTCTACAACCTCATGGGCGACCTTAGCTTTCTAGGCTTCAAGTCCGACCTCTACACGCGGATAAAATCCTTCACCGACACCGTAGCCATAGTTCCCGTCAGCGCTAAAACAGGCGAGGGGATACCGGATTTGCTGCTCCTCATTCTCGGGCTGGCCCAGCAGTTTATGAAACAGCGTCTGAGACGTGTGTCCGGGCGTGGAGAAGGCGTTATACTTGAGCTGGTTGAGGAGGAGGGGCTTGGCGCTACAGCCAACGTAATACTTCACGCGGGAGCCCTCAAGGTTGGAGACAGAATAGCTTACCTGAGCAGGAATGGCCCAGCTGTTACAAGGGTCAAAACACTTCTAATGCCAAAGCCCTTGGAAGAGATAAGAGACCCGCGCGAAAGGTTGAGGAGTGTGGAGAGCGTACAGGCCGCTGCAGGCGTGAAGCTTGTAGCAGAAGGGTTGGAGGAGGCGGTCGCAGGCTCGCCTGTGCTGGTTGTCGTTAATGAGTCAGAGGACCTGCGGAGGATTGCTGAAGAAGCTCAAGAGTTCATGATTTCTACTGACAAGACGGGAATAGTTATCAAAGCAGACACGCTGGGCACGCTGGAGGCGGCGGTCACATACCTGAGGGAGAAGGGTGTTCTCATACGTGTGGCTGACATCGGAGATGTATCAAAAAAGGACGTTGTCGAAGCGCATGTGGTTGGACAGAAGGACGAGCTTCTGGGCGTCATTTTGGCCTACAACGTCAAGGTTGACCAAGAACTGGAAAAGGAAGCCAACAGCAGAGGTGTTCGAGTCTTTAAAGGGGATGTGTTGTTCAGAATTGTGGAAGAATACGAGAGATGGGTTGAGGAAACCGTACGTCAAAAACAGTTGGCGGAATTCGAGACTTTGACAAAGCCGGGTAAGCTGAAGGTGCTGAAAGACTATATCTTCAGAAGAAGCGAGCCCGCGATAGTTGGCGTAGAAATTCTTGCAGGCGAGATAAAGCCTGGCATCCGTCTAGTTAACACAAACGGGAAAATCGTCGGCACAGTATCCCAGCTGCAGGACAGGGGGCAGCCTCTGCCTTCAGCCGGTAAAGGAGCTAAAATAGCGATATCGATAAAGGAGGGGGTAGTAGGACGAAACATACACGGCGACGAGGTTCTATACGTCTATGTTCCAGAACGGGATGCGAGACAGCTTTCAGCAAACTACGCAAGCTTACTGGATGAAGCCAGTTTGAAGACGCTGGAGGAATTTACGGAGATAATGAGGAGACAAAACCCCCTATGGGCACGGTAGCACCATGTTTAAATTGATGAGATAAAAAGGTCTGCGGAGAAATGTCACAGCAGGCAGCCGGCCCGCGGATGGTTGTCTCAGATCCAGCGGTGAAAAAAGCTACAACAGTCCAGCTAAACCCTCAGCAGTTTAGGCTGTTAATCGGAAAGAAGATAGGCGATGTTTTAGATGCCTCAGCCTTTGGGTTTAAGGGTGCTATGCTAAAGATTACAGGAGGAACAGACAAGGACGGCTTCCCTATGAGGCCAGACGTATCCGGCCCCCGGAAAGTCAGGATTCTTCTTTCAGGCGGAGTTGGCTACCATCCAAGGAGAAAGCCTCCGTCGAAAAAGAAAAAGACTAGGAACAGGAGGCCGGTAAAAGGTGTCAGGAAAAGGGTTACGGTGAGAGGAAACGTGATAGGCGAGGCTATAGCGCAGATAAACGCGGTTTTGCTGAGGAAAGAGGGTTGAGCATGTCTGTCATTTCAGCAAAGATGACGGAGAACAAGCTCATAGGAAGAAGGGTGGTGTTGGCTCACGTCAGCTACCAGAAACCCTTGACAAGGGATGAGATGAAGCATGTGCTCGCTGAATACTTTAAAGTAGACCCGTCGAACGTCGTAATCAGAAAGGCAGACTTTATAACGGGAACAAAAACAGTAAACATCCACGCCCACATATACGGCTCCGTCGAAGACATTAAAAAATACGAGCCAACCCATATACTCATTAGGAATAAGATAGTCGAGAAGGTGAAGAAATGAGCAAAAAAGGTCTGTGGAACCGTTATGTCCTGAAAAACGGGGTGCTGCATAGAAGCCTAACATCATGTCCTAGATGTGGGCCAGGGTTTTTCATGGCTGACCACGGCAACAGGCTGACTTGTGGAAAGTGCGGCTACACAAAATTCAAGACGTAGCTTCTTCAACAATCTTTTTGACAAGCCTCCAAACACGCTCTCCTCCTCGTACAACGACGTATCCTTTCCCTGGCTGTCCGTAAACAAGCAACCCTGATTCAGGAAGCGCCGACAGCGCAGGTAGGGCGAGCAGGTCTTCTTCACCGTCGACAAGCACAGCTCCCCTCCCTGCCTTAACCGTCTCAACCACGGCCGCCGCAGCCTCAGGAGTTATTGACCCTGCTGGGTTTGCGACATGGCGGACCTCATAGCCTTCGATGTTGGGCATCCCCACCTCCCGTCGTTCAACCTTCATGTCAACTATCACGACGTCTGGTTTAACGCCGAGGCTTAAAAAACGTCCGAACGTATAATCGCCAACGACAACCAAAGGCTTTGCTTTGGTAAACTCTTCATCAAGCCTTAAATCCCCATACCGCAGTTCTCCGAGAGGTGTTCTAAGCCTTTCTTTCAACCTCTCGGAGAAGAAGATTACTTTGTTCCAAAAAGGTTCAGTCGACTTTGACGGCATATCTCCCAGCTTTCCTTATGCCCAGCTCTTTAGCTATCTGCGACTTTTCCACGTCCAAGATTATCAGTAACCCTGAGAAGCTTGTGCTTAGATTAGATGAGCCGCAGGCATCACAAACGTCCCCAACGACTATGCGTCTGCAGTTCCTACAGGCTTTAGCTCTGGCCGACACATTACTGCACCGCCTTGGCCTTCTCCTCCTCCACCCACTTCAGCGAACCCATCAGAGGCTGGCGTGTGACAAGCGAAACCTTGCCCCCAGCCCCGCCTGCAAATGAGACCGCGTTTATCCTAGCCCTTACATCATCCCCGACCGTAAGCTTTCGCCCAGACTTCTTCCCTAACAGCATATTGTTTTTGTCGTCATATGTTATGAAGTCGTCCATGATCTGCGATATGTGCAGGAGCCCGTCAAGGGGCCCGACTCTGACGAAACATCCGAAATCCGTTATTTCAACAACCTCCCCCAAAATCACCTCGTTAACTTCAGGCATGTAGGATAACAGCTTGAAAGTACATCGATGGTAGGTTGAGCCATCCCTCGGAAGTAGCCGGCCGATTCTCTCAACCTTGGCGTCAACAACCATCACCACATACCCCAGCTCCTCATCAACAGCTCCTTCATATCTTTTCTTCAAATTGTTCAAGACAACTTGGTCTAACGGCTTACCGAATTCGCTGGGCGATATTCCCACAACCTCCATTGCCTCGACAATTGTAAACAATGTTTACACACCTTTCACTTTCCCAGTATTTATAAATGAGCTCTTCTTCAACGCAATATAAGCCTAACTATTGGCTTCCCCGCCTTGCCGACAGAGATGTAGGGGAGACCTGAGCTCGCCAGTTTTTTCGCCAGCTTTGTGTCGACAGTTATGACCGGCATTTTATGTTCGGCCGCATATTTCTGAAGGGCTTCGTCCACGTTGTACATGCCATGGAATTGGACGATGTTTGCGTTAATCATTTTCTGTAAAGCCGCTCTTGCAAGCATGCCTTTTTTCCCCCTTTTCGACGCAAGCGTCCTCAACTCATCAACCACGTTCTCCAAGATCACTGGCTCTACATGTTCGCCCAGCTTCTGCTCAATCAGTTTCAAGTAGTCGCGACCCTTTTCCAAGCAAAGCAGCAGAAAGCTTGTGTCCAGAAGTGCTTTCACCTACCTCCCCACGATTTTACCGTAGCCTATGAGCCTCCATCCCGTCCCAACCTTTCGCGATATCGCAACCTTGCTTCCCTCTTCAGCGGCAACAGGTCTTGTAAGTTGAATCTCTATCTTTTCATGTCCTCTTTTTGTTACGACACCGCTTGAAACAGCTGATAAAACGTTGACCACTAAAGCCTCTTTCTCAGCTATCTGTTTGACAACAACGTCGCCTTCAACGCCGAGAACTTTCTCAAACAAAACATACTCGAGCGTTAGGCTGTTCCAAACGGGTGGCAGGGTGCCCGGCGCGCCGGCTACGTTGCCTACAAGCCCGTCGCTTTTCCCTACAGCGGGGTCTAATGTTGTCTCCACCCCCGTCAAGCCGCCGGGATATGCTTTTTCAACCTTTCTGTTCCCAGCCATCAGGCTTGTGGCGGTTGTGTATATCGGCTCGTAGACTGTTTTGCCTTGTTTGGTTTTAGCCAAGCCTGGGACGATCTCCAGCTCGTCGCCGACTCTCAGAACTCCTTGGGTTATGGACCCTCCTATAACAGCTCCTTTGATCTGTCTTGCTGGTGTTCCTGGAATGTTGACGTCGAAAGACCTTAGAATAGGCATCCTAGCTGGTTTTGTGTGATCCCTCGACGGAGTGGGTATGGTCTTTTCGATGGCATAGAGGAGTGGTTCTATTCCGATTGAATGCTGGCCAGAGACAGGGATGATAGGTATTGAATTGAATCCGTTTGCCGCCAGATATTTGGTAATCTCTTGATAGTTTTCCAAAGCCCGTTCCCGGCTTACTAGGTCTATCTTGTTCTGTGCTATTATCAGGTTTTTTATCCCTAGGATTTTAGCTGCCTGGAGATGTTCGCTGTCTTGTGGTTGTGGAAACCTTTGGCGTGCGTCGGCGACGAATACAGCCCCGTCGAACAAGGCAGCACCCGACAACATTGTAACCATAAGCGAGTGGTGGCCGGGACAGTCTATGAAGGAAACAACCCTGACAAACTCGTTTTCAACATTGTGGACGGGGCATTTTTGTGATGAATAATAGTTGTAGGGTTCGCTGCACTGGGGGCATCGGTATATCGCCGCGTCAGCGTATCCTATTCGGATTGTTATCCCTCTTTTAAGTTCCTCGCTGTGCCTAGCTGTCCAAACCCCTGTTATGCTTTGGACGACCGTGCTTTTACCGTTGTCCACATGCCCCAAGGTTCCGATGTTTACTTCAGGCTGTTTCGGCAGCGCCATTCTATAAATGACGCTCAAAAGCTCTTAAAGTGTTTTATCCATCCATCAGACTTCGTCAGGTCTGAAGAATATGGAGCATTCCTTCTCAAAGGATTCTCGGCTGTCGGATGCGTGGATTAAGTTGTCGGTTATGTCGAGGCCAAAGTCGCCGCGTATCGTGCCTGGTTCGGCTTTCACAGGGTCGGTCGCACCAATCAGCTTTCGAACAACTTGGACGGCCTCCCTACCTTCCCACACCATCAAAACAACAGGACCGGAGGTAATTGTCTCCACCAACCCCTCGAAGAAAGGCTTGCCTTGGTGAACCTCGTAAAGCCGTTCGGCCTCCTCTCTGGAGATTATCTTCGTCCTAAGCTGTTTCAGCCGCAACCCTTTTCTCTCAAGCCTTGAAATTATCTCTCCAACCAATCCTCTTGAAACAGCGCTTGGCTTAAGTATAACAAACGTCTTCTCCATGCGTGAAGACCTCATTCACCTGCTTTCGTCCACTTAAGCTTTCTAGGGTCTTTTCTATGCTCAAGCATGTAAACCCTGCAGCGTCTGGAGCAAAACCACAGAAGCGTTCCATCGTTTTTTACGTATAGCATTCCCCGGCCATGTATGAACTCTCTGTTGCAGAAGGAGCATCGATGCACAGTCACCATCTCCAAATCACTTTATCTTCTCAGCTTCCCTTTCAACGTCCAACAGCATCAAAATGTCTCCTTCCCTAACCGGTCCTTTGACGTTTCGAGAGATTACTCTTCCCTCATCCTTCCCCTTTAGTATCCTTACCCGCACCTGGGTAACCTCTCCCGTAACACCTGTCCTCCCTACGATCTGCTCTACAACCGCTGGAACGGGCTCCTCAACTTTCGGCTGCGGCTTTTGGCTCATCTAAACAGCCACCTCATCTGCCTGATTTTATCTCGTTTATCTTCTTAGCTATTTCCTCCAAATAGCCTTTCGCCTCACCAGGGTCCGTTATCGAAACCGAGCTTGCTGGAACAGCTAGTCCAGCGACCTCGCCAAGCTGAGCCTTGGAGTTGACGAATGTATATGTTATTTTCTTTTCTTCGCAGAGGGTCGGTAGAAAAGCCACTATCTCAGGCGGGTCGACGTCGGTAGCTATGACAACAAACTTTGCCTGACCCCTTTCGATAGATTTGATGACTTCGTTGACGCCTTTCCTTATTTTTCCTGAGGTTCTAGCCAGCCTTACCGCTTCCAAAGTGGCTTTGACAAGCTCTTCAGGTGGTGTGAAGGTTTGGTAGTATGGATTGGGCATGGGCCTTCATCTCCGTCAAGCTCTTTGAAGTCCACAACTTAAAGCTTATTTAATAAAGCTATTAACAACCGGTGGGACAAGCCTAAATCCATCCACTCCGACAGGTGGGCTGGATGGATGTCAGAGAGCTCGCCTATAAATGGGCTTTGAAGAATGCAGTTGACCACGGCGGCAAAGCCTCTGTCAACGCAGTCATGTCAAAAGTTCTCGCCACCGATCCAAGTCTCAAAAATAGATTAGCCGAGGTTAAGAAAGTAGTTGAGGAGGTTGTTGAGGAGGTAAACTCTCTCCCGATAGATAAACAGTCTTCAATGCTTTCCGAGATGTATCCCGAAGTCGTGGCCAAAGTTGTTGCCGCTACAAAAGCTCTTCCGAAACTTCCTTCAGCTGTTTACGGCAAAGTTGTTACGCGTCTTCCACCCGAGCCCAGCGGCTACATGCACCTAGGTCACGCTATAGCAGGGTTGATCAACGAATACTATGCAAGGATGTACGATGGAAAACTTTGGCTCAGGTTTGAAGACACAAATCCTAGGAGGGTTGAGTTGGTGTTTTACGAAAGTTTTAGGAGAGGGTATAGATGGCTTGGGATCAGATGGGACTTCGAGAAAAACAACTCCGACGACATGGAGATCTACTATGACTACGCTGGAAAGCTTCTAGAGAAAGGTCTTCTCTACGCATGTTTTTGCAAGCCTGACGAAATGCATCAGCAGAGGGAGATGATGGCCGGGTGTAAGCATAGGGAACAGGATGTGGGGGAGAACGCTAGGGTTTGGGACAAGGTTTTGAGCGGCGCCTACCATGAAGGCGAAGTCGCCTTCAGGCTTAAGGGAGTGCTCGACAGCCAAAACACTGCGTTAAGGGACCCAGTCCTATTCAGGGTAGTCGACCACCCACATCCCTTGAAGGGTAGGGGTTATAGGCTCTGGCCTACATATGATTTTGCGGCGGCAGTCCAAGATGCTTTATGCGGGGTCACCCATGTTTTAAGAAGCAGTGAGTTCGCCTTCCGCGATGAGCTTCAAAACCTGATAAGACAGCATTTAGGTCTTCCCAACCCTGTCTACGTAGAGTTTGCACGCTTCGAGTTTAAAGGCGTTCCCACCTCAAAAAGGATAATCAGAGGACTCATAGAGAAGGGCTACGTCCACGGCTGGGACGACCCACGTCTTTCCACAATCGAAGCAGTTAAGCGAAGAGGTTTGCTTCCTGAAACCCTCCGGGAGTTTACCCTCACCTATGCAGGGGTAACCTATGCAAAGAAAGAATACGACTGGAGCCTAGTCTACAGCATTAACCGTAAAATTATAGACAAGCAAGCGCGTAGGTTCTTTTTCGTGAAAAACCCTGTGAAACTTTTTTTGAAAGACTTTCCAGGGGCTAGGGTGGAAATCCCATATCATCCATCACATGACCTGGGCAGTAGAACATTGGACGTAGGCGACACGGTTTACATCTCAGACGAAGACGCGGCCGGGCTCAGGAAGGGCGATGTTTTCAGATGCAAGCTGCTGGCGAACGTTAGGGTTATCAATGTTTTGCCGGACATGGTTGTAGGGGAGACATTTGGAAAAGAGCCTGCGCAAGGCGTTAAGATAATCCAATGGGTTCCAGAGGATTGTTTGAGGGTTAAGGTTTTAAAATATGGGCAGCTTCTCAGGGATGACGGGTCGTTCAATCCAGAAAGCTTCAAGGAGGTCCACGGATTCGGCGAGAAAAACATAGAGTCGGTGAAGGTTGATGAGGTAGTGCAGTTTGAGAGGTATGGTTTTTGCCGGCGTGACTCGTCAGAGCTTACGTTTATCTACTGCCATGAGTAATTCTTCCGGAATACCATTCTCGTAGTGGGCCTAGCAAAACCTTTGGTGCTTTTTTGAGATCTTCAACGGTCCTGCATCCCGTAAGGTACATGGCCGTTTTAAGCTCTGTCGAAAACTGGTTGAGCTTTTCCAAGACCCTTTTCTCGGATTCGGTAGCCGGCTGAAGCAACGGCCTTGCAAAACCAGCCATCGAGGCGCCTAAGGCTATGGTTTTCGCAGCATCTAGACCGGTTCGTAAGCCGCCCGAAGCAATTATAGGCTTGTTGGTGACGCTGACGGCTTCTAGAACAGCTGCGGCCGTAGGTATCCCCCACTCTAAAAACACTTCGGCCAATTTCTTCTTCTCAACATCCCCGATCTCCTCAGCTCTAATCATCTCTATCAGAGTCCAGTTTGTTCCACCGGAGCCCGCCACGTCGAAAGCATCCACGCCCGATTCTTCGCCTCTCGCCACAACTTCCCGCGACAGACCGCAGCCTATCTCCTTCAAGATTATCGGTATGGATAGCTCCTTTTTAACCTGCGAAACTATTTTGAAGAAGTTTTTGAACCTTGCTCGTCCATCTGGCTGGATAAGCTCCTGAAGCGGGTTTACATGTATGAACAGGGCGTCGGCTTCAATCATCTTAACAGCCTTTAAAGCCATTTCCACCCCGTTTTCCACGAGCTGGGCCGCGCCTATGTTTCCTATGAGAAAGGCGTCAGGCCCTCGATCCCTAGCAACCCTAAAGGTGTAGGCCGTCTCCGGTTTTACAATTCCCGCCCTCTGGCTGCCGACGCCCATAGGTATTTTAAAAACAGCGGCGGCCTCGCCGAGGTTGCCGTTTATCTTCTCCGCCTCAGCCGTGCCGCCCGTCATCGATTCTATGATAAAGGGGTGGCTAAACCGCCTGCCCAGGAAAGCGGCTTCCGTCCTCAAGTCGTCAGGGTCTATCTCGGGGACAGCTTGATGCACTAGCTCAACATACTCCAGCCAGCTTGTTTTCCTGAACGAAACATCCCTTTCAAGGCTTATTTTGATGTGGTCGCTTTTACGTGACTCTATACCCAATTAAGCCACCAACACAGTTCCTACTACCGGCTCCCCTTTTATAGCCGCTTCAACCCTGCCCTCAGCCAAGCCGTTAACGATGGTTACCTTAACCCCGGCTCTGACGGCTTGGAAAGCTGTTTCAATTTTGTAAAACATCCCGCCCGTCACGTCCTCGCCCTCAACACCGCTGTAGTAAATTGTCGCATGCTTCCTGTAGTCCAGTTTGGGGATGAGCTTTCTCTCCTTCGTTGTCCTGTCGTATTCGTAGACTCCGTCGACGTCTGTTGCGAAGACAATTCGTGAGGCTTTCAACGCTTTCGCCAAGTAAACAGCTATATCGTCCCCTGAGAGAATGGCAAACTTCATCTCTCTGTCAAAGGTTGCGTCACCACAAGTAACCGGTATAACCCCTAGGTCTAAGGCAGAAAATATAAGGTTCAGATGGGCTGTTTCGATCACTTCTTTCCTTGTTACAAACAGCATTGACGCTGGAATTCCAACAGCCCCAATCCCAGTCTCAATAAGGCATTCGGTCACCATATGATTGAGCGTCTTCACCGATTGAAGCGTCTTTACAAAACCCTCCAGCTGTCTCTGCTCCCTGAATCCCTCGTTCAAACGATACTGCATGGCTATCGGATGTCCGAACGAGCCTGCTCCATGCACTATGGCTAGGGGTATTGGCCAACAGCGTGCTACCTCACGGCTAATCCTTTCCATAACATCTTTTCTGAATACCTTCTCGCCTTTCTTGTCTGTTATGACCGAGCCGCCGATCTTGAGGATCACAAGCCCCTTCATACCTCCTCTCTCACCCCTTTGCAGCCGGTCTCAGTTGTCCAGAAGCTTGGAAAATAGTCGGAAAGGTGTTTTGCTAGTTCATCATCTCCCACGGCTATTACGCAGCCTCCTCCGCCAGCTCCAGTTATCTTAGCTCCATAAGCACCTTTCTCCAACAACGTTTCCACAACATTCTCAACAACCATGTTGGAAAGACCTAAACATTTCAACAGCAAGTGGTTGACAGTCATGAGACGCCCCAACAAGATTAGGTCGTTTGATTTAAGTGCTTCAACAGCTTTTTTGTAAAGCTCAGAGTATATCTCGGTTAATTGTTTGAACTCATCCGGCCTTTCTGCTGAAAGGTTCTGGACATAGCTTACCATTTTTGAGGTCTTTCTCTTGATCCCGGTGTAGACAATTAATATCTCGGGATGGTTATCGAGTTTAAGATTTTGGTATTTCCCAGGCCCGTTGTAGAGGAGTGTTCCACCTATTGCGGTTATGTGAGAATCTATACCAGAGGGCCTTCCATGGAATTCCTTTTCCGCAAGCATGGAATATTGGATGACAGACTCTATGCTCATGTCGATGTCGTAGAGGGCTGCCAGGGCTTTGGCGAGGGCTACCGAAACAGCTGCAGAAGACCCTAAACCCGCAGCTCCTGGAATTTCAGAATGGATCTCTGCGTTGAAAAATGATGAAATGCCGAAATCCTCCATTATTTTAGAGGCCATGTTGAAAAGGGGCTGGAAAGGGGTTGCTTTGGAAGGATATGTCTGCTCGCCTTTACTGCTCCACACGGCCCATGTCTGGCCAGATTTTATCACGAACTTGTCATGACTCGGTGTTAACGTTGCTCTTGCACGCATCTTGATGGCTGTAACTATCGCAGGGTAGCCTGAGACGACAAAGTGTTCGCCGAACAGTATTACCTTCCCAGGAGCTGAGGCCACGGCCTTTTCCTTCATCGTTGTCCAAGCTCGATTAGGCATGAGGCGTAGCCCACGACAGAATCGTAGTCGCCGCTCGTGTCACCGCTTGTTGCCTGTTTCAAAACCTTTGCCTCCCTTGCTCCCAACATCTTCGCCGCGGTCAGCAGTGCTGCAACAGCCCCGTAACCGCACATCGTGATGTCATACTTCTGCATGGTTGAGTAAAGTTCTTCAACGTTGAGCTTGACTATTTTTTCAAGGGCTTTCTTGTCTTTCTCCAAAACTTCTTCATGCGGCTCATAATGTGTGAAGTCGGTGGAAGCTATCATCAGTATGTTTCTTCCATCCACAACCTCAGCCACATCTCTGCCGATCCTAACGCATGTTTCAAGGCTTTGGTCGTTTATGCATATCGGTACGAAGGAAAAATATTCGTAAATGTACTGGAGGAATGGTAGCTGGACCTCGATGGAATGTTCTCTGGAATGCGATACCTCGTCGAGGTAGAAAACATCGCTGTGTCCCGCAAGCTGGTTGACCAAGTTTCTGTCTATTGATACTTCACCTAGAGGGGTGAGCCATGAGCCTTCAGGATATATTGAGACAGCCGTTCCCACGCCGTAATGGTTGGGGCCGAAGATTATGACGCTGTCGGGCTTGCTGTAGGATGTTAAAACCCCGTATGCGTGGGCGGCGACAGGCCCCGAATACATGTATCCAGCATGAGGGCAGATAAGAGCTGGGACTCTTAGGTCAGACCATTTGGCGGTAGGTAAAGAGCCGGGACCCAACGGAGAAGTAAAACAATCCCTTATCTGTTTGAGCAAAGAATTTTTTGTACCCGCGTAGAAAGCTCCAGCAACAGCTGGTCTACGCTTCGGCATAAGCCCCTCTCACCAGGTTTCTACTCCTTCTTAAATATCTGCCCCTCCCGGGCTTCGCTACAACCTGACCATCCCTCACCACAACCTCGCCCCTCGAGAAGACAGCCTCTATCCTGCAGTTAACCTCAACATCCTCGTATATAGAATGGTCGATGTTGCTGTGCAGGTTTTCTTTCGTAAGCCTGGTTTTAGCATTCGGGTCGAGGACGTAGAAGTCGGCGTCGCCGCCAACGGCGATTAAACCTTTCATCGGATAAAGACCGTAGAGCATGGCCGGGTTTCTGGCTGTCACCTCAACCATTCTTCCAAGCGTAATTCTATTTTTCAAAACCCCTTCAGAGAATAGAATCATAGCTATCACCTCCGTGCCCGCCACGCCGCCGGGGATGTCGACAAAGATTTTGTGTTTCAGCTTGTCAGATGAGTTGAAACAGGCGTGGTCGCTTCCAACGACGGTTATAGCTCCGCTGCCTAGGCCATCCCATAAAGCTTCCCTGTCTCCGACACCTTTTAAAGGCGGGGACATGGTAAACTTAGCTCCGTCAGGCCTTTTGTAAACTTCGTCTGTGAAAAGCAGGTAGTGTGGGCACGTCTCTGCATGCATCTTTACACCGTTGTTTCTTGCTTGGCGAATGAGGTTTAAGCCTGCTCGTGATGAGAGATGCACAACAAGCGTCTCAGCACCCGTTATCTGTGTGAGAAAAGCCATCCGCTGGACAGCTTCCGCCTCAACAAAATCTGGCCTACTCCAAGCATGATAAATGGGTTCAGTCTTGCCCTCAGAAAGAAAGTTCTCTACAAGCATGTTGATAAGATGCTCGTTCTCACAGTGAGCTAGGACAAGCACATTATACTCAGCGCACATACGCATTAAACGGTATAATGAGCCATCATCGAGCATCAACCCTCTCTTCGCATAAGCTGTAAAAACCTTGACGCTGCAAACTCCCTCCTCATTAAAAAGATGTTTAAGACTCTCTAACGTGTCATCTTCCACACGTGTAACAACCATGTGAAGACCGTAGTCGACCAAGACTTTACCATCGGCTTCAGCTCTCCTTTTTCTATAATCTTCCAGGTAATTTTTTGTTTCGGGTGTGACGAAGTCTATTATGGTGGTGACACCCCCACATGCGGCGGCAGAAGTCCCTGTAAAGAAATCGTCAGCGGTATAAAAGTTACCGTCATACTTTAGGTTAAAATGTACATGGCCGTCAACCACTCCAGGAAACAGAAGCTTGCCCTTCGCGTCGTATATTGTTTCTGCATGGTCTTCAATGCTACGGGCTATTTTAACAACACGTCCGTCTTCAACGCCTATGCAAGCCTCGTAAACGCCGTCAACGGTTACAAGCCTACAGTTCCTTAAAACCAAATCCATGATCGTTTTCACACAAACATAATAAAGCGGAAATATAACGATGTAGTCTGAGTTGAGGGCTGTTCCATCCTTCGATGTGTTGACGCCATCATCTCTCGAGGAGGCTTTGCGTATGCTCTCGGAAGACTCTGAAGACACTGTGGTTTATGCAGGCGGAACAGATCTTATGCCGATGATGCGGCGGGGCAGGATTAAACCCAGGAAGGTTATAGACCTGTCCGGCGTTTCCGAACTCAACTATCTCAAGAGAGATGGCGACGTGTTTAGAGCTGGAGCCTTGACAACCATACACGACCTGACTAATTCCCCGTTAATCCCGTCAAACTATCTGTCGATCAAGTCTTTAGATGTTTATTTTGGGGCTGAGACGACTCGGCACATGGCTACTGTTGGCGGAAACCTTGCATCGGGAGGTGAAAGGGATTTACCAGCAATATTTACATCTTTAGACGGGGTTGTAAAAATAGTTTCAGACCATGGTGTGAGGTTTTCACATCCTTTGGAGGTTCAGCTGAAGCCGGCCGAAATCATTTTGGAGGCTTCTTTCGAAGACTGGGGGGTGAATACTGTCTCATGGTTTACCAAGTTTGAGAAAAGAGCGTCGAACGGTATCGGTGTCGTAACAGCAGCCGTAACTATGAAAACTGTAGACAACGTTGTTGATAGACTTCGGATAGTTTTGAACAGGGTTGAGGGAAAGAAGATGGGAAGGCTTTACGAGCTTGAGGAGGAGCTGACGGGAACCACGCTCTCCAGCCAGCTGGTAAAAGAGGCGGTAGAACGCCATGTGTCGAAAATAAGGCCTGCTTCTGACTTCAGGGCATCTTCAGAGTTCAGAAAACATGTGTCCAAGGTTTTGGTCAGGCGTGGGCTTGAGTTTTGTTGGCGATACTTAAAAGGTGGCGAAAATGGTGAAAATCGAGTTCATGCTTAACGGGAGTAAGGTGGAGCTGAATGTCAAAGGCAGCGACAGGTTGATTGATGCTCTCTGGCGGCTGGGGATAAGAAGCGTTAAGGAGGGGTGCGGAACAGGTGACTGCGGCGCCTGCAACGCTCTGGTAGGCAAAAGGCTTGTAAACTCATGCCTGATGCTAGCTGTTCAGGCTCGTGGGAAGGATGTGTGGACTGTCGAAGGGTTGTGCAAGGATGGGAAACTCCATCCAATCCAGGAAGCGTTGATAAACTACACAGCCTCGCAGTGCGGATACTGTATCCCGGGCATAGTGATGACCGCTAAATACGTTCTGGAAAACTATCCCGGAGCCTCCGAAAATAGAGTTAGACGGGTTTTGATTGCGAACATATGCCGCTGCGGAGGCTACACACGTATTGTCGACGCAGTCGTGTCCGCTATGGCTGTTTCAGGTAAATGAGCTGTTTGCCGGCAAGGGCCTCGACGACTTTCTCAGGAGTAATGGGCAGTGATTTTATCCTCACCCCCAGCGCGTCATAAACAGCGTTGGCTATTGCTGGGGCCGGTCCGTTTATCGCCGGCTCGCCCGCCGTACGTGTGCCGAGGGGATTCATCATGCTCGGATTCTCGACAACCTCAATCTCGACAGACGGTACGTCGGCGGACGTTGGCACTAGGTAGTCGGCGAAGTTGGGGTTGAGTATTTTATGCTTTTTACCCACAAGCAGCTCTTCGAGAAGGCCGTACGCGACTCCCTGTGTTAACCCTCCTTCCAACTGCGCGAGGAGATAGTTTCGGTTCACTACACGCCCCACGTCAAACACTCCAACTAGCTTCTTGAGCCTAACTATTCCAAGCTCTCTGTCCACCTTCACCTTGACGCCAACCACGCCGTAAGTGTACTGGAGGTAGGGTGTGCCCCTTCCGGTTTCAGGGTTGTAATCGCATTCCGGAAGCTTAAACTCAGCATACTCCCTCACCTCTTCCTTTAGGAGTTCCTTGACAAAAGAGAGCACGTCAAAACGCAGGCCTTTAGTTTGAGAGGACTCCGCAGCCATGGCTTCCAGCCTTTTCCTCAGCTTCAAAGCAGCCAGCCTTACGGCGTTTCCACCCATCAACGTGGTCCGCGACGCAAAAGTTCCACCTGAGTCAGGGGCCCTGCTGGTTTCAACCCTTTCAACTATCACACGGTCTTCAGGAACGTTGAGAACTTCAGAGGCGATTTTAGCCAAGCCTACCGAAGAGCCTGTCCCATACTCCGTCAGCGAGGTACTTACGTAAACGTATCCGTCAGGGGTTATTCTCACAACCGCTGAGGATTTATCCTCCCCCTCAGGACCCAAGCTGTTACCATGCAGTATGAAAGCTATGCCGTAACCTTCGCCGGCTTCCTTCTTCGAACGTGAAGACCAGCCGAGCATTTCAGCAGCCTTACTTGCTAAAATATCGTAGACGGGGTTGTCGTTCAAAACAGCCCCCGTTGATGTTTCACAGCCCTGTCTCCAAACGTTTTTGAGTCTAAGCTCAAGCGGGTCTATCCCAACCTTGTACGCAAGCATGTCCATTAAGGATTCTATGGCAAAATGCACCTGCGGGCAACCGAAACCTCTCATCGAGCCTGCCATTAGGTTGTTTGTGTAAACCAGATAGGAGTCCACTCTGACGTTTTCTATGACGTACGGTCCTGCGGCGTGTGTGATCGCTCGAAGCATTACCAGAGGGCCAGCCGAGGCGTATGCTCCGGTGTCGAAGTAAAGGTCTGCATCAAGCGCCTTCAAAGCCCCGTCAGACGTGGCGCCAAGCCTGTAGCGCATTACCGCCGGATGCCTGTGGGAGTGAGCTATGATGGATTCGTCGCGGCTGTAGATGCATGCAGCAGGCATGCCTGTCTTCAATGCTGCAAGCCCGGCCATTGCACAAACATCCCACGGTGATTCGTCGGATTTTCCGCCAAACGTGCCGCCTAACGCCATAGCGACAAGATTAATCTTCTCCTTCGGCATCGCTAAGATTCTTGCCACGCCTTGAAGAACATAGTAGGGGTTTTGAATGCTTCCGTAAATGGTGAGGCTGCCGTCCTTTTCGGTAACAGCGTAAGCTGACTCAGGTTCGATGGATGCAGGTTCCTGCATCTGAGTCCTGAACTCTTCTTCGACAACTATATCCGATTCTTCGAGACCTTTAATGACGTCTCCTTTCCTTATCTTGTAATGCCGGAGAAGATTTCCTTGCTCATGTATTCTAGCTGCGTCAGGCTCAAGAGCTTTGAGAGGGTCGTAAACCGGCTCCAACACCTCATACTCTACGAATATGTTTTCGATAGCCCTGTCCGCAGCCTCCTCGGACGTGGCTACAACCAAAGCCAGCGGGTCTGCGATACATCTAACTTTGGTAGAGGCTAGAAAGGGTCTATCAAGAATAACTGTGCCTGTAACGTTTTCACCCGGGACATCAGCCGCCGTCAAAATTTTCACGACGCCGGGAATCTTCAAAGCCTTCGAATAATCAATCTTCTTTATTATTGCATGAGGATGCTCCGACCTCAGTGCCTTAACTCTCAGCGCGTTTTCCGGTACGATGTCTGCCGTGTATATCGGCTTTCCGCAAACTGCGTCAACCGCTCTGTGCATCGAGATAGCCTTCAACGCTTCAACATCAAATCTACTACTAATAACTACTAATATATTTTATCCTACCTCGACCAATCTAGAGGTATTACTTCAACACGGACTTCTAGTAAGTTCTATAAACAAGCGTCTGCACTACTTAGCCGGTTTGTCAAAGAAACCTGACACCTTAGACTCATTGATTCTCGTTGACCTTTTGAAAACTCTAAAAACCATGGTGGATTATAAGACATTATCGGAACACACCGGCATACCTGTCTCAACGCTTACACGTTATGTAACCGACAAGACTTTGCCTCGACGAAGAAACGCCATAGCTATAGTCGAGAAGCTTTTACGGATGGTTGATCTGGAATCCTTGGTTCGTCAAAGAATTCTATCTGACGGCGATGAGTATGACGTTTCTTCTGTGGTTTCGGAGAGCCAGCTCATAAAACTGATTGTCCCGTACATGGCGAAGGAGTTTACGGGGCAGAAGCTTGACTGCTTGCTTGCTGTTGACAAGGCGGGCCTAGCCCTAGCCACGGCATTCGCCATCCAGAACAACAAGAAGACCTACTACTGTCTGACCAATGAAACTAGCTTTGTCAACAAGTGGAAAGAGATTAAGTATAGGATAAAGGAGGCAAGGATGTGGGCTAAGATTTACATACCCAAGGATGTTTTGAAGTGTAACGTTCTTTTAACCGCAGGCGTTTTAGACAACATCGTTCCTCTCAAAGAGATAAGGAGTAGAATCGTGGAGTCAAGGGGGGATGTGGTTGGTGTTTTCTCGATAGCTGCTACGGAACAGTTTCTAAAAACCGTTAAACCGTTCCAGCTGGGGAAAATCGTAAATTTAATCAGCCTTTAGGCATACTCTCTCCACGTGTGGCCGCATTTGACACATCGGAAGAACTGGGTCGTAGGCTCGTCGGCTGACCTCGTCTGAACAGTCCACCACTTGGCCTCGTTGTGTCCGCAGGATGGACAGACCACGTCAAATGTCGTCGGGAGAGGGGAGTCAGACTGCTCTACCAGTGTTACGGTGTTCCGTGCTGATGACGTGGCTCTGACTTTAATGACGATTTTCTCCTCAGCTAGTTGTTTCTTGTAGCCGCATCTTTTACAGACGAGAGATACTTTTGACCCGGATTTGGAGGGTGTGAGAGTTTTACCGCAGTTGGGACAGAACTCCATCGCCGCTCACCTCAAACCTCTTGTTTAAGCCTGTCAACAAGCTCATGCAACTCCTTAAACGCTTTCTTAATGGCCTCGCGGGGCGTGGTTTTTTCAGGGTCAACCTTCACCGACATGGTTATGATCCCTGTCAACGGATGCTCAATCCTGTAGCCAGCGTAAAGAACTCCGTTCTGCTCGTTAATTGTCTCGGTGAGGAGACCGACCAACGACTGGTCTTCTCCCACAACCTCGACCAGCATGAAGCTCTCATCCTCCTCTAAGACCCTCAGCTTTACCAACTCACACCCACCAGCTCGGCCAAAACCTGTAGGTTTCCGTATTTTAAAACTGTTCGCCTTCTCTCCCTGTTACCGCACCGACTACATGTCAGGACATGGTTTTTCTTCTCCAGAACTTTTCCGCAGACGCTGCAGGTTGCTAGAAGCACGCCGCAGCCGGGCCGGTAAATGTCAAAGGTGATTATTCCCCTGAATATGCTGGTCACTTCCATCACCGCAATATCCCCAACCCCAACAAGGTTCTCCATCTGGTCGTTTCTACGGGACACCAGTACTCCTGTCCTTCTGTATTTCAATGGTTTATCAGGTAGTTTGGCGAAGGCCTCAGCCACGGCTATCTTTTCCTGCACATCCTTCACCTCTGCCAGCACTCTGTCGTTTTTAGCAAGCCTATAGTTCACTTTAAAAGAGGTCACGTTCACCTCTCTATTGTTAAGGTCGTAAACGACTTTGCCGAAGAACTGTGACTTCACAACACCGTGAGCATCAAGGGTAACACCCCTCCCAGGTAGAAACTCTTCAACAACACATATGGGCTCTCCGGGAAAAACAAGAGTCTTCTTCATGTTACAATCTCCCTCAAAGGTCTCCAGAACTTTCTGCCCATGTCTTGACCTTTCCATCCCCATGGATACATCAGGAGGCCCATGTCAACAACTTCCTCCCACTTTAAAACACCTAAGGCGATCATCGCCTCCGCGGGGAGGAGGACGGGCTTAGAAAACTGGGATTGGTCTTCAATGCTTAGACGCGGGCAGGCTGTGTTCACAAAACCGTCGAACCTATTTTCCATAACAGTGTTGGCTGTTATTTCATCAGTCACTAGGATGAACGAGTTTTTACCAAAGCTTTTCAGCATCCTGTTAATTTTACGAGCCAGGCCCAATCTTTTCTGACCTGGTTTGACGCTGACCAAAACCGCTACATTTTCACATTTTTTGAACCTCTCGATGTTATAGTATCTTTGTTTGAGGATGCGCTCCCTCATCTCCCACAGGTTTTTTACATTTTGTGTGTGGGGGTCGGCGGCGTAGCTGGGCTTATTTGTCAACAGCGATATTCCGAGACCGTGGAAAATGCTTCCAACCACGAGAAAGGCGTCAACGACGTTTTCTAACGTTTTTAAAGCGCTTACGTCGCAGCCCAAAACCTGTGCAGTTTCAACTGCGTACATGCTTGGCTTAGCGGTTAAAACTTCTAAACCAGTTTTCTTGAGCTCTTCCGCGATAACATTCAAATGGTCAAGCCATTGAACGCTGCTGCCTAGCCCAACCGTTCCAAACCCTTTCAAGGCTTCAGCGGTTTGTGGGATTAAACTCCTCAACGGACGGTCGTCTACATATCTGCACTCGAGATATATGGTGGGTTTTTTATCTTTTCTAAGGAAGCGGCTGTGCCCTAGATGTATTATGGCATCGATGTCTAAGGCGGAGGCCTCATAGTACGCCACATCACATCCTCCCCAGCAGTTTGAGCTGGACAAAGTTACGTCAAAACCCTCCTTCTCCAGCATCTCACCGACTTTTACCGCAACTTTTCTGAAACCTAACGGCGACTGCACCAACACCCTGCATGCTCCAATTTCTTTCAGACTCTCTACCGCATGCTTCAAGTCAACCGAACAGCCTTCGATGACCGCCATCCTGTCTATTGGCTGTTCTAGCGCTTTATTAATGTAAGAAGGCAACCATCGCTTGTTAAAAGCTCTGAAACGCTCTTATTTCTCTTTCTTCTTGTTTTTCCTTAATATTGTGTTGTAATCTGGCCGTCAGCCAAATTATGACAGGGGGAATGGTATTGTAGAAAATGCTGTCAAACCTTCCCCAACAAGGGCCCACCTCTGGAAAGGCGGCCCATAGTTAAACATACCGTATCCGTTTGATACGGTCCAAGCAAATTTTAACTATGGGTTTCTTGGTGATCTGACGTGTCTGGAGCTGGGTATGTTGACTTATGATGTGCTGTCGAGCATTAGGCAGGCTGTGAACGTTGCTCAGACGGAGGAGGGTTTGAGGCTGCGTGTTTCGGGCGTCATCGAGCAGAAGGTTTTGAAGCCTCTGGGCATAACGCAGGTGGGGAAGTATGAGTATACGTTGGTGTCGGGCGTTAAGGTTGATGCTCTGTACGGCCATGTCTTGATTGAGTATAAAGCTCTCCAGCAAAGCTGATGTTTCTAAGGCTAAGGAGCAGCTGGTAAACTACATTGTGCAGGAGGCTGGTGTAGAGGATAGGTTTCGGTATTTTCTGGGGATTATTCTGGGCGACCGTATAGCTTTTTTGAGGTATGAGCCTAGGGCCTCTGGGGATAAATGGGTTTTGAGGGGGCCTTATGAGATAAACCGTGAAACTGTTATCAAGCTTGTTGAGGCTCTCCGCGGTCTTCAGAGGAAAAGGCTTGACGTTGATTCTTTGGTGAGGGATTTTGGGCCTCAGTCGGATGCGGCGAGGAAGCTTGTCAAGCTGTTGTACGAGAGGCTGAACGCCAGCAAATCGGGGAGGGTTGGGGCTTTGTATAATGTATGAATAACCTTTTTTGATACGTGTGACTGTTTACAAACGATGGTTGATTATGATGTCTTGGTGGTTGGCGGAGGTATCCTAGGGCTTTCAGCCGCATACTATGTAAAACATGCTCATAGAGAGCTTTCGGTCGCAATACTGGAAAAGGAGAAGGATGTGGGTCAGGGGAACACGGCGAAAAGCGTAGGCGGCTACCGTCATGGAATATTTACATCACGTGTTAACCAGATGCTAGCCGAGACTACTGTCGAGCACTTTAGAGCTGTGGAGGAGTCTGGCGAAGCGAAACTCAACATGAGAGATGTGGGTTATCTCATATTACTGGATAAAAACAGGCTTGAGAAAGTCGGTCGGATCGTTAACTACTTCGTCAAAACAGGTAAGGCGCTGCTGTTAAACCAGCGTGAACTTTCTGAGAACTTTGGGTTAAGAACAAGTTTCACAGGTGACGAGGAGGCTACTCTCATGGGCCTTGAGGACATCTTGAACGGTCTCTTCGCACCCAAGTGCGGTATGCTGGATGTTGAGAAAGTCGTGGAGCTTTATAAAAAGAGATGTGTTAACATAGGTGTTGAAATAATCACGGGGGTCAAAGCAGAAAAACTGTTTCTAGAACCTGAGAGGCCTTTGGGAATCCCGAACGAGCCGAGGGCATGGCAGAAATCTCGCATAGGAGGGGTTGTCACCAACGATACAAAGTTTAAGGCGAAGAGCGTGATAGTGGCGGCTGGGAGCTGGACACCAGACCTCCTCGACCCGTTGGGCGTCGACTGTTTCGTTAAACCGAAGAAAAGACAGCTGTACGTCATAAAAGCCTCCAACGAGCTCGAAGCCTTACTCAACAAACAATGGGATGGAAATAGACAGTTGCCGATGATGTTTTTCCCGAACGGGCTCTACATAGTTCCCCGCATTGAGGAGAAATCTTTCTGGGTTAGCTTAACCGACGAAGTTGGAAGACCATTCGGCCACGATTACGAACCAGACCCCAGATTCTACTATGAAAACGTGTACCCCCTGCTGTGTCAGTATTATCCACAGTTTTCTGGGGCAAGACCCTATAACATGTGGGCGGGCTGCTATTCGATGAACAACCTTGACGGAAACCCATTTGTCTTCAAGTTTCTCAACTGCGTTGTCGCAACGGGTGGGAGCGGAAGCGGAGTGATGAAATCCGATGCGATAGGACGGATAGCGGAGGCTGTTTTATTCGACAAACCCTACGCAATCCTTCATGGCGGCGTCAAATTTGAAGCCGATAAAATAGGTGTCTTCAACAGACAGGTTGACAAAGAATATTTCATCCTATAGGTGGCGTCGTTGAAGGTTTGGTATTTTGCTTATGGTTCAAATTTAGACCAGGAGGGGATGAGAAGAAGGGTTGGCCGATGGTATGACTTGAAGCCAGCTTTGTTGAAAGGGTTTAGGCTTGTTTTTGACGTTTACTCTGGTTCATGGCGTGGTGGTGTGGCTAACATAAAAGAAGACGAGACTTCAGTTGTTTACGGCGCAGCTTACCTGCTGGACGAAGAACAGCTTGAAAAACTAGACAGGTATGAGGGTGTGCCACACCTCTACCACAGGCGTAAAGTCTATGTCGAGATCGAGGGCAAGCCGGTTGAGGCGTTTGTTTACGTAGGCAGCAACCCTCGAACCTCAGTTATACCCTCGACCGAGTATTTGTCGTTGATGATCAAGGGCTTGAAGAAACTGGGATATGGAGAGGAGGTTCTCAAAGCTGTTAGGCTGGCTGCTGAGAGAAGGGTGTAGTACGGGATGATTGACACCTCGGATCTTTTACAGCGATTAGGCTATGACTATCATGTTTTCGTCGAAAAAGCTGTGACACCACCTACAGTTGATGAAAGATTCGGCGACATACTGCCAGCCCTTAAACTTTCGACGAGAGCTAGATGTCTGGAGCTGGCTATTAAAAAGCTTTACGTTCATCAGAAAAAAGCCCTTGAATCTCTGAGCGAGGGATGTAATCTCATTCTGAAGGCCGGTTCTGGCAGCGGTAAGACAGAGGCATGGTTTCTGTATTCTGCTAAGTGTAAGGTGAAGACTTTAGCCGTTTACCCAACGTTAGCGTTGTCTAACGACCAGCAGGAGAGGCTGCTGGACTATTGCTCCGCATTGGGTATGAACACAGTCCCGATAGACGCCGTTAGAAAAGACGAGTATGTGAGGCAGATGGAGGCGAAAGGCCTTAGAAACCTTCTTGCAAAAGCCGACATAGTGGTGACAAACCCTGCCTACCTGCTCAACGAGCTCAAAAGAATAGGCTCTAACAAAAGCTCGTACCTCAAAACGTTCTTAACTTCATGCGGGCTAGTGGTCCTCGACGAGTTCGATTTCTACGGCCCACGTTCGATCTCGATGCTGCTCACCATGATCCAGCTGATCGCCGAGATGCTCAACCCAAAGCTACAGGTAACGGTGATGACGGCAACGCTTCAAGACCCTCAGGCGGTAGCTGAAATCCTCACCTCCATAAACGGAAGGCCTTCACGGATTGTTGATGGCGAGCCTTTCCACCCCGAAAACAGAACGTATCTTGTTTTAGGCAAATCCTTGGAGAAACTTTGGCGTATGATAAGCTCCCAGACACAGAAGCTGAGAGAGGCGGGGGTTGGCGACGACGTCATACAATGTCTAAAAGATTTTAACAGCTTCAAGATGAACTTTTTCAAAGTTATTGAAGCATCTTCAGCAGCTGGCTTGGAAATTCCCGAATACTTTGAAGACCCGTCCGAGATACTGAAGCATTATGCTTCCGACGAATCCCTCACCATCGTTTTCACCAACAGCATTTCATCTGCTGAGGAAATGTGCAGAAGGATTTTATCGAGGCTTGACAGCTCTCGCACGGTTGCAACCCACCATCATCTGCTGCTAAAATCCCAGCGTAGGGGGATTGAGGAGGCAGCCCGCAACGGAGCCGTTAAGATGATTTTCACGCCGCGTACGCTGAGCCAAGGCATAGACATCGGAACTGTTAGACGTGTCGTTCATCTTGGGCTTCCGAAAAACATTAGAGAGTTTAGGCAGAGAGAAGGCAGGAAGGGCAGGAGACCTGAGATAGAGTGGACTGAGACCGTGGTAATCCCCTACAGCCAGTGGGACAGGGATTTGCTAAGCCGGGGTGTTGATGTTTTCAGGAAATGGGCTGGGCTTCCCATGGAGAAAGCTGTAGTCAACGCCGAAAACCTTTACGGCCGTCTTTTTAAGAGTCTGTTCACCTTTCAATCACCTGCTTTAAGAAAGACCATGAGCAAGGATGATGTTCTGTTTTTGAGGGATCTTGGGCTTGAGAGCGACGGCATGTTGACTAAAACCGGCAAGATGGCCTGGCTTAAGATGAATTTTTATGAGTTCGCGCCACCCTACGGCATTAAACGCTGGCGTGTGACTGAGGACGGAGGTCTGAGAAACTTGGAGGACATATCCCATGTGGATTTGGTGGAAAAGTTCCAGCCAGGCTCTATCGACCCCAGCAGCGAGGGAGTGGTGGTTGAGCTAAGGCTTGGAGGTTCTGGGGGCAGGGTTGTCACAGCCGTCGTAGTCGATGATTTTAACGCAAGCAAGCTGCGGAGACACGACGCCCTAGCCCCCGTCATAGAAGAATATGAAAGATTAAAACTGAGATGGGGTGAAAGACCTGATTTAAGACGGGATTTCTACACAGGCAGGATAAATTCTGAAATACATTTAGTCGTCCACGCACCCTCCAACGGCTTCGGCCTCTACACCAAATTTCCGAACAGAGTTGAGTGGCGAATAACCTCTGGAAAGAAGCAGATAATCAACGTTGGCGAAACGACGTATGTCTCTAGGATTGTTAAATCTATCGAAGTCCCAACCGCCACCTACGGACTTTACAGCGATTATACGTATGGTTTGAGTGTGGAGGCATCGCATTTGGACGACCCGATGCTGCTTAGGCTGGGTGCATGCTTTGTTTTGATTGTTCTCAGACGACTTCATAACATCTCCCTCGACCTCATCAAATACGATGTGCTGGTTCTCGGGGATAGGAAAGTTGTTGTGTTCCACGAAAGCGAAAGCGCCTGCCTCCTGCCGAAAATCGAGTGGAAGACTCTCTATGATGAGGTTGCGGGGTACATTCCAGACGGGCTTGACGAAGTTTTCGTACAGCAGGTAGACGAGCAGGCCTACGCCACTTTCCTTAGCCTGAAGCTGGACTGGCAAAACGTCAAGACCTATGCTTTGAAGATAATAGAATACTTTCTTTTGAAGGAAAGGCTAAGGCTTCGTGTTGGTGGTAAGGTTTTGGAGGTAACGAAGCCGTCAAAGGCTTTGAAGGCCATGTCGTTGTCAGCCGTCTCCGTCATAATGAGGGAAGACCTTGGGGCGGGACTTTACGCTGTTGCACTCTTCGACGGAGAGGCAACTCATGCGGTCACGGGCGTGCTAGAGTTTAAACAACCCACCGACGACGCCGCACAATTGCTGGCGACCCTCTCACAGCTGTTAAACCAAGGCTTTATCACGCTCGTCTACGATAAGGAAATGCTGATAAGAATTCTGGAGAACTGCGGGCTGGAGAGCTTGAAGGCGATCGTCTACGGTTTGGATAGGGCTGGAAAGCTCGTGGACGTAAAGCAGATGCTTTCTGAAAAGCTGGACAAAACCATTCCGCTAGAGGTGTTGGAGAATTCTCTTGGTTTGAGGCGTGAGGTTGGACTGGCTGAGCTAGTTGTAAGGTCTGAGATGGAGAGGAGACGGAGGCCAGGCATGCGATTCATAAGGTCAAAGCCTGAGAAGTTATCACAGCTAATGGAGAACTTTCTCAAAGACGAGGTGCGGAACATCTTTATTGCATGGCTTGTCTCTAAAACACTTTAGGAATGCACATAGCCCTAGACGTTGACGGAGTTCTAGCAGACCTTGCGGGAATGATAGTAAAGCTTTACCGAGAGGAGACTGGCGTCTCCATCGACAGGAGCATCATAACTGAATGGGAGTTCTGGCACAAGCTTTCCATGACAAGGCAGCAGTTTATGGAGATGATCGTGAAGGCTTGGTCTAGGTGGTTTGAGATCCAGCCTCTCGAGGACGATCTCTCTGAGGATGTTGAGGCGCTGTCTAGAATTGGAGTCGTAGACATTCTCACACAACGGCCTGCTCAAACGATAAACTATGTCAAACAGTGGCTGAAGCATCATAATATCAGATACCGTATGTTCACGTGGGTTCCGCTCAAAGCATCGAAGGTAAGCTTTGTCTACGACGTCTACATAGACGACTCTCCGCGCTTAGCTGAACAACTCCAGAAAACAAATCGTCTGCTTCTTCTATATGACCAGCCTTGGAACATGAACGTCAACATTGGACACAACATTCTTAGGGTCAGGTCGTTAGACGAGGCTGTTGAAAGGCTTGCCAACTTTTGAAAAAGTTCCGGCCGAGAGGGTTCACAGGCTTTTTTACCCCCAGATACCTGCTGTATTAACAGCTTCTTACGGCGATGAAGTAGGTGGTCTTCTGGTGACCAGCGTCACCCCAGTTTCAATAAAGCCATCCATGATAGGTGTTGCGTTAGGTAAAGACCATAGGACGACACGGCTTGTTGAAGCTTCGAAACGTTTTGGAGTGTGCTGGCTCTCCTACGAGGCTGTTGATAGGCTTCCAAGGCTTGCTGAATCCTTTCCACCCTATGTCAGGGACAAGCTGAGAGAATGTGGGTTCAGCTATAGGTGGGGAAGGGTTGTCTCGGTCCCTGTTTTAGATGAGGCGGCCGCATGGGTTGAGTGTGTCGTCGACTGGAGCAGAGAGGCTGGGGACCATGTTTTCTACGTCGGGAGGGTTGAGGCAGCATACGCTTCCGAAGACTTCGGTGAATACTGGTCGTTCAGAAAATACAAGCCAGTTCTTTACGTGGGCGGAGCTAGGGCTGAATGGCCGAAATACGTCAGGTTTCCCCCCGAATGACCCTAGCACCTACCCTCACGCTGTGTTTGTAGCCCACGCCTTTGAACCTCTCCTCGTTCCAGACATCACCCCTCTCATGATAGCCGCGCATCTCCCAGTAGCCGTCAACGTAAACCGGAAGCAGCTCCACTTCTTTCAACCATTTTGCGCTCTTCCATCCGTACAGATGGGGTATGAACGGACGGGCTGGAAACCCTTGGTCAACAGACAGTGGTTTGCCGTTCATCTTCAAGGCGACGATAGCGTCTTCGGACATCGCATCCTCCAACGGTACAGGGGCTGAGTAACCGTCTAAGCATACGAACATAACCCACTTAGCCTCTTTTCTAACCCGGGAAGATTCCAGCAGGCGTCGAAGGCTGACACCAGTCCACTCCACATCCCTAATGCTCCACTTGGTCACACAGTGGAAGGGTTTTACGTACTTTTTGTCAGCCATCTCGAGAAGCTGTTTGTAAGTGTATTCTTTTTCTTCCTCGACAAGGCCTGTGATTTTTAGCCGCCATCTTTCAACGTCTATCTCAGGCGTTCCTAATGCGGAGTAGATCACCCAGTTTCTAGCCCATACCTGTCCAGGTGGGATATCATCCAACGTCGAAAACCCTGTTTCGGATGGATTTATCTGTGACGGGTTAACAAGTTAAAATGCAAGCTTTGAAGACTTTTGAACCATGGATGGGTTGGTTTCAGTTACGCCCATAGCTATCTCAGGCCTTGCTTTCATTGTGGCGTTAGCTTTCGCTGCATGGCTCAGGTCGAAGCCAGCGGGTGATGAAAAGGTCCGAAATATCTCTACAGCCGTTAAAGAGGGTAGCAAGGCCTTTCTCCGTAAAGAGCTTAACTACATCGCGTCAGCAGGTGCTTTGATAGCCTTGTTTCTGTCGATTCTGATAGGGCCTGTGGCGGCAGTCTCGTTCGTTGTGGGCGCGGTTTTGTCTGTTGTAGCTGCGGCGGTTGCGGTTCTGTCATGCGTCTCAGCCGCTCCGAGGGCTGCGGCCGCCACCTTCAAATCCTTGGGACAGACTTTTCTAACCGCTTTTCGTGGAGGAGCTACCGCAGGCCTTGTTATCTCGGCAATGGCCTTGACGGCCATCTCATCGCTCTACTTGATTTTCAGAGATCCGTTGTCCATAGCTGGAGCGGGTTTCGGCGCAAGCCTCGTAGCTCTCTTCATCAGGGCTGGCGGAGGAATCTACACGAAGGCAGCTGACCTTGGGGCTGACCTGGTGGGAAAGGTTGAGGCGGGAATCCCCGAAGACGACCCACGCAACCCGGCTACCATAGCTGACAACGTAGGGGACAACGTTGGAGATGCGGCTGGGATGGGAGCTGACGTATACGAGTCATACGTGGTTACGCTTCTGGCTTCCATGCTTATCGGCTCCCTCATCGGCCGCGGTGAGTTCGTTGTTTTTCCGTTGATGCTGGCCGCATCAGGTTTGTTGGGCTCTGTGGCAGGGGTCTTGAGTGTTTCTCCAGGGCTTGCTGAAAAGCCACCGACTTCTCTGAATGTATCTTTCATAGTGGCCTCTATAGCAACCATCGTGCTGGGGGCCTACGCAGCCTCAGCGGTTGTTGAAGGAAGCTTCTTCGGCCCTATACTTGTCTCCCTTGTTTTGGGAGCTGCTTTAGCCCCTATAATACAGCGTGTAACCGATTACTACACCAGCTACCGCTACAGCCCCACTAAAAAAGTTGCCGAAGCCACGAAAATCGGCTTCAGCGCTAACATACTCGAAGGCGTCAGCCTCGGTCTAAAATCTAACCTCCCCTTCGCCATCGCGTTGGTGGCTGCACTCCTGCTCAGCTACTACATTGGATATCTCTCATCAGGCCAGCATCTATTCGGAGTTTACTGCACAGCCTTGACTACGATGGCTATGCTGAGCCTCTCGGGGATTGTTCTGTCCATCGACAGCTTTGGCCCAGTAAGCGACAACGCGGGCGGTATAGTCGAGATGTCGGGTATGGGTGAGGAGAACAGGAAGCTTACCGACAGCCTTGACGCCATAGGCAACACCACGAAAGCAACAACGAAAGGTTTTGCGATAGCGAGCGCCGGCTTAGCGGCCATAGCCATGCTACAAGCTTTCCAGTACGAGGCTGAGAAGGTTTTGGGCGCAGGTGTCTACAGCCTATCCAACCCGGCTGTCATCGTAGGTCTTCTCGTAGGCGGCCTTCTTCCATTCTACGTGAGCAGCAGGCTGATATCCGCCGTTGGTGCGACGGCTTCGAAGATAGTTGAGGAGGTCAGGTATCAGTTTAGGACTGTGCAAGGGATTTTGGAGGGGGTAGCCAAACCCGACTACGGCAGAGTTGTTTCGATAGCCACCGCAGGGGCTGTGAGAGAGTTGGTAACCCCAGCGGCTATAGTTGTTTTGACTCCGATTGTAGTCGGCGTTCTCCTCGGGCCCGAGGCTGTTGCAGGTGTTTTGACAGGTGGTGTTGTAAGCGGCCTCTACCTGGCATACCACATGGCGAACAGCGGAGCAGCATGGGACAACGCCAAGAAATACCTCGAATACCTAGGGCGTAAGAAGACCCCTGAGCATGTTGTCGCCGTGGCCGGCGACCTCGTAGGAGACCCTTACAAAGACACGGCTGGGCCTTCGCTCAACACAGTAATCAAAGTCCTCAACACAGTGGCCATAGTTTTCGTCCCAGCGTTCGTCGGACTACTCTAGCCCGCAGAGATTATTACACAGGCGTCACATGTATTTAGGGGGTGCTGAGCTCTTAGAGCAGAATGGACAGCGGGTAAGAAGCATGATGACGGCTGGGCAATAGTGCAGCAAACGCGTTACAGCGATTCCGAAGGCAGTGCACAGTTTCCATCCTGACACCCAGACGTTGTCAGATGACGGGCCTCCAGCCAAACTCTCCCCTCCATTTTTCCTCTCAAACATATATATGGGAAAACGTTGTTCTTCATGGGCCCGTAGCTCAGCATGGACAGAGAAGATATTATCTAGTTAATATCTCTGCAGCGTCGGCCTTCGGAGCCGGAGGCCGTGGGTTCAAGTCCCACCGGGCCCGAACATCATCTAACAGGCTTTAGCAGCTCGCGAGCCATCTCCAATCTTTTTTTCAAAATCGGTTCAAGATTTTTACTGCCCTTAAGCCTTCCGGCTAGCTTGTTCCTCTTCGGCCTGCTAACCCTAAGAAACAGCGTTTCTAACGCCGAGATATGTTTCAAGCATTTGCAAATGTACATGCTGAATGTTTTCCATTTGTTTTTGTGTCTATCCTTCAAATGATGTTGAAGTCTTTTGATTATGTTCTTTCTCGCTATGCCCAGATAGTACAGGTTGCCTTTCTCGTCATCGAGACCGTAGACTCCTATCATAGGAAATTTCACCTCTTCTTCAACGATCTCCAAAAACCTGTCGTCTTTAAGCAATCCTCTTTTCCGCTTTTCAAAATGGTAGAGGACAAGCTTCGCCTTTATTCTCTTTTTCCATCTCCTTTCCTTCTTTTCGTTACACATGTTACGCAAATCACGTCATCGTATTTGAATTTTCAAAGTATTATGCGAAATCCTCGTAATGGACCGGGTTCCTGTGTTTTCTCCACCGTTACCCTCTGAACTTTAGCCAACGGCGGTCCTCTGTGACACCATTCGACGAGCTTTTTCACCTTCTCCTCTTCGCCCACTACTAGGGCTTCAACGCTTCCATCCTCGACATTCCTAACCCAGCCGTCAACACCCAGCTCGTCAGCGACCTCCTTCATCGAAGACCTGAAGAAAACTCCTTGAACTCTTCCGTAAACCCTTACGCGCACCGCAACCCGGGGCATGGACATAGGTTTAAACCTTCATAAAATAACTTTAACCGTCAGATGCGTTTCGACGTCGCCGTAGTGGGTGCAGGGCCGGCTGGCCTTATAGCCGCAAGAGAAACCTCTAGAAGAGGCGTAAAGACGGCTGTCTTCGAGGAAGACCAGGTCGTGGGGAGGCCTGAGAAATGTGCAGGCCTCTACAGCATCGAGGGGCTCAAAGGCTTAGGCATACCTGTTGAAGGCCCATACCTCCAGAACAAGGTGAGGGGTGCAGTTTTTGTCTCGCCTTCCGGAAGGATTTTTGAAGTTGATGCAGGGCATGATGTTGCCGTGGTATGCAACCGCGAGAGGTTTGACCAGTTCCTCGCAGAACAAGCCCTAAGCGCCGGTGCCGAACTCTTCCTCGAAGAGCGTGTTGTCGAGGCAAAAGTGGTAAACGGCGAGGCGAGAACGAAGACCAAAAACGTTGAAGTAGCCTCCCGCTATCTGATCGTAGCTGAGGGAAGGACCGCAGCAACAGCCAGACAGGTCTTTCCCAACTACCAGCTAAACGGCTGGCTTCCCATAGTCCAGTACCAGATTTCCAACCACCAGCAAGACCCGGAAATGGTTTATCTTTACTTTAGACGTTACATACCCGAGTTTTTCGGGTATCTTGTCCCCGTCGACGAACGGGTGGGCAAGCTTGGAGTGGCGGCAAGCAAAAACACCGACAAACTTGCTGCAAAGCTTCTCTCAGAACTCTTCCCCCACGCAAAGCTGTTGGGTGTTTCGTCGTCGTCGATTTACTTGGGGAAACCATTGCAACATCCTCTCAAAGGGCCTGCCATGCTGGTGGGCGATGTAGCCGGGCAGACAAAAGCCACCACAGGCGGTGGAGTCATAATGGGTGGGTTCGCAGCCATAGCTGCAGCAAAACATGCCGCGGGAGAGGGGCGGTATCAAGACTATCTAAAGCCCGTGTTGAGAGAGCTGAACAGAACCTACCTTCTCAGGAGTCTTACGGCAAAGCTTTCACCCAAAATGCTCGACATACTGTTCCAAGCCGTGAAGGAAAGCGGGTTAGAGAACATTCTGGGAAAGGTGGGCGACATGGACAAGCATATGCCCACAGTTGCGAAAGCCCTTCTCACACCTTCAGCCTTCAAGCTATGGGCTTATCTGTTCTCGGCTTTTCTTCCTGTAGCTGGCCTCAAGCTTAAATAAGCCACACTAAGACTATACCGTGCAACGATGGCCGCCCAAGTTAAACTGCCGGTATGCACTTGGTGCCACAGGACGATAAGCCCATCCGAGTCAGCTGTCTCCTTCCCATGCCCCAACTGCGGAAAGTCGACGATATGGCGGTGTGAAGTCTGCAGAGAGCTGGCGAAACCCTACGTATGTCCCACATGTTTCTTCAAAGGCCCATAACCGCAACAGGTTTATAAGAAACCAAAAGATAAATGATACTGCCTTTAATGAAGGCATCCATCCATGGATGGATGCCCGAAGCGGTAGAAGCTCACAACTTCGATGACCGCGTCCAAAGGGTTTGGATGCGTCGCCAACTGGACGGCAGACGCCTTAGGTCAGACTACGCCAGCCGGTGGATAACTCGGCTTGGGGGCCGACGAAGGGCGCGGCAAGCTGCGATAAGCCCCGGGTAGCCGCATGCAGGCGTTGATCCGGGGATTCCCGAATGGGATTTCCCGGCGTCCAACGCTTCGGCGTTGGACGTCACTCCACTGCTTGAAGCGGTGGAGGGGGAACCGGCCGAACGGAAGCATCCAAGTAGGCCGAGGAAAAGAAATCAAAACGAGACTCCCCGAGTAACGGCGAGTGAAAGGGGACCAGGCCAAACCAAACCCGTGCGGGAAACCGTACGGGGATGTGGGGTGTGGGCCAGCCGCCCTCCTGCGCCCAGCGACCCGAAGCGACCTGGAAAGGTCCGCCATAGAGGGTGACAGCCCCGTAGGGGAAGCTGGGAGTGGAGATGGGCTGGTACCCGAGTACCGCACCTCGGATATGGTGCGGGAATAAGGGAGCCACTGGCTTCCAAGCCTAAGTACCTCCCAAGACCGATAGCGCAGCAGTACCGTGAGGGAAAGTTGAAAACTACCCCGGAAGGGGGGTGAAAAGCGGTTGAAACCGGCTGGTAACGGACGAGGGCGGCGCATAAGGTACTCCGTCCGAACACGCCGCGTAGGCGTGGAGGGCGGATTATCCGGCGTCGCCCGCTCCGTCTTGAAACACGGGCCGGGGAGTTCACCGTCGTGGCGAGCTTAACCGCGTCAAGCGGGTA
>JAWBRA010000004.1:0-76224 GCA_038844785.1 Candidatus Caldarchaeum sp.
TATGGAAAGGCCGGCCCAGCTGTAAACAGACCGTATCAAATAGATACGGTCCAAGGCTTATCAGGCGGCCTTTCCCAAGGGGTTCTTAGATGTTGTTCTGGTTGGCGGCCTCCAGCCAAACCCTCCCTTATTTTTTCCTCTTCTAATTTAAGCATATATCTTTCGTCTTGGAAAAATCTTACGGGTTGAGGAGGAAGGTTGACGAACGGTCGGCGGGAGCCGTCGTCTACTACCAGGATGAAAACGGAATTGAATATCTCCTCCTAAAGTATGGCGCGGGCCACTGGGACTTTCCCAAGGGACATATCGAGAAGAACGAGATGGAGATAGATGCTGTTTTGAGGGAGGTCAGGGAGGAGACTGGGATTGACAGATTAGAGCTGGTCAACGGATTTAGGAAGGTTATCGGATACATGTTCATGAAGGAGGGAAGGCTGGTTAGGAAGGAGGTTATCTTCTATCTGGGAAGGGCTTTCAACAAAGCCGTAAGCCTTTCTCAGGAGCATCTCGATTACGTATGGCTTCCCGTCGACAAGGCTTTGGAGAAGCTTACGTTCAAAACCGCTAAAGAAACTTTGATGGAGGCCGATAGCTTCCTACGCAGCCGTGCACACATTCATATTTAAAACGTAGAACGTTGAGCGGATAGCGGAAATGAAGGCCTTGGCAATGGCTCTTGTCATCATACTGGTAATGCTTCCAACATTCTCCACAGCCCAGGAAAAGACTGGAACACTCGTCGTCCAAGTAGTCACACCCGACGGCAGACCTAAACAGGGTTTAACTGTTGTAGCGGAAGGGAGTAACTTTAGGGAGACGGCCGTCACCAACGCCTCAGGGTTCGCTGTCTTCAGACAGCTGTCCCCAGGCTCTTATGACGTTGTGGTTTCGCTGCAGAACATTGAGCTGGTTAGACGTGGAATAACCTTCCCGGAGACGCAGAGTTTGGTTTTGGAAGCCCCGCTTGCCCAGCTGTCGGTCATTGTTTCCGACCTCGCCGGCAGAATTGTGGGCAACATCCCGGTCACCTTGAACTCCCCAACTGGAGTGATCTCAACAACGCGTAGAACTAACGCAACAGGCTACGTCGTCTTCTCCGACATACCTTACTCGTCGGTGGCGCGTGTTGGCGGGGCTTATACCGTTACCGTGTTAAAGGAAGGCGTCGTGGTGGGAAGAGCTGAGGTAGAAGTTAAAAGCCCGTATATGCTGGAGGGTCTGAGGGCAAGCCTCGTTGACGTTAACTTTACTGTTACGAACAAAGAAGGACATCCCGTCGCCCTTGACGCAACACTTTCTTTATCCGCATACAACTACAGCCAAACTGTATCTCTGTCAGGCGGAGTGGCCTCGGCCAAACAGCTGATCAGCACTTCAGTGGTCGGTCCTTATAATGCTTCTGTCACCGTCAGGCTCGGTCAACGGAGTGTAACGGTTTACTCGTCTTTTCTATCGCTTGAAGCTGATGCGCACATCTACATCGCTGCGGAAGTGGGCGAGCTTCAGGTTAAGGTTGTCGACCCGGACGGCAAACCGGTTAAAGGCGTTGGAATACTTGTAGGAGCTGCAGGGTATGGGAACTTCACAAGCGGTTTCTCAGATGACCACGGAACCTTCTCAGCAGGCCTTCTTCCACTGTCCTCGAAAGTGGGAGACTATGTTGTGTCTATCTTCAGAGGCAGGGCTAGGATACAGGCTGAACCGATATCACTCGACTCCGCCAGGAAAGTAGGGGAGATAATTCTGAGGTTTCAGCAGCTTAGTCTAAGGGTTACGGATTACGCTGGAAACCCGTTGAACAACGCTGAGATAATGGTCATCGACCCGCAGACAGGCCGTCAGTCAAACACAACGACGGCGAACGGCGTCGCCAGCCTAAACGTTTTCCCGGGGACGAACGAGCTATTGATAACATACAAGCAGAAACAGGTTTACAGACGAAGCATAGATATTGCAGGCGGCGAGCTAAGCATAAGGCTCAACAGCGTCAACTTCCCCGTCACCGTGAGGGTTTTAGACGGAATTGGCAGGTTTGTTGAAGGCCTGCGCTTAACCGTTAAGGTTGACGGCGTTGAGGTGGTTGACAGGCTGACCGGCGTTGAACCCGTTTCAGTTATGCTGGAGCTTCCCGGAGAGGTTGTTGTAGAGGTTCACGACGGCGGAAGGCTGCTGGCCAAGGAAAGGCTTTTCGCCGAAGGCCCCTCCAGCATGGAGATCCGGTTTACAGACTTCGTCGCCGTTGGGGGAAGCCTCATCCCACTCCAGACCATAGCCTCGACAGCTCTTGCCGCTGTCCTAGCAGGAGCGCTAGGTGTTTTGGCTTATCGTCTACTGGTGAAAAGACAACGTTAAAATTAGGGCAGCTCGATTTTTCCGCGCCAGAGTGAGGGTTAAATTGCCCAACTGGACGCTTAGTAAAGAGCCGACACCTGTCTGCAACCCTCTCTGCAGGTTCTTCAGATGCGCCAAGAAAGTCCTTGACTTCCGACACGACCCGCCGTGGTGCAACTGGGTTGACGCACCATGCATAGGCTACCAATGTCCCTACGCCCAGTGCAACCAGATGAAGCTGCTGCCGGACGGCCGGTGCGGGCTCTTCGTCAAACGTAAAACCGTCGAGGAAGAGGCGGAGCTGAAGCTCCAGCCGTTAGCTGCTTCGAAGGCACGTAAGAAGCTCGACAGGCTCGGGCTGTAACACAGCCTGGTGTTCCAGTTGAATAAAATCGAGATAATCCCCGTAAAGGGGATTCCAGTCGTCGAGGAAGGGTTGAGCGTGGGTGAGGCCATTGTTAAGGCTCTCGAGAGCTCCGGCGAGAGGCTTTTTGACGGGGATGTGGTGGTTGTGGCGCACTCGGTTGTTTCGAGAGCCGAGGGGTGTAGGGTTAGGCTTTCGGATGTTAAGCCTTCGCCCTTCGCAGTCCAGCTTGCAGAGATGACGGGGAAAGACTCTAGGCATGTCGAAGTAATTCTCCAGAACAGCAGGAAAATCGTCAGAATCGGCGACGGCGTGATAATCTGCGAGACTCCCCACGGGTTTGTATGCGCCAACGCTGGAGTCGACGCCTCCAACTCAGGCGGTGTCGAATACGTCATAACACTACCCAAGGACCCCGACAAATCTGCGGCGAAGATACGTGAAGACATTAGACGGCATGCAGGTGTAGACGTGGCCGTCGTGATAACCGACACGTTCGGGAGGCCGTTCAGGAAAGGAGCTGTCAACGTCGCCATTGGATGCAGCGGAATAAACCCGTTGTGGGACAGACGGGGGGAGAAAGACCTTTTCGGCAGAACTCTCCTCTCGAAAGTCATCTGCATAGCGGATGAGATAGCTTCAGCGGCGGAGCTGGTCATAGGCGAGGCGGACGAAGGCATTCCAGCAGCCGTGGTGAGAGGGCTTCGTTTTGACAGGACAAGCCTTCCAGCCAAAACACTCGTCCGAGAAGAGGCTGAAGACCTTTTCCGCTAGGAAAACTTTTAAAACAAACTTGCTAGGAGAAAACAACGATGTATAAAGGCGGCCGCAAAGCTGTGAGCACAGTCATAGCCGCGATGATAGTAACGGGGGTTTTGCTGGCGTTGTTCAGCGGCCTCTTATCCGTTCAAACCCGCTTACATCAGGCCGAGGTTGAAGCCGTCAGAAGAGAGGCTGAGAGAGCGATGGAAGCACCGTTCCAAATATACTGGATAAACAGCACGCATGTGAGGCTCTTTAACAACCACAGCAGCGTACCAGTTATTCTAAGGTTTTGGATAACTTCAGGTGCAACGGTTTCGGTGACAAGCCTAGACCCATCCATTTATTCGGTCGGGCCTGGAACGTTCAAAGATGTGAAGGCCGCCGACCTGCCGCGGGTAGTTAACAAGGTTTACAAAGTTGTTTCCGAGAGGGGGAGCGTTTTCGTCGTGGGTGACATGCCGTCTGAACCCTTCTCCCTCTTCAAGATGTTAGTAAGCGAAAAGCAGGTCAGGCCTGGTTTCACAAGCTCCTCTCAAGGACCGTTGACAAGCATATTGCTCGGAACCGGGCCAGAGTTCGGTGGAGGGCAGGTAAGCCTTTCATGCGTCTCAGCCTTCCCACCACCAGCATCATGCGTAGGATGGAGTATCTCGTTCAACCCATCAAGCCCTGTGTATGTTCCGTCGGGTGGAGCCTTGGTAGTAAACGTGCTGGGGAACATACCTGTCGGAACACCTTCAGGAACATACTTCATCCGCCTCCGCGCCGACACGGGGGGTTTTGTGAAAGAGTTTCTGCTACAGGTGATGGTGGGAGATTTTACCTTCGCTGTAAACCCCGGCTCGATTACTATAGGACGGGGTTGCGCCGGATCGGTGACTCTGTCAATAACGCCGACAAACTATGGAGAATCCATCTCCTTCAGAGTGCTCTCCGTGACTCCTGCCGACGCCAGGTTTCATTTCGCGTTCACGGCAAACCCGCTCGACCTAAGCCACGGTCAATCAAGCACAAGCCTGTTGATTTACATCAATTTCGCGACACCTAACACGGCTGTAACTAGAACGGTAGTTGTGCAGGCCTACGACGGCTTAGGTCCTTCAAAAACTGCTTCGATAACCGTAACGGTGAACCCCAGGTCTGCTACTGGAAACTGTTAGGATGGCCAAAGTAGTACCAGTCCACTATCACCGTAAAAAAAGTACAGTATATCCAAAAACCGCTCGACTCAAACTCATATACCAGAAATGCCGACCCCTCGCCATGAAGGGTCGGTCTTCGGTTGGGTTAAGCCCTCTGGTTGCTGTGATACTGTTGATAGCCATAACGGTCGCTGCAGCGGTGGTGGTGGCAGGCGTTTTCTTCAACCTCAGCAGCATAGCCGGCAGAAGGCCGACAGCAATCATCGACCAGATAAAGCTCGTCGCGACCCCTGCTGGAGCAGGAACGTGGGCGGTTGTCATCAAAAACACAGGCGACGTGAGAATTACAGGCCTCTCTACTCCTACGTTCCCCGATGGATGCTCGGCGGCCGCCGGATGGACCTGGAACCCCTCAACAAACGTTAACCCCGGCGCGACCACCGCCGGCACTGGTAGCGCGTCTGGATGTACGCTAGGAAACACCTACCGTATATCAATAACAGTGACCTTCCAAGACGGTTCAACACAGGTTTTGGCAACGGCGGTAACAGCATCAATAGCCTAAACCCATAAACATTTTTTAAAATAAACCTGCAAAGACTTAAAAAGGTTATAAATCATTCCACACCCAGACGACGGATGGCTGTGAAAACCGGTGGAATCAGCTACGTAGCCGGAGTCCTCCTCGTCCTAGCCGTAACCGTCTCGACCATAGCCCTTTACACTACGGTGGTGGGATTCCAGTCCCAAACCATCCTCAGCCTCTCAGCCCTCGACATACGCAGAGCAAGCGAAAGCCTCATTATCGTCGAATACCACAGACCAACCAACACTTTAGTAGTCTACAACAACGGGCTCATCCCGACATGCTTCGTCGAAATAACCGTCGCCGGAATGGGCGTGGTGTACAGCAACCCATCCTGCACCCCAATCCCACCAAATCAAGCCACAACCCTAACCCTAGCACTTATAAACCCGCCACAAACACTCACACTAATAGCCAGAACAATCCACAACAAAATACTCACATACACAATCAGCTAAACAGCAAAAAGACTTATACCAACCCAGCCAAAAAATAACACGGGAAACAATTGGCGGCAAAGACAAAGAAAGAAATACTCAAACTCCTCAAAGAAGACGAAGAATTCCGATACGCAGTAGCAGGACTCATAGGGCTGGAGGAAACCCTGAGAAGACTGGACAAACTCGACCAAAGAATGACAGAACTCCACGAACAACAGGTAAAACTCTGGGAGGAACTCAGAACCCTGAGAGAGGGCCAGGAAAAACTCTGGGAGGAGGTCAGAAGCCTAAGAGAGGGCGAGCACAGGCTTTGGGAGGAGGTGAAAAGCCTTAGAGAGGGTCAGGAAAAGCTTTGGGAAAACCAAGGCAAGCTATGGGAGGAGGTCAAAAGCCTAAGGGAAGGGCAGGAGAAGCTGTGGGAAACCCAAAGCAAACTCTGGGAGGAGGTTAAGAGCCTTAGAGAAGGTCAGGAAAAGCTTTGGGAGAATCAAAGCAAGCTATGGGAGGAGGTCAGAAGCCTTAGAGAAGGGCAGAACAGGCTGGAGGAATCCATGATCCGCCTTCAAGACGCCGTTACACTGCTGACTCAGGCTCACAGGGAGTTGGCGAAACAGGTTGGCGCCCTCTCCGAAACCGTTGGCTTCGGGCTTGAGGACATAGCTAAAGTCGTTGTTCCTGGCTGGCTCCAAAGGCATGAGGGAATAGTGATGGCGGAGGAGTTCGTCCGCAGATGGATAACGGTGGACGGGGAGGAGATAGAGGTAAACCTTTACGGCGAAGGGGTGAAAAACGGCCGGAAACTAGTCATCGTCGGCGAGGCCAAGTCGAGGATATACAAGCGTGAGGTTGAGGCATTTGACGCATGGGCTGAGAAGGTATCTGCGAGCGTCGGCGGGGAAGTGTACAAGTTCATGTTCGGATACCTCATACATCCGTCAGCCGAGGAAGAGGGAAGGAGAAGAAAAATAACGCTAATAGCGTCCTACATGCGTTGAGAGAATTTTAAACGAACAGCGAGGCTATCCAGTATACCCAAAAGGCGTGATTATTAATGCTACGGCTCTAAACCTGGGACTGTCAACTTAAGGTCTATGGCCTGGGTCTTTCTATTCGTTGGGGTGGATAGAGTTGGGGTTGGCCTAGGCCGTCTTATAGGTTTCTTCGGTGATAGGAATGTTTTTCCCCGTCTCAGGACGTCTCCGTGGGTTTAGGGCTGTCGGCGTTAGGCTATATGTCGAGGGGCTCAGGAGGGTAGCTGGGATGTTATGCGAGCTAGGGTTTCAGGTAAGCCTTGAGTCTGTCAGGGGTTGGTTCCATATCTCGTCAGGAGGGCCTATGTATGGGCTGATAGCCGAGTGTATAAGGTTTCTTGAGGTGGTTAGGGTTAGGTACGCTAGTAACCCTGCCGTCTACAGGGATAGAGTTCCATGGTATGGATGGCCTATGAAGGTTCTGGGCTTGAGGAGGGTGGAGACGTTCGGCAGGAGGAACACGATAGAGTCATGGTTCAGCGGGCTGAAGAGGAGGATAAAACAGTTCAACACGTGCTCCCCAACATACAGGCCGAAGGTACCGGAGAAGTGGATAAAGGCATGGGTGTCATTAAGTTGACAGTCCCCTAAACCTCGTCGCCAAACTGAAGGCTACCTCACCCTTGGCCACAGCCCGTCTCACATACCTGATGTGGATAGAAACACCTAAGGCCAGAACAAAGACTTCAACCGCTAAGCCCAGCGATATGTTGAGGAAAAACGTGAGGGGAACCAGCAGAATGATTGAAACGATTGCTTCACCGGGGTTTTCGACGGTGTTCACATATCTTCTCCGTCTTTGACTCTCCAGCGCGGTCGACGGTCCAAAATCTTTCTCGAGCTCCTCCACCATCCCAAAACCGCTCTCTAAATCTGCCCAAAAAGGCGAAACTCATGGCTTAGATGGCAATACTTGGTCTAAAATGAACACGGGAAACCACTGGTCATGCGGAACGTGAACCAGGGAGGTAGTCACGAAACCCCGCATGCACTAGACAAAGAGCGAAGCTATTGAGTAGGCGACGAGCGTGGCTATTACTCCTGCACCAGCCCTCCAGACGGCTGCAACAGTCTGGTCTTCGGTCTTGGAAACCGCCACCCCCAGACTGAAGGAAACTATGAGTGCGTTTGGCAGTATGGGTTCAAGGGACGGCGTTATGACAAGCTTTTGAACCTCACTTGAGACTTCAGGCGGTAGTGACGTGAACGGCATGATTGCGAAGCTTGAAACGGCTATGATTGCCGCGCCGCTTGCGATGGCTAACGCGTCGTAAAGCTTCATCCTTGCTCTTGCGTTGGTGAAGCTAAGGTAGATTGTTATGGCTAGTCGGGCCATCAGGCTAAGAGCTTCCGCGCCCAACCCGCCTAAACGAGCCAGCTTGACGGTTTCGATGGACATTCTCATGAACCGGTTCAACGGCTTTACTTCAATACCTCTCACGATAGCCTTTGCGTACCTAGCGTAGCGCGGGTCGGCAACCATCTCCAAGCTCTTGCCCACAGGGTACCCCGCCCTAAGCCGTGCCGCCACGCTGTCGAGAAGCAGGAAGGAAGACTCTCCTTCTGAAACACAACGCCTGATATATCGAAAGTGTACGAACAATCCCCAGCCCAGAAGGAGAAGACCGATGGCGGGCGGAATCATCACCAACGACGTGTTGAGAAAGAACATGAACAAAAATGCTCCAGACACGGCTATGAGAGCTGTTGAGGTGTAGACAATTATGCGTGGGATGTCAACCAGATGCATAGGCTCGCTTGCAGACGCAATAGTATAGAAGACCGCCGCAGCACCCACTGAAATGAACACGGAATAAAAGGGGGGGAAACCTCCCAATATGCCGCCCACGACGTACATCAAAGGAACCAGTAGTATGATTGAGACGATTGCTTCTCCGAGAGTTTCGACGGTGTCGACATACCTTCTCCATCTCTCGCTCTCCCTCGATATAGATTGTTCCAAATACTTCTCAACTTTTTCCACGACTCCGAATCCGCTCTCCAAATCCTCTCCTAGGGAACCTATCAACAGAGAGAACTCGCGGCTCGGATGAACGTATTTCTTGAAGCTCTCAGCCAGAGTTGTTTTTTCCCCGACTCTTCTCAGATAACCCGCCTCATGTGAGAGCTTGGCGATTATTTCTCGCTTATGCGCCGCCTCCGTCAAAGCATGCAGCACCGTCTTGCCGCTTCTCAAGATGATGTACAGTATCGCAAGAAAATACGTCTGCTCCCTCTCGGCCGCGGCCTTTTTCTCAGAGTCTGAAATCCTCCGTCGAAGCAAAAGAACCGCTACGGCGAATGATACAATCGATATATGAGGCCAGTAGCTGGACATGAAGCTGAGCAAAAAACGACCTATCGCTTGGGTTTCAAGCATGACGCCAGCACCTAAATCTTCTCTACCTCTATGCCGAATGTCTCACCTGTTTTAAACGCGTTATCCTCCACGTCCGCTCCAGCGATGAACCATCGAACGCGGCCCACAACACCTTGGATGGCTGTCTTCTCGATGTCAAACCTTTTGACCGTCCACGAGACTATGTCAAGTGAGGTAACCCTGTACTTGACTGTGTATATCCTTGTCTCAGACTTCTCGCCGCTTATTGCTACAATGTCGAGGAGGTGTTTGGTTCCGCTTATGCCGATAACTTCAACTTTCTCCCTTACTTCAAACCCCTCTGAGATGAGTTTTCTGATGAGTATCTTCAAAGGGTTGGCTGACTCTATCAGGCTAAGACCTTGGTCGGTCAGCTCGTATTCTCTGAGAATCATCTGGTCAGCATTTTTTAGTTCGTCGAACCATTCGCATGAAAGACATTCAGCAAGGTAAAGAGGTTCTGTGAAGATGTTTCCGCACGTGTTGCAGACAAACCTGAAGCCCGCGGTGTTTAAGCTTTTTTCAAGGGTATCTCTACACTTGGGACATACGTCCAAAGTTTTGACGACGTTTTCAGGTATTACCGCACCGCAGCTATGCATAAAGATGAGAGATTTTGTGATGTCTTCAGACCTGCACGACGTGCAAGCTGTCCGCGGGTTGAGAAGCGCGCCGCTACATTTAGGGCATCTTAATAGTTTTCTCGAAAACTTTGACCTGAGAAGGTTGTTGTTAACAAGGAAGTCAAGTCTTTCCACAAGTTGTTGAACTGACGTGTTTGCTGGCAAATCAGACGAGAGCCTGACCTCGTTAAAAGGCTGGATGACTTCGAAAAAAGTATATGGTTTTCCCTGCCTAAACATCTCGGCAACACGCATGAGGATCGCAAAATCCTCGGGCTTTAAGCTACTCTGCGACAACTTCCTCCCATCTTCGCTGTTGGTCAACTGCTTTTGCAAGTTCCTCCGCCCTCATTTTAGCATTTTGCTCAAGAAGTTTTTCAATGATGGCAACATTCAACTCGTATCTTCTTCTCAGCTTTGCATCGTTTACAAGCGTTGGGGAGTTCAAGGCCAGCTGTCGCCGGTTCTCGGGGAAAAATCTATTCAGCGACTGGTCGTACCATGATATTAAATGCTCCTTGCCGACTTTCTCGATCTCCCAAACACCTATGACTCTTCTGCCTCTAGGAGTTCCTCTTATCAACACAACGACGTCAAGGAAGCTGAGTTCTTCAGGTAACACGCCCATGCTGACCGACGTTAGCCTCTGGTAGACATCTTCGAGGCCTTCGGCATGTATTGTCGAGGCCATGCCATGGCCTGTTGCGGCCGCGGAAAACATGACCCTAGCCTCTAATCCTCTAACCTCGCCCACAACCGTGTAGTCGGGTCTATGTCTTAGGCTGAGTCGCAGTATGTCGGCGAGGCTGTAGGCTGTTTCGCCGAGTGTTCTTCGGGTAACGAACCTGTGCCAGTTTTTGTGCCAAGAAAGATTGATCTCTGGATGATAGTCCTCGAGCGTGAGGATTTTGGCGTTGAAGGGTAGGAGCTGGAGCATGGCGGACAGGAACGTGGTTTTCCCACTTCCCGTCGGCCCAGCCACGATTACGAACTTCTTCGCCTCCAGCATCGTCCAGATGTATGCCGCAGTTATTGGGTTGACTGTTCCGTTTCTGATGAGGTCTAAGATTGTGTAGGGCGATCGTGGAAACTTGCGGATGGTTATTGTGCTGGCGCCGGGTGTAAGCTCTCCTGCATATGTTAATGCAATCCTGTCGCCGTCATGTGTCATAACCTCGGCTGAAGGCTTTGCGATGCTCAGCTCGGCACCGTTCCTCTCAGCAAGAAGCCTCACCTGCTTGTCCAGCTCCTCAGCCGTGAACTCGATGTTCGTCTCAATCCAAAGCAGGTCGGGATGTCTTCTGTGTATCACATAGGCTGGCCCAGGCTTGGTCACGGTTATGTCTTCCAGCTCCTCGTCACGTATCAAAGGCTCAAGCTTCCAGCTGCCCTTCAAATCCTTGACAACATGATATGTAACAGTTTTGAGCTCTACTTCATCAAGCTCCAGGTCCTTGAGAATCTTTGAAGGCTCAACACCCTTCTTCACGTAGGCCTCCTCTATCTCGGCGACAATCCGCGCCAGTCTTTCGTCCAGAGCCGGTTCCTCCACAACGTATTTCACAGACCCATCCTTTTCAATTATCTTCACACTTAGGATTTCATCCACAGTATAATGTTCGATTACAGTTGGTTCAACGGTCTCTTGAGCAGGATGTGTTTCCTCCTCCTTTTGCATGGGTTTACGACGTCTTCGAAGAAAAGCAAAAGTTACTAAGACGGCTGCTCCTACGGGTGCAGCAACTATGGATGCGTTTAAGGGACTGGAGAGGATGAAACTGATAAAAATCAGGAATAGGGAAGTCACGATAGCGGCTACCTGTGATAGCGAGGAGAGCAGCTGCTCTAAGAACATCCCCGGACTCCTACGGTAACGGTTCTTTATAAAAACTTGAGAAAAACTTGGAGGGGCTAGCTTGGGAATAGGACATATGAATTATCGTGCATATACCCGAGTAGTATTACAGCTTTTATATTCACGTGTTGTTGTGGTGGGTGATGCCAACAACCAGCTTCTCGTCAAGAGTTGAGGCGGCGCTGGCTGCGGTTGAGCAGGGTGTTGAGCCTGAGAAAGTTGTTAGAGAACTGTCTTGGAAGGAGATGGAGGAGTTAGTCTCCGCCGGCTGCAGCCGTGCCGGCTTCAAATGCGTCAGGGACCTGCGTCTTAGCTTTGGAGGTAAACGTATCCAAGCAGATGTGGTCGCTGCAACGCCAAGCCTTTGTCTTGTCATAGATTGTAAGAGATGGAGGAAAAGTTTGTCGGGGCAGGTTCTCAGCACGACAGTTATCAAATCCGTTGAAAGGACTAAGATTGTGGCTGACTTTTTGGGCAGCCAGTACCCGGGGGAATGCTTGGTGTTCTTCGCTCCTTTGATGATATCGCTCTACGAGCCTGACAAACGCATTGTGGCGGGTGTGTTCGTTCTTTCGGTTAACGCTTTGACCGGTCTTCTCAGAAACTCCGAGAATTTGCTTGCAGGGACGACGATAGTGAAAAAGCTCAGCCCCCGCTGGCTGGGATTTTTCGAAAGCTACAACTTAAATCAAAGCAGGTTGAAAAAGGTTTAGATTGGACAGGCTGTGGGCGCCTTGGAGAATGAGCTACATAAAGTCGTCGAAAAAAGAGCATGGATGCATATTCTGCGAAGCTGTTAAAACCACTGACGACAGATCCAAATATGTTGTCCACCGTGGTAGCTCTGCTTTAATCATGATGAACCTATACCCTTACAACAACGGCCACCTAATGGTTTCACCTTTCCGCCATATTCCATCCCTAGAGGACATGTCGGACAACGAAATGCTGGAGGTCATGAAGCTGTTGAAGCTGGCTATAGAGCTGACTAAGAAGGTTTTGAACCCTGAGGGCTACAACATAGGGGTCAACTTGGGGAGGTCTGCTGGCGCTGGGATAGAAGACCACATCCACTTTCACGTCGTGCCTAGATGGAGCGGTGACACCAACTTCATGACTACCCTGTCGGAAACGAGGGTCCTTCCTGAAACCATCGACCAAACGTATAACAGGCTTTTGGAGGCTAAGTCCGGTTTAAGCGTGTAGCGACATCCAGATAATAACGGCTCGAAGGGTTGGCGAGAAGGACAACCCTGCTTACATCATCCTCAACAACTTTCTTAAAGCCTATTAAGCCAGCAAGGTTTTCAGCGAACACCCCTATCTCTTCAACGGATGGCATGTTTGTCTTCTGGAGCCTTAGCTGCGACTCGCCCACATGTGTATAGCCCTTGCATTCTACAAAGTCTGGTGAGGCCAGCTTGATGAGGTCGGCATATTTTTCAGGGCAGTGCATGTTGACGTTCTTGACTAGGGTGAGCCGTATTACCTTCCTGCAGGAGAACTTAGCCATCAGCTCCAGGGATTTGAGCAGCCTCTCCCAGCTGTCTGGAATGAGCGGTTTACATGTCTTAACATGAGTCTCTTTATCTGGTCCGTAGAGGCTTATGTAGAGAGATGTAGGCTGAGCTTTTTGGATAAGCTCTTCAAGCCTCTCCGGCATCGTTCCGTTTGTTACAAGGAAAGTGGTCATACCCCTGTTGGAAGCCTCCTGTATGAGGTCGGCGAGATATGGGTAGAGAGTTGGCTCCCCGTCCAGCGAAATCGCTAAATGCTTTGGCGTCATAGCCTCATTAAACATCTGTTTTGATACTTTGGGGTTGCCGCCGAAGCCTGACAAAAGCTGGCGTTGTTCAGCGATAATCATGTCCAGGAGCTTAGAAGGCTCTTCCCAGCCGCCGTCGAAAGGCTGAACCCTGTTGAGAGTATGGAAACGCCAGCAGAAGACGCACATCATGTTGCAGTACTGCAGCGATGGAGTCATCTGGATACATCTGTGGCTTTCTATCCCGTACCAGCTCTTGTAGCACATCTTTCCCCCGCGCAAAGCGGACTTCGTCCAGTGGCATACTTTGACGGCTGAATGATTTCCCACTATCCTGTATCCCGCCTGCTTAAACTTCTCAACCTGCTTCACTTCTTTTCGGAAGGGTTTCTCGACTCTAGCGACCTCAATCGTCTGAGCCATTCCCAAACCGTTAAGAAATCCGACCCATTAAAAAAGGTTGAGAAAATACATGACTAAAAACCGTCTCTGGAGCGAAGGGGAGGAGAAAACACTTCAGTCCTCAATATTTATAAATAGGCGTCCAGAAGCACCTTTTTTCCTGTAAACGGTTTGTGTTTTCAACGGAAATTGAAGGTAGGGAAAAATAGGGGGGAGGTTTGGCTGGAGGCAACCAGCATGACAACACTTGAGGCAAAACGTGTTGGAAACCCAAGCGACCTAACACTGGAGGCAACCAGCATGACAACACCTAAGAACCCCCAAAGAAGAGAGAGGCCGGTATGTTAAATACATAGTCATGTATGGGATTGTGAGACCCATACATGTTAAAGGCTTTGTCATACCGGCTTGGGGTTTTTCTCTGCTGTCTATGGTGGTATGACCTCCAGCCTCTCTCCTGACAGCCTCTCTGATTCTTCTTATCGTTTGTTCCTCGTCTTTGGCCTTTATCCCTGTTCCTCCTTTTGATACCATCGTCAGACGCTGTAGCGTTTTTCGGAGATGTCCGTTGAATATCTTCGGTTTTCCGCTTTTCCTGTCTACCTTGTACAGTCTGAGGTAGTCTTTGATTTTTCTTATAAGTCTATGTATGTCATAAGCTCGGCTAAAGATTCTCTCGCCATCAGATGGTTATCTCCCCCGATTCCCAGAGCCTCGACAACCCTATTGTAGGCGGGTATCCTTTTACCCGCCTCAGAGACTATAATCTCCGCCATTTTAGTCATCTTCTCCTCCAAAGACTTGACAGCATCTTTCAAGACCTCTCTTTCAACTCCGCTTAAAGCCCTCATCCTGTTCAACACGCTTCGACAGCTCTTAAACAGGCCCCTATACCCGCAGGTTAATCTACGCATAACAAGGATGTCTTCATTGACCTCTTTGAACCCTCTGCTCTCCAAAGCCATCAACACCTAGAATATCCCTATGGGTTGAAGACGGAACACCACATTTCAGCTATGGGAAGCCTCTGTTTATTCCATCAGGCCGTCAGCCAAATTATGACAGGAGATATTGTAGAAAATGCTGTCAAACCTTCTCCAACAGGGATAAACACCCCAACTACAACAGAATACTAAGGAAAAAACCAAGAAAAAAGAGAAAAAGAGCGTCTCAGAGCTTTTAACAAGCCCTTTAGGAACTTCCGTAGGCTTTGCAGAACCTGTTGGTGGAGACAGCTGGCGATGTATTTCGGTGCTGTTCCGGTAGTAAGCGATCACTTCGCCATGCCTGAAATAGTGGGTGACGCCGGTGTCGTGGTAAAGTGCCTAACAGGCTCTGGAACGACGATGGAACTCACAACTGGGAGTTTAAGAAAAAGCTGGACGAAGGGCCTTACGAGGAGTTGGTGGAAAGGATTGTGGACGTGGTTCACGTGCTCTTAGACGACGATTACTGGGAAAATCTTTCCGTCAAACCCATAAATCGAGCAATCTTTTAAAAGAAACTGATGCGGGTTGCTGTGGTGGGGGCCCTCACAATAGACATCACACACGGTAAAACCTGCATTATCGGGGGCCCACCTTGGTATGCGGGCACAGCTGTACATGCTTTGAGAGCCGACGCCGTGCTATACTCAGCAGTGGGAGGGGATTTTCCAGACGATTTCATGCTGAAACTGGCGGAAGCTGGGCTTGACACCTCTAACGTCATAAAAGTTGAGGATGCCAGCAGCTATGTCTTCGAACCCGTTTTTAAAGACGGGGTGAGGGTTCTTAGGCTAGTCTCACAAGGCCCTCCGCTCCCTCAAAACATTCTCGAAAACGTGGACACCGAAGCTGTGATAGTTTCGCCCGTGTTCAAAGAGGTTGGGAAAGAACATGTTATGCAACTTCGGTCGAGGACAGAGGTTTTGTCAGTGGATCTGCAAGGTTTTCTGAGGCAGCGGGACAGCAACGACTACATATTTTTACGCGGTCTTACGTTAACTGAAATATTCAGGGTGGCGGATGTAATCCATTGTTCAGCTGAGGAGGCGGTTGCCTTGACCGGCCGCGAAAATGTTTTGGATGCTGCCTCTGCCTTGGCGAAGCTAGGGGCGAAAAACTGTTTGGTCGGTTTTACGGATGGGCTTCTCCTCACAGACTCCCGAAGTTTATCGCTCATTGAGGTAGTTGAACCAGTCATTACGGACGAAGGAACAGGCGCCGGAGACATACTTACTGGCGCGTTCACCACGTTGTCTGCGGCTGGAACACCTCCTGAAGAAGCTGGCGTTAAAGCCTTGGAGGTTGTCGCGCGCTCACTCAAGAATCCGCCGCCTGACCGTGTTCCCAAAGACTTGGAGCTCACTGGAAAGCTTTGCCGCGTTGTCTGGAGGAAATCTCTCGCCTAGCCTTCGAAAAAGCAAACCTAGCTTTAGAGGTAAGCCTAGGATATTTTTGTCTAAGCGCTGACTCAACTATTTTAGCCAGCTCGTCACTTATGCTGTACCTAGGTATAACGTTTTTTCTGTAGTTCAAGATTGCGGCTGCTAACGGCGAGTAGAAGGCCAGCCTCGGCTGCTTTAGAGCTTGCTTCACTGCTTCTCGCAGTTTTTTCTCATCTATCTCTTCTTTCTGTTTTTTCATGATTATTTGGTTTAATTTTTACCTTATAACGTTTACCTCTTCTTAGCAAATTTTCGTTGTTCGAAAAATCGAACAAAGTATGAGATTAAATAGGAAGGCGTTAATTCAACCAAGACCGCATCTCAAGGGAGACCGAGTTATTTCCTCTTTGATAAGTAAACGGAGGTTGTTTTAGGTGGTTTTCAGCGGCTATAGAAGCGGGATAACACCCCCAGAGTCCACTTAAAGCAGGTTCAAGTAAGCAAATCGGTTTTGGGTATCGGACAGTTGGATGAATAATTCGATGCTTGTTTAGTTAACTTTTTGGGTCCGAAGCCTGTCTTTCCCTAGGCGTTTTAAAAATAAAACAAGGAGCTTTACCTCCGTTAGGCAGTGTATGTTCTGGTAAAAGGTAAAAGTTTTACGCCGAAGACCTGTCAGCTATATGTTTGACGAATCTTTCTGGACGAAGTCGTTGGACCACAGCCTCGAAGGCTTTCTCCGGCTCTGACTCCTCTCCGCAAGTGTATATGTCGACTGTGGCGTACCGGTATTGGTGCCAGGTGTGGATGGCTATGTGGCTTTCCTTCACCAAAGCTATGACGGAAACGCCTCCCTTCTCCCCTCCGAACTTCCACGACCTGATCGAGACAAGCGTCATCTTGGAAATGTTGACTGCGTCCAAGACGGTCTGTCTGAGGAACTTCTGGTCTTTGAGCAGGTTTTCTGGACATCCATAAAGGTTGCCGAAGACGTGTTTACCGACAATCTGCTTTTGAATTGCTTTGCTTTCCAGCATCGCTTACTCTACTTACCTCGCTCGTTTTCAAAAAATCATAACTTATAAAGTGTTTGCTTGAAGAAGATTTGACTTCATAGAAATTCACCAATTTTTGTCGGCTGACTAATTTTTTTACCTGAAAAATACGCCGAGTTACTGATTGTACAGCGATGCAAAATTTTGGCCATCGAAAAAGCTAATTTACCTGTCTTTTACATCAGTGTTTGATGCGAACACCTGAGCCTGGTGTGTACAGCAGGGGGGAGCTGAGCTTCACAACTCTGTTTGACTCCGTTTTGAAAGAGGTTTCAGACGGATCATGCGGTGCAGCAGCTTTTTTTGTGGGGATCGTGAAAAGACGTGGAAGAGGTGTCAAAGATGTGGAGAGCCTTTACATGGAATCCTATCATGAGCATGCGAACAAGGCATTGAGAAAACTGTGCGAGGAAGTGAAAGCAGAATATGGTTTACGGTTTCTTGGAGTCTGGCATTTGGTCGGCAGCTTCGCAGTCGGAGAGGCTGTGGTGATGGCGGCCGCAGCGGGGGGGAGCAGGGAAGAGGTTTTCAGGGGCTTGAGATTAGCCGTCGAAAGATACAAAAGAGAGCCTGCCCTTTTCAAAAAGGAAGTCTACGTCGACGGCTCTGGAGCCTGGCTTGAAGGGGCATGAAAATACAGACTAGGTATTTTGCATTCATGAGGGAGAAACTCGGCAGGGATTCCGAGGAGTTTGAACTACATGAAGGCGCAACCGTCCAAGATTTCATAGAAGTTTTCAAAGCTAAGTATGCCGAAAAGCTCAGCGACCTGTTTGAAGCAGAAGGTCTAAAGACTGGTTTTGCACTAGCATTGAATGGTGAAAACCTCGATAAGCCACGCTGGCGTCAAACGAAGCTGAAGGAAGGTGATGTAGTGGTTATCCTTCCGCCTATTGCTGGAGGGTTTACCTGAAGCTGGGAAGCCTAACACCCCTCTGGCCCTGATATCTCCCGCTGTAGGGTTTCTCTACTATCGACGAGAGACGGGCAAAGACAACGTGGAGAAATCTATCGCCGCTGTACAGCCTAACGGGAAAATCTCCGCCCACTATCTCTATCGTCAACTCCCCCTCAAAGTTTGCGTCAATGATTGTGGGTGGGATTGTGAGCCCTATGCGGGCGTAGCTGCTCCGAAGGTTTACGAACCCCATCAAATCCTTCGGCAACGCAAGGTACTCCTGCGTATGGAGTAGAACATGTTCCCGCGGGTTTATTAAGAACGAATCACCTTCCTCGAAGAAGTAGAAATCGGCTGCGGAAGAGGTTTTCGTGTCGAAGATTTTGTCGTTTTTGTTAAACCTGGCGACCTGCCGTCCTATCCTGAGGTCTAACCCGTTCTCCCTTACGATGTCTTCGCTGAAAGGCTCTATCTTCAGCCTCCCGCTTCTGATGTAGTTCCACAGGTCGAAGTCTGACAGAATCATAGGAGGGCTACGGCAAGCCCATTTATATCTCTATGAAAGCCATGTCCTTGGCTATGATCAGCTTCTCGAGACCAAGGTTTTCCAGAGCTTTCTTAATCCTGTCCTCCCGCCCCTGCCATGCTGGGTAGAGATGGGTTACAATCAGCACTCTCGGCATTATCTTGGAAACGATGGTCGCTAGCAGTTTTTCAGAGGTGTGTTTTCCTAACAATTTCTCGTGGGGGAAGCTGCACTCATGTATGAGTATGTCGCAGCCGCGGGCGAGCTTTACCAACCTATCGTCAGGGATTGTATCCCCCGAGTAGACAACCGACCCCTCGGTTGTTTCAAAGCGGTAGGCTATGCCGTTGTAGTGCTCAACCTCAGCTGAAGAAACTTTCACCTGCATCAAATGCCACGAATCTCCGTCAGCCATTTCCTTCACGGAAGTATACCTTAGACAGCCCATAGTTTTAGAGAGGTATGAGAATGCATCTATATCGACCGCTATGTTTTGGATAAGTCTTGCGAGTCCGCGGGGGCCGATGAGCCGGAGGGGTTTTGGACTTGGTGACGGGCTGCCGTCGACATCGTACGCCCAAAGCATCAAAAGTGGAAATAGGTCGGAGACATGGTCTAGGTGGAAATGAGATATAAAAACTGCGTGGAGGTCTTGAGGCTTCTTTCCTAAGCGCCTCAACTTCTCCAGAACTCCGGGTCCAGGGTCTATCAGAAAGCTTACGCTTGAGGACTCAGCATAGACGCCGCTTCCAAACCTGTCCTCTGTGGGTACAATACTGCCTGAGCCGAGGACGATGATTTTCAAGCCGGTCTTCCCCTAGCTATGTATACTATGTGCGGTAGCTCAGGCCCGAAAATCTCTAGAGCGAGGCCGACGGCCTCAGGGGAGCCGGGCAGCGCTATGACTAGTTTTCCGTTGGCGACGCCTGCAATCGTTCTTGAAAGAGCTGCCGCTGGACCTATCCTTTTGTAGCTCTCGAGCCTGAATATCTCTCCCCAGCCGTCAAGCTCCTTTTCCAGCAAAGGGCGTAAAGCCTCCACCGTCACGTCTCTGGGGGAAACACCCGTCCCCCCTGTGACGAGGATGACGTCAAACTCTGACTCAAAGGCTTTGACGACCTTGTTCCTTATCATCCAAAGGTCGTCGTTGACAACCCCTAGGTATTCAACATCGTGTCCAAGATTTCTCAAGATGGATACTGCTTTGTCGCCTGACTCGTCGGCGAACGGTTGGCCGCCTATTTTCTTGAAGAACCTAGAGCTGCTAGCCGTTATCACCGCTATCTTCAGTTTTTTCGGGCTTTCGTTCCTATGGTGCTCGTGTGGTTTCATCAGCCTTCACCTTAGAAACGACTTTAACGCCGTATATCTCTGTGTTTGGATATTGTCCCTGTTCGTCTTTTTCATACTGCTTCACGGCATCCCAGATGTTTAGCAATGCGAGGGATACAGCGGTTAACGCCTCCATCTCTACACCTGTTTTCTCAAACGCCACGACCTTTACACTAACCTCGACATAGTCTTCTCCGATTTTCTCACGCACTTCTACATTTTCCAGCTTCAGCTGATGGCATAGGGGTAGAAGCTGAGGCGTTGATTTAGCTCCTAAGATTGCGCCTAAACGGGCCAGCTGAAGTGCGTCGCCTTTCTCCAAAAACCCCTTCCTAATCCTTTCCAGCGTTTCGGGTTTGAGCTTTATTCTGCCCACTGCCGTGGCCTCCCTCCTCTGCACTGGTTTTCCAGAGACGTCAACCTGTTTAAGGCTCAACAAACCACCATCTTTTCAGACGTTATGTTGGGAATAAAGCATTATCTCTTACACGCGCCTACCCCTGCGGCCTCCTTTCTTCCTGACACTGTCGTGAGGGATAGGGGTTACGTCCTCTATACGTCCTATAGACACGCCAGACCTTGCAATAGTCCTGATGGCGGCTTGTGTGGCTGGTCCAGGAGTCCTTGACTTAACTCCTCCCGGAGCTCTGACTAGAATGTGTACGGCGTTTATCCCCGCCGCTTTCGCCGCCTCCATAATATATGCAGCCGCCCGCATGCCTGCGTAAGGCGTAGGCTCAAGCCTGCCAGCGTCCACAAACATCCCTCCAGAGGCCTTAGCTATCGTTTCAGCCCCAGTCAAATCCGTTAGATGTACTATGATGTTGTTGTAGGATGAATATATGTGGACGATGCCCCATTTCTGCTGTGTTTTATGCTCGGCGGCCTGTTTCTGTCCCTGCGGTTGGCTCTCCTCAGCCATTTGGGTTGCTCACCTTTGCTCCCGCAACCGCTGGAATAGTCTCCGCAAGCCTAATGGTTTCCTCCTCATCTCTCATGACATGGTAACTGGGAGCTCTTACTTTTCTACCGCCGACGTAAACTTTACCATGGGTTATCAGCTGTCTTGCGTGGAAGATTGTTTTGGCTAGTCCAAGCCTGTAGACCATAGTCTGAAGCCTTCTGTCCAGCATGTCTCTGACCGTCAGCTTGAGAACATCATCTAGAGTGGCTCCTTGAGGAAGCAGACCTAGACGATAAAGCTTACCCATTAGCTTGGCCTCCAACTGCACACGCTTCTCGCCAACAGCTGTGAATAGAGACCTAGCCATAGCTCTGTATTTCCTCAGCTTGCTCAGAGCTCGCCACAGCTCGCGCTTGTTTCTTAGACCGTATTCGCCGACAAGCTTCAGCTCCTCTTCAAGGTTCTCCCTCCGCCAAGGATGGCCTGGGGTTTCATACTTTTTGCGGATTCTTTTGGGGTCTCCCATCTTCTGAAGCATGTTGAAAAGCTATGATATAAATGTCGGCTTTCCTGCAGCGTGTCCAAACAACGTTTAAATAAACTGGGAGTTTAAACCACGCATGCAAGAGCGTGACGTGATAGTCGTCGGGGGTGGTCCAGCCGGGGTCTCGGCCGCCAAGGCTGCTGCATCCCTGAATGTTGAAGTCCTGCTCTTGGAGAAGTATCCTACGATAATGGCCAACAAACCCTGCGGAGAAGCTGTGAGCAAGGAAACCCTCGTCACCGCCGGGGTTAAGCCGAGCCCACGAATAGTAATGCATGAGGCCTACGCCCTCGTGTATTCGCCCAGCATGATCGAGGTTGTAATCCCCCAGATAGGATACAACATAAACAAGTCGTTGTTCATCCAGGAAATAGCTGCTCAGGCCGCTGAATATGGTGCCGACATACATGTAAGAGAAGAGGTAAATGGAGTCAAGAGGGAGGATTCAAGGGTTGTGGTTAAGACGAACAGGGAGACATACCTTGCCAAAGTAGTGATAGGCGCAGACGGGTACAACTCAACAGTTGCAAAAAGCCTGAACATCACGGAGAGGCCTGAGCCCATACCGACTGTCCAATACATAATGGCTAACTGCAAGCTTAAGCACCCTGACGCTGTCAGGTTTTACCTCGGCAACAAGGTGGCTCCGGGTGGTTACGCATGGATATTCCCCCGCAGCGAGAAGCTGGCTGAAGTGGGCATCGGAGTCAGAGGTGGCGTGGCAAAAGAATACCTCGACGCATTCGTAAAGAGGTTCAGCGACGAACTAGGAGGCGCAAGAATAATCGACTACAGAGGGGCTCCAGTTCCCATAGGGGGTGCGATATCCGAAAGCGTCTTCGACGGCGTCATGCTTGTGGGAGATGCGGCTGGACATGTAATACCTTTGACAGGAGCTGGAATCCATTCATCTGTCGCAGCAGGCCTTGCCGCTGGACGCGTTGCCGCCGAAGCTGTAAAAGAAGGCGATACATCCAAGCAAAGGCTTTCACAGTTCTATAAACTCTACGAAAACTGGCTGACCAGGATTAGAAAAAGCCTGAAGGCGATGAGGGCTGTTGAGAAGCTGTCGGACGAGGAGTTAGACACATTGGCGAAGATCTTCCAGGCTGACGATATACTGGACTTGGCGAACGGCTTGGACGTAGGCAGGGTGGCTAGGAAACTTCTTAGTCATCCGGTTCTGGCTATGAAGCTGGCTCGCCAGCTCTTATGAAAACCAGCGCATGATGAGCAACCGACTTCCAGAAATGACTTGCATATATGTTTTCGTTGGGAGCGTGAAGCCTCGACCCAGGATGTGAAAGTGATGTCAGCATAGCTGTAGGCACTCCCATCTTAGTGAAGTGGTACAGCGGGCCGGTTCCGAACATGTTCGGAAGAATGTTTGGCCTCCTTCCGTAAACCTCCTCAGCTGCTTTGACGGCGATTTTCACGATGGGCTCGTCTAAACTGATGCGAGAGGGGTAAGCCATCGAATGAACTACGACATCAACGTCGCGCAGCATTCTTTTCAGGGCTCTTAAAATCTTCTCAGGGTCCTGGTTTGGGACGAGTCTAAAATCTATCTTCACCGAAGCTGTTGAGGGCACTATCGTTTTGGAGCCGGGTCCTGTATAACCCGATACAATGCCCGCGATGTTGCATGTGGGTTGATAGACAAGGCTCTCCACCAAATCCGTCTTCCTCACCGTCAGTTTTTCGACGCCCAGAGCTTTTGCGAGCGCTTCTGGCTGCAGCTTCACTGAAGACATCATCTTCCTCTCAGATTTTGTTGGTTTTAAAACGTCTCTGTAAAAGCCTGGGACAGTTATGCGGCCTTTTTTATCTTTAAGCTTCAACACCGTTCTTGCCAGCTTCTCGGCTGCGTTTTCAATGATTGGAGCGTACATCGAATGTGCGTCTGCCTGTGCTGTCTTTACGCTCAGCTCTACGTAAAGCATTCCTTTCACTCCTAGGTAGAAGCTTGGTGTATCGTTTACCATGTCTCCCCCTTCCCACAAACATCCGATAGAGCCTTTGAACAATGTTGCGTGCTTGGATAAGAGCTCCGGAATGCTGGGGCTTCCAACTTCCTCCTCCCCTTCGATGAACCATTTAATTGTGACAGGCAGTTTTCCCTGCAGTTTTTCAACGACACGGACAGCCGCTAGCCTTGCAATTATTTCGGCCTTGTTATCGGCGACACCCCTTCCGTATAAAAATCCGTCTCTCTCAACGAGCTCGAAGGGTTTGGTGTTCCACTGCTCCAAAGGCTCCGGAGGCTGTACATCATAATGGTTGTAAAGCAGGATGGGTTTTTCACCGTCCCTTTTCTCCGCATATACCGCAGGCCTGCCTGTTTTAGTATCCAGCAGACGAGTCTCAAAACCATCACGTTTAAGAAGCTGTTGGACCAATTCGGCACATTCAACTACTCCCTCGTTTCTTGCGGAGACGCTTGGCTGCGAGACGATTTTTGAAAGGTCTGAAAGAATTGTATCCTTCTCGTTCTCGATAAGCTCGTTAATCTTGGCCAGAATCTCGCTGGAGGCGCTCACGCTGAGTTAGACTGCAACGTTATTATTTTAGAGTTATCTTTCAACATTTGTGGCGGACGTGGAAATTCCACAGCCCCAGAAGGTAAAGCTAAGCCCAAAAGACTCTGGGCTGATAATAGTGGACATGCAGAACGATTTCTGCCACCCAAGCGGCCGCTTATACGTGCCCGCGGCGCCTTCAACAATACCCGCTGTAAAAAGGCTTTTGGACATGGCCAGGAAGAGCGGCGTGAAGGTTTTCTATACCCAGGACTGGCATGATAAGGGTGATCCCGAGTTCGCCATATGGGGTGAACATGCTTTGGCGGGCAGCTGGGGGGCTGAGATTGTTGAAGAGCTTAAACCCGTTGCTGGGGAGATTGTTGTTAGAAAGCTAAGGTACGACGGGTTTTACGGAACACCCCTAGAACACTACCTACGGCTTTACAACGTCAAAAACCTCATAGTCACAGGGACGGTTGCAAACATCTGCGTCCTTCACACCGCCGGTAGCGCAGCCCTTCGGTGGCTGAACGTCTACATTCCCGTGGACGCCGTCTCCGCCTTGAACGAGTTTGACATGAAAGCAGCACTAAGACAAGTCACATTCCTTTACAGAGGTATTTTAACACGCTCAGACCTGGTTGAGATAGAACAATGAGTAGAAAGCCTTCTCTCTTCGTGGCTTCTCCAGATAGAATTAAGAAAGGAGACGTAACCGATATTTACTTTCAAAGGACTAAGGCGATTTTGGAGAGAAACGCCACTTCGGATGTTTCGGTTGTCGCTGAAACCCACGCCTATTCTCTGCCGCCGGGCTATGAATGGGCTGTTCTAGCGGGTGTTGAGGAAGTGGCTTGGCTTCTTGAAGGCTTACCCATCAACGTTTACTCGGTGGATGAAGGAACTATCTTCACTGAGATGGAGCCGGTTATCAGCATTGAAGGCCGTTACACGGACTTCGCTGTCTACGAGTCCTCTCTTCTAGGGATACTGAGGCATGCCAGCAGCGTGGCTACAAAAGCCGCAAGGGTTAAGATTGCGGCAGGCGAAAAATCTGTTTTGTTTTTTGGATTAAGATGTGTGCATCCAGCTGTAACCCCCATGGTTGACAGGGCCGCATATATAGGGGGTTGTGATGCTGTTTCAGGCGTTGTTGGAGCCGAGATGCTGGGCGTCAGGCCAATGGGCACTATGCCCCACGCCTTAATAATAGCTATGGGAGATCAGAGGAGGGCGTGGAAACTCTTTCACGAGGTAATGCCCCCCGAGGTCCCCCGTATAGCCTTGGTTGACACTTTCTCCGACGAGAGGTTCGAGTCGCTGTTGGCCGCTGAAACGCTTGGAAAAGACCTGTACGGCGTCAGGCTGGATACGCCGAGCTCCAGACGAGGGAACATCCGTAAAATCATAGAAGAGACGCGCTGGTCTCTTGACATCAACGGGTTCAAGAATGTAAAGATTTTTCTGAGCGGTGGAGTGGATGAGGAGACGGTTAGGGAGCTGAGGGATGTAGTCGACGGCTTTGGTGTTGGAACATCGATTGCATTCCCAGCCTCCATAGACCTCTCCCTCGACATAGTTGAAAGGGATGGGAAACCCGTCTCCAAGAGGGGGAAACTGCCCGGAAGAAAGCAGGTTTACAGATGCAGCAGCTATCATGACATTGTTACATTGTGGGGTAAAAGATTAGAATCATGTCCTGTATGTTCCTCCGAGGTCAGACCTTTGTTGAAGCCTTTGATAGAGAACGGTGAAATAGTCGGAGAACTGCCATCACCGAACGAGATCAGGGAATATGTTTTGAGCCAGCTGCGGCAGCTAAGTAAGCCGGGCGTTGTCTTCGGCAGGCCTAAGTTTTTCCTATAATGCCTCCTTTCGTCAGCTTCAGAAGGTCTAGGGTTTTTTCCACTTCAGCAGGCATTAGGATGTTTTCCTCAACCAGAACATCTTTGATGGTCTTGTTTTCTGCAAGCATCTTCTTCGCCACCTTGGCAGCCGCATCATAGCCTATGAGTGGTGCAACAACTGTTACCAGCGCTGGACTGGATTCCGCAAGCTTTCTGGCCCGTTTGACGTTAACCTTTATGCCTGCTATGCACTTCGCCGTAAGGTTGTCGCAAGTGTTCGAAAGCGTTGCAATTGATTCAATTAAGTCGTAGGCGATGAGCGGCAGCCCCATGTTTAGCTCCAGCTCACCTAGCTTGCAGGCCTCCTCAACCGCCTTGTCATAACCTATGACCTGTGCGGCGGCAAGCATAGCTGACTCAACGATAACCGGGTTGACTTTGCCGGGCATTATTGAAGATCCTGGCTGCACTGCGGGCAGCTCTATCTCGTTGATCCCTGTGTTCGGGCCGGAGGACAGAATTCGCAGGTCGCCGCATATCTTCAGTAGCGAAACTGCGATGCTTCGTAGGGCTGCGGAGACTTCGAGGCAGCAATCCCGGCTTCCCATGGCTTCAAACCTGTTCTCAGCCAGTCGAAAATCTATGCCGGTCATCTGTTTCAGCTTCTCAACTACAAGCTTTCCAAACTCTGGATGCGTGTTAAGCCCGGTTCCTACAGCCGTTCCCCCTATAGGAAGCTCGAGAACACTTTCGAAGGCTTTCGTAACCCTCGCCTTACCTTTCCTCACCATGGCTGCGTATCCTGAAAACTCTTGGCCGAAGGTCAGCGGGACAGCGTCCTGGAAATGAGTCCTCCCAGGCTTGACAACTTCACTGTATTCCTCAGCTTTCTTCGCCAGCTCTCTCTCAAGCCTTTCTAGGGCGGGGACCAGTCTCTCCTTTATCAGCATCGCGGTTGAAACGTTTATGGCTGTAGGTATGACGTCGTTGGTCGACTGGCCCATGTTCACATGATCGTTTGGATGAATTATCTTCTTGTCTCCCCTTTTCTCACCCAGTATCTCCAAAGCTCTGTTGGCTATGACCTCGTTTGCGTTCATGTTGGTTGACGTACCTGACCCGGTTTGGAAAACGTCTACCACAAACTCCTTGTCGTGAAGACCGTCTGCTACCTCTATCGCCGCTTTCGCTATCGCCTCGCCTATTCTTCTGTCGAGGAGTCCGAGCTGCATGTTGGCTTCTGCAGCCGCATACTTGATTAAGCCCAGAGCCCTTATGAAGGGACGTTGAAACCTCAAACCTGATATCGGGAAGTTTTCGACGGCTCTGGCGGTTTGGGCGCCGTACAACGCGTCCGCAGGCACCCTCATCTGCCCAAGAGTGTCATATTCATACCGGTACGCCATGCAGGAATTTCGGTACAGGTAGATAATATATGTTAGATGAGCTGCGTTTCGGACAGGATGTTGACTATCTCTGGCTTGCTGAGCTTTCTTCTGTGGAGAATTGTGTATCGGTCAGGCCTTATCTGCGGCGCTTTTTCGACAGCTTCTATGAAAAGATCGGCGTCTACGCCCAATTTCTCGAGGTTGTGGGGTGCGCCCATAATGGCTAGGCTGTCTCTTAGCTTTTTCCAGTTACCTTTATGGAGGTATGAGGTGAAGACGGCAGCCACTCCGCATCTCTCGCCGTGTAACGGCGGCTTCTCCATCAAAGTTTCTAAAGCGTGTGCGATGAGGTGCTCGCTTCCGCTGCATGGCCTGCTGCTTCCTGCAACGCCCATCGCAACCCCGGCGCTTATCAACGCCTCCACCACAGTTCGGACGCCTTCCAACGAGCCGTCCGCTATCAGCCTTGCCGACTTTATTACAACCGACGCGCTCAAGTAGGCGAGATGAGCTGCATACCGGCCGTAATACTCGCCTGTTACCTTGTGCGCCAACCACCAGTCCCTTACGGCGCTGTGCTTAGCCAGCAGGTCTCCGCACCCGCTTAACAAGTATCGACGGGGGGCTAGGCTTATCACATCCATGTCCGCGAAGACCTCAGACGGCATTACGGATTTTCTCGAGTAGGCTTGGCTGTTCTGCCGGTAGGAAGTCATGGGGCTGGCTATTCCGTCATGTGATGCGACGGTCGGCACGCTGAAGAAAGGTTTCCCAGCGACCTCTGCAACGACTTTCGAAACATCAGCAACTCTTCCGCCACCCAAGCCCATGACGACGTCAGCAGACCTAGACTCCCTAGCAAAGTCTTCAAAATTCACCAAAAGCTCGTCGATAAAACTGACCTCAAAGAGCAGGTCGTCACCAGCAGCTTCCACAATCTTAGACCCATACAGCTTAAACGGTGTTTTGCTGGTTATCATTACACACTTCCGGTAACCGTGTTTCCTCAACCGTTGGACAATCGTCTGCTCAAGCCCCCTGCCTATAGCCACGTACCGGGGTAGCTCCATGTCATGCTTATCCATCTAAAGTTTTAACATGCCTCTGCTTTATAAACATCCAGCGCGTCTTATAGACGTGTTCCCTCCCTGCGAGATTATGGCTAGGTATTTCCTGCCTGCGGTAAGAGGTGTTGTTGTCCACATGCTGAGGAGAAACGGCGTAGGCCAGCCGACCATAGCCAAGATGGTTGGCGTAACTCAGGCAGCGGTAAGCCAAATACTGCGGCGGGATGAAAGAAGCTACTTGAATGCGTTGGAGAAGATGGGTGTGGAGAGAAACGAAGCATTGTTGCTGGCTGGAATTCTCTGTGATGCCTTGGCTGAGAACCCGGCCCAGTCCACCGGCATACTTTACTCGTTCTGGCGTGGCCTGCTTTCCGAGGGGAGGCTATGTGCCTTCCATAGAAGTATGCATCACCAGCTATCCGACTGCGACATCTGCATGTCGCCGTCGCTCGATAGGTTTTTGGATGAGGAAAGGATGGCTGTTCTCCGAACTCTTGACAGATGTGTTAAAAGGCTTGAGGCATCTGTAACGTTTGAAAAGCTGATACCTGAGGTAGGCTCCAACATAGTATACTGCCTTCGGAAGGCTGAGACAATAAACGACGTGGCTGGCGTGGCTGGCCGCATAGTGGTGGTCGACGGTCGTGTGAGGTCTGTCGGCAGACCATCTTTCGGAGGCTCACGTCACCTAGCCAGCGTACTCCTAAGAGTTAGGGTGTACGACCCCTCTGTACGTTCTGCCATCAACATAAAAAACAACCAAGATGTGAGGAGGATTCTTGAGGAGATGGGTGTGGAGTTGACTGAGGTTGAGCCGCGTTCCAAGCTTTTGTCAGAGGAGGAGGTTTTGCAGGATGTTGAAAGTTGTTTCAGAGAAAAAGTTGTCGAAGCCGTGCTTCACGGAGGAGGGATAGGATACGAGCCGGTGACATACCTCTTCGGAAAAAACCCAGAAGAGCTCGTCGAGAAGGTCTTGAAAATGTCGAATAGAATACTTAAGCCTTAGACGCAGACGTTGCACGAATCCACGTCTATATCTGGCTCTAGCTTTTTGTGTATCTCGCATAACATACGCATGCTACGTATGTTTTTAACAGCCTCGTTAATCTTTCTAGCAACCTCTTCCTTTGTCTGGTTTTTCAACACGGCTTCCACGACGAAGTCAACCCACTTGTTCAGCTCCTCGTTCCTCTCCCATTCGACCGACCATCCACGGACGCCTCTCAAGTAGTTGCTGACGGCTGCCTGAGTAACCCCCAGAACCTTGGCCACCTGTTCCTGCGTGAATTTTTTCTCGTAAACAAGCTTCTTCGCAGTAAGAGCCCTTATCATCGGTATCGTGACCTTCGACTCTATTTCAGCGGGCAGCAGCATTACCAATTAACATGTATTTCATCGATATATAAACGCTTACCAACATAACTAAACTTTGATAACTTCAACGCCGAGCCTTTCGAGTGTTTTAAGCAGGTTGTTACGGTGCTCCGCTTTCAAGCCATCCCAGTCGACGAGGGCTGTTCGAGGGTTTTCCAAAGTCTTCTCCAAAGCTTGGCTGACCATTCTCTCCGGCAGCGGGAAATGATGTTTCGAGGCTATGTGGCCTACAGCCGCGTCACCTTTCAAAACCGTCCTGAAGATATCTCTTGCGTAATGGCCTCCGCCAAAGCCGACGGCGTAGGTCTTGGGCTTTTCGCTTTTTTGGCCGCATACCTTGACACATGCTTCGGCCGTGGCCTCCGCCATTCTCAAGTCACTCCAGCTCTCCGGTGATGAACCCACTTCAACGAATATCAAAGGTTTTTCCGAGTATGGTCCGTGATGTGTTGCCTCTAGTCCGACCTCGACGTTTGTGAGCCCTGCATTTTCGACAGCTTGAAGGCATGCGTGAACCGCTCTGTAAACAGCTTCCGCCGAAGTCATGGAAAGCGTCCACGGCCTACCCCCGTAGTCGGCTTTTTCACTCCAGTTACCCGTGGAATGGACTAAAATGCATCTTCGCCCTGTTTCTGAAACATGTTTTGAGGCTACGACTATCAGGTCTGCGTTGACTGAGGCAACTACTTTGTCTGCATAGAGCATGGATTCGTCCACAACCACCGCTTCCACCTCTTCTCCACGGTAAACGTTTGGAGAAGCATCTTCGACGAACCCAAATTTCTCCCTCAACATTTTTAGAATATTGGCTGCAGCGATGTCTTCAGAGGACATCATTATGACCGCCTTCAACCCGCTGGTTCCCGAGCATGCTTGGTTAAATATTAATGCCTTATCTTTGATTATGTTTGTGGACGCCTCGAAGTATACCTCTTTTGGCGGGTGTTGAGGCACAGCGAATACTAGGGCTGAAGGGGAAGAAAGGTGAGGCAGAGGTCTCGCTGGACATAGGTTTGACACGTAAACCCTGTCTAGTGAGCGGGGACGGGATGTTTGTCGGCAAGCTTAAGGTCGGCTGGCGGCAGTTGGAGGAGATGGCGGAAAGCCCAGAGGATGTCTTCATACTCAAACGGAAGCCCCAAAGGCTTAGCTGGTTCGACGGCTCCTATTATAGAATGGTCCTCCCCAAGTGGGGGCATGCACCAACCCTTGAGATCAACGGCATCAGAATGCATCGAACGGTCGACATCTCTCCTGAGAGGGATGCGTTGCAGAAAGTTAGCCTCCTTCCAAGCCTCAAAAACTCCACAGTCTTAGACGTTTGCACTGGCCTCGGCTACACAGCCATAGCAGCCCTCAGGAGAGGTGCCTATCGTGTAGTGACCGTTGAAAAAGACCCTAACGTGCTGGAGATGGCTTCATACAACCCTTGGTCTAGGGAGCTGTTTGACAGACGTGTTAAGATTGTCTTGCGGGATGCTTTAGATTTTCTACCCCGTTGTAGAATGGTATTCGATGCCGTGGTCCACGACCCGCCAACCATCAGAATAGCCGGCGACCTATACTCCCTAGATTTCTACCGCGAGCTTCACAGAGTTTTAAGGAATGGAGGTGTGTTGGTCCATTACGTGGGGCAGCCGGGCGTTAAAAAAGGTGTAAAAATTTACGTGGGGGTTATGGAGAGGCTCAGGATGGCCGGGTTCAAAACCCGCTACGTTCCATGGGCTCGCTGTGTATGGGCTGTTAAGGTATAACAAATACCATGAAGACCTCCTTTCGGGCAATGGACGAAAAACAAATGATAGGGCTTGGCACGTGGATAGACAAGCTGGCTTGGCGGATTGTTGAGAGAGAAAAGTCGTTAGAAAGGAGTCTAGAGATGCTACGGACTGAGGCTGGGATAGCCGCGTCGGGTTTCGTACACATAGGCAGCATGTCAGATTCTGTCAGGGCTTACGCGGTTTCCCTCGCTCTCAAAAACCTCGGCTACAATTCTGAAATGGTCCAGTTTGCCGACGACATGGATGGGCTGCGAAGCGTGCCCGCCGAGATACCCAGAGAATACGAGAGATACTTGCTCCAGCCCGTTTCGCTGATACCCGACCCTTTCGGCTGCGATGAATCATACGCCGTCCACATGGAAAACATGCTCCTTGAAGCTCTTTCGAAGGCTGGGATGGAGGCTAAGCTTTTACGCGGATACAGAATGTACGCCGACGGGTCGCTTAAGAAACAAATAACCGCTATACTCTCTAACTGGAAGAGCATCGGCGAAATCATAGAGAAGTTCACAGGACAGCAGAAGTTCAAGACGATGCTGCCGTATTTTCCATTATGCCATGCGTGCGGAAGGATTTACACGACGCATGCAGAGGTCTTCGACGAAAAAACCGGCCGCGTGCATTATGTCTGTAAAGGGGTTGGAATTAAGAAAAGGTGGTTTGATGGATGCGGCTACGAGGGAGAAGCTGATGTTTCGAAGGCCGAGGGGAAGCTCTCGTGGAAGGTGGAATGGGCTGCTAGATGGGCTGCGTTAGACATAAGGTTTGAGGCATACGGCAAGGATTTAGCGGACTCGGTCAAGGTCAACGACTGGGTATGTAAAAACATTCTTGGGTTCGAGCCTCCCATGCACGTCCAGTACGAGCTGTTCTTAGATGAGTCTCGAAGAAAAATCTCGAAGTCGAGAGGTGTTTCTGTATTCACGCCCAGCGCTTGGTACAGGTATGCAAGCCCTCAAAGTCTCGTGCTGTTGCTGCTCAAAAGAATTAAAGGAACACGAGTTGTGTCACCAAGCCTGATACCAGCACTTATGAACGAGCTAGACCGTCTCGCTCAACAGCACTATTCAGGTAAGGGTGACCCACGTAAAACTGGACTTTATTCTTACGCCTATCTTCTTAATCCGCCGAAAACCCCTCCGAACACCATACCGTACAATCTCTTGGTTTTTCTGGCCTCCCTAGCCCCGCAAGGCCGTGAAATCGACTTCATCTTGTCGAAGCTCAAACGCTACGGATACAAAGTTGACGAACAGGCGGCAGAACGCGCCCAAATGGCTATAAACTACTACAAGTCATTCGGAGAACCTTCTGTTCAACACGTAGTTTTGGAGGGGCCGGTTAAAGCCGCTGTTTCAGAGGTTGCTGAAGCCATCAAACAGGCAGCCGACGTTGAAGGGCTGCAGTCCTCAGTTTTCGAAATAGCGCGAAAGCACGGAATCAAGCCCCCGATGCTCTTCCAAACTCTTTACAGGATTTTGCTGGGTCAGGACAGCGGTCCACGGTTCGCCACATTTGTGGTTGAAGACCTTGGGAAGGAAAAGGCTTACGAGATGATCAAAGCCTGCCTAGCATAAACTTATATACTCCACACAACGTGCATAACTGCAAAAAGAGTGAACAAAGGAATTGAGCGAGCTTGTTAAGATTGGAAGCCTAACCCCGCGTTCTAGGGGTGTAAACCTTGTTGCAAAAATTGTTGAGAAACCAGAGCCACGCATTGTCTCTTCGCAGTATGACCAGGCTGAGCATCGGCTGACGGAGGCGTTGATAGCAGATGAAACAGGCGCCATAACCTTGGTTCTATGGGACGACAACATAGACATTGTGAGCGAAGGTGATTCGGTGAAGGTTACTAACGGGTTCATAAAGTTGTTTAAAGGTAGGATGCAGCTGAACCTGGGAAGGTTTGGGAAAATCGAGCCCGCAGACGTAGAGGTAACAAACGTAAACGTGGAGAACAACCTTTCGCAGAAGGAGAGCTATTTCTCGGAGGAAAGAAGAGGGAGAGGCGGGTTCAGGTCTAGAGGTTTCCAGAGACGGCGGCCGTTCAGGTAGCGTTCTCCGGTTCTACGATGAAAACGCCTTTCTCACGCCCAACTATTTTTACCTTTTCCTGCTCCCCCACTTTTTTGAGAGCTTTCGCCTTCCAATATTCCCCGTCCACCACGATATAGCCTATCCCGCCGGGCTCAATCGGTTCAACAGCCCTGCCATATCTTGACATCCATTCCCCAGGCCTTTTTTTCTGGGCTCTGTAGGATTTGTAGCCGAGAAACCCTAGGAATGCTGCAGCAAACACCGCAATAGCTATCACGGTTGTCTGGAACCGTGTGAGCCATTCCTGAGCGACGAATCTAGGAACCGGATTGTATCCTCCCAGAAGTATAATCCCTACTGTGAGGGCGAATATACCACCAGCTCCCGCCAATCCGAACCCCGGAGACATGAGCTCGTACAGCAGTAAACCGACGCCCACGGCGGTTAGCAGAGCGCCCGCAACGTTGATGTTTAAGCCCTGACCCACCAAGCCTAGGATTATCATCAATCCTCCAGCCACTTCACCGCCCCAGCCTGGCGAGGTGAGCCCAACAAGAAGGACCAGTATGCCTAGGGTTATCAAAAGGCTTGAGACAAGCGGGTCTGAGAGCAGAGCAACAGCACCCGCCGTAATGCTTGGTCCTACCTTCGTAAGCGGCAGGCCTTTCACTCTTAACACTTTCTCACCGGCTAGGGTTTTAACCACTTTGCCGTCGGCATTTGATAGAAGTTCCTCCACATCGGTGGCCACAGCCTCGATAAGGCCTGCTTGCAAGGCTTTCTGAGGGTTGAAGTTTTTGTTCTCCAACACTATTTTTACAGCCTCGTCCCTGTTACGGCCTTGGGCCTCTGCAAGGGTTCCCATCTTCTCGGCGAAAAAGTTCAAAACCTTAGAGTCGGTGACGGGCTCGCCTCCCGACACGGGCTGGGCGGAGCCTATAAGCGTTCCAGGAGCCATGGCAGCATAATGCGTAGCCATAAGGATGTATGTCCCAGCCGACAGAGCCTTTCCCCCAGCCGGGTAGACATACCCTATCACTGGGACGGGTGAACGCTGAATTGTTTCTACTATCTTCAGCATCGCATCAGCCTGGCCGCCCAACGTGTCGATGGTGATCAACACAGCTGAGTACTGGGATGCATGTGTGAACGCTTCCTCGACGTAGGTGGCTGTCCCAAGCGAGATGTAGCCGTTTATCTCAACCCATAAGATGGCATTCTGTTGGCCGGCTGCTGAAAAGACGGCTGCCAGCAAGATAGCCGCGAATAAAAACCTCATTCCTGTTTTTTGGATCCCACGACCCCTAGCATAGTGGCCAGCTCTCTCGCACCGGAATCTGTAACCACAATCATGTTCTTTTCTCTGGCTATCTCGCTCCATGTCTGAAGCTCCCTTAAACGTAGTGCGATTGGGTGTTGTGCGTAGTAGTCAGCGGCTTGGGCCATTTTCTCAGCGGCCATAAGCTCTCCTTCAGCCGTTATTATCCTGCTCCTACGCTCCCTCTCAGCTTCAGCCTGCTTAGCTATGGCACGCTGCATCATTTCTGGGATGACAACATCCCTTAACGCCACTGTGGTAACTTTAATCCCCCACGGCTCTGTTGACTCGTCAAGAATTTGCTGAATCCTCTTGTTGAGCTCGTCGCGTCTGGTCAGCAGGTCGTCAAGCTCGACCTGTCCTATCACATCCCTTAAAGTCGTTTGCGCCAGCAAAGCAGAAGCCGTAAAGTAATCCTTCACCTTCAGCACAGCCATCTGCGGGTCTATGACCCTGAAGTACACTATGGCATCCACATCGACTGTAACGTTGTCTTTCGTAATAATACGTTGTTTGGGGACGTCGAACGTAACAAGCCTCAGGTCTATGATACGGCGTCTATCTATGAATGGTAGAATTATCACTACGCCGGGGCCCTTGACGCCGATAAGCCGTCCCAAACGAAAAATGACCGCCCGCTCATACTCGGTGACTATCTTTATCGATGCTGAGAGAATTATCAAAAGCAGGAGCAGAAGTAAGAACAGTGGAATTATAGTTTCTGCTCCCAGCAGCAAGGAGAGATAAATTGATTTAACTTCTGGCAGCAAGTTCAATCCACTAAACCCATAGATATTTCGAGGTTATTTAGGCTTTCTTTATCGGCGAAATACCTATGAATCATCTTAAAACATATTCGAATTATATGTAAAAAGAGGGGAAGTTATAGTCTTATATCATTGCGTTTTGAATTAGACATGACAACTATGGACGACGGCTCTGAAAGCTTTGGCCAGGAGGCGAAAGGTTTGGAGGAGGGTGAGACAACCGAGCTTCTAACCGCTTTGAAAAACATGGGAGTAGGCCCTAGTCAGGTAAAGAAGTACGTCAAAGCAGCGTTGAGGCTTAGGGAGCTGGAGAAACAGTATGGAAAAAGCTACAACGTGCTCGTCAGAGATTATGAGAAAAAGTTCAGGGATAGCGTGAAGCTTGAGTACACCATAAACGAGCTTCTCGAGAAAAGAAAGCGTATCGAAGACGACTTGAAGGTTTACATGGAGCAGCACAAACTCACGCTCGAGACAATAAACAAAGTCGTCGCCGTCCTCAAAACGCTTGAACAATATTCTGTTGACGTAAACAACCTCGAAAACCTTGCCAAAACAGCTGCCAAAATGTCTCAGGCAGGGCTTGATGTGAAAACGGTGTTCGAACGGTTCGCCCGTCTCGAGGAAGCTGAAAACAGCTTAAAGGCTGTTAACGAGAAGATTTTGGAGCAGCAGATGAAACTTTCTCAGATTCAGTCCGAGCTCGCTGAAAAAGAGGAAAGGCTGCGTAAAATTACCCAGTGGATGCCTGAGCTGGAAAACCTCGAGCAGGTGAGGGAGACGCTGGAAAACAAGGTTTCCGAGCTTGAAACCAAACATGCCGAACTCTCCAAAAAGCTCGAGAAGATGGCCAAAGAATACGAGACCCTATATGGTTTCAAGGGTGATGCGGAGGCCGTCTTCAAGGCCATAGAAGAAAAGAAGGCTGAGCTTGAGAGGCTTAACGATGAAATCGAGAGAAAAAGGGAGACCGTGGAGATTTTGGAAGAAGAAGTCTCATCCGCCCGCTCGCTGTTGATGCTCCTCCAAAACCCGGAGCTGGTCAGAAGGGAGGATCTCGAGACGCTTTCACGCCAGCTTGCAAACGTAGCCAGCGTTAAAGCTGGTGAGATACCTATTCTAAAGCCTTTGGAACAACCTCTCGTGGAAAACGTTAGGAAAAGAGTAGTTGAACTCGTTCTTCCAGTGATAAAGAACGACCTCATACCGCGCTGGGTTTTTGAAAAGCTTGAGAAAGAGTTTAAGGAGGTTGTTGCCAAGAAGGCGCAGCTGGAGGAGGAGAACGAAAAGCTGAAAACCGAGCTGCAGCGATACACTGCCGCAAAACCCGTCTCATCCGAAGCTGCTCCTACTCAATCTGCCGTCTTCTTCAGGCTTCGGAAGAAAGCGATACTCCTTCAAGACGACAGAGGTGTCAGGGTTAGGCTTAAATGCCCATACTGTCAATCGACCAATCTTCTGGTCCTTCCTTCTAAGATGGAGTTAGAGAGATGCATGGGCGACGGCGAACTGCTGGTGACGACATGTAATGGTTGTGGAAAAGACATCTCAGTGGACCCTGTCTACCTACATGAGAGGTTCTACAAGGGGTGATGTTTTTGAGAGACGTTAACCCTGTTGTTAAAATGTTGAAATGGAAGACTAGGTTGTTGACTGAGGAAGAGATCATGCAGGTGTTGGCGGCCGTGGCCAACATCGGTAAAACACCTTTCACGCTTACCGACTTAACAGACACGCTCGCCGACTCGCTTTCGAAAGACGAGAAAAAGAGGCGAAGCATTTCAACGTTCCTGACAAACTTGGTTGAGATAGGCTATCTGTCCAAGCCATCCGAGAGAAAATGGGTGAAGAACGCTGCAAGCTTCAGCAGATACCTAAGCCCGTTACTTATAGAGCTTAACGAGATAGAGAAAAACCCGCCTGCACGTGAAAGGCAGGAGAGAAAGATTATACAGTTGGAAGGCAGCCGATAGAGAAGGCCATGCCTAGAAAACCTTCTGACCCGAAGTCACCCCGCTACAAAGCCAGGATTGGATACGAGGGCGAATACAGTCTGCTGAGAAAGTTTGTGGCCATGGGTGAAAAAGGATTTTACGCTTTGAGGACTCCCGGAAGCGGCTCTGGGAAGATGGCTAAGCCGGACATTGTGGCAGTGGACGGCGGAGAGTTTCTCGCAGTTGAGGTGAAGAGCAGCGGGAAACCGTATGCCTTGCTCACTGCTGAACAGGTGGCGAGGTTGATGGAGTTTGTTCAGAGGTTTGAAATCAAATGCCCCCACTGCGGTAAAAGATTTAACCCTAAACCTGTCGCCGCTATAAGGTTCGTGGGCAGGGGATGGCGTTTTATCGACTTGTCAAAACATACCATCGAGAAAGGAGTTATCGTGAGATGGGATGAAAATGGCTGAAGTCGACGATCTTGATAAAAAGATTCTATCAATACTCTACGAGGACGGTAGGGCTTCTTTCGCGGAGATAGGTAGAAGGCTTGGAGTAAGCGAAAACACCGTTCGTTTTCGTTTCAACCGGATGGTGAAAAACGGCGTGATAAGAAGAGTGACAGCATTGACCGACCATGCAAAGCTAGGGTTGAAAAACTCAGCGGCCTTGATGATTAAAATTGAACCATCCGGATTAGAAAACGTCCTTGAAGAGCTTAAATCCTTCAGGGAAGTTTACAACATTTACCAGCTTTCAGGAGATTATGATGCGATAGCTGTTGTAATAGGCTACGACCTTAACCACGTTAGACAGGTCGTTGAGAGCATAAAGAAGATTAAAGGGGTTTTGTCGGTTAATACCTACGTTACGCTGAGGGTTGTCAAGGCTGACACCCGCTACGCTCTTGTGTAAAATACAGTAATATCCCTCGATTGTGTGTTAAGCAGCATGGAACCTAAACCATATGCCATAGTTCTACAGCATGATAGGTATAGACGTGAGTGTCTGAACCTAATAGCCAGCGAGAATGTGCTAAGCCCTGCTGCCAAAAGGGCCCTAGCGTCAGACATGGCCTCTAGATACGGCTTCAGACCAGAGTTTTACTCGGGCACTAGTAAGATACATGAGATTTGGATGTTGGCTGAGGAGCTTGGGAAGCAGGTTTTTAAAGCAGAGCACGTCAACGTCACACCTCTCTCAGGACACGTTGCCTTGATGACCTGTCTATATGTTTTGTGTGGAAAAAATGGAAAGATAGCCTGCGTAGACCCTTCAGCTGGTGGTTACCCTGGTCTTTTGCCCGACAAGATTCCGGAAATCTACGGATGTAGGGTTGTAAACATCCCCTATGCCGACGTACATGTTAAAGCCGAAGAAGCCTTGAGCATACTGGACCGCGAAAAGCCTGATGTGGTTGTACTTGGGGCGAGCCTGTTTTTGTATCCCATTCCCGTCAGGGAGATTTCTGAATTCGTTCACTCCTACGGCGGACGCGTGGTATACGATGGTTCCCACGTGCTAGGACTAATAGCGGGCGGAGTTTTTCAAAAGCCTCTCGAAGAAGGGGCCGACGTGCTGCTAGGTTCTACACATAAATCTTTCTTCGGACCACAAGGAGGCATAATCCTAACAAACGACGAAAAAATTGCAAAACAGGTTGACGTCTCCACTTTCCACAAGTTTGTCGACAACATACACTTCAACAGGGTTGCAGCGCTTGCCGTTGCTCTTGACGAGATGAAAAGAAATGGACGCAGGTATGCTGAGAAAGTTGTGTCAAACTCCGCTGAGCTGGCCCGTTCTCTTGAAAACAACGGTCTTAATCCCTTTAAAACAGTTCATGGATACACTAAATCTCATCAAGTATACCTGCCTTTTAAGGAAGATGAGGCTGTTAAAGTTAGGGACGTTCTTGAACGGTCGCGAATACTGGTGGACATGGGGGTTAGGGTTGGAACAGCTGAAGTGACGAGAAGAGGTATGGGGCTTAAACAGATGTCAGCGATTGCAAAGCTCTTCAGAAGGGCTTTGAACGGTGAAAAAGTCGCCGCTGAAGCACGAAGCCTCGCTCTACGTTTCATCGATGTTAAGTTCACGTAGGCGGGCGGTTTGAAGGCACGGGCCACAGCCCACACCATGGAGGGCTTAATCAAATACCACGGACTTAAGGACTGGAGTCTCAGAATACCCTACCACGACAGTATATCTGTAAACCTAGATGCTTTCACAACAGTAACTGAAGTTGAGTTCGGTGATTTTGGAGAGGATGCTGCTTTCATTGACAACGTGGCTGTTTCGGGTAGAGAGTTTGAAAGAATACGTCAATTGGTTGACCATGTGAAGAAACTCGCCGACATCTCCGAGAACTTCAGAGTTGTTTCCTTCAACTCTATACCTAAGGGGAGGTTTAAGGGATTGGGTTTTTCTTCCTCGGCGGGCGCGGCCTTGGCAGCAGCAGCCTACAAAGCATCTGGCCTGCATAAAATCTATGGATGGGACATGCGTCTTGTCTCGAGAATAGCTAGAAGGCTGGCCGGCTCAGCTTGCAGAAGCGTTGTGGGGAAGTATGCTAGATGGTTTGCGGGAACTTCGGACGAAGACTCTTACGCTGTTTGCTTTGCCGATGAGAAAGACCTTCCGCTCAAGGTTGTTGTTGTACCTCTTTCGTCAAAATACTCGACGGAAGAGGCTCACAGGGAAGCCGAGCTATCCACCTTTTTCGAGGCAAGGTTGAAAAACGCCAGCCTTAGATGCGACGTTATGGAGAGGGCCATCAGGGAGGGTGATTTCAAAACATTTGGCGAGCTCAAGGAGCTCGACGCAATAGAGCTCCATGCAGTCACTGCTACTGGTCCAAAAAGACTCATACTCGCTACAGACGAGAGCCTGAGGGTAATCTCTGAAGTCCGACGGCTGAGAGAGGAGGGGGTGGAGTGCTATTTTTCGATGCAGACCGGGCCGACGGTCTTCATAAACGTACATCCAGAAGACTCTGGCTACGTTTTCGGCATGGTTGAGGACCTTGGGTTCAAGCCCATTCTCTCAGGGGTGGGCGGCCCCGTCAGAGTTGAGTGAAGTTATTAAGCAGCTTTAACGTTATATGCGGTGCAAAAATGGTTGAAATATCCGAGGAAGACATACCGTTCTTCGCAGAGGTAACAGCAGGGGGAAGGATAACAATCCCTGAGGAGATTAGGAAAATCTTCGAGATAAAGGACGGCGACTCGCTGCTGTGCAGGATAAGAATCGTCAAGAGGAAAATACAGCACGCCACCACATAACCCTGGCCTTCACAGCCTTAGACCGAAAACTGCGGCAAACCTCTCAAAACGTCTGAACTCGGAGAGATAGCTCAACCCTTTCTCAGTTATTGTGTACAGGGTTTCAGACTCACCTGTTTTCTCTACCAAGCCTTTCTCCAAAAGTATGTTCAGGTATTTGACAAGCCTGTCGTAGGAGAGGTTGGCGTCCGTCATAATTTTAGTTGGTCTCGCATATTTTTGTGAGGCGATTGACTCCAGTATGTCGGCGTATATTCTAGCCTTAGAACGATAGTCTTTCACCATGCATGAGCACCAGTAACACAGCTGTGAGGAAGAAAGCCAGCGAGACCATCTGGACAAAATGAGCCACCAGATACAACAGGATCGATAAAGGCGTCAGCAAGAAGAGTAGATGGCTTACCAAAAGCAGCGAGAATGCTATCAAAACATAGCTCGAACGGTTTTCGCCAGAGACCTTTAGTAGCTGGTAAACGACGAACATCAGCATGACGGCCGAAAGAGCTTCGAAGAGAGGGTTGTATATGAAAGATACTGGAGCCAGTAGAGCCGCTCCACTATTTTTCTTCAAAGGATAGGCTGCGTAAAGATAGAGAAACACAACGTAAGCGCTGAGCCTCACAACCGAGTAAACAAACTCCTGAACCTGAAGGAGTAGGAGTGGAAGTAAACGCAGCGGCGGTGTTGGGGTAGATGCCGTAAAAGCCCAGCTTACCAAGATGACACGAGCTATCATTGCCGCTGCCATCAGATAGAAACCGAGTGAAAAAAGAAAAAGAGACCTAGCTCCAACTCTACGCCATGCTAGGAAGGCTATAGACGCTATCATGAAGCTGAATACGAAGCTTACAGCCTCGAACACAATATCCAGTCTTAACAGTGTTGGAACTATCAACCCATGATCTTGAACTGCAAAGAAAATAAATAGGTGTGGGTTTTAGGCTGTGGGAGTTGAGAGGAGATTCTGGGGAAGAATGGCTGAAGCCTCGACACCAGTTGACAGGTCTGATATGCTTTTGAGTATGCGCGCTGTGGTGATGACTCCGCTTGGCCTGGTCACCGTTATGCTGAGAACAGTGGCTCTAATTCTGTCGCCTATGTTTAGGCTGTCGTCGGCGAAAAGCTTGAACCAAGTCTTTCTCTGTCCTTGCACTGTCCAGTGATGCGGCGCAGCCAGCCTTACCTCTCCGTTGTTTGTGTTGACAACCAAGTAGCCCCAGTCAGCGTCAACTATAACGCCTTCCACGGCATCCTCAGACGTTGTCACTCGGGTGTAGTTATGCCAAAAACCACCGCCTCCCCTTCCCCATCCCCATCGATGTAGCGGGCCCATGGCATTGGAGGCTGCCAAAGCGTTGACAGCTGCTAACCCAGCCACCAACGCCGCCAAGGATGCCAGCAAAACCGTTGCAGCGACCATTCTTTTCATGACTCCCCAGTATGGGATGCCTGTTCTCAGCATATATATGCGATGTATGAAAGGTCTATGCCAAACCTTTTCTAGAGATTTTCACACGCCAGAACCCATCATACCTGATAACGACGGAGTCCTAGCGGTTCGCAGACGAGAGTATGGAGGTCTTGGCTGTGGATTCAACGTCTGTTATTATCTCCGCAACATCATCTTGCCCCATCTTCTCCGAGAGCTTTCTCGTCTCAACCATGGAGTACGGACATATCCGACCCCGTGTATCCAGAGTGACGGATGGCTGCGTCTCGAGAAGTCAGCGCGAGTTCTGGGTGCGCATGATTTCGACACGCAATCCCCTTACCTAAATGAATATTACGATACCTCCGTTTTTCGCCGCGGGCAGGGCCTGTTTTAAGAACAAGCCTAGATCTTCCAAGCCTACGCCATCCTCAACAGTTTCTGCCGTTATGCCTTCTTTTGTAAGCACATCTCTTGATACAGCGCATGCAAAAACCTTGTCGCCAAGTTTTAAGGCGTCCCGCAAAACTTTGTCAAACGGCGGTAACCCGGCGGCTGTAAGTTGGCCGCCTTTCGGAGAATGTTCAAGGCCCTCTGGCTATAGTATATCTGTGCCTTCAAACCTATGGACGCAACACCCATCGCGAGCTGGAATGCTGGATAGACGCGCGGGGGCTCGTCGCTCACCAACACTGTGTGAGCCTCTACTGGCTCATTGCTTTAGGCTGGTATAAGCCCATGTTTATATTTAGAAAATTTTCGTTTGATGTCTAAACAATAAATTCCTTAAGGATGTCTTCAATCGAAGCCAGCGGCCTCCCGTCCGCCGTGGAAAGACGCTGTGCAGCAGGAGGGGCTGACATATAGTCCTTGATAAGCTCTGATATCCTTTCCTCGTAGCTGGGTACGTAGGGATTTCTGTAGAAAACGCCGACAGGTATTCTGTCACCCCATTCGAAAGACTTGGCTATGGCTTGGAGCTTCTTGGCGTTGACCTCTTCTTCGTTGTTGGATTTAACCTCGCCGTCGTAGCCTTTTTCCTCAAGCCTGTAAATTCTCGGCATTGGCTTACCGTCCACCAACCTGTCCTCCCCACCGTACCATTCCTTCGTAGTTATGTCGTTGTAGGTTGGGCATGGCTGAAGGACGTCTATGAAAGCCGAGCCCTTATGCTGAATTCCGGCTTTAATCAACTCCTTGAGGTGTTTGGTGTCGTAGGCGTACCCTCTAGCTACGAAGGTATATCCAGAAACAACCGCGATAGCTATGGGGTTTACTGCATCGTTAATGTTAGGCTTGGGCAGAGATTTTGTCTTGAGCCCTCTTGCGAGTGTGGGCGAGGCTTGGCCTTTCGTCAGCCCGTAGACGCCGTTGTCGTGGATTATGTAGGTTATGTCGACGTTTCTCCTGCCGGCGTTTACGAAGTGCCCAGCGCCTATGCCTAGTCCGTCCCCGTCTCCGCCGACGGCTATGACGGTTAGCCTTGGGTTTGCAAGCTTAGCACCTATTGCGAAGGGCAAAGGCCTTCCATGAAGCGTGTGTATGCCGAATGCGTTGATGTAGTGAGGTGTTTTACCGGAGCAACCTATCCCCGAAAAGACCGTCACCATGTGAGGCGGTATTTGAAGGTCGGCCAAAGCCATCTGTATGGACGATAGTATGCCGAAGTCTCCGCAGCCTGGACACCAGTCGTTATGAACGGCTGTTCGGAAAGACATCATGGACAGTCTGACCGCCATGGCTCCTCACCCCCCGCTCCTCTTAACTATCCTAGGGCTGCCCCGAATCACTGCTTCCTTCAACCCGTCTCTCATCTCCGAGAAAGAGAAAGGCCTGCCGTTGTACTTGCATATTAGGTGGTCTACTTGATATCCTGTTCGGGCTCTCAGTAACGTGGCCAGCTGTCCCGTGTAGTTCTGCTCGACGCAGATGACTTTTCTGTATGAGGAGATTAGGTTTTGCATGAACCTTGTGGGGAACGGGTTTAGAACTTTTATCTGGGCGAAGGCGAACCTCAGCCCCTCAGTCTGAAGATACTCTAAAGCATCCAGTATAGCTCCCTTGGTGGACCCCCAGCTTATCACTAGGTATGGAGCGTCGTGGTCCCCGTATATGGCAACTCTCTCGCTGTCAGGGATTTCTGCATCAGCTATCTCAATCTTTCTCATCCTCTTCTCCATCATTCTATCCCTGGTCGAAGGTTCTTCGCTTATGTGGCCGAACTCATCGTGCTCGTCGCCTGTGTTCCAGAAAATTCCGTTCTCAGTGCCTAAAACAGTGCGTGGTGATATGCCGTCCTCAGTAAATTTGAAACGTTTGTAGAGCCCGAGGGAGCTGTCCCAAGAGGTGAGTATCTTCCCACGGTCTATCAGGACTTTACTGGTGTCAAACACGTCGACTGTCATAGTGCTGTTCGCCAGAGCCTTGTCAAGGATGTGGATTACAGGTGTTTGATATCTTTCGGCGTAGTTGAACGCCTTTGCCACATCGTAGAAAGCTTCCTCTATGTCCCCCGAGGCCAAGACTATTCTGGGAAACTCTCCGTGTCCGCCGAAGATCGAGAAGAGTAGCTCTCCCTGCTCGTGTCTGGTCGGGAGACCTGTGCTCGGCCCGCCCCTTTGGTAGAGGGTGATGACTATAGGCACTTCATTCATCCCAGCCCATCCAATACCTTCAACCATGAGGTCGAACCCTGGACCAGAGGTTGCGGTGGAAGCTCGAACCCCAGCCAAGGCCGCTCCCGATATCATGTTTACAGCAGCTATTTCGTCCTCGCTCTGGACCACCACAATGGAGCCATGTCCGTTAAGAACCTCAGCCTCCTCGAGATGTGGAAACTCGTTCCTGAGGTTGAAAACTTGATGGTCCTCAAGGTAAACGCTTTCATCGGCTGCCGGCGTGATGGGGTAGTATGTCTGGAATCTACATCCAGCCACAATTTTTCCAAGAGCGACGGCGGAGGTTCCGGAGATAAACAGCATTGGTTTTTTCTGTAGTGGTTGGACACGGTATGGGAAGTCCGGTGGAAATGTTTTCTGAGCGAATTCCGTCGCTACCTCGGCGGCGGTTAGATTGTATTTCACCACTTTCGCCTTGGCTTTGAAAACCTGCGCCAGCGCCGTCTCAAGATGGGTCAACGGTATGTTAAGCAAATGGAGGGAAACACCAACGGCTATTGTGTTTGTCATTCTTGCGAGAGCGCTGAGCTGTTTCTCACCCGTCAGCCCGCCAACCTTCTTAAGAAGTTCCATGTACGGTATTGGGTACAGTCTTACGCCGTTCCGACGCGCCACCTCCAAAACATCTCCAACTGTTTCACCCAGCTGTTCCCGTGTAAGTCTGGCTTGAACCCTTTCGAGAACGTTTTTCTCCAAAGTGGGGATTGAAGTTATTTTCTCGTTGACGGCCATCGAATCATAGATTATGCCGCCACCCCCAACCACCTCCCACGCATGCCTTATGATGGTTTCAGAGTCGAATGTGGCTAGAAGATGAACCTCATCCATGTGAGATCGAACCGGTTTGTCGGAGATGACGACGGAAAAATAGCTATGCTCACCTTTTATGTTTGAGTAATATTCTCTTTTTCCGAAAACATACAGGCCGTAGATGGCTGCTGCTCGGGCGAATACGTTCGCGGACGAGTCCACACCGGAGCCCTGCGCACCTCCTATCATCCAAGAAATTTTTGTATTAGCCATTCTTGGCCTATGGGAATCGTTGCTTTATTTAACTGTGTTTAAAAAACAAAGAATTTTAGTCTTGTCACTCCACCTTGATTCTCTCGCCCTTAGGTTTGGTGGTTTCCTTCTTAGGAAGGGTAACGCTGAGAACTCCGTTGTTGTATTCGGCTTTAACCCCCGTGCTCTCAACTTCAGCGGGCAGCTCCAACTCCTTGTAGTATTTTCTCTCAGCCGTGTCAACCCTTATCGTAAGCCTCCTATCCTCAAGCAATAGCTCAATATCCTCCTTCCTAACTCCAGGCAGTTCCGCAACAACCTTAACAGTCTTGTCCTCGTCTATAATGTCTACCAATGGCTCTCGCTCCGCCCTGACTTCAACCCCTTTAGGCAGGGCAGAAGGCAGTATGTTTCCGAACTGTCTGAACACAGGTTTTCCGTCGGGGCCTATAGTGATGGAGTAACCGTACACAAAAGGCCCGTACTGTCTTCTCACACCTGTTGGTGTTCTGGTCTCTCTCACCAGCTCTCTCGGTATGTAGTCCATCATCCTTCTCAGCTCCTCCATAAACTCCCTCTGCATTTCCTCTATCATAGACTCGAACTCTTCAAAGAAGCTTGCCGGCCTTCTTTTCCTTCTGCTAAACCACCATTCGTCTGACATCGGTTATACTAGCGTAAAAGTTGTATAAAACGTTTAACGGTGAACAAAGTGATGACGGATTTCTTTCAAGTCTTCACCACGACGCTAGCCTTGTTGTTTGTCATCGTATGGGCAGCTATATTTTGGGCAAAGCTTAGGATATCTCGTGTGGTTGAAAAAATCTGCCGCTATCCATCTGAGCCTGTACAAGACAAAGTTTCTATAATCATACCCGTGAGAAACGAGGAGAAGACGATCAAAAAATGTATTGAATCGCTGTTGTCCCAGAAGGGTTTTTCGAAAGAGATTATAGTTGTTGACGACAATTCGACAGACTCGACATGGGAGGTGGCTAAAACATTCATTGCTGAGGGTGTCAAACTAGTTAGAGTTGGTGACCTGCCTGCTGGATGGGTTGGAAAAACATGGGCCTGCAACGTCGGGTATGAAAACTCAACAGGTGAATGGCTTCTTTTCACCGATGCGGATACAGAGTTTTCCGATGATGTGGTGGTACGGGCCTTAAATGCTGCGAAAAGCTTGAGCGTCGACATGCTCACGTTTTATCCACGTTTAAGGTTCAGCAGTCTTCTCCACAAGACAGTGATGCCCATACTTTTGACCGGGTTGTACTTTACGGGTAGGCCGCATGTTTTTTCAAAAGGGAGGTCGGCCTTCGCTTTCGGCAGCTTTATGCTCATAAGAAGACAGGGTTACGAGAGGATAGGAGGGCATTCAGCGGTCAGAAACGCTGTCCTAGAAGACCGGGCTATAGCTGTTAGGGCTATGAAAACCGGGCTGCGTGCATACTTTATCGACGCTACTGAAAAGCTTACTACTTCATGGAACGATGACTCCAGATCGTTGTGGAACGGTATGTTAAGGCTCTTCATACCTCTGTTTCTTAATGCAGATTTGAAGCAGTTTCTGGTCTACTTTTCTCTGGCCGCAGCATGCTTTACGATTCCGTTGTCCGTTTTCCTGATGGGAAACTATTTGGCTGGGTTTGTCAGCTATGCTGCGGCTGTGCTGGTTCTCGGCCATGAAGCAAGACATCATTCGGCATCTGTCTGCCATGGTTTGCTCTGGCCACTGGGTGTAGCTGCTGTGGCGGCGGCCTTGCTAGTCGCATTCTATAAGTCGAGGACGAGACCCACGGTTAGCTGGCGAGGTAGAAAATACTTTGTAGAAATGGGCGAGCTCCACGAGGTTGCTACCGTTTGCTGAAGTAAATAATGCTTTCACGAGTCTCACCTATTTTCACTACTCTTCTGGTTGTGGCAGCCCTTTTACTAACAGCCACTATCCTGTCTACGGTCAACCCGACATCCTCAGCGATTTTAGCTGTCTCAACATCTGTTTCCACAACTTTGTCGGGAAAAACTCCTCCCCCGACGACCATCACACCCTTTCCCCCCGGTTTGAGAACCCTGTTGATTTCAGCCAACGCCCTCTTCATGTCCTCGAAATAAAGAAAGGCCGCTGGAGGAAGGTCTCCGGAATACTCTGAATAGTTGATTTCTCTAGGCCTGACCCCTATGTAGGAACGCATGGATGGATGGCCTTCCCCCGAAAAGAAAAGCTCGTATTCGGGCCAGTAGCACTTGGTATACTCGATTTTGTTAAGATAGGGAGGTGAAGTGATTACGGCGTCAACTGTCTCATCCTCTAAGAAGCTTAAATCTCTGGCATCCCCTAACCTGACCTCCGCCGTCACATTCTTCAGAGGCATAGCTTCCACGTCTTTTATCATCATGTTGCACACCCTTCTCAAGGCCTTTCTCAACGACGGTATTCTAGGCTTGTCCCTCACCACTTTGACCACGGCCCCATCCCTATAGATGTAGGATGATCTTTCGGCGGCGGTGATTAAGGCTAGGGTGAAAAACCTTCGGTATTTTTCGTCCTCCACAGTCTGAAGCACTTTTTTGAAGAAAAAGATGTCTTCGAGGACGGGTTTTGGGAAAAGTTTTTTCAGAAAAGGCTGAACGACATATTTCTGCGGCTGAAACCTTTCACCAAGTATCCTGTCCCTTAGACTCCTGAGCAGGGCTACGTTGTAGTCCTGGATTTTGACGTCAGCTATGAATTGGAAGAGGGGTGAAACCTCCACCCCCACAGAAGGAATTCCAACCTCACGGCAGGCCAGGCATGTTGTTCCAACACCCACGAACGGGTCCAAGACTATGTGTTTCTCTGAAAGGTTAAGCTGGGAGATAATTAGTTTGACGAAGGTGTGCGAAAAACCTTCTTTAAAGAAAAAACCATCTATGACGAGGTATGTTTCTGTTGGGCTTGAAGGTCACCAGAACGCCTAGATCATAACGTTCTTCAACCGTGAAAACTTTCACCGGAATTCACCGGGCTTTATTATTGCTTTTACGAAAAGATGGAGGTCTGAGGGGCCTCTGGACGTTATCAGGTTTCGGTCGACTACGACAGGTTTGTCGACGTATTTTGCTCCAGCGTTTTCAACATCGTCTTTTATCGCGGCTGCACATGTAGCCGTATAGCCTTTGAGTGTTTTAGCAGATATAAGAAGCTGAGGACCGTGGCATATTGCTGCAACAGTTTTGCCTGCGTTGAAAAACTTCGCGACAAAGTCGACAACTTTTCTGTTTCTACGCAGCCGGTCAGGCGCCCAGCCGCCGGGTATGACCAAAACATCGAAGTCATCTGGCTTCACCTCATCGATTGACTTTTCAGCTTCAACGTTTATGCCGTTCTTCCCTGTGTAAACGGTCTTTTCAGGCCCAACCACGGTCACCTCGTACCCCTCCTCCTTCAACCTGATCAGCGGATAGTAAAGTTCCAAGTCTTCAAACTCGGGACCGGCAAGGATACAGGCTTTCAACCCGTAGACCTTGATGTTCGCCTAGCTTTAATGGTTTAACCTATGCTTTACGCTAGCTTGCTGCATACTTATATTTACGGAATCCGTTGTCTGCTACATGCCATCAGTCGAGCAAGTGATGGAGGCGTTGAAAAACTGCTACGACCCTGAGATTCCAGTCAATATCGTCGACCTTGGGCTAGTATACGACGTCAAGATAGTTGACGACAAAACTGTCTATGTAAAGATGACTTTGACCGCGCCCGGCTGTCCTGTGGGAGCGTTTGTAGCAGAGCAGGTGAGGGAGGCTGTCATGACGCTCGTAGAAGGGGTTGAGAAAGTTGACGTTGAAATAGTGTTCGACCCGCCTTGGACTCCTGACAGAATGAGCGAGGAAGCCAAGGCTATTCTCGGGTTCGTCTAAATCTTAAATTGTTCGTCTAAACCGTTCAAAAAGGATGAAGCTTAAGCCCCTCATCGAAGAGAAAGCATGGAACCCTAGCCTAGAAAAAGACATATTCAAAACTTGGGAAGAGACGGATATTTACAGGTTTAACAGCAAATCTCGGAAGAAAAAGTTCGTCATAGACACGCCTCCTCCATATCCGTCGGGTAGGCCCTGGCATATAGGCGCTGCAGCACAGTACAGCCAAATAGACATGATAGCGAGGACGGCGAGGATGAGCGGCTACATGACGCTGTTCCCGATAGGGATTGACAGGAATGGGTTGCCTGTGGAGATGTACACCGAGAAAGAGTACGGCATATCACTACGCTCTACACCTCGTGAAAAATTCATCGAGCTCTGCGCAAAATCTCTCGACGAGCTCGAAGATGAAATGATAGCTATAATGAAGAGGATGGGGTTGAGCGGCGACTTCAAACACCGCTACAGAACTGATTCGCCGGAGTTCAGGAGGTTGACGCAAGCTACTTTCGCAAAGCTTTGGAAGAAAGGCTTGGTTTACAAAGCGACGCGGCCAAACAACTACTGCCATGTATGCGGGACGACTATAGCTGACGCAGAGGTGGAGCATGAACCTTTACCAGCCAAACTCCACCATATAAAGTTCGGTCTTGAAGACGGGGACGAATTAGTCATAGCTACTACGAGGCCTGAGCTAATAGCCTCCTGCAGGGCGGTGGTCGTAAACCCCGATGACGGAAGGTATTCCGGTCTACATGGAGCGAGCGTCATAACACCCATATATGGAGAAAAAGTACCCATAATTCCACGGCCTGAAGCCAGGCCTGAATTCGGAACAGGAGCTGTAATGGTCTGCAGCTACGGCGACTACATGGACGTCAGGTTGTTCAGAGAGCTGAAGCTAGAGGAGAAGATAGTCATAGGCCTTGACGGAAGGATGAATGAAAAAGCAGGTTTCCTAGCAGGCCTCACGGTGGAGGAGGCGCGTTCTAGGATTGTTGAGAGGCTTGGGGAGGAGGGTCTCCTGGTGAAATCTGAGGAAATCATACACATGACACCCGTCTGCGAAAGGAGCAAAAACCCGATAGAAATAATCCCCATGGATGAGTACTATCTTAAACAGCTTGATTTCGCCGAAGACCTTAAAAAAATGGCGTATAAGACGGAGTTTCTACCTGATGGGTCCCGGCAGCTCCTTATCAACTGGATAAACTCCCTCACCATCGACTGGCCTATCTCAAGACGTAGATATTATGCAACCGAGATACCTGTATGGTACTGTGTGAAATGTGGCGAACCTTATGTTGCTGACGACGGCAAATATCACAGGCCATGGGCTGAGAAACCGCCGATAGATGCTTGTCCGAAATGCGGCTTCAATGAATTTGTAGGCGACGATAGAACCTTCGACACCTGGATGGACTCAAGCATCACCCCGCTTTTCATAATAAGCGATAGGAAAACAGGGAAGATCTCTTGGAACCTTTACCCAGTAACAATAAGGCCTCAAGGCAAGGACATCGTTAGAACATGGCTGTACTACACCATGCTACGCTGCTATCAGCTGACTGGAAGACCGCCTTTTAAGAAGGTTTGGCTGGGAGGACTAGGTTTAGACGAACATGGTGAAAAAATGAGCAAAAGCCGCGGGAACGTCATAGACCCAATACCTATTCTGGAGAAGTATGGAGCGGACTGTTTTAGGTTCTGGTCAGCCCAAGAGGCAAGCCTGGGTGAAAACTTCAGGATCTCCGAGGCGCGGATCGCAGGTGCCGGAAAGTTTCTGTCGAAGATTTGGAATATCGGAAGGTATGTTTCCATGTTCGCTAGACCGAGAAGAGCTTTTCTACAACCTTCTGACAAGTGGATTCTCTCTGAACTTTCAAGAACCGTGGACATCTGCTTAAAAGGTTATCGCGAGTTCAACTTCTTCATACCCGCAAACGAGGTGAGAAGATTTGTCTGGAACATCTTTGCACCACATTACATCGAGATGTCTAAGCCTCGGGCCTACGGGTTAGGCTTCACCCTTGCCGAGCAGAAGGCAGCAGCATACACCCTCCACACAGTCTTCAAAACAATTCTCCTACTTCTCGCCCCGATAACACCATTCATCACAGAATATCTTTGGCTCAAGCTCTACGGCAAGAAAAGCATACACTTAGAAACTTTTCCAAAACGGCTATGGCGGAGGGATTTCGCAAGATACACCGAGAGGATTATGGAGTTCAACTCTAAGGTTTGGGCTTATAAAAAGAGTCACGGTCTTTCTCTCAAGGATGAGGTTAGTTTGGAGGTTCCTCCGGCGCTCAAACTATTTGAGAAGGATTTGAAAGCGATGCATAGGTTGAAAGGTTGAGTACGAAGATTCCCGAGCTGACGGTTGGAGCTTTTATAGTAGCTCATGATGGCAGCGTTCTACTTGTCGTAAGCCCCAAATGGGGTTATCTTTACTCTATACCGGGCGGGCACGTCCGTCACGGCGAGAGTGTTTTTGAAGCCGTCGTCAGAGAGGCGAGAGAGGAGGTGGGGGTTGAAGTAAAACCAGTGAAAGTGATTGCTTTCCAGGAAGTTTGCCACCCTACGCAGTTCTACGATAGAGACAGGCATTTCATCTTCGTGGATATTTTATGTAGAGCTTCTTCGAAAAAGGTGAGGGTGGACGGGCAGGAGGCAGTTGGCTACGCATGGGTTATGCCGAGGAAAGCGTTGGAGCTTCCGCTTGAACAATACACCGAAAGACTCATACTTTATTATCTGAAAAGCAGGAGGCTCACCAGCCCAGCCTTCTTCCCATCAGCTTTCCAATAGCAACCGCCGAAACAAGACTTACGGCTGCGATGGTTGTCGCCCACCACTCCATATTCTCCCCGACGATGTTGGGGATGGAGATCTGGAAGGAGAGTGAGGCCGAAGACCCTATTATGACGACCTTCGTAGACCAGTGTGGGATGTAGAGTACTATCTGAATCCCGCTGCCGGTTATGGCTAAAAAGTATTTGGGCTCGTTTGAACTGCCTGAAAGAACTTCTGTCACGGTTTGCGCAAGCACTGCTGGAGAGCCGTCCACCCTGACCGTGATGTCACGGGTCAGGTAGTTTCTCATGAAGCTTTTGTCCACGTCTATTATCACCAGCTTTCCAGCGTTTTCTCTGGTTGAGGAAAGAACGAGACGGACGAGGTTTTGCTCAAAGGCATAGCTTTGGACGACCACGTCGTACTCTGTTTTGTCTAGCTGAAGCTTGTTTGACGGCCTGCTGAGAGAGATCACCGCTCCTATGGCGGTGTTTTCACCTAAATGTATCTCTTTTTCCTCGTTAGCCGGCCCGACGCTTTTCACGGTCTCCCGCTGTATTATCAACGTGTTACCTAGGTTTATGAAGGCGTTTTTTGAGACTACGACGGTGTCGTTCGGATAGCGCAGCCTCTCCTCTGTGAAATATACTTTAACAACTTCCCTTGAGGTTGAAATCGACGCAATGCTAACTTCTGTCTCTTCCCCTTCGGCCTCACCGGTTCTCCTGACTTTTATGTTCAGCGGTTTGCCGGCTAGAACTGTTTTGACACCCTCCAGAAGTGTTTCGGCTTTGCTGAGCAAGGATGATGAACCGGCGTCGTCAGAGGCCTGCTCGAACAGTTGTTCTGCTGCGTCAACCAAGGCCGCCGCAACTCCCTGAGCCATGCTCTTAAGCAGGTAAACATCGCTCAAAACGGACAGAGCTTTACCAGCTTTCTCCGGGTCTTTTTCGTAGAACCTCCAGACCTTTTGGAGCTGGCGGGAAAGCCTGCTCACTGTTGTCTGCATCTCCGCAAGAACGGTGGACGGGGTTGCAGGATCTTTTAGACGCGTCTCTGCCTGCGTTAGGATGTTTTCGAAGACTTCAACCTTGAACCCCGCTTCTTTGAGTTTTGTCAGAACGGTGTGAGCGTTGCGGATATTTTCATTCCCCTGTATGCTGAGGGAGAAAGCTGGATCGGCCAGAGTGAATGCCGAGAAAGCCAGCACCATCACGGCCAGCAAAGTAGCTAACGCGACTCTTACCAAACCTAGCTCCACACTCTAAAGCCCCTATTTATTGAAATTATAGTCTAACTAGTTAGAACAAAACAGTTTATACCCTCCGAGTTCGAAGTTAGAAGGTAAACATGGCGGCGGAAAAAGGTTCAGATTTAGTTAGCGTGTCTAATGCATTAGAACAGAAGGATGAAAAACTACTGTTTTATACTCTGCTGAAGAATCCGGTAAGGAGACAGATAATATCCCTTTTAAAGGAAAACGGCGCCATGGCCGCCACCGAGCTTAAAAAGATTTTAGGGATTAGCGTGGGAACCCTCTACTACCACCTGGAGTTTATGCATCCATACGTTGTCAAAACCTCGAAAAGAAAGTACATGCTGAGCGATAAAGGGTTTCGCTTGGTCGAGTCGATGAAAATATCCGATTTACTCGCCGAGTCGAGCTTAGGAACACTGCAGGGGCCGAGGAGAATTCTTCTAGCCCTGTCTCTCAACCCGTTGCTTGACAGAATACAGCTTTCCAACGCGACTCTGATACCTGTTTCAGCCCTCTCAGCAATCCTCTACATGCTGTTTTCATGGCGTGTCTCCAACAGCCAGCTGCTTTTCCATTTTCGGCAAATGCCTTCCCCAGAGCTGGCTTTGTTGATGTCGGCGGGAAACATTCTGCTTCTGTTCACGCTTTTAACTTTGGCCGGTCTTGCTGCCAGCATGCGGTTCGGAGGAGAGTCGGTAATACTTGCAACGCTGCCTATCGCGCTAACCCCCTCGAACATCCTATTGACATACTTTACAGTTCTTTCAGGCTTCGGCCTGCTATCCAACCCTACAGTAGCATCAGCTACCACTTTGGTGTACATATTCAGTCACGTGTGGCAGCTAGCAGCGATATCAGCTGTCTTGGTGAGCGCGAAGGGTGTCAGCTGGGAAAAGTCTGTAGCCGTTACAATAGCCCTGTCATACGTCAGCCTTTTTATCTCACAGAACTTTTAAATTAACGTCTTGAGTCATCTGCGGTTGAAAAAATGAAGGACTACGTCAGGATGACCAAGCCTAAGATAACTCTACTCAACATTCTTACGGCTGCAACAGCTCATATACTCGCCGGCTGGCATCCCGCCAGCCTTCTACATCTGGCTGTGGCTGGCTATCTATCTGTCGGCGGTGCTAGCGCGATTAACCACTACTTTGACAAGGATGTTGACGCCAAAATGGCTAGGACTGCGAAGAGACCTATCCCATCAGGCCGTGTCAAGCCAAAGTATGCGTTGGCGTTCGGCTGCGGGCTTTTAGCGTTGTCTGCTGTCTACTCGGCGGTTTTCCTGAACCTTTTGACCTTAGGATTCATCATGCTCGGCGCCTTTATTTACATCTTTGTTTACACGGTTTGGCTTAAGCGCCGGTCTATGTTGAACATCGTGATAGGCGGGGCTGCGGGAAGCTGCTCCCCTCTGGCTGGATGGGCGGCTTCCGGAAGAGAGATAACACTCGTTCCGATACTCATGGCCTTGGTCGTATTTCTATGGACGCCGGGCCATTTCTGGGCTCTCGCCATCAGGGCTGCCAAAGACTATCAGGCTGCAGGAATCCCCATGCTGCCCGTCAAGCATGGTGTGAAAGCCTCGGGTGTAGCTGTTTTGGTGTCGAACTTGGCGGCTGTAGCTGCAGCAGCAGCCCTCGCCGCATACGTTCAAGACCCGGCAGCATATCTAGCTATAACAGCTCCGGCTTCCGCCTGGCTTTTGTACGAGAATTTTAAAACAATTCAGCTCTCTTCCATGGCTTATGCTTGGAGGTCTTTCAAAGTATCGAGCCCATGGCTTGCCGCCGTCTTTTCAGCTCTACTCTTATCACTACGTTAGAAAGACTGGGAGGTTTGACGAACACCAGTAGACAGTGCCAAATACGTCCATGTGTGTTTTCACGGCGCGTACTTCGACACCAGCCTCAGCTGCCTTCAGGAGAAGCTTCCTGATTTTAGGGTCTCCCTCATCGCAGGGGGTGAAAAACTTTGCTAGCGGGTGGGCTGCCACAAAAACAATTATCGAAGGGTTTTGTTTGCGGAGAGACTCAAGCAGTTGTATGTGGCGTCTCCCCCTCATGGAGACTGTGTCGGGGTACATGGCCGCCCCGTCCTCCCGCAGGTAGACAGCGGATTTAAGCTCGACGAAAGTTTTTCCCCCTCTCTCGTCTGCAAAAACATAGTCTAGCCGGGTTTTCCCGACGACAACCTCTCTTCCAACCATTTTCAATCCTTTTAACCATTGTATTAGGCCGTTGTTGAAAGCTGTCTCGAATGCTTTAGATTGAAGCCTTGTGTCGATTAGGGCTGCGTGTTCTCCCACCACAACCCCGACCAGCGTACCAGCTGTTTTATGGGACTTTTTGGGTATGTACAGTATTTCAGCTCCTTCGACGAGCAAGTCCGTGAGCTTGCCAGTGTTGGTTATGTGCAGGACCAGCTTCTCGCCGTCTAGTTGAGCCTGTCCAGAAAACCTGCTGAGCCTCGTGTTGAAACGGGCGCGTCGAACATCGAGTCCGAATAACGGCGTGCAGTCACCTTTCATCTAGCTGCACATACTTTCTAGGAGACGGGCCAACATAAACAGCTCTCGGCCTTATCACACGGTTATCCTCCCAGTATTCCAGCACATGAGCTATCCAGCCCACAGACCTGGCAACAGCAAACATCGGTGTGAATATTTCCTTCTCGAGCCCTAGCAGATGGAAGACAGGCCCCGAGTAGAGGTCTATGTTTGGAATGACCGATTTCATACCCAGCTCACGCACCATAACCTCCCCCAGCTTGTTAGCTATGTTGAGAAGCGTGTAGTCTTTTTTAATCTCGGACAACTGTTCAAGGTATTTTTTGTAGATAACGGCCCCAAGGTCAAAGGTCTTGTAAACCCTGTGTCCAAAACCCATTATCTTTTTCTTTGCAACAGGCTGTTCAAGGACATATTTTTCGGCTTTCTCGGGAGACCCTATTGACATGAGCATTTCGAGAGCGCGTTCATTTGCACCACTGTGCAAAGGGCCCTTCAAAGCCCCTATCCCAGCGGTGATAGCTGAGTAAAGGTCTGCCATCGTTGATGCAACCACTAAGGCTGCGGTCGACGAGGCTGGAAGCTCATGCTCCGCATGTAAGATGAACGCCATGTCTATAACCTTTGATTCAAAACTGCTTGGCCGCCGTCCAGTAGCCATGTAGAGAAAGTTTGCGGCATGCGGTAGGCTGGGGTCTGGGTCAACGGGTTCGAGGCCTTTCTTCAACCTGTAGACGGAGGCGGCCAAAGTTGCCAACTTTATTATTCTCACGGCGGCTTTCATCCATGCATCAACACACGTATTTTCAGCGTCGTTATCATATAGTGATAGTATGTCTAAGGAAGCTCTGACCACGCTTATCATCGGAGCTTCGCGAGGAAGTTCTTTAACAATATTAAGACAGCTGCGGGCAGTCTTCTTTCATCCCACAGTTTTCTGGAAAAATCTTCCAGCTCTTTCCTCGTCGGCAGCCTGCAGTGTAGAAGCAGGAAACACACCTCCTCGTAGGTAGAGTGTTCCGCAAGCTCTTCTATAGAGTAACCTAGGTAGTAGAGCTTTCCCCGCTCCACATCTATGTTTGAGAGTATTGTCTGCTTGATGGGGATGTTGTCGAGCCTTTTGTAAACACCTATGATGCTCATGAAGCGTGTTGAAATGTCGCAGCTATAAATAGATGTAGAAGTTTAAGCTTGCTGTTGTTGGGCCTTCTCTAACACTATTTCCCGTACACGCCTTCTCAACATTTTTCCCACGAGGGTTTTCGGCAACTCGTCGACAAAAACAAACTCAGAAGGTCTCTTGTATTCCGCAAGCTTCTTGCTACAACGCTCCATCAGCTTCTCCACCTCTTCAGATTTTTTCCTGTCAGGTTTGAGGACAACAGCCGCCACGATCTTCTCACCGACCACAGGGTCTGGAACACCGACTACGCAGGCTTCTTTGACAGCGTCGCTTTCGTACAAAACTTTTTCAATCTCCGCAGGAAAAACAGTAAAGCCTTTATGCTTTATGACATCCTTCGCCCTCTCCACAAAGTAGAAGTAGCCTTCTTCGTCGACGCGGCCGAGGTCTCCTGTCAACAGCCATCTTCTGCCAGCCTCCATTATGAAGACATGAGGTTCTCGCATGCCTAAATACCCCTGCATAACCTGCGGCCCTGAGACGGCGATTTCCCCGACCTGGCCTGGAAGGAGAAACTCCCTCGTCTGGGGGTCTACTATAGCTGCTAAAGTTGAGGGTATCGGTATGCCGAAAGAGCCTTTCTTCGTTCTGTCAGGCGGGTTGACATGGGTCACGGGCGACGCCTCGGTCAGACCGTAGCCCTCGACAATTCTCTTGCCGAACTTTCTTTCAAATTCATCAGCAACTTCTGCTGGGAGCATGTCAGCCCCTGAGATAACCAGCTTCAAGCTAGGATACTTCACTTCCTCCGCCAGCTTGTGCTTCGACATAACGTTGAAAAGCGTGGGCACGCCCGGGAAAACGGTGACAGCGTATTTGCTCAGGTCTTTCATGAATTTTTCAAGCTCAAGCCTCGGGAAGATGATGAGCTTATTCCCTTTCGTGAGACCGGTGCCTATGAGAACTGTTTGGCCGTAGATGTGGTAGAACGGGAGTATGGCTGCGAATACCTCCCCAGCCTCCACGACGTAAGGCTTTATCATCTCATACATCTGGAAAATGTTTGACAGAATGTTTGCGTGTGTAAGCATGACACCTTTCGGAAAGCCTGTGGTGCCGCCGGTAAACTGCAGAGACGCCAAATCTTTCTCAGGGTCGATTTCCGCTTTCAGCTTTTCCTCCGGAGTTTTGAGCATGTCTAAATAAAGTTTTATGTAAGGGTGCGATGGAAGTTTTTTAGAAGGTATCTTCTTCAGCAGTTTGCCCAATGTTCTCTTGAAGCTTGGAAGATGGTCGGCTATGTTGGTCACAATAATATGTTTAAGATTGGTTTTCGGCAATGCCTCCATTACGCTGTCTACGAAGAGGTCCAAGCATATTATCGCTGACGCCGAGGAGAGGCTGCAGAGCTGGGCAATCTCGCTCGCTGTGCTTAACGGGTTTATTGGAACGACGGTTGCACCTGTTTTCAAGCTACCGTAGTAAGCAACGATAAACTGAACGCTGTTGGGTAGGAGGATGGCAACGTTACTACCTTTACCAACCCCAAGCTTGGACAAGGCCGTCGCAAACCTAGCAACATACTGTTTCAGAGCAGAGAAGGTGAAGGACGTGTCTAGGAAAACGCATGCAACTTTTTCGCTGTACTGGTCGCAAGCTTGGTCAAAAAAATCTGGCAACGAAATTCGAGGAGCCGATATGTTCGGGTTAACCGTTTTATCGTAAAACCTTGTCCAAGGTCTACTAAGCACAAACTCTAAACCATTCATGGGTTTAATGTCTGAACAAACACTTAAAAGGATTTTCTCCTCCCTATTAGACGTGGTCGAGATAGTATACAGCCCCGTCAAAGCCATAGTCATACTGGAGTATATCAAGTACTCGACGGCTGAGGAGCTTATCAGAAACCTGTTGCTTCCGCCAGGCCAGCCCGCTGTCCTCTACTGGGCTGAAGGCGTTGTCTTTTTCCCGATACCTCTGGCTGCCAACAACACGAAAGTTGTTGAGGAGCTGATGAACGGCCGGATTTACTGGATGAGCGTCTCATTCGCTCCTATGACCGCTTATACTCCTATGTTGAGCGCTGAGAAAGGCCCTGAGGCGATGGTTATCAACGTCTCCCGCAGCCAAACTCTTTCACAAGTGGCCAAATGGCTTAAAGAACGGTTACAAGCTGGTTCTTAGGTCTAGGACCCAGTGCCACAGCTTCGGAGAATAGGATTTGACAGCCCGTTTGCCTTCCAGCTCCAGTTTAAAACCCTGCTCGTCTGCTATCGCCTTACAGCGTTCGTAAAGATCTTTCCATCCGTCAACTGGTTTAGCCAGCTCGTGGAAATGTATGTGACCGCCCTCAACCTTAACAATCTTTAAAGCCGTCGGAAAACAGTCCAAAGTGCCGGGAAAATATCCCATTACAACCCTGTTGGCTGAAGCCTCTAAACCGTAGGAAGGAGCCTTCCTGCAGTCGTCCAGGAAAGCCGTCACCTTACGCTCCACTTTGTTGAGCTTGAGGTTTTCAATGAGGTATCTGTATGCTTCGGGGTTTATCTCGAATGCGTAAACCTTTTCGGCCTGAGACTTGGCCAGTGGTATGGTGAACTGGCCGACTCCGGCGAACATGTCTACTATAACCTCTCCTCGCCGAGGCAGGCTTCTCATCCTTCTTCTCTCAAAGCTGTTTCCCAGGGAAAACATCAGCTTTTGGACGTCGAGCTTGTAGACGATGCCGTTTTCACGGTGGAGTGTCTCCGTCACAGGCAATCCAGCCAAAACCCTTGTTCTAGGAACCCTGTGAACCCCTTCTACCCCCTCAATCAAAACCACGGTTTTTACCCTGCTGTTCTCTCTTAGAAGTTTCTGAGCTACTTCCTCCACACTGTCCTTAAACCCCAGAGGGATACGCATCAGAGCAACATGTCCTAAATATTTGACGCTCGGCCTCGACAGCACGGCTTCCCGGAATAAGTTTACGGCAGACAGGTTTTAAGCCTTAATAGATAAAGACAGTTAAGGAAAGCCCGTGAGCGAGGAGAAGAAAAAGAAACCTGAAAAGAAGAAGGCACCTGAGAAGAAGGAGGAGACAGCTCAAAAAGGGGTTTTAGGCGTGTCCACTCCCTCGTTGGACGAGGTGACCGATTTCCTCAAGGGTGTGAAGGTTGTTACACCTTCTCTTTTTGCGGAGAGGTTCAAGACCAGGGTTTCCGTAGCCAAATCGATTTTACGCGACCTCGTCTCCAAAGGCCTGTTACGGGAGGTAGTGGGCGTCAACAGGATACGGGTTTATGAGCCGTTGGTAAAGGTGCAGGCCACAGCTTCGGGGCCGAAAGTGGTGGAAGCGGAAGTTAAGCCGAAGAAGGCTAAGAAGTCTTCAAAACAAACCGCATCCGAGACCCAACCCTAGCTTTCTCCAAAACAACATGCCCAGCGCCTACGGAGCCAATTTTCAAGGTTTGAGCCCTCGGCACATGTTCTCTCAACGATACGCCGACGACTCTCTCAGGGGGCCAGTAGAATATGTCTCCAGCGGAGAGCTTGGGTGTTGATTTTTCAACACCCCGCTGCATGTCTGTTACTATGTAGACCGCATTATCCCAACGTGCCACAAACCCCTCCAAAGGCATTCGCTTAACAATCTCAGCAACAGTCAAGGGTGCTGAAAACCTGTGGAGCTCGCCTTCAACTGGTTCGAGGCCCTCAACCTGTACAATTATTGGAATGCGTGCGGCTGTCATTCGCCGAACATCTCAAGGACCCCGAGGTAGTTGGCTATGATAGGCATTAGGTCGACGCCCCGTATCCTTCCAAGCCCGCCTTGCGAGCATGAGATTTCGTCAAACATATTGACCATGTCCCCCCTCACTTCAGTCCCCCACACAAGCAGCGGAACCGGGTCTCCTCGATGGTCTCCAATCTCCGAGGGAGTGGTATGGTCTCCGGTCACGCTTAAGTATGTGTTTGACGGTATGCGGTCGACCAAAGCCTCTAACGCCCCCGCTATCTTCTCTATCATTCTGACTTTTTCCAACGGCTTCCTATCATGGCTAACTGTGTCCGTGGCTTTGACGTGGAGGAGGACGAACTCATGGGTTTTGAGGGCTTGTAGGGTGGCTTCAACCTTTCCCACGAGGTTTGTGTTAACAGTCCCCGTAGCCCCCTCTACTTCTACAACGTTGAAGCCAGCAGCCTTACAAACCCCTTTGTAAAGAGCTCCCCCCGCCACCACGGCAGCATTCAATCCATACTTTTCCTTGAAGCTGGGAATCTTCGGCAGAACGCCTGCGCCGCGGGTGAGCAGAAAGTTGGCTGGATGCAGCCCCTTCTTCAACCTCGCCAGGTTGACTGGATTGGCTGAGAGCACATCCTTGCTCCATGCCAGAAACTTCGCTAAAACCTCTGCAGTAAAACGTGCTTCTTTGCTTCCGTCCAACGGCCTAGGCATCTGCACGGGGACACCGTTTTGATGCGGGTCGACGTTGGAGACTTTGTGCGAGAGGCCATCGCCCCTCATGACAAGCACGCCCCTGTGCTCTACTGTGTGTTTGATGAAGATCTCCACACCGTCTATGGTTGTTTTTCCGATTTCCTCAGCCAGCTGACGCCCTTCCTCTGTAGATATCCTTCCCGCTCGACGGTCTATAAGCACGTTGTTCTGGCTGACTGTTCCGAAGTTGCATCGAAAAGCCACGTCGTTCTCCTTTAATTCAAAACCAGCTCCCAAAGCCTCGAAAGGCCCACGGCCAGTATAGTAGCGGTATGGGTCATATCCTAATAGTGCTAAGTGTCCCGTGTCGCTTCCGTTGGGAACGCCGGGGGAGACTACGTCGACCAGCCCTGTCTCCCCCTCAGCCGCCAGCCTGTCGAACAACTTTGCCCGAGCAGTTTGAAGAGGGGTTAAGCCATTTAAAGCCTTGCAACGCCTGTCTCCCAGCCCGTCCAAAACAATCAAAACAGCGTTCATCACCTCAGTCCCAGTAGAGCCCGCTATTAGTTTTTATAAGCCGCAGTAAAATGTTGTAAATAGGGTTGAAGCGTTGACAATAAAGGAAACCCGTTACACATACCTTGAGGAACTTCCCGGCGTAAGCAAGGCTTTAGCGGACAAGCTGAGGGAGATGGGATATACAACGGTCGAATCCGTCGCCACAGCCACGGTAGCCGAGCTGATGGCGGTAGGTTTTGACGAAAAGCATGCATCACAGGTCATTGCAGCCGCAAGAGAAGGCATCGAAATCTCATGGGTTACTGCGAAAGAGCTCGCTGAAGTCAAAACATCGATAGGCCGTGTGACTACAGGAAGTAGCAGGCTTGACATGCTACTGGGAGGCGGAGTAGAGACTCAGGCTATTACAGAGTTCTTCGGCGAGTTCGGAACGGGCAAGTCTCAGATATGCCATCAGCTGGCAGTCAACGTCCAGCTGCCTGTCAGGAGAGGAGGGCTGGACGGAGCCGCCTTATACATAGACACCGAAAACACTTTCAGACCCGAGAGAATAGTTGCGATGGCGAGAAACGTGGGGCTGGACCCAGACGAGGCTATGGAACGTATAATCTACTCTGAGGCATACACAAGCGACCATCAAATGCTCCTCCTCGAGAAAGCGGACAAGGTGATAAAGGAGAAGAACGTCAGGCTTATAATAGTTGATTCTCTTACATCGCATTTTAGAAGCGAATACTTGGGCAGGCAGCTGCTTCCCGAGAGGCAGCAGAAGCTCAACAAACACATGCATAAGCTGGTCAGGCTTGCGAGAGCCTTCAACGCAGCCGCCGTAGTAACAAATCAGGTCATGGCCAAGCCAGACGATATATTCAGCACATCCGCCGTCTTCCCCGTAGGCGGGCACATAGTAGGTCACACCAGCCACAACAGGGTTTTGCTTAGGAGGGTAGCTGGAAGAGCCATAAGGATAGCGAGGCTCGTCTCAAGCCCATACCTACCCGAGGGGGAAGCAGTTTTCAAAATAACTGAAAACGGAGTGGAGGATGTAGAGGATGGCTAGAGGTGTTTGAGATGTCGCCGAAAGAGGTTGCTGGGTTTCTCGAGCAGCTTTTCAAAAACAAGTTCGCCGAAGCGGAGCGGATGCTGCAGCAGCTCGAGGAAAAATATCCAGAAGAGAAGAGGTACATCCACGCACTCAAAGGCATATACCATTCCTATTCGGGTGAGGACCACGACTCACTAATCTACATGCTCTACTTGAATGAGGAGATTAGGAAACGGAGGCGTGAAATAATCGGCCACTTGGAAAAGCTTTCAAAGCTGTTGGGAAAGGAGGATAGATATTTTACCGCATGGAGAGACGTTATACAGCTTTCAGACAAGCTTCCAAAACCCGCGAAAGCTTCACCTACATCAGAAGGTTGAAGAAAACAATCCATGAAAGAAGGTAGACGCCAGCATATCCTCCAGCCCCGTTCACGTATGATTGCCGTCTACGGACCCGCATGCCACCTGCCCTCCACAAAACTTCAGCCAAAACCATGTACAGCAAGCAGGCTGAGAACAAGAGTAGGTAGGTGTACAGCGGGGTTTTAAACAGGGCTACGGCGTAGGCGGACAAGTATCCGTAGACCGCAGCCGTCAAAACCTTTATCCAGTAAACGTAGTCGAAACCCAAAACTATCCGTTGTTCTGCCTTCAAAACCATGAATTAAATCTTGGCTGAACCGAGGTTTTAATCCAACCATGCCCTAGTTTGTCTGGGATGGTGCAGCTGAGCTCGGCGGAGATAGCCGTGCTGGTTAAGGAGATAGGCCCGATAGTTAGGCAGTCTTTTGTGAAGAACGTTTATGGAGTGGGCTCTAATTCCTTGGCGCTCAAGCTTTCCAAGCCTGGCTTCGGTACCTTCGAGCTCTGTCTTGCCGCCGGCTCGGCTTTCTACTACACCGATAAAACCCTGCCCAAGCCCGAAAAGCCCAGCGACCAAATAGCTCGGCTGAGGAAGCTGATAACGGGGCTAAAAATAACGGAGCTGGTGCAAAAAGGCTCTGAAAGAATAGTAGAGTTACGGTTTGAGAAAAACAATCTTTACCTCGTGGTTGAGCTGATGCCTCCGGGCAACATAGTTTTGTTGAAGGATGGGCTGGTTGTCTGGGCTTTGGAGTTTTATGAAAAGGCTTCTAGGACGGTTAAAAGAGGAGTTGAATACAAGCCTCCCGCTGAAAAGTTCTCTGCCCTGCCTGGGGTCCTTCCGAAAAACTTTTTCAGCATGCTGAACCCAGGCTCCCCCATCGTCGCCTCCCTGTCAAGAGACCTTGGACTAGGCGGCAAGTATGCCCAGGAAGTGCTTTTCCGAGCAGGCGTAGACAAACAAGCTAAGACCTCCTCGCTCACGGATGAGGAGAGGCAGAAAATCTCCGACGCTTTGTCAGCTGTTTTGACCGAGGTTGAATCGCCTAAGCCAGCCGTCTACTATGTCGGTGATGAAGCGGTCCCATCCGTCATAGAACTGAAGTCTCTGGCTGACGCCAAACACGTCAGTACAAACATTTTCAGCGAAGCCGTGATGACAGCCCATCTTCATGATATGGCCGAACAAGAGAGGAAACTTTTAAGCAAACAAATAATCGAGAAAATAAAGAATCTCGAGAAAGAAAAGAACGACAGACTCTATGTTGTGAAAACCCTATCGGAAAAGATGAAAGTCCTGGAAAATTTTATTGAGAAAATACGTTCTGCATCCCACCTACTCGAGGATGTTTGGACAGATCCTGAGAAAAAGGCCGCAGCTATAGCGGAGGCGGCAGGATGCAAAGCAGTTGTGAAACAGGATCTTTTACAGCTGGAGATGGGGGAGGCAAAGCTGACCCTTAGGAAAGGCGAGCCACTCCACCGACAGCTGGGTAAGCTTTTTGACGAGATGAAAGCTTTGAGGAAAACGGTCGCTAAGCTGCAGAACGAGGTTGAACAGCTAGAAACTAGGATTAAACAAGCTGAAGCGGAGAAGCAGGCTTTAGCCGCTTTGGTAACTGTGAGAAAGCCTGAGGCAAGAAAACCGAGAAAACCTTTCATGGAGTTCAGGACATCGGGCGGTTTCACCGTCATGTTGGGCAGAGACGCTAGCTCTAACGTTCTTCTTCTCAGAAAACACCTGTCAGACGATGATTTGGTGCTACATGCCGATATCCCAGGTTCGCCAGCAACCATATTGAAAAATGGAGCAAAAGCCTCGGTTGAGGACATCGAGGAAGCCGCCCAGATGACAGCTTGCTACAGCCGGGCTTGGCGTGAAATGTTCACAAACGTTTCGGTCTACTACGTTAGCCCGAGCCAAGTTTCGTTCAAACCTCCTTCCGGACAGTACCTTCCTAAGGGCTCTTTCATGGTGTACGGCAGAAAAACCTACGTTACGGCTGAGCTGCGTCTAGCAGCTGTTTCTCTCGGAGATGGCTGGCCAGCGGTAGTTCCCTACCTTACCGCCCGTAGACTCAACCTCTCCCACGTGGAGCTGAGGCCTGGGAGGACTAACGCAGCCGAGGCTGCTGGCAAGGTTCTTGAGCTCTTAAAAATCCCCACCGAAGAAGAGAATGTAAAGGCTCTGGAAGCTCAAATCCCCTACGGGATGTGTTCAGTGTTTTATCAAGACAAGCTTATTAAGAGTTGAGTAGGGGGTTTAACGTAGAAAAGATGGTTAAGCCGACGGCGTTGGTTGACGAGGTAAGGGTTCGGGACGTCATGTCAAGTCCCGTAGTCGAGGCCAGCGAAAACGCCACCATCGTCGAGGTTGCCGAGCTTATGAGAAAATACGGAATAGGAAGCGTTGTGATTAGCTCAAACGGCAGACCCGTTGGAATAATCACGAAAACCGACATAGTCTGCCAGGTTGTTGCGAACGGAAGCGACCCCAACACAGTTCGGGCACGTGACATCATGACAACGCCTCTCCAAACCATCGAGCCCGACGTCCTTATAGAAGACGCTTTAAACAAGATGAACAGGCTTAAGATAAGCCGTTTGGCTGTAGTCTACAAGGAGAAGCTTGTAGGGGTTGTAACGATTAAGGACATCCTTCAAGTAACCCCTGAGATACTTACTATCGTGAGGGAGAAGCTCAGGATAGGGCTGGCTGCGGCGGCCCCGTCCAACAACCCCGTCGAGGGATACTGCGAATCATGCGGCGAATGGTCAGACCTTCTAGTCAGGGTTGAGGACCAGCTTTTATGCGAGGAATGCAGGCTCGAGCTTGAGGGTAAGGGACTCAAGCCCACGGAATGAAATTCTTCCTCGACACGATGTTAGGCAACCTCGTAACATGGCTTAGGCTGTTGGGATACGATACAAAATACAACAGAGACCTGCGTGACGAGGAGGCGATAAAGGCCGCCAAAGCCGAGGGTAGAATTTTCGTCACAAGGGACAGAGCCTTGGCCCAGAAATCGCGTAAGCTTGGGGTGGAAACAGTCCTACTCCAGACAACCGACACCGTGGAATCCCTGAAAACGATCAAGCAGATAACGGGAATATCTCTTGTCTTCAAAGGAGACAGCAGCCGATGTCCTGCATGTAATGAGGTGTTGCAGAAGGTTTCTGAAAATCCTTTAAAATGGGAGTGCACCTCATGCGGCAAATCATACTGGGTTGGAGGACATTGGAGAAACATTAGTAAAACGCTTAAGCTTCTACAAGGGTAGTGGTATGGAGGATAAAATAGGCGTCATGCTTGTCTCACAGGCTAGAAGGGCTGTTGAGCTTTTTCTCAGGGATGGAATTCTGTTAAAACCAGAGGACGACCCTGCTTTACAGGAGAAAAAGGGAGTTTTTGTATCGATCTACGTATATCCTTTGAAGGAGCTTCGAGGATGCATTGGTTTTCCGTATCCTCAAATGCCTTTAGGCGAGGCTACTGTCCGAGCTGCGATAGCCGCAGCTGTTGAAGACCCTAGGTTTCCACCCCTCGGCTATGAAGAGCTTCCCAAAGTCGTCTTCGAGGTAAGCGTTCTCACAAAGCCTGAGGAAGTTGACACAGCCTCCAGAAAAGATTTGCCGAACAGGATTAGAGTTGGAGTGGATGGGCTCATCATCGAAACCCCCTACGGGTCTGGTCTTCTTCTACCCCAGGTTCCAGTCGAGTACGGCTGGGACGCTGAAGAATATCTTTCGCAGCTCTGCGTGAAAGCGGGACTGAACCCCACCTACTGGCTGCATGGAAAAATGCGTCTTCTCCGTTATACCGCCGAGGTTTTCGCTGAGCAAAGCCCCGGGGGAAAAGTTATACGCTTCCAGCCAGTGGAGTGGAGATGCTTGCGCATATAGCGGTTTGCGGCATAGGGCTTGGACACGTTTCGAGAAGCCTTGTTGTGGCTAATGAGCTTATGAGCAGGGGGCATAAAGTTTCTTTCTCAGCTTACGGCCAGGCTGTTGAATATCTTATCCGGCATGGTTTTCAACCCGTTAAAGTACCTGGCGTAAGCTACGGCGTCGGATGGGACGGGGGAATTTCAGTCAAGCAAACCATCAAAAACAATCTGTTTCTCCCTTTCAAGATTGCTTCGCAGACAGCTGCTGAGATAGCCTGCTTAAACGAGCTTGACGCTGATGTTGTCTTGTCCGACACACGGGCTTCCGCGGTCTTGGCAGCCAAGATTCTCGGCAAACCCGTCGTCACGATGCTCAACCAGTACAACCTCTTGCTGCAGACAACCAGATACAGGTGGCTGGCTGAGATGACTCAGCATACAGTCCAGGCTCCAACACTGGTTTGGAACATGTCGGATATGATCGTTATCCCCGACCTTCCACCACCATATACCATCTCCGAGAGAACGTTAGGCATCCCTGAAAAACAAAGAGAGAAAACGGTTTTCGCCGGCCCCTTAGTCGAAAAACTTTCTCTTTCTAGAAATGATTTGACGGCTCTTAGAAGTAGTTATGGGGCTGAACACAAACCGCTTGTAGTGATTGTTGTCAGCGGAGGGCCGTTGGAGAAAAAAGTGTTGGTGGATTGGTTTCTATCCATAGCTGATGGATTGAGCGACGATTATGCATACGTACTCTCCACGGCTAACCCTATGTCGTCCGAGACTAGGAAGGTTGGGAGGCTGCGTGTTTACGGCTGGGTTGAGGATTTGGACAGGTTGTTGATGGCTGCTGACTTAGTTGTCGGGAGAAGCGGGCTGACCCTAATCTCAAAGTGCATCGCCTACGGCAAGAAGATGCTGCTCATCCCGACACCACACCACGCTGAACAATGGCACAACGCAGAGAAAGCCATGAAGATCGGAGCCTGCAAAATAATCGACCAAAACAGCCTCAACCCCACATTTTTCGAACGTATGGTGGAGCTTGTGTTTAAGGACGAGGAGATGGATATATGCCTGAAGATGTTGAAGAAAGTTGTGGAGCAGTCGGGTGGAGCAGCTAAGGTGGCGGAGCTCGTGGAGAGGCAGGTTATAAAGGTTTCGTAAAAGACTTAATTTAGGACAGGCCACACCTAAAACACGTATGGGGCAACAGCCTAAAAACTTTCCCCTGGACGCTCGGCTCGGAACCGTTCTAGGTCTCTTGGAGGTGGTTGTTGCGTATGGAGGCAGGGCGGACCTAGCCTTCATAGCACGCGAGCTGCAGATGGAGGTTGACCAGATACTGCCTGCCTCGACGGCCGCCGAGATGCTGGGCGTTCTGGAGATACATGACGGCGAAGGGATTGCAACACAGCTGGGCATAAAGGTAAGCAAAAGCCTTGCGAAGGGAAAGAAGAAAATACTCAGGGAACAGCTGCCGTCGCTAGAGCCTTTCTCCACAGCGCTTTCTCTCGCGAAAGAGAATCCGAAAGGTTTCAGCATAGACGATTTGGTGAACAGGCTGTCCAACGACCCTAGGTTTGTGGAGTATGCTGAGAACGCAGACAAGCTCAGGGAGCTTTTGATGGATTGGATGATATACACCGAACTGCTAAGCTACGACGGCAGCTCAGGATTGTTCAAGCTAAAGGCCCGGAAGACTCATCCTAACTCATCAACGTGAAGATTTGGTCGACATACTCGTAGAAGGCCGGGCTTCTCCTGTCCCTCGGCTTGTCCATAGATATTATTACCTCACCCTTCACCTGTGCAGGCCTTCCGCTTAAAACCAAAACCCTGTCGCTAAGCTCAACAATTTCTTCCACGTTGTGGGATACAAGCAGAACCGATGAAGGGGGAAGGGTTTCATGGGCTCTCAGCATGTCTATTTCACGGCGTAGAGCAACGGCTGTCAGCGGGTCGACGTTGCTGAAAGGCTCGTCCATCAGCAGAACGTCAGGGTTTGTAACCAGAGCTCTAGCCAGAACAACTCTCTGCTTCATACCGCCGCTCAGCTCGCCCGGATAAGCATACTCAAAGCCCGACAGCCCCACCATGTCAAGATAAGCTCTAGCCCTTTCAACCATCTCGTCTTTCGAAAGATTCTCAAACCTCTTCAAAGCGAGGACAACGTTTTCAAGAACTGTTAGCCATGGGAAAAGGGCAGGCTCTTGGAAGACAAGCGAAATAGCTGGAGTGGGCCCGTTTACCGGCTTTCCCTTATAGAGTACGATACCGCTCGTTGGCTTCAGAAGCCCCGCCATAATCTTCAGAAGCGTTGTTTTCCCCGAACCGCTCTGTCCAACAACCCCAAGGAACTCCCCGAACTTCAATTCGATGTTCATATCTTTCAAAACCTCTATGACCATTCCCTTTTTCGTGTAGAAGCTGTGGGAAACGTTGACCACGCTTAGTAAAGCCTCCAAGGATGTCATCGACCCTAGCCGGCTATCTTCCAACTTGTTCTTGAATTTTAAGCTTGGAGATAACCGTGTCGTACAATCTTTTCCAGAACAGCCTGTTCATCAACACAATCAAAGTTGACATTATCGTTATGACAGCTATGCTTCCTACAAGGTTTCCTCTGTAGGTCATGATGGAGAGAAGCTTTCCAAGACCTGGGAGACGTGTTTCGGCGACGAAATCACCCAGCACAAGCCTCTCAGCCACAACTAAACCATTCCAAGCACCTCCAGCCGCAGTTATGCAGCCTGTCACCAAAGCCGGCATAGCCCTCGGCAGGTAAACGGTCTTGATTTTGTCTACGGTTTTAAGCCCTAGTAGATCGGCCACCTCAAGCTCAACAGCTGGAATGTTTCTAAGCCCAGACAAGACTTGGAAAAAGACGTACCACTGTGTTGCGGATATTATCATGATAAACGCTCTAAGCTCATCTTGTTCTGCGAGAAGGTTTGCGAAGAGCGGATATACTATGGTTACTGGGATGGATGCAACCACCTGCAGAACAGTTGTGACCGCGGCGGCCGCTTTCGGCCTTCTAGCCACAGCTATAGCTGCCGGCAGGCTCCAAGCCACTGAAAAAACCACAGCAACCCAAACCCTTGCTAATGATAAGAGGGATGATTGAGCCAATGTGTCTAAACCAATGGTGTTGATGGTTTCCGCGATGGCGGCGACGCGTGCGAGGAGCTCCTCACCCCTGGCTACAAACAGGGTTATCAAAAAACCTCCTAGGACGAAGAACAAAACACCTCTCAATATCGAGGAGATGAAAGCGACATGTCTAACAAGCCCTACGACCGCTTTGTTGTACTCGGAGAAAGCATGGCCCGGATGGACTGGGATTGTCCGTGCAACACCCATCAACCTTCTGAAAGCAAGCCTCAAGCCTGAAAACTCTCCACCGTGCTTTCTCTTAGGCTCCGTCAAATGTGTGAGAGGGGTGAAAACGAAAAAAGTTGTCAGAACTGTCGCTAAGACAAGCATGGCCAGAGTTACGGCAACGCCTACGATGTCGCCGGAAACCGTAAACCTTGAGATTAAAGTCCCCAGACCGAAAAGCTCGACTTCTGTCTCTCCGAAAGAAAGTATTTCGCTACCAACCAGGAAGAAGATGCCGTTAGCCCACGACGGCTGGATGTTGTGCAGAACCCTTGGAAGGCTTGCGGGAATGTAAAGATACCTAAGCTTGTCCAACGGGCTCATCCCAAGAAACCTGGCTGTGTCAAGCAGCTCTGTCTTGATAGTGCGCGTAGACTCGTAAACGGCGAACGTTATGTTCCAAACCTGGCTTGTGAAGATAAGGAAGATGGCCGCTACTTCAGACCCCACAGCCGGAGAAAGGAAGTAGAAAAATTGCAGCGCTAAAGGAAAGAAACCGAGTATGGGTATGGACTGGAGAATGTCTAGAACAGGTATGGCAAGCCTTTCGAAGATTCTGTTGGTCCCGGCTGCCGCTCCAACAATCAGGGAGAAGATTATGGAGAAAAGAAGCGCCACACTCATTCTAGCCCACGATGCCGCGACAGCCGCTGCAGCAACAATCAAGTAGTCTATCGCCGTCAACCGTGCGTGGATAAATGTAAGCTATGGTTTAAACCTGGCGACGTGCTTCCCTGATCATCTGTTTAACAAAATACAGGGGGAGGTGTTGAAGCAATTCCCTGTAAGGTGTTTCGGCTGCTCTCAGCTCCCGGGCTATCCTGACAGCCGACCCGAGCCTCTCAACCATCTGCTTTTTGAGAAAATCTTCGTGGGGTGAGACGGGGGCTACAGCTCTGAACACGTTCCTCAAACTGCCAGTTCTGGAAGCTATTAGAATGTGTAGAAACCTGTCTCTCACCTCCTGGGATACATACATCATCCGCCCCTTTTTCTTTTTGACATACAGCTCGGCGAGGTCGTCGGCTAGCTGGTAGGCGGTCCCCACCTCCAGCCCGTATCTTCTCACCAAGCCTATGGTTTCCTCGTCGGCTCCTGCGAGAACCGCGCCGGCGTGGGCTGCGGCCTCAAACAACGAGGCTGTTTTCTCCCTGATCATGATCATGTACAGCCTGTCGGTTAAAGCAGCTTTGTTCAAAACCTCGTCGAGGATTCCTTTAGAGGCTTTGTCCCATGCGTCGATGAATATCCTCGCTATCTCGACTCCTATGTTTAACGCTATGTCGAAAGCCATGTTTATTATCCTATGTCCTTGCAGAACTGCTTTTCCCATGCCTATCTGGTACCAGAGGCTTTGAACACCACGCCTTGTTTTGTCTAGGTCTATGATGTCGTCGTGTACTAGGCTTGCGCTGTGAGCCAGCTCCAGCGCAACGGCCACGTCAAGGGCTTTTTGATACTCTTTTCCGTCCAAAGCCTTGAAAACCGTCAAGAGCAGTAGGGGCCTTAAACGTTTCCCGCCAGCCACCGCCCTCTCTATCAAGAATCTGTCAGGCCTTTCAGCGATTTTGCTCCTAAGGTTTTTTTCAAGGTCTTCCCTAAGGGATGCAAGTAGATTTTCTGCCGAGACATTTTTGAGGGCGGTGTCCATCCGTTATTTTCTTGTACAGGCTTGTTTTATGTTTTATACGTATTGCTGGATACGTAGCTCAAGATATCTTTTCGGCACAGCTCCTACAACCATGTCCACGGGTCTTCCGTTTTTGAAGAACAGCAAAGTGGGGATGCTCATTATGCCATATTCCGAGGCTGTATGCGGGTTTTCATCCACGTTGAGCTTTCCGAAGACAACCTTACCCGCATACTGTTTCGCCAGCTCTTTCACCACGGGTGCTATAGCTCTGCAGGGGGCGCACCACTCAGCCCAGAAATCAACGACGACAAAACTATGCGATGAAATGAACTGCTTAAAGTTTAGGTCAGACAGCTCCACAGGCTCGGACAAAGGTTGTTGAATTTTTTCTGCTTTCATGCTTGAAAGAAGCTCCGCCAGCTTACGCATCTTTATCCGCTCCAACTCATCGTCATAAGACATGCCGGCCATCTGGCCATTCACCGACTAATAAATCTTGGTTGTGAACAATTCTTAAATCAAAGTGATGAAAAACCTACGATGTTGAGCGGAGAGGAAACCATCACCGCCATAGTGGTTGCTTTCGACGGAGACGACTGCATCGTTTCAACCACGTCACCCATGAGCTCTGACGAGCTGGAGAAGCTTGTCGGCTGCGAGGTGCTTTACGAAGACTTTAGAGGTGATATCTGGCGGGGGATTGTTGTGGGACTTTATGAGGGCGATACTTTGAGGGTTAAGTTCTCGGAGGAGGCCATATCTCAGGGCGGTCCATCGGGGCTAGGTCAGGGAAGCATGGTGACGATAATGCCGAGAAAAGGTTAAACATTTGTGATTCACAGCTGACGCATGGACGAGTTTACCCAATCTTTGGTGAGAGACCACGAAACCATCCTTAAGGCCGTCAACAGACTGGAAGAAAGGGTGGAGGAATGGCGGCGGCTCAACACAGTGGATGTCGACAGATTGAAAAGGTTTATCGAGTTTGCTAGATTTTTTACCGACAGATGCCATCACGGCAAGGAGGAGAGATGTCTCTTCCCATGCATGGAGAGACGTGGGATACCGCGTGAGGGCGGGCCTATAGGTGTTATGCTTTACGAGCATGAGCTCGGCCGTCAGCTAATAAGGAGTTTAGAACAATCCGCTGAATCATATTCCAAAACTGGGAAGGGGCTTGAGAATCTTTTGAGCATCTGCGCAGACTACGTCAGCCTGATTAGACAGCATATCGAGAAGGAAAACAACATTCTCTTCCCCATGGCGGAGAGCGTGGCGTCAGACGAGGACAGAAACAGCACAATCAGCTGCTACGAAAAGGTCGAGTCAGTAGAGGTCGGCGTGGAACTGCATCACAGGCTTGAGAAACTGGCAGAAGAAATTTAACATAATGCTCCGGCCGGGATTTGAACCCGGGTCTCCGGCTCGAAAGGCCGGCATACTTGACCGGGCTATAGTCGGCGGCCTGATTGAGCAAGCCTCTACCGGAGCGTCCGAACCGGAGCCGCCAGGTACTTGGTAAGCCGATAGTTTAACCTTTAGCTGTTGGAAGACGCTGCGACAGCAAGATTAATATTGTAAGCTTTGAGGAAGCTGCCTTACAAGCTTCGAGAAGACATGTTCCATGATGTAAAACCTGAATCCAGCTTGTCCGTGTGGAGAAATCGCAGGAGCGTTTTTAAGACGGCAGTTGTCTGTAAAATTGTGCCGGTTTTCAAGAGATACATGAGATACACGCCCATCAAAGCCTCCGACCTTATGTCTACACCTCCGGTCACGGCTCCAGAAGATACTACGGTTGAGGAGGTCGCTAGGCTTATGTGGGATAAAGGTGTTGGAAGCGTTTTGATAGTTGACCGTGAACAGCGTCTTGTCGGGATTTTGACGGAGAGGGACATGCTTTACGCGTCATCGCATCTATTGTTCGGTAAAGATGTTAAAGCAAAGTCAATAATGTCTAAAAACCTTGTAACAGCCTCACCTGATGAAGAGGTTGCCTCAATCGTGGAGAAGATGAAAGATTTTAACATCAGGCATATCCCGGTGGTTGACTCTGGTGGAAAGCCTGTAGGTGTTGTTTCATCCCGTGATGTGCTAGACTTCGGCGTAAGGCTTCTAAGCCTTTTCATGAGGTCAGGATAGGAGGGGGATGATTGAAAGCAGTTCGGAAAAACCTCTGTGTCTCCGAGCGTTTAGGTAGGGTTTTTTCAGATCATCCAGCGGGCATGTTTTCCCCGCATTCCTGCCGGCGAGCATAGGTTCTTCGAGAAATCTTTTCGGCAAAACATCTTGATTCCTTCCGATTCCGTACGCCGTGTTTAGCCAGCTCTCCATTGACAGGATTTTCTCTCCCAAATCCGTGAAATCCTACCTGAAGCTCATTCCGTAGAACGCCTCAAATCCTTCAGCATAATCTTCCTGCGAGAATGCGAGGCTTGAAGAAGCACAGACACCTAACGAATCCAGCACAGCCACCTCCAGCTGCTTTGCGTACACTCTGCCGGCTATCCTCTCTGGGTCAAGGCCGTCATGGTATATTGTTTTAACGCCTAGGGATTCGAAGCATTTAACCAGCGTAGGGTAGACCCAGACGTGAACCGCTCCCCCGAAGCTTTCGACGCTGTTAACCAAGCCCCATGCAGGCTCGGCTCTAGGGTCAGCGTTTTGGATGCTGATGTTCTTGACGGTGGGAGCTGTGTCAGGGTCGCCGAAAAATTCAGCGGTCGCGAATGCCCCTCCAGCCAACACCTCTCCCACACCTTCCTTATACGCCGTTTTCTGAATCAAGGAGGCCATAGCTCTGGTCTCCCCAGCTAAGCGTTGGCCTCGCATGTCCTCTCTCCGACAAGTCGGCGTAAACGGCGAGGGTGTTGCCCATCTCAACCGGGTCGACACCCATTTCATAGCACAGTTGAGTTAGGTAAGCGGTTTGTTCAAGGTCGTAGACCATGCAGTTCGTCCCGAGGGATGATATCTGCGCGTAATCAGGACCTTCGCCTCTCAAACCATATCCCATGGTTTCACGCCTGCATGAAACCGGGCATGTAGAGCATGTAAGCCTAGCTATCAGAACGGATTTTGACAACACGTGCCCGCCCAATCTTTCGTAGCCGTTGAAAGATGTGAGACGATAGTTCTTCACAGGGATTGCCTCTCCTTTTCCCAAGGCTTCTGCGGCGATGGCTGTGCCGTGGACGGCTAGCAAACCTTTTTCGTGGTTCAGAAGGTTTGAGCTAGCCATTTTTAAATATTCTAAGCAAGCGTGTGAACCTTAGGGGGTTGTGGGGCCTCCTAAACTCATGTTTACGCCCTTTTAAAACGATGGCCTTCAGGTTTTTCAAGCCGAAGACCGCTCCGACGCCGTGGCGAACGCCGCTAGCCCTTCCCATGTCGTTTACAACCGTTGAAATTTTAACCATCCTCTCCCCAGCCGGCCCCATGGCCAGCACACGGCAATCCCCGTAAACCTGCTTCAGCTTCGCGCAAGTCTGAACAGCACCAAGCCCTCGTAGGTTTTCTCCGTCAAACAAGGAGACGCCTTTCGAACCGATCAAAAGATACGACAGCCTATCTGCGGAGCCTGTGATGACTAAAGCATTTACACCAAGTCCAGCTAATTCGTAGGCCGCATATCCTT
>JAWBRA010000004.1:76321-88458 GCA_038844785.1 Candidatus Caldarchaeum sp.
CGTAGGTTTTCTCCGTCAAACAAGGAGACGCCTTTCGAACCGATCAAAAGATACGACAGCCTATCTGCGGAGCCTGTGATGACTAAAGCATTTACACCAAGTCCAGCTAATTCGTAGGCCGCATATCCTCCTGTCTGCGTCCACGCAACCGTCCGCGTTAAAGGAGACCTGAAAACCATCGTAAGCCTGTTAGCCAGCGGAAACCCTGTCCCCGCCAAGCCTCCGACGGCAATAACCAGCATGCTTGAGGGGTCCAGCGGATCTGCCGAGCTTTTATGACGGGCCAGCAGCCCAACCCCCAAACAGCGTCCCCCGAGCAAGACTTTTAAAACGTCGTCTTCGCAACTGAACTCCTCAAATCTTCTTTCGCTAAGGTCTATTTTCACCATCTTTAAGCTAGACTGCTTGTGTGATGAGATTTTATAAAAGTTCGCCGCCCCTACATGCAACGGCATGAAATACGTTGAGCTGGGCGGTTCTGGCTTGAAGGTTTCGGCCATTGCCCTTGGAACATGGCAGTTCGGCTCAGGCTCGTGGGGTTATGGGAAAACATACAGCATGGCGGATTGTGTGGAGGCTGTGAAGGCTTCGGTAGAAGCAGGTGTTAACCTCATAGACACTGCAGAAGTTTACGGCGGAGGCCTTTCCGAGGAAATAGTTGGAAAAGCTTTGAAAGAGGTTGGGGACGAGGTTTATATCGCTACTAAGGTCTCTCCAGCGCATCTGGCGTACAACGGGGTCATTAAAGCATGCGAGAGAAGCCTTCGGAGACTAGGGGTGAAAACAATAGACCTTTACCAGATACATTTCCCAAACCCGTTGATACCTTTGAAGCAGACGATGAAGGCGATGGAAGACCTTGTTAAAATGGGTAGGATACGCTGTATAGGCGTAAGCAACTTCTCCACCAATCTGTTGCAGAAGGCAAGAGAATTTTTGAAGTCCGAGGATGTGGTATCCAACCAGGTAAAGTACAATCTTATAGAGAGAAAAATTGAGAAAGATTTGATGCCTTACTGTGTTCGTGAAAAAATCGCGATACTTGCATACAGCCCGCTCGCACAAGGCATTTTGACGGGGAAATACAGCAGGCAAAACCGGCCGCGTGACATTATCAGGAGAGTCAACAGGCTATACACAAACGCCTACATAAGCAGGGTTGAGCCGCTTTTGAAGGAGTTGGACAACCTAGCTAGGGGTAGGAACGTCACGATGGGTCAAGCTGCGTTAGCCTGGGTTACCGGTCATCAAGGATGCGTCGCTATCGCAGGCGCGAAAAACAGGCAGCAGGCTTTAGAAAACGCTTACGCGGGGAATGTTGTGCTTTCTCAAGAGGAGGTGGAGAAGCTTTCGCAGATTTCTGATAAGGTCAAGCCAACACCCCTCGACTTGCTGCGTGTGGTCTCGAGAATCTTCAAACCATAGGTTAGATTTTGTGTTTCACGGGTTTTGGAAGTTTCAGCTCGAACAGTGAGTCGTCGAAGCTGGTGAACCTTGCTGAAACATCTTTCTCTACAAGGATGTCTCTGACGGTGCTGGAGACGTAGCCTACAAACCCTTCCGCCTCTATGAGGACGGGCTCATAATACTTCCATCTCTTCGCATCGTGTTTTGCTGCCACGTAGCCAGCAGCCAGCAACAATGGTTCTGATGTCTGCGGGAGAACCATTATGCCTAGGTCGAGGGCTGATTTAGACAGCGGCTTCGACTCGGACACAGTTTTAGCAATCTTTTCAGGCAGCTCGGCCATGTTGCATGCGTTAACCTTCGCAGCAAGGTATTTGAGGTATAGATGGGAGTCGGTGTAAAGCTCTGGCGTGGAGACGCTTAGCCCCGGAGCAAGCTCATGTTTCTCCACGCCACCGTTATGGGTTAGGTAGAGCTCGGCCCTCTCATATTTCTCACCGGTTTTTGTCAGAATCTCTTCTTTGAAGGGGTGGGCGCCGTGAACACCTCTCGGCTCGTTCCGCGTCCTCCTGCTGTGAAGCATGACTAAAGCCTCCTGTGCGTGGTTGGTTAATTTTTTCAGGCGGCCAACCATCTCTTTCAAAGCTTCGAGGTTAGCCTTACATGCTTCCTCACCTGTCAACATCGGTTCAGCATCAAACCTTTCATACGCAACGTTCCAGCCGATGCCTGTTTTCAAAGCGGCTGCGAAACCGCATCCATGGCAGTGTCTTCCGTCGTCTCCCGTGATTTGTCTAAGGTAGGGGTCGTTCTCAGATGCTTCGACAAGGGATTCGAAAACAAACGGAGCCAAGCTTCTGCCAACGCTGTCGAAGCGAACAACCGCCATCCTGCACATGGATTGAGACGGACTAACATGTTTAAATTTCTTACCGCAAAATATTCTCTCATCCATCGAAAAAAAAACAGATATATGAAACCAGTCATCTTCCCCCCTGAAACAAGCTCATGAAGAAACTAGCAGCCGGATATTTCCTGTCAGCCTTCAACTCACTAAGCCTGTCACCTCTTGGCTTGATTCTCATATATCCCGCTCTTTTCACATATCCCGTCTCGATAGTTTTGAGAGGGTTTGGATGGAGAGGTGTGAGACACAGGCTCGGTGGGATAGGCGTGGCCTACGTAGGCATCTGGAGCTTGGGAGCAGTGACTTATGGATTTGTACTGGTTTCCTTGGCAGGTGAGGTTTCGGAGCTGCTTTCAGCAGCAGCTGTTTGCTGGAGCCTCTACTCAGTTCTAGAGGCAGTTCTCTATATCAAAGCCGCTAGAAACCTTGACGTGTCTCTTTTCTACATATCGCCTGTGAGCCTAGTTGGCGTGGCTTCGTTCGACTTTATCCTTTTCGGCGGACGCATGGATGGGCTGAGGCAGGGTCAGACACCCCAGGAACTATACTTAGGGGTGGCTGCCTTGTTTTTCTCGGCTCTCGCCTCAGCCATAGCATCACTTCAAGTCAAACAATACGGACATTTGCCTACAATCCCGCGTCCGGCGCAGCTGCCGCCGTCAAGACAAGAAGCATCGACACAGCCTGCGTTTCAGAGAAAGGCAGTCTACGGCAAGCCCCTGCTCACGGTGGAGGTTGTAAGACGTAGCAGCGGTGTTGTCTGCCGAAGCTGTCGCGCCGTCAACCCGGCCGACGCCTATGAATGCTGGTCTTGTGGCATGAGGTTTGCAAAAGCCGAGACAGGGCTGAGATGTCCCGTATGCCGCGCTCCTTTTTCCCTAGCTAGGAGGGTTGAGGCGAGACGTTATCTTTGCGGCCAGTGTGCGTCAACGCTATATCTGAGAGGCGGTTAGCCGAAAGGGGGTGTGCGGCTCGTAGCCCTCCTTCTGTTTTAGGCGGGATTTGTCTCATCGGCTTCTGCCAGGCTCAGGGAAGCTGTTCACAGCCCGGCAGCCTTTCCCGGCGCAGGCCGCCCGTTTCAACCAATCCCTCACACTCCTCGACGGCTCCTCGCCGAGTCATGGCCATCGTGTGGGGGAGGTCTCGTTTCTGCGGCGTTGCCATGGGTCTCCCCATGCGCCTCTCGGCGCTGCGCACGCTTCCCGCGGGGGAGGAACTTCCTCCGGAGCTCCCGGTGACCCGCCCGGCCGCTCACCCTTCGTTAAGTAGGGTTCTCCCTGATTTAAGCTATTCCACGGCTATTCTGACACCTTTGCCGGCTTTTTTGCTAACCCTTACCTCGAGCACACCCTGTAAGTACCGGGCTTTTACCGCCGCCGGGTCTATGGGCTTTGGTAGGTCTATGAGTAGTTTGTACCTGCTTCCGTACCGTCTGGAAGGCGTCTCCATCCTGCACGGAGCCTCAACCGCCAGCTGGTTTTCATAGACCTGCAGCTCGATATCCTCTCTTCTAACTCCCGGCATGTCCACCGTTATGACATACATGTCCTCCGTTTCGACGACGTTGTACAACGGCATGATGCAGCCTGTCCTCGACTCAACCTCCTTAATCATCCTCATAAGCTCCTCAACCTCGGTTTCCATCCTCTTCTGTATGCGTTTAAACCAGTCCCACGGTGTCGACGACACGGGCATCACCTGTAGACAGGCGGGAGCTCCATCTCCCTCGACTTCTGAACCATGGCTTCGGATGTTCTTCTCATCAGGTCGCGGAGCTGCATCCTCACCATCTCCTCGCTCTCCAGGAGCTGTTTTACGTCAACATGCTCGTTCACGAGCTTGGGAAGCCTGCTCAAGAGCTGGGCGGCTGCACCGGGGTCGGGGTAGTTGAGATGCGACTGGGCAAGCAAGAGTGAAACATCCATCCCACGTCTCATCCCCAACCTTAGAATCTCGGCGTGAATGCCGGTCACGAAACCTTCTGTGAAAACCTCCGCGTCCAAAGCCTTAGCCATCTCCTCGCCGCGTTTCACGTCCGATGAAAGGACAAAAACTTTAGGCGTCTCAATCTCCAGCCTCCTAGGTTCCGTAACCCCTGTGAGACATCTGATATCCTTGATCTTTTTCTCCTCAACCCAGTCGAGCAGAGACTCTGAAAAGGACCTTATGAAGCCGGGCGGTACAGGTATTTCCGAGACTATCAACACGTAGTTTTTTCCCTCGTATATTCTTATGAGCTCTTTTGGCTCGGAGCGTCTGACGGGAACTATGGGTGGAAGCTCAGCCGAGTCGACATAACCTTTCTCCTCGGGTTTCAGCTGGTCTGCAAGGTATGAGACCGCTATCGCGCCCACCAAACCCGTGTCGGGAAAACCCAGCAAAAGCGACTTGTTCACCTTCGCACCCAGCTTATCGTAGAAGACAAAGTCTGCATAAGCCTTCTCCATGCATAACCATACAGTAATGTCTGCTAATAGGTTTTTGTCAAACAGCGTCCTAACCTGCAGGCGTGATGCTTAGGCTCGTCTGCAAAAAATTTAAAAATCTCAAAACCTATGAGTCCGAATACAGATTTGTCTGAGTCTTTGCCGTTTAACGAATACATAGAGCTCCCCGGCTGGCGGCACAGGCATACGAGCATAGAGGACTACAACAGCTTTTGGAGAAAGACTGTTGAAGACTATGTCGGCTTCTGGGAGAATGAGGCAAAACAGGTGGAATGGTTCAGCCCGTGGGAGAAAACGCTGGAGCGGGGAGAGGTCCCCCAAGTCTTCCGATGGTTTGTAGGCGGTAAAACAAACCTCTCATACCTGTGTCTCGACAGACATGTGAAGACTTGGAAAAGCAACAAAGTTGCTTACATATGGGAGGGAGAGCCCGTAGACTCTGACGGAAACCCCCTGGAGGTCAGGAAATTCACATACTTCGAGCTTTGGCGTAACGTTAACAGGCTGTCCTACTCTTTGAAGAGGCTTGGGCTCAAGAAGGGGGACAGGGCTGCGGTCTATCTTCCGATGATCCCTGAGCTTCCGATGATCATGCTTGCGTTCGCCCGCATTGGAGTTGTCTTCACGGTTGTGTTCAGCGGTTTCTCGGCGGAGAACCTGAGGGTCAGATTGGAGGACTTGGGTGCCAAAATGCTTGTGACAGCCGACGGGTTTTACAGGAGGGGCAGGCTCGTAAACCTTAAGGAGGTGGCGGACAAAGCTGTCGAAAACAGACCAGATCTCAGCTTCATGATTGTTGTCAAGAGAGCTGGCAACGAGGTCTCGATGGCTCGGGGAAGAGACCTCTGGATGCACGAACTTTTGAGAGAAACGCCGCCAACGGCTTATGTCGAGCCGGAGAGAATGAGCTCCGACGAACCTCTCTACGTGCTTTACACCTCCGGTACCACAGGCAAGCCTAAAGGAATAATCCACGACAACGGAGGCTACGCCGTCCTCCTCAACTCCACCATGAAATGGGTCTTCGACATCAGGGACGACGACGTATTTTTCTGCACCGCGGACATCGGATGGGTTACTGGACACAGCTACATTGTCTTCGGGCCGCTCATGGCAGGCGCTACGGTTCTTATGTATGAGGGAGCTCTTGACTATCCTGGCCCTGATAGATGGTGGGCGATGATTGAGAGACACGGTGTCTCAATCTTCTACACAACGCCTACGGCCGTCCGCATGCTGATGCGTTTCGGAAGCGAGTCTGTAAGAAAACACGACCTCTCAAGGCTCCGCCTTATTCACAGCGTCGGCGAGCCCATAAACCCTGCTGCATGGATGTGGCTCTACGACGTCGTCGGAGGGAGAAGATGCCCCGTAGGCTCAACTTGGTGGATGACGGAGACGGGTGGCATTCTCATCAGCCATGCGCCCGGCCTCCTGCTCACCCCCCTTAAACCAGGAACAAACGGCCCACCCCTCCCCGGAATTATGGCCGACGTCGTCGACGAGAATGGGCAGCCTGTCAAGCCGGGCGAGAGAGGGTATTTGGTGATCCGCAACCCATGGCCGGGAATGCCTGGACCGCCGACGGGTATGTGGAAAGAACCCGACAGATACGTTCAAACATACTACCAGAGGATAAACGGTGTTTTCTTCACCGGAGACTATGCAGTGAGAGATGCTGACGGATACATCTGGGTTGCTGGAAGGGCTGACGAGGTTTTGAAAGTGGCTGGCCATAGAATAGGCACTTACGAGCTTGAGTCGGTCCTCGTCTCTCACGAAGCCGTTGCGGAGGCAGCGGTGGTAGGAGTTCCCGACGAGGTGAAGGGCGAAGTTCCTCTCGCCTACGTGGTCTTGAAGAAACAGTTCACGCCGAGCAAGGAGATGGCTGAAGAGCTTTTCAAGTGGGTGAGGAATGTTTACGGGCCGATAGCAACACCTTCCGGCGTCATCTTCGTCGAACGCCTTCCTAAGACCAGAAGCGGGAAGATAATGAGACGCCTTATCAAAGCCGTGGCCACAGGAACGAGCTTGGGCGACATAACAACGCTTGAGGACGAGGCTGCTGTAGAGGAAGTCAAGCAGAGCTATGAGGAGCTTGTTAAAGCACTTGAGAAAAAATACTAACAACGGGTTGGACGCGTCTGCAGCTAAGCAAGCTGTCCGGAAACAGGTCTGGAAACAGATGGAGGAAACAGGGATAGCGGCTTTCCCAAGGCCGGTTTACGGTAGAATACCTAATTTCAAAGGGGCTGAGGATGCGGCCAGGCTTCTCCGCTCATCAAAAGCTTACGCCGAGGCCGTGACCGTGAAGGTAAACCCCGACTCACCTCAGAGACCTGTCAGGAGAATGGTTCTTTCAGACGGCAAGCTCTTAATATTTGCAACCCCGAGAATCAGCAGGGGCTTTCTCGTCATAGACCCGACGAGAATACCTTACCGTGAGCTTGACAATGCCTCGACAATAGCAGGCGCTTTCAAATACGGCATCCCAACCCATCCCAAAGCCCTGCCCACAATAGACTTGGTTGTGGTGGGAAGTGTGGCCGTCTCGTCTTCGGGATGGCGGGTTGGCAAAGGCGAGGGATATTCAGAAATCGAGTACGCTATACTAAGGACGTTCGGAAGAGTGAGCGGGGATACGCCTGTCGTGACGACAATCCACGACATCCAGCTGGTGGAGGGGATACCGGCAGAGCCGTTCGACGTCCCCGTCGACAAAATATTCACAAACACCAAGGTTATCTCCTGCCCTGCCAACGAAAAGCCCTCAGGCATTCTATGGCGTTACATTTCCGAGGAAAAGATAAGGTCTATCCCCCTGCTCTCGGAGCTCAGGGCAGGTGTCTCCTTAGCTTAGGCCGCAGCAGAGGTATCGTGTGAAGCTCAAACGGGTTAACCTGCTTAAGCTTTGCAAGAGCTATGCTGACTAGGTCGGCGTAGGAAATATGCTTTAACAACTCATCCCTAAACTCAGTTGACTGAATAACAACCTCCCTGCACACACCTCCCCGGCAGATGATAAAATCCTTCATCCACTCAAACACATCGGAATAAATGGGATGCTCGAAAACGCTTCTCTGGAGTACGAAATTAAAGTTTCCAGCCTCAGGCCATCCCTCAACCTCGTTGTGGCATGCTTCGGGGAGGAGGACAGTGTAGGCTTGATGCTTGGCGTTTTCGTTGAGCTGGGCTTTCAGCCTACTGGCTGCAGCGGCGAGGTGGCTGTGGGAGATGCAGACGACAACTCTTCCAAGAAACGATTCTGCCGTAGACAGTATGCCTCCGTCCTCCCACCCGCTGAAACCTTTCAGATAATCCGATAGCTCTCTGGCTGCTTTCTTAAAAGAACTTGCCGGAAAACCCTCAGCGCATGAAAGGATGCCGTAGACCGCGCCAACCATTTCTGGTACAGCATACCTCGGCTGAAGACCTTGGGAAACCTCGACGACCGACACCCCTTTAGACGTGAAAATCTCGGTTAAACGCCCTCCAGAAGAAACTCCAACGACCTGCGCCCCCTTAGACAGTGCATCCAGGGAGGCGAGGACAGTCTCCGCCGTGTTTCCGGAGTAGCTGACAGCAACAGCTAAAGTGTCGGAGCCTACCCATTGAGGGGTTCTAAAGTCTTTCAACGTGTGGACAAACAGCTCGGATGACGGTTCCTTAAGTGCTGCGACTATGTCGCCCACTATTCCCGAGCCTCCTACGCCAAGCAGCAACAGCTTCTTGAAAGGCTTTAAACCGAGGAACGATAATGCCTCAACGCCTTTCCTAAAACCCTCCACATACATTTTTGGAGAGCTTAACACGGTGTGCCAAGCCTGTTGATAGACATCTTCCATGCTGTCTCAACCACGCATAAGCGTTAGGATGTCAAGGTTTTCAGCCTTTCTTGAAAGTATTGGATGGATTGCTCAAGCATATTCCTGTGCTTCTTTTCCGCTATAAAGTCCACGACGACGATAGATCCGTCTTCAACACCTTTGGGGTTGCTTTTGAGATAGACCATTGGAAACTTCTTCATGGTTTCGACAAGAAGGGGTGCGAGCCTAGACTCAACCACATCCCTGACGGTTAGGCTTTCCACAACATATCCCCTCCCCCTAGACTCCTTCTCAAGAACAGGGGCAAGCTCGTTGTCGAAAATACTCATCAGCTCTTTCGGCACTCCAGGCAGGCAGACTATCCTAGTGCCTCTTTTTTCTATCAGAACCCCTGGGGCCGCGCCCACGGTGTTGTTTAAAGGCTTCGAACCCATGGGAAGCTTCGCCATCTTAAGCCTCTCTTTGGTCAGGGTCGGGTCTTTTATCAAACCTTTTTCGGCCAAAGCCTGATACCTACGCCTGAGGTTTTCGACAACGTCCTTGTGTAGAACAAGCCGTTTTCCCAAGGCTTTCGCAACCGCTTGAAGGGTTTTGTCGTCGTGAGTTGGGCCTAAGCCGCCGCTGACTATAATCCAGCGGGGCTTTCTCCTCAAAGATTCTTTCAAAGCATTCGCGATATCCGTTAAATCATCCCTGACTATTGTAGCCCTCGCCACAACGTACCCCAGCTGGCTCAGCCTTCCGCAAACCCAGTTGAGGTTGGTGTTCAATGTTCTTCCGTCTAAAAGCTCGTTTCCAACGTTTATCACTTCAACCCTGTAGCTTGAGGCTGTCATGCCGTAAACACGGACTTCCGGCTTTGATTAAACTTTGTCAAAGGCGTAGCAGCTCGGCCTCGACATCGTTTTCCGCAATTCTGAGGGCTGCGCAGAAACCATCCCTGGCAGGGCCGGCGTTGACAACCTTTGTCCTCCCAATCATGGATATTGAACGTGCTTCATGGATGTGTCCGCAGCAAACAGCTAGAGGCTTATGCTTCTCAACATAATCTCTCACCGCTGTGCTTCCGAGATGTGTTCCACGGCCTATGTCTGCGTCGGCTCCGTAAGGCGGGGTGTGGCTAACCAGTATAAAGTTCGGAGAAGAAGGGTTTAACGTCGAGAGCATCGATGCGAACTGGTCCTCGCTGAACTCTATGTATGTGTTGAACGGTGAGATGTTTCCGCCAGCCAATCCGACAAGCTCAAAGCCGCCGAACCTTACCTTCCTCAGGTGAAGGTTTACGATGCGGGGGTTGCGCGGTGTCCATGAAAGGAGCGATGGATGGTCACAGTTTCCTGCTACGAAGAACACGTCTAAACCAGTTTCAGCAAGTTTTCCAAGAAGGTTTTCTGCCTGCGGTATGCTGCCGAAATGGGTTACGTCGCCTGCAACAATTATGGCGTCAAACCCCTTAGCCTTCTCAGCCGCCCTAGAAACAGAGTCAAAGCTTCCATGCACATCGGATATCTGTAGGAGACGCATCACATTAAACCCTTGTCCCACATATTTCAACGTTTCCGACAACCAGCCTCCGGCAACAAGCCTATCCTATAACGCTTTTTAGCAAGCTAGACAGCGATTGCATGTTGTGGCCTGGTGCGAAGGTCAGGGACATAGTGAAGACATCCATAATAACAGTTGACGGACATGCATCGGTACTTGAAACAGCCAAGCTGATGAGTGAGAAGCAGATAAGCGGGGTCGTGGTCACAATCAACGGGGTTCCCGTGGGATTGGTGACCGAGAGGGACATAGTGGTGAGAGTTGTGTCCAAAAACTTGGACCCGTCTAGGACGATGGTCAAAGAAGTAATGAGCTCCCCCCTCATAACAATCCCCATCGACGCTTCAATCCTGGAAGCGGTCGATTTGATGAACAGGAAAAAGGTTCGAAGAGTTGTTGTCACAGAAGACGACAAAGTTGTCGGAATTTTCACCGTCAGAGACGTGCTGGCGCTTTCAAGGCTTTGCAGCTACTGCGGCAAGCAGATAAAACCAGTCTTAGCATCCCAGCCTGAAGCCGAGGCAGACATGGTCATCGAATGCAGCTGCGGAGCCCTATACCATATGGAATGCGCCAAAACAATTGTTTACTGCATATACTGTTCGAGGAAGCTTGTGGCTGAGGTTTATTATCCGGCGCCGGAAGACACTTTCAGCGGCTGAAGATGAGTAGAACGTTCCTCTCTTATGTCGAGCTTGATGAGGAGAACCTCGCCAAGCTGAGGACCTACGCGGAAGTCTACACGCCTTCGAGCGCTAGGTTCGATGAGGCGAAGCAAAAAGCCGAGGCTGTACTATGCATCACGTTGAAAAAAGAGGATGTACAGATGCTTAAGAACCTCAGGTTTATCCAGGTTTTGTCGGCCGGGGTCGACGGCCTCCCATGGCAGGATATTCCACAGAACGTTGTTGTATGCGGTAACATGGGCTCTAACGCAGACGCCGTGGCTGAGCATGCGTGGAGCCTGATCCTCACCTTGGCCAAAAAGCTCCACCACTACCTTCCTAAGGTTAGGTCTGGGGACTTCAAACGGGATGCGACGGTCCTCCAGCTTAAAGGCAAAAACCTCTGCATAGTAGGCATGGGCTCCATCGGCAGACGGGTCGCTGAAATAGGTAAGGCTTTTGGAATGCGTGTTTACGGAGTTACGCGGTCAGGCTCCTCCCCGATAGCCGTCGATAAGGTTGTCCCGTCTGAAGCGCTGGATGAGGTTTTGAGGGAGAGCGACATTATAGTCCTCGCAGCTCCGTTGACAAAGCACACCAGAGGCCTGATAGGCTTGGAAAGGCTCCGCATCCTCAAGAAGAGCTGTATCTTGGTAAACGTTGGGAGGGCGGAATTGATAGACAGGGAGGGGCTTCTGGCGTACATGCGGGAAAACCCTGAAGCCGCTGTGGCAACCGATGTTTGGTGGAATGTTGTACGCGAAGGACCTTGGGAAACCGAGCTCGTCAAACACCCCAACTTCATAGGCACCCCATGGATAGCGGGAGCTTTCGGCTCGCCGGAAGTTTTGAAACAAATGACCCGCATGGCGGTCGAAAACATAATCAGATACTTTAGAGGGGAAAAACCATTGAACATCGTCGACAGGGCTGAATACGTCTGACATGTTTAATACGGACAGCATAGGATTTTAGCTGGAGCCGGGGTCCCACAGCCAGGCAGTGGGCCGGCCTCGAGATCGAATGGAAGCTGGTCAGGAAAGCCGGTGGCCTTCACGGGCCGCGTGGGTTCAAATCCCACCCCCGGCGCATTTTATATACATAATTAGGTTGGATGTGATGTTGTTTTTCTTTTTTCTTGGTTTTTTCTTAATAAGGTGTATTATGGTATTTAAAGGCTGGAAGAGCTTTTAAACGTTTTTTGTCAAAATTGGGCTCTGTTAACTTAAGCCATCTTCATCACCCCTTTTATGCTGTTTATCAGGTGTAGCGTCTCTGGCTGGGTGATTATGTGGATTAGGTTCAGCCATTTCCATACATGCTCTAGAATGCATGGTTT
>JAWBRA010000005.1:0-74193 GCA_038844785.1 Candidatus Caldarchaeum sp.
ATGGAACCTGAAGAGCCTAGACATACAACCAACGATATAATCGAAGACATGCATGAATGGGAGAGCTACACCTCAGGCCATAGGCCTTTCCCCTTTCCAAAAGACTTAAGTAAAAGTTGACAGTGCCATGAAGGCTTCAACCCCTTAGGGTAGGTATTTAACAGTCCGTGAAACGTTAAACTTGTGAAAACAGTGGTAACGGCTTTACCTGGTTCGGGGAAAACCACAACGCTGAAGAAGCTTGTCGAGATAATGCCCGATGTTAGGGTCGTCAACTTTGGCGACATCATGTTTGAGGAAGCTGCCAGAAGCTATGGGATAGTTCATAGAGACGACATGCGGAGAATGCTGAGCTTGCCGGATTATCAGAAGCTTCAGCTAATGGCTGCTGAGAAGATAGCTGTTATGGCGAACGTCGTGGTGGATACACACTCCGTGATTAAAACAAGCTCGGGCTACTATCCTGGGCTTCCTTCAGAAGTTGTAAAAATAATCAAGCCAGACCTGATTGTTTACATAGAAAGCAGGCCCGAAGATATTGCTGAAAGAAGGATGAGGGACGACTTGGCTGGCGCCGGCCGTAAAAGGGAGGCTTCAACCCTTGAGGAGATAATATTGGACCAGCAGGTTGGCAGACAGTTTGTTGTCGCGGCGGCTAACGCAGCCATGTGCTACTTGAAGATAATATCTCTAGACTATCCTCAGACCTACCCTTTCCAGCATGCTGAAGACGCGGCCCGACAGATTGCTCAAGCGATAAACGAGGTTAGAAGAAGCATGGCTTTGAAGAAGGTTTAATCCTCCACGGTTTTTCTCGCCGTAACTATGTAGGCTGTATGGCCTCTCATCAAGAACTCTGGGCGGGTCATGCCTCTTTTAACCCTTATGCTTCTCATTAAAATCTCTACGCAGGAGAGGTCTCCGAACCCAGCTTTCTCTAAAGCCTCGAAGGTTTGGACAACCTGCTCCACCGTTGGGCTGAGGGACACCCAAACCCCGCTGGGCCTCAAGGCCTCACGGCAGGCTTCGACAGCGGCCCACGGCTCAGGCAGGTCTATTATCGCTGAGTCCAGGTTTTTCTCCTCTACGCCATGGCTTACATCGCCTTGTTTCAGCTCTACGTATTCGGACAAACCCAGCTGCCTCAGCCGGACCGTAACCGCTTCAAGATAATCTGATTTGACGTCATAGCTGTAGACTTTCCCCGTCGGCCTGACGAGGTAGGCGAGCATTGTTGTGAGAACCCCTGTCCCAGTGCCAGCCTCTAAAACACGGCTTCCCGGCCCTATCCCCGAGGATACAACGATGTATCCAAGGTCTTTAGGGTAGACTATTTGTGTCGTCCTCGGGAAAAACAGAACTCTGTCGAGGATTGTGGGCTTGAAGATATTCCATCGCGAGCCTATGTTGCTGACTACGGAGCATCCGTACGGCTTGCCCACCAACGTTGATGTGTCTATGAATCCTTCGCTGCTGTGAAACTTCTTACCAGACCTTACCTGGACTAGGTATCTTTTCTTTTTCTCCGTAACTATCAAGACCCTGTCGGCTTCTCTGATGATGTTTTCGTCTTCTGTCATGCCTGTTTAAGGTTAAGAGCAGCCCATTGATATGTGTATGCTGCGGCAGTGATGTCTCAGAGTTATGAGGATGGTATGACAGGGAGGCATTTGACTGAGCCGCATCCGTAAAAGCTTATCTTCGAGCAGGTTTTTTGGGAATCGGTTGAGAAGAGGGGCTGCAGCGTATCTTGCTCTGGTTTTCTTAGCGATTTTCCCCCCGCCCCTAAACCTGCTTTTCGCTGAACATGAAATAACCATACCCATAATCTCCGCAGAAGACCATACACTGTTTCAAACAGCGGGTAGAAGCATCGGCTTGATAGGTTCTTGGGCAAAAGCCACCCTCAACGTCTACATTCATCCCTCAGGCTCGGAGGTTTTCGATGCCGTGGCGAGGCGAGGTGTGGAAGTATGGTATGGAAGCATAAGAGGGTTTACGAACGAGTATGGATACGTTTATCTTCTAAAGCTTAGGTACAGCTTTGTTTTGAGAGATGTCGACGCTGACGTTTCCATAGCATATGTTGAGACTTTAGGCGGTAGTGTGTGCGGGCTGACGACCTTGAGGTTCAACAGCATCACACGGGCTATATCAGGGGCCACAATACAGATATCCAAAACATGTGTGGGCAACAGCGCTTCTCTGGCATACAAAGTTGTAGCCCATGAATACGGTCACGCACTAGGCCTCGACCACTCAACATACAGCGCGGACCTAATGTACGAGTACGTTAACATAGCCGACCTGCCCTCTACGTTAAACATATACGCCCTTGCTGTTGCGTATGCGTGGCTCGAAGGCTCCTCCTTCACGTCTCCAAGCCAGTCCACGGTCTTCCTGCCCGACAACATAGTATACAAGTATGTTTCTCCGCTGCCGGAGATTTTGAGGGTGCGTGTCATCGCCGAGTCTGAATTAGGCCGAACCCTATTGCATACTCAACAGATGTTTTACGGCTCTGTTTTCAGGTTTGATGCAAGCCCTGTTATCGACTTTGGAAACGGCAGCAAGCTTTTGTTTGAAGGATGGTACGTCAACGGATTAAGGGTTTCAGATTCTACCTCTTTGGAGCATCTTGTCATCTCCGACGCAGACCTCGTCGCACGCTATGGCGTTTACTATCAGGTGAAACTGGTAAGGCTGGGACAGGCTGCCGAAGAATGGGTCAGACGCGGGCAGCCCATCCTCTTTGAAACCCCTGAGATAATTCCTGTTTCACAGGATGAACGGCTGAAGTTCGTGAGATGGAGCGACGGAAGTATTGAGGCTAGGAGAAGCGTTACCGTAACTTCTCCCGTGACCCTTGAAGCTTATTACCAAAAGGAGTACAGGGTGAAGGTTGTTTCGGATTTCGAGGTGCTGCAGGGCGGAGGATGGTATGCGGAAGGCTCCACCGTCATCATAAAAGTTCTTCAGGATAAGGTGGTTGTAGGCGAGGGAGTGAGATACAGGATTGAGTCCCTGAACATAACCACCTCTTACAGACAGGTTGGCGAAGGCTTATACGAGTTCGTCTTAACAGAGCCGGCGACCGTGACAGCAACCTGGGTTAAAGAGTTTCACGTACTTGTGAAAAGCAGCCACGGCAAACACGTTCTTTTAGACGAATGGGTTCGAGAGGGGCAGCTGGTCAACGTCGAGGCGGCTTCCGACATCGTTTGGGAGAACGGGACGAAAGCGGTGTTCAACAACTGGATAGGGCTAGACCAAACGTCGGCCAGAATATCCATTTTCATCAACTCACCCCTCTACGCAGAGGCACGGTACCAGGTTCTTTACTACGTGGCAGTCGAGTCAGACAAGCCTGTCAACACAAAATCGGGTTGGTATGAAAGGGGTGGAAAAATCATTTTGGACGCAGGGCCTGTCATCCGAGAAGTTGGGAAAGGGCTGCGCTACAGGTTTGTTGGATGGCTGGGGCTTGGGCCGCAGCCAGTGCAAACGTTTCAAGTCAACGCGCCTACCGTGCTGGAAGCCGAATGGAGGTACGAGGCCCTGATAACGGTTCAAAAACTTTTCCAGACAGAGTTTGTCTGGTGGCAGGTGGGCGAAAAGCTGACGGTTGAAGCGGAGCCCATGATACAGAAGGAGCCGGGCAGACGTTTTGTTTTCCTCTACTGGGAAGGTGTGAACGGCTCTGTGCAGGAGTCTAAGGTTGAGGTTTTGGCGGACGGCTCCAAGACTTTAAACGCTGTCTACCGGGAGGAGGTGCTGATAGAGCCCCGCTTCACATCCGTTGACGGCGAGCCTGTACAGGCGTTCGCCGACGTAGCTCTCCAAGACGGGGGCATGATACTGCTTTACCAGTCATCACCGACGTGGATGCCCGTTGGAAGACATAGGCTAGCCACAGTATACTTTAAGCAGGTGGACGTGAAAACCAGCGAGGAGCTCTCGGTGCAAGACCCCGGCCTTGTGGAGATACCTGTGCAGGTTCGCAACCTCGTTGTTAAGGTCTCAGATTACTTTGGAGTTCCATTTGTTGGTTCCAAGATCTGGCTTGAGAACGGGGAGGCTGTTGAGGCCGTGGCCGAGGTGGGCCAGAAGGGGCAGGCAGTTTTCCCACAGGTTACGTTCAAAGCCAGGAAGGCAGTTCTCCGCTCTCAGCTCTTCACATACGAGTTCGAAATATCCCCTGAATACGGGCTGGCGGTGGTGGTTCTTCCAGCAACGCCTTTCACAGCCTTGTCAATAGCCTCGATCGCGTTAGCGACGGCTCTTCTATTGATAAAACATAAAGGATCAGGTTTTAGACGTATTACAGCTTGACAGGAAACATATTGGGAGAAAGGTTTGTTGTGGTCAGCTTCGGAGAGAGCCATGGCAGATGCGTTGGAGCCTTGGTGGACGGATGCCCACCCGGCCTCGAGCTCTCCGAGGAAGACATCCAGGCAGACCTAGACCGGCGCAGGCCAGGCCAGTCCCTCGTAACCACCTCGAGATCGGAAGAAGACAGAGTTGAAATACTCACGGGCGTGTTCGAGGGTTACACGACAGGCGCGCCCATCCTTATGCTGGTATGGAACAAGGACGTGGATTCAAGCCCATACCGAAAGTTGTTGAACACACCTCGGCCGGGCCACGCCGACTATCCAGCAACGGTAAAGTACCGGGGTTTCAGCGACTGGAGAGGAGGGGGGCGTTTCTCAGGCAGGATCACAGCCGGCTACGTTATGGCGGGGGCTGTCGCGAAAAAACTGCTCCACAAAACCTTGGGTGTAGAGGTGCTTGCCTACTCGCTTGAAATAGGCGGCGTCAGATGTCCACCGGTTTCAATTGAAGAGATAAGGGCGAACAGGTACAGCAACGAGGTTAGATGCCCCGACCTAGAAACCGCTGAGGAGATGAGGAAAGTAATCCTTGAAGCCAGGAGAAACGGCGACAGCGTCGGCGGCGTAGTCGAATGCATAGCGTTGAACGTGCCGGCGGGGGTTGGCGAGCCTGTTTTCAGCTCTCTCGACTCCGACCTCAGCCGAGCTCTTTTCTCTATCCCAGCTGTCAAGGGTGTGGAGTTTGGCAGGGGTTTTGAAAGCACTAGGCTGAGGGGGTCTGAGAACAACGATGCTTTCACAATCTCCGATGGCGTTGTCAAGACTTTGACAAACAACGCGGGCGGAATACTGGGCGGGCTTTCAACAGGAATGCCTATTCAGGTAAGGGTTGCGTTCAAACCGGCATCCTCAATATCCAGACCCCAGAAAACAGTTGACCTAGCAAAGATGGAGGAGACCGAGATAGTTGTTCCCGGAAGACATGACCCTTCGGTAGTTCCGAGGGCGGTGGTGGTTGTCGAGGCTGTTGTGGCCATCGTTCTGGCCGACCATGTTTTACGCGCCGGGTTGGTGAGATGATTGGTAGCTGGAAAACATATTATTAACGCCTGAACGACCTCGAGCCATGGCTTCTGAGGAATACCGTCTGCTTAACGACGTGGAGTTGGAGGAGGCGTTGAGGAAGCTGGGCTCGGGCTGGGTTTTGAAGGAAGGTAAGCTGTACAAGAAGTTTGTTTTCAACGACTTTGTGGAATGCTTTGGTTTCATGGCGAAAGTTGCTCTTGAGGCTGAGAAACTCCAGCATCATCCTGAATGGTTCAACGTCTACAACGTCGTCGAGGTTTGGCTCATGACACACGACCTTGGGGGAGTAAGCACCTACGACCTGAAGCTCGCCAGCACAATAGAACGGCTTGCTAAGCAACGCCATTGACGTTTTTGCTGGCTATGTTTATCGCCGCCTCCGCTATATCCTCAGCGTACTCAGCTATCCTTCTCAAGCTCCCTAAAACTGTCAACATTGTAGCTTGGCTTTCCGGCTTTTCTCTCCTCTTAGATGGCTGGCTCTGAAGCTGTTCAACCTTCGCCGCAACCTTTTCAGCCAGCGTTAAAGTCTCGTTTGCTTTTTTCATGCTAAGCTCCAGAAGCGCCGCTAGGGATGATTTGAAAACAGCTACCACATCTTGGCTAATGCCTAAAATTTTTTCAGACTCATCTAAGTCATCGCTCATAATTAAGGTTCTCTCACAGATGTTTACAGCATGATCCGCTGCTCTTTCAATGTTTTTCGCAACCAAAACGTATGCGATACATTCAGCAGGGTCATCGAGCTGAAGCGATTTTAAGATAGAATAGTCTTTGACTGCTACATTTAGCTGTCTTGTTACGAAGTGGTAAAACCTGTCAACCTCGTCGTCTCTGTTGACAACTTCTTCGGCTAAAGACTTGTTAACCTCAACGATTGAGTCAACAGCGTCAACCACCATGTTGGTTGTTATGCTGCCCATTCTCTCTATGGAAAGCCTGACGGGTAGTTTATCATGCATCGGCAGGCACTGCGCTAAAATCTCAGTGGATGATTCCTCAATTATCTCCACGCCGACAAGCCAGCGTCTTATCCTCTCCTTCAAAAAACCTATTGTCTGCGGAGAGTGTTCTGGAAAAGAAACGCGGATTTTGCTGTATCCTTCAAGATACTTTGAGAAGAAAAGCCTAGCTACCTCTGCCGGAGTGTCGGATTTTCCAGCGTATATCTCGGCTTGCGACAGCTTTTCATCGGAGTCGACCGAGATTATCAGCTTGCTTGACAGCGGTATCAATTTCACGCGGTCAAATTTTTTTAGGTTGTTAGCCGTCACCCACTCCCTCGGCAGGGAAACTATGAACGTGGATTTCCCAGTCTGCTGTATGCGCCTTATGCATGCCTGCATCGGGTTAAATTTGAATATAGATGTATATAGAGTTTAGGTGTCAAAATATTTTCGGCGGCTCATCTATATATCCCCGGAAAAAAGACCGTTTATCGCCATGAAACCGAGTAAAGCCGTATCTTCTACGCTGTTGGTCAGCACCATCCTTTCGCTGGTTGTCGGCCTAGCGGCTGGGGCTTTCCTAAGCCCTTTGCTAGACACATCGTCGCAGACAAAGACTGTGACAACCATTTTCACTACCACGGTAGCGGTGGGAGATTCCTTGGCGGAATTGTCGGGTGAAATAGTTGTTGACGGCTCCAGCACCGTTTATCCGATGACTGAAGCGGCTGCAACAGCATTCATGCAGAAACACCCAAAGGTCTCCATATCGGTCGGAATCTCAGGGACCGGCGGCGGGTTCAAACGTTTCGTCGTCGGCGAGACCGACATAAACGATGCTTCCCGACCCATTCTAAAAGCTGAGCATGAAACGGCTGTAAAAAACGGCGTTGCGTGGATTGAGATTCCCGTTGCTATAGATGCTTTGGTGGTTGTCGTTAACCGGGAAAACAACTGGGTTGACTGCATAACCATCTCGGAGCTTAAGAAGATATGGGAGCCCAACAGCAACGTCAGGCTTTGGAGCGACATAAGACCTGACTGGCCGGCCCAACCCATCAAGCTCTACGGCCCAGGGCCTGACTCAGGGACCTTCGACTACTTCACCGAAAGAGTTGTCGGCAAAACTAAGGCAAGCAGAACGGACTACGTTGCTTCAGAGGATGACAACGTGCTCGTTGCAGGGGTTGAGTTGGAGAAGTATGCCCTTGGTTACTTCGGCTACGCATACTACCCTGAAGCAAAGGACAAGATAAGGCCGCTGTCGGTTAAGGATGACAGGGCCGGCGGCCAGTGCGTCGAACCCAACGACGAGACAGCAAGCACCTTCACCTACCCGTTGTCACGCCCCCTCTTCATCTACGTTAACAGGAAGGCATGGGAGCAAAAACCGCACCTGAGAGAGTTTGTGCTGTTTTACGTGCAGAATGGGGCAAGATTCGCCAAACAGGTGTCGTACACACCTCTGCCCGACCACTACTACGCAAAAGCCTATGTACTGCTGAGTGCAGGCGTATTCGACGGGCTCTATGAGCTGACATTCCTTAAAAACAGGAATGCAGGCCCACATTAGGAGAAAAGATGTCAACAGTTTTCAGCCCCTCATTACTCCAGAGCGTGAGAAAGAGACAGCGGAACACCAAAATAGTAAACACCATTTTTTTGCTCGCTTCATCGATAGCTTTTCTCACTATTGTCATAATCGTAGGCTCCCTGCTGCTTGAGTCAAGCATCTTTTTTGGACATGTCTCGCCTACTGAGTTCTTTACGGGAACTGAGTGGACAGTCCTGTTCGCTGAGAAAAAGTTCGGCGTTCTGCCTCTCGTGACGGCGACAGCCCTAACCTCAGCCATCGCCTTAATCGTCGCTGTCCCCGCGGGACTTGCTATAGCGATTTACTTGAGCGAGTATGCGCCGCCGTCGGTGAGAAGACCTGTCAAAAGCATAGTGGAGCTACTGGCGGGGGTGCCTACTGTTGTTTACGGGTACTTCGCCCTATACTTTATTTCGCCCAACCTTTTGAAGCCGTTTATCCCCAACTTAGGTATACACAGCGCCCTGGCAGTTGGGTTGATGATAGGTGTCCTCATCATTCCCATAGTCTCCTCCTTGAGCGAGGATGCGTTATACTCCGTCCCCGAAGACTTTCGTCTCGCGGCCTACGCCCTTGGCTCGAGGAAGATAGACGTGGTTTTCCGAATAGTTCTGCCCGCAGCTTTGTCGGGGATATTCGCATCTATAATTCTCGCCTTCACACGGGCTATGGGTGAGACAATGATAGCTGCCATCGCCGGAGGGTTCAGAGTGATTTACAGCTTCGACCCACGTGAATCGATGGAAACCATGACAGCCTTCATAGCCCAAGTTTCCACAGGAGACGCCCCCCACGGAACAGTTGAATACCAGTCCATTTTCGCGGTAGGTCTTCTACTGTTTGTGATCACTATGGCTTTCAACCTTGTGGCTATAGCTGTTGTTAGGAGGTGGCAGATACGGTATTGAACAAGGCGGCTGTCTTTATAAGGGTTGACAGGTTTAGGAAGCTTCTCGATAGCTTGGCTCCAGCATTCCTCTCTCTAGGTGTTTTCCTAGGCGTTGCGACTGTCGCCTCACTACTCGCGACAGTCGTTTCAACAGGCTGGCACAGGCTCTCATGGAACCTCCTCACAGAATATCCATCTCCAGACCCCAACCAAGCCGGCATGAGGTCTGCTTTTCTAGGAAGCCTGTGGACCGTAGGACTTTCAGCTTTAATCTGCGTTCCACTTGGGATAGCTGCCGCACTTTATCTCACGGAGTGGTCGGAGAACAAGCTTCTTAGACGTTTTCTCGAGTTCAACATAGCTAACCTGGCCGGAGTTCCCTCAGTAGTCTTCGGGCTGGTGGGGTTGAGCGTCCTAACTTACGGGCTTGGATGGGGTAGGTCTATCATAGCTGGTGCTTTCACTTTAGCGGTCATGACCCTTCCGCTTGTGACGGTTTCCGCCGCCGAGGCTGTCAAAACAGTTCCGGAGGCTTTGAAGCATGGAGCCTATGCCCTTGGGGCGACGAAGCTTCAGGTAACCCGGTATATAATCCTGCCACGCGCTCTTCCGATGATGATGACAGGCGCCATCCTAGCCATCTCCCGTGCGATAGGCGAGGCCGCACCCATCCTCGTGATAAGCGGGTTGTTGTTCATCAGGCAAGACCCCTCCAGCATCTTCGACAAGTTTACCGTCATGCCTCTTCAAATCTATAACTGGGTGAGCAGGCCGCAGGCGGCCTTCAGAGAGCTCTCCTCAGCCGCCATCCTAGTTCTTCTGATCCTCCTCCTAGCTTTCAACGCAACGGCTATCGTTTTACGTTACAGGTATCAAAAGAGGGTGACGTTATAAATGGGTTGGTTGAAGGAGTTGGTGGCTGAAAAAGAAGCAGCCATGATTCAAGATGACCGCGTGGTCGTTGAAACAGTAAACCTCTCCGTCAGATACGGTAAACGCTACGCCATCGGAGACATTAACTTGAAGTTTGAAAGAAACAAGATCACGGCTATAATAGGGCCCTCGGGATGCGGTAAGTCAACTCTCCTTAGATGCATAAACCGTATGAACGACCTCATCCCAGACGCCCGCGTGGAAGGAAAAGTGCTTTACAGAGGCGTTGATATATACTCTCCAGGAATAGACCCCGTTGCTGTTAGGTCTGTCATAGGCATGGTTTTCCAAAGACCCAACCCCTTCCCCATATCTATCTTCGACAACGTTGCCTTCGGTCTGAGGGTGAACGGTGTCAAGCTTTCGAAGCAAGAGCTCAAAGAGAAAGTGAGAGATGCTCTGGAGAAAGCAGCTTTATGGGATGAGGTGAGCGACAGGCTTGACGCACCGGCTTACTCGCTTTCCGGAGGACAGCAGCAAAGGCTTTGCATAGCCAGGGCGCTGGCGGTAGACCCCGAGGTCATACTGCTCGACGAGCCGACAGTCTCCCTAGACCCTATCTCCACGGCAAAGATAGAGCAGCTTCTCCGCAACATCTCAAGCAGCTACACAATAATCATCGTAACCCACAACATGCTGCAGGCTGCAAGAGTCTCAGACTACACGGCTGTCCTCATGCCCGACGAAAACATGGTCGGCAGACTGATAGAGTTCGGGCCGACGAAGGAGATATTCACGAACCCGCGTGACAGGAGGACAGAAGACTACATATCTGGAAGGGTGGGTTGAGAAAGGTATGCCGCGTCTGATGGACATAGGGCTTGAAAGGCTTGTCCACATGCTTAACGACATGGCTTCTCTGAGCATGAAAGCCGTCGAGCTGGCTGTCCAGAGCTTCATAAAAGAAGTCAACATGCAGGAAGAAGTTTTCCAGCTTTCGGAAAAGCTTCGATGGCTTCAGGACGAGGTTTCTGACCTAGCGGTTGAGCTCATAGCCCGGTACCAGCCCGTTGCAAGCGACCTACGTTTTCTACGCTCCGCCATGGAGGTTGCCTACGGGTTTTCAAGGTTCGGCCGGTACGCGTACGACATATCGCAGATTATACCAACGTTCGGGGAGTTAAGTGATTGTGAGAAGAACCATGTTGCCGAAGTTAGCCAGGTTGTGAAGGAGATGCTGGAGATAAGCATCAAGAGCTTCATCGAGAAAAAGGTTGATTTGGTGGAAAAGCTTGAACAGCTCGACTCCCTGATTGACAAGGCTTACAGAGACCATGTCGAGCGGAGCATCTCCCAGCCAGGGTCGAAAAAATGCGACATGGCCACCATGCTTATTCTCCGATACCTAGAAAGAATAGCCGACCACGCCACCTACATAGGAGACTCTGTTGAATACATAGTGGAAGGTGTTAGAAGGCCGAGGAAGTAGCTATTATGCCTCCGAAGAAGGTGGTCATCGAAAAACAGTGTGCCGGCCTTCTCCTCGCCATGGCCAGGGAGGTTCATCCCAACGAGGTTATAGCGCTTCTCCACGGCAGTGTTGAAAAGGATGTCATAAGGGTAAGGGAGGTGTATTTAGCTCCTCAGTCGATATACGGCGAAGGCTTCTCCTCTTTCAACCCATACGCTCTGCCGATAGACCTATCCTATGTCGGGATAGCGCATTCTCATCCTTCTGGTGCAGGAGAACCATCTCTCGAAGACCTTCACAACTTCACTGGAAGAATAATGTTAATACTGACAGCTCCTTACAAAGACTCGAGAGACATACATGTCTTTGACGCTGAGGGCAGAAGAATCGCCTTTGAGATAGTCTAACGTGTTAACGCTGAGCACATTTCTCTCAAAAGCTTTTCCGGATTGCTGCTTTTCACGTAGGCGCTTGAAAGCAGCACTCCCTCCACGCCGAGCATAACAGCCTTTTTTACATCCTCCGCCGTTGAAACACCTGCTCCGCACAGCACGATGACGTCTGGGCTGACAGACCTAACCTTCTCAACAGCCTCGGAGACAACCTCAGGCTTCACCTGCGACACGGACATTCCAGTGCCTATTAGCTCCGGAGGCTCCACAGCCACCGCATCCGGTTTCATCGACGCTGCTGCAACAGCGGCTGCAACGTCATCCGCACAAACCACGGACAGCATGTCATTCTGTCTAAGTCTCGCCACGGACAACGCAAGGTCGGAGAGCTTCATCCTTCTCTCGGAGTGGTTGAGCAGAGACCCGGCCACGCCAATAGTCTTCAAGGCCTCCGCAACTATCGAGCCTGTGAATGGCCCTGGTTGATAGGGGTCGCAGTGCTGGGCTAGGACAGGGATTGAAACATTCTTCACGACTTTCTCTAGTTCCGTGTAGGTCGGGCATACGGCCAGCTGAACACCTGTCTCAGACGAGACTTTGTCGGCGATCTTCGCCAGTTCAAGCCCTTGACTCCCCAAGGCCTCCTTGAAGGATTTGAAATTCAGGATGATGATGGGTGTCTTGAATCTCATGTAACGTGTCAGCTATGCCATGTTTTAAACGATATCGGTATAAGTAGCGGCTAACAAAACCTAGTGCGAGGAGATGGTAAAGGACGAGGTTATTCCATATCTTGGACACCACACCCCGAAAGATATTGCGGAAATGCTTTCGGCGATAGGTGTCAGCGACCCCTTACAACTCTATTCAGACATTCCTTCAAAATACATTTTACAGAAGCCTCCGGACATCGGGCCTCCTCTCTCAGAGCAGGAGGTCGTTGAGAGGATTAGAAAGATTCTGGAGGAAAACCGTCGTGGCCTGCGGCTTTTCGTCGGGGGAGGCGTTTGGCCCCATTACATTCCTGCAGCTGTCAAAGAAATTGTCTCGAGGACGGAGTTTTTGACGAGCTACACGCCATACCAGCCAGAGGCATCACAGGGCATGTTAACCGCTCTCTTCGAATTTCAAAGCCTGGCTGCAGAGCTTTACGGAGTGGACGTAGTCAACTCCTCGATGTACGATTGGGCGACGGCTTTGGGAGAAGCTTTCCGAATGGCTTACAAGTATACCGGGAAAAGAAAGGTTATAGCAGCTGGTTTCTGCAGCCCAGACCGTTTGAAAGTCGCACAGACATACATTAAGCCCTTAGGGATGGAGGTTGTGAAAGCACCGATGGACCGTAAGGCGATGATTGACGAAGAGTTCCTCAAATCAAACATAGACGGCGACACCGCTGCAGTCTACGTGGAAAACCCATGCTTTCTTGGCGCGGTTGTACGCAACGTGAAAGCAGCTGCAGAGATATCCCACGACTCAGGAGCGCTTTACATCGTGGGAGCTGAGCCCACATCACTAGGCCTATTGACGCCACCCGGCTCATACGGAGCAGACATCGTGGTAGGGGAGGGCCAGCCTCTGGGTCTGCCCATGAGCTTCGGAGGCCCCTTGCTAGGTATTTTGGGATGCGTTTTCGACAGAAAGCTTCTCCACACGATGCCCGGCCGGCTTGTTGGGATGACCGAAACTTTGAAGGACAGGAAGCGGGCTTTCACCATGGTGCTGAGGGCTAGAGAGCAGGACATAAAAAGGGAGAAAGCTACGTCAAACATATGCACCAACCAAGCTTTGTGTGCCGTCGCAGCAGCGGCATACCTTTCGCTTCTCGGGAAAAACGGACTTAAACGTCTCGCCAGACACATATTCGACAAGACAGCCTACTTTATAGACCGGCTGTCCACCGTTGAAAACCTTAAAACACCTTTGTTAGAAGCGCCTCATTACATGGAGTTCAGCTACAGCGTCTCAAACATCGACCACGGGCTTATACTGAAGAAGCTTTTAGAGAAAAACATCGTCGGCGGGTTAAGACTGTTCGACATGTTTCCTAGCATAGGAGACGGCGTACTAACGTGTGTTACCGAGATCCACAGCAAAAAAGATATCGACGAATACGTAAGCTATGTAAGGGAGGCGGTTTGATGTTTAGACAGGCTTCATGGGATGAAAAGCTAGTTTACGAGATTTCCAAGCATGGCGTTCAAGGGTTCAGCCCTCCACACACAGAGGACGAAATCCAGCAGGCGGGCAACAAGATGATTGAAAACCTGCCGAAAGAGCTGTTGAGAGAAGACCTCCCGCTGCCTGAGCTCTCGGAGCCGCAGGTTGTGAGACACTTCACCAGGCTCAGCCAGATGAACTTCAGCATCTCAACATCATTCTACCCTTTGGGTAGCTGCACGATGAAGTACAACCCAGCCGTAAACAACCAATTAGCATGGTTAGAGGAGGTTGTGAACGCGCATCCGCTGCAGCCTCCGGAAACCGTTCAGGGATGTTTAGAGCTGCTTTACAACCTTGAAGCCGCTCTCAAGGAGATTACGGGTATGGATGCTTTCTGCCTAGCTCCTGCCGCAGGCGCCCACGGAGAACTTGTCGGCTGCCTCATAATGAGAGCCTACCACATGGATAGGGAGGGGAGGCCGAGGAAGAAGATAATAGTGCCTGATTCGGCGCATGGGACGAACCCTGCAAGCGCAGGCATGGCCGGTTTCGAAGTTGAGGTTGTAAAAACAAGGAGCGATGGATGTCTAGATCTCGACACCTTCGAAAAGATGGTTGACGGCGATGTCGCGGGGATAATGCTTACAAACCCCAACACATTAGGCCTTTTTGAAAAAGACATCGAAACCATTGTGAAGATAATGCATTCAAACGACTCGCTTCTCTACTATGACGGGGCAAACCTTAACGCGATAATGGGAGTGGTCAGGCCTGGAGACATGGGGTTTGACATCATACATCTAAACCTCCATAAAACGTTCTCAACCCCCCACGGCGGCGGGGGACCGGGAGCCGGGCCAGTGGGCGTTGTGGCCAAACTCTCCAAATATTTACCGCCTCCACGGATAGTCAGGAATAGAAACGGCGCGTTCGAGCTTGTTGCCGACGTGGAGAACGGGGTTGGTCCTGTCAAAATGTTTTACGGAAATTTCGGCGTACTTGTCAGAGCATACGCCTACATACTGTCGATGGGGGGTGAGGGTTTGAGGAGGGCGGCAGTTACCTCGGTAATCGCCTCAAACTACATGCTGTCAAAGATATCCAAGCTGCGTGGGGTCAGCATACCATACGACCCTGCAAGACCCCGAAAACACGAGTTTGTCATAAGCTTGTCAAGACTCAGGAAGGAAACAGGCCTAGGAGCTTTAGAAGTTGCCAAACGTCTTCTAGACTACGGCTTCCACGCGCCAACAATATACTTCCCCCTCATCGTTGAAGAGGCTTTCATGGTTGAGCCCACTGAGACCGAGGCTAAGGAAACGCTCGACAGCTACGTCGAGGCTTTTGCGAAAGTCATCGAAGAATGCTACAGCAGCCCGGAAGTTGTCAGGACAGCACCCCACAACACGTCTGTTGGAAGAGTGAATGAAGCGAAAGCTTCACATCCGTTATCCCTAACGCCGACTTGGAAAACGCTGCGGAGGAGGCGAGAGTGAAAGAGATACCGCTTCTAAAACACCACCTGTCGTCTCCTAAAGTTGAAGCGGGAGAGTTCGCCGGATGGAAGACCATCATATCTTTCACGACGGTTAGGGAAGAGCATAGAGCTGTTAGGGAAAAAGCCGGTATCTTCGACATAAGTCACATGACACGTGTCAAGTTGTCTGGACCGGGTGCGACATCATTACTTCAGAAGGTCGTGACAGCAGACGTTGATAAGCTCAAACCCGGGAGAATGAAGTACGCTTTAATCCTGAACGAACAGGCTGGAATAATCGACGACGTCACAGTCTTCAAGGTTTCGGAGAACAGCTATGTGATGGTCTCAAACGCAGTCACAAGGACTAGGGTCTTGGAATGGCTTAGTGAAAACGCTGGAGAAAACGTACATGTCGAGGACTTCACCGACTCCTCTGCGTTTTTCGCAGTCCAGGGCCCTAAAGCTGTTGAATTTGTCTCCAAGTTTTTCGGTAAAGATTTCACCCCGTTTAAATGGTTCAGCGGCGAGTTTGCAACGGTCGACGGCTGCCAGATTCTCGTGACGCGAAGCGGCTACACAGGCGGCGACGGGTTTGAGCTAATCATACCGTGCGGCGGCCCATCCTTCTACGGAAGGGTCTGGGACAGGTTTGTTGAGGAAGGGGTTCAGCCGTGCGGCCTTGCATGCAGAGATATCTGCAGGATCGAAGCAGGATATCTCCTCTCTGGACAGGACTTCGACGAGTCTAAGTCGCCTCTAGAGACGAAGCTTATGTGGGCAGTCAACTTAGAAAAGCCCGGGTTCATAGGCAAGCAAGCCCTCGAGAATAAGCTGATAGCCAAGCTGGAAAAAGTGGTTACGCTTCTTGAGATGGTTGAGCCCGGTGTTCCAAGACATGGATACCCGTTGGTGGATGAAAGCGGGAGAAAAGTTGGCGAAGTAACCAGCGGCGGGGTCATACCTTCGACGGGTAAGGCGGCGGCGATAGGATACGTCGTGCCAGAGCTCTCCCAAGAAGGGTGTGAGGTTTTCGTAGACATAAGAGGGAAGATTAGAAAGGCTAGGGTGAGAACAAGGCCATTCATAACGTTTACAAAACCTTAGCGAACCTGCTGAGCTGTTCTCTGCATAAATCCAGCGGATAACCCACCAGAACATCTACACCGCTTTCACTCATGCGGCTAACTTTTTGACGAATTTTATGAAGACCGCCTGTCATGCTGAATGCTTCGACTGCATCCCAGAATCCCATCGAGACCCTACGTCTGGAAACGTATGCTTGCAGCTTTTCCTTAACCTCTCCGTCCATAGTTTCAGCTATGTGGAAAGGAGCGTAAACACCTTTCTGGACACCGTCACCTTGATACAGCTTCAACTCTTGGTAAAGGTTGGGGTTCATCAGCACTAACGGCGTGGCCCGGTAGAGTTTAGATGCTTTTGCAGCGGTTTTGACAAGGTTTTCAGAGCCAACCATGAGCGGTAGCTCGCCGGCAACAGCTCGGAAGTCGGCGGAAGCTTCCAGTATTGGCTTTCCAGGCTTAACCCTCAGCCCGTCCTCGTTCAAGTAAGCTGGGTTTCCGGCAACCAAGCATACCCCGCCAACCCCATGCTGTGAAACCACTTCAAGAAACTCCTTAAACCTGTCGGCGAAATCACCTCTCCTGACGGGAATTGTCAAGATGGGCATGCAGTGGAACAGCTCTCGACACCATCGGAGAATCATGTCGTAATCGCTTATCGACAGATCATCCACCGACTTTTCAGAATCTAACACGAGATATGAATAGCCCAGGTTGTCCAGCGTTTTGAGAAGATGGAATAGCTTCTCCAGCTTACGTTCATTCAGGATGGAGGGCTTAACAGCCGCGCCCAGCTGGAAGACATCCACCCTTCTGGAAAACGTCCACCTCCTGCCACCGCCGACACCTTGGCGGAACCGTGTCTGCAACAATATATAAGCATTAATTAACTCGTTGGACATAAATAAACGGACTAGACATTGCGGGAGGAAGATCTCGAGAGAGCCATTTTGGAGGCCAACAACGCGCTCACCAAGGATGAACTGGAGAGAATGGTTCAAGCCAAGCTGAAGACCTCACCCTTTCTCACACGGCTTGGAGCCCTCCTTATCATCCTTGAGGAGCAGAGACTTGCCGCCGAATTTCTTAAACAAAGGGATTATGGCTTCACGAAAATCTCAAGCTTAACCACAGGCATTCAGAGCGTCAGCGTGGTTGGAAGGACGTTGGGTTCGAGGATTGTTGTAGGCGTGGATGGGAAGCCTTCCTTAAGGCTGAGGCTCTGGGATGGAACAGCCGCGATCGACGTAATTGTCTGGGAGAACTTCGACAGACTCACACCGCTCCAGCTGGGCGATGTGGTGGCTGTACGTAACGGATATGTTTCCTCATCACGGCCCGGTCAGGAAATCCTCCTACAAGCTGGTTCAAAGTCGAGGGTGGAAAAAATGAGCAAATACGAGGGTCTGCCACCAGTCGATAAAGCGTTGTTTAAGCTCCCGAACGAGTCTCGAGACAAGGCTGGGAAGAGGGATGTCTACGCTGTAGTGGTTCTCAACACGGGTGTTAAGAAGACGAGTAACGGCACCGATGTATGCGAGCTTGTTGTAACCGACGGAGACAGGGAGTCTTTGCTCATAGCTTGGAGGGAGTGGGCTAATTATTTCTCAAGCGTTGCTGAGGGACAGAGTTTCTTCGCCGCATCTGTCGAGGTGAAGAACGGCGAGCTTTTCACAGCCAAAAGCACCATCATCACATTGGCAGGGAAGGATGATGATCTGCTGTCAAAAGCGTGGCAACGAGGTCAGACAGGCCTTCGTGTCAAGGTTTTGGGATTTGGTTTTGACGGGCTTCCCGCAGTAACCGACGGAGTCAAAGTAATGAAAATGGCTTCGCCTGCCGTTGCTGACGCTGGAGAATGCACTGTTGTCGAAAAAGCCTTCGTCATCTATCGACGTGGCATACCCTACGTCTACGGAACAAAATCAACCCCAGCAGTATGCAGCATCGAAACACCGGAGCTCAAAAGATCAATAGAAGAGGTCCAGGGAAGGCTGGCGGAAGGTGTTATAGAATGCGTGATAGCTAGAAAAACGCCTGTAAGCGTTGTGAACACTAAATACGGACAGAAAAAGCTAACAGGCTTCTGGGTTAGCTTTGGGGGAAAGACCATCAGCTGCACAGCGTGGGGTAAGGCATCGGAACTCATAGAAAACCTAGCTGAGGGGGCAAACGTCAGATTCGCCTTCCCGAAGGTGGGGAAAAACAAGTTCGGCGACATCGAGCTTTCTGTTGACGAACTTTCCTTCATCGAAGTGTGTGAAAAACAAGTTAAATAGAGAACCTTTGTCAGCTCTTCCGGGACATCACAATGCTGATAATCTGCCTCGTGAAGGGTGTTCCCGCCAGAACCACTCAAGTGGTAACAGTCTCGGGCGTGCTTAAGCGGGAGGAGATGGACCTTGTTCTAAACCCGCATGACGTAAAAGCAATTGAAGCCGCGTACTATGTCAAGAGGATGGTGGGTGGAAAAATCGTCGGCATAAGCATGGGTCCCGAGCCTAAGATAATGCCCATTATGAACGACTTGGCTGAGCCTAAGGAGGAGAGTTTTTACGTTCCAAGGATTTCGTTCGAAGGTTTTGACGAAAGAATCATTCTCAGCGACAGGCGGATGGCTGGGGCTGATACATGGGCCACGTCATACACGCTGGCATGCGGGATAAGCCGTTACATCCAAAACCATGTTGAAGCGGTTGACAAGCTTATAGAGGCTGTGAAAAACTCTAGCCCGGAAGAGGCTGCATCATTGGCGGAGAAGCTTTACATGGAAAACTTGTTGCCCAACTACATCTACTCAAAGCTACCGACTGTCAGGGCTACCTTGGTTGAAAGGTTCTTAAAAGGCGAGGTTGGCAAGGAGGCGGTTATCTCCGAGCTTCAAAAACACAGACAGAACATCACCAACTTCATAATTCTTACAGGCATGAAGACCAGCGACGGGGAAACAGGCAACACAGGTCCTCAGACAGCTGAAGCGTTGAGCGGCATGATGGGTAGGCTGATACCCAGCATAGCTTTCGTCAGAGAGTTTGAGATATCACCCGACGCCACCACCATCGTAGCCGTCAGAAAAATCGGCAAGACTCTCCAAAAACTGCGTGTTTCGCCTCCATGCCTTCTTACGATAGACAGCCATTACGAGCCGAAAGTTCCTTACGCCTCTCTTCAAAGGAAAGTGAGGGCAAACAACTACATGGGCAAAATGAGAAAAACCCTTGTCTGGAACGCTGACCATATAGGAGCGGACCCAAACAAAATCGGCTTCATGGGCTCGCCAACCATCGTCGGACCCGGATACGAAATAGGGAAACCGCCTTCTCAAAAGTTTGTAGGCGAAACGCTTGTCTTTAAACAGAACGTCGGCAAAATAGAATGGAATGGGAAAGCTTACGGGCCTTTCAACAAAGGTGACATGGCATCAAACCTTCCCGAAGATCTTTTGAGAAAGCTTAGAGAGGACGGTGTTATTGACTTCTTCAGCCTTGAAGACTTGGTTGAAGAAATTTTCGGAGGGATCAAGGTTGTCCACAGAGCTGTATAAAGACGTATGGGCTTACTGTGTAAAAGAAGGAAACCATCTTACAAGGCCAAGCCTCGAGATACTTGCCGCAGCCCGTAAGGTCGCTGACAAGATAGGACAACAAGTTGCCGCCGTCATCATAGGCCATAACTTAGACGGTGTCCTGGATGAGGCGATAGCGTTCGGAGCTGATAAAGTATTGTACGCCGATGAACCCTGGCTTAAAAACTATCTCTGCCTTCCGTACACGCGTGTGTTGTGCGAGATGGCTGAGAAGATGAAGCCTTACGCGATTCTTTTCGTAGCGGATGAGCTGGGTAGAGATCTTTCACCGCGCGTGGCTTACAGGCTTAACACCGGCCTTGCGACAGACAACATAAACCTCGAAGTCGAGGACTATTATTTCGGCCCCACCAACACGACTTACAAAAACGTCCTAGCCCAGATAAGGCCTGACTTCGCTACGAGAGTAGCTAAAATATTCACGCCGAGACATAGGCCCCAGATAGCCAGCATAAGGCCTGGAAACTTCGAACCACTGCCCGAAGACCGTAGGAGGGTTGGTGAAAAAATCAGGTTTTACCCGACGCCTGTTCCAGAAGATTTCTCCGTCGAGGTCATTGAAGAGAGAGAGCTTCCTAAGCCCAGTGTCAACCTTGAGGAGGCCAAGGTTGTGGTCAGCATTGGGTTGGGAATACTTAAGGACGGTAGCGGAAACCCACGCAACCCACGGGAGGGTTTCATGCTGGCTAAGAAGCTTGTGGACTTGGTCAGGGAGAAGTTTGGTGTCCCGAGCGAGCTTGGAGCCACACGGGCGCTCATATACTCAGAGCTTAAAGAGCTTGAAGGCCTTGTTACGTCTGAAAGACAGGTTGGACAGACAGGTAAGACCGTGTCACCCGACGTCTACATAGCTGCAGGCATAAGCGGCTCAGTCCAGCACAGAGTCGGAATGATCAAGTCGAAGAAAATAGTGGCTATAAACAACGACCCTAAAGCACCAATCTTCGAGATAGCCCACTATGGGGTGAAAGCAGACCTTTACGAGGCCCTGCCTAAAATCCTTGAAATCATCGAGAGGAGGTACTAATGGCTGAGAAGTTTGATGCCGTGGTGGTGGGCGCCGGACCGGCTGGTTCCGCAGCCGCTTTGACGCTGGCCCGGAACGGATACGACGTCTTGATGCTTGAAAAGACACAGCTGCCTGGACAGAGGAACGTGTCGGGAGGCGTTTTGTTCGGCGGATTCACTGATGGGCTGGGGCTTATAGACCTACTCCCCGAGTTTGAAGAGGAGGCGCCTCTCGAGAGGAAGATCTCGGGCCACGAGCTTTATCTGCTAAGCCAGCACGTAAGGAAAAACGGGGACTGGGAGTACAGGTTCGTCAAGTTCGATAAGAGGTCTTTATTGACAAAGGTTGGTTTAACCATGCTCAACGCATCAAGCGGACATGACTACACAGTCCTGAGGGCGCGTTTTGACAGGTGGATGGCTTCGAAAGCGGTTGAGGAAGGCGCTATGCTCGCCACGTCAAAAACGGTTGAAAACCTCATATTCAAAGACGGCAGGGTGGTGGGTGTTGTTACCCAGGATGAGGAGATATATGCTGACATGGTGATAGACTGCGGGGGGGTGACCTCACTTCTCCCCGAGAAGGCTGGAATAAGACCTAGGCTTACTCCAGCTCAAGTCTACCATGGTGTAAAACAGGTTTTGAAGCTGTCGCCTCAGAAAATTGAAGAATTTTTCAAGCTTGACGACGGTTTCAAAACACTCTATCTGCTGGGGCCCTTTATGCACGGCATCGTCGGAGGCGGTTTCATATATCCCAACAAAGACACGCTATCTGTAGGTATAGTGGTTGGGCTTTCTTCTGCGCTACCCGTGTTCACAAGACGTTTCAACGAGTTGGGCAAACCCTTTGAGATTCTCGAGGAGATGATGTCTCATCCGTTCGTCAGCCAAATATTACAGGAGGCAAAACCGGTCGAGTACTCGGCTCACAACATTCCAAAAGGCTACAAGGTCCTTCCCGACAAACCTTATGCTCCCGGCTTCCTACTGGCCGGCGACGCGTTAGGTGTTTTCTACAAGATTGGAGCCCTTATCGACGGAATCAGACCGGCTATAGCCTCCGGAATTTTAGCCGCGCGAACTTTCATCCACGCAAAGAACCAAGGCGACTTCAGCGCTTCGACCCTCTCGATTTACAGAAAGCTTCTAGAACCGTTGTACAGGCTTGTCTCAAAGTCGAGGACAAACAGCGCCCTGATTGAGCGTAAGATTTTCTATTCAACAAGCTGCGAGGCCATGTTTAAGCTTGGCTTGGGCAGAAAAGCGGTCGCAAAGATAGCAAACGTTGGAAACAACGGCAAGGACATGATGCAGACTATACAGCAGATGACCGGGCTTCTCGACTATCAGGAAGACAAGCTTAGGTCGCACATAGAGGTAAACCAAGCTATGGCATCTTCTGACAGGGAGAAAGCATGGATACCCATGTGCCCCGTCAACTGCTATACCCTGGTGACGGGTAAAGGTGTTTTCGCATCTTTCAAAGACCTTTACCGATACAACCTAGAGAGCCTGAAGAAGAATGGTTTGGATGAAAGGACGGCGGCTAGAAAGGCCTTGGAGACAACGTTGGAAGACATTAGGTTGGGGCAGCTGAAGTTCGACCACGTGGCTTGTGTGGCATGCGGGACGTGCGGCGTGATCGGACCGCCGTCCATGGTTAGGTTTGGCCATGAATGGAATGGGTACGGTGTTAAGTTTAAATATGGTTAATATGGTACCAATCTTATTTTATGATAAGAATAGCTTAAATTAAGGCTAAAACAGGCATACCCCATGACCTACGCAAACCCCAGCGTTCTAGCGGAAGTTGAATGGCTGAAACAAAACCTGGCAGACCCCAGCATAAAAGTCGTGGAGGTTGACTACGACCCGAAGCTGGCTTACGAACAAGGCCATATACCCGGAGCCTTGCTGATCGACTGGAGGAAAGACATGAACAAGCAGGACGTCCGTGACATAATAGACGCCCGCGAGTTTGAAAACCTCATGTCACGTTTAGGCATCTCAAACGACACCCACGTAATACTCTACGGCGACTACAACAACTGGTTTGCGACTTTCGCCTTCTGGGTCTTCGAAATGTACAACCATAAGAAAGTCCAGCTCCTCAACGGCGGAAGGAAAAAATGGATCGATTCCGGCGGAGAGCTCACAAAAGAAGTGCCAAAGCCAAAGCCAGCGGTATACCGTGTCGAGAAAATCAACCTTGAACAGCGGGTTTTCCTTGATGAGCTTTTGAAGGAGAAAATAGCGGATCCGAACTTGGTTTTAGTCGACGTTAGGTCACCTGCGGAGTTTACCGGCGAGATCACGGCTCCTCCGGAATATCCTAACGAGCATGCGCAAAGGGGCGGCCATATCCCAGGTGCGGTAAACATTCCTTGGGGGCAGGCGGTACGTGAAGACGGCACTTTCAAACCTGCTGAAGAGCTTAGGCAGCTCTACAGCTCAAAAGGAGTTACTCCGGATAAAAACGTAGTCACTTACTGCAGAATCGGCGAGAGAGCTAGCGTAACATGGTTTGTGTTGAAACATTTGGTTGGATACCAGCGTGTCCGAGTTTACGACGGCAGCTGGACAGAGTGGGGTAACCTCGTTAGGTTTCCGATAGAGAGGCAGCGTTGAAGTCTGCGGATGGATGTTTCTTACCGGAGGACAGGGGCTACGTCGTTGAACACGACCTATGGTTCAAGAACGTTGCGGAGAACAGGTATTTGGTGGGAGCGTGCCAACCATTTCTTTTCATGGCAGGCAGGCCTAAAAAAGTAAACGTAAGAGGTAAAGGAACCTTAGTCAGACGGAACACAGCCATTGCCCTTGTTGTTTCGTCAAAGATGGAGGGCGCTTTGCTGTCGCCTGTTGACTTAGAAATACTGCATGTTAACGATTTTGTGTTGCAAAACCCCGAGGTTTTAGCTGACGACCCTTATGAAAAAGGATGGCTAGCTGAAATAATCTGCCACTCAACCCCTGCATTAACAGGTGCGGAAACAGCCTCCGTGTTATATGAGCAGTTGAACAGCCGGCGTGGGGTTGTCTGCTTCGACATAGTCCCACATTACCAGATGACTGTGTTTGGGGAAAGCTGTGAGAGTATTTTGACTAAGATAGGTAATTTCATGAGTCAACACGTGGGTGTAGGCGAGACGCTTTACGTTGTGACGCAGGACCCGGCTACAGAGGTGGACATGATTAACTGGGCTGAGAAAACAGGTCAGCATCTCCTAGGCATGAAAAGGTTTGGAAAAACCATTCACGTAATGTACAAGCGCATGGTTTAAGCTCGCCACCATTCAAACATCACATACGTCACCTTATCTTCAGCGGGAACCGCTACTGTAAAATATTTTTTCACCGAGGTAGCGAGCCTTCCGGACCGTATTATCTCCAGAGCTGAAATCTTTCCATTCTGTTCCTTAACCTGTATGATGAATGGGGCGTGGTCGATGCCTGGTCCATGCCGGTAGACTGCGAAATCGCTGCCAAACTTTATCCCGGGGAGAACTATGAAACCCCTATTCCTCAAATCGCTGTAAACTGTGTATTTTTTCAACAGATTCTCGTCCTGGGCTATGGCATGTTTTTCCAGCTCTTCCGCCGTTAGTTCCTTGCCTGAGCTGAACACTTTCAGAAGGCCGTTTCTATGAAGGTACAGTGCTTCCAGCAAGTCCAAAACGAGGGGTGCGTCGAAGTTCATGTCCCTTGGCTTGGGTATGCCCAAGGGTTTTCCGAAAAAACCTTTCCTGTAAAGATCTCTGGCCTCTTCCACGTCCCATACTATTACGCTGTCCTTTAACAGCTCTCCCCGTGCCAACAACTTCAGCCTAAAGGATTACAAACGAGAGAACACGCAGGGTTTCAACAGCCTCCTCAGACCTGTCGGCTATGTCTTCAAGCATCGAGACTATCTCGCGGACAAGCAGTAGCTGGCCAACCTTCATGTCCGTCTGAAGTATGGTTAGGTCGAGGTTGCGGTAGATTTCGTCTACGTTTCGCTCAGCCTCTTCAGTCTCTTTAACTTTCTGGAGAAATGTCTCGCTGTTCAGGGTAACGGCTAGAAGAGCCTCTCTTAGCTTTGTCACAGACTGTAGCACGGCGTCGCACAGCTTCAACACATTAGCCAAAATCTCCCTATCAATCTTCATACGGGCCTTGGTTAAGCCTAAGATTCTGTACGCCACGCCCTCCGCAGTGTCTGCTATCCGGTCAATTCCGTTAACCAGACGGATGAAATCTTCTCTGTTGGTGAGTATGGCTCCTATGTCTGACACCTCTTTCTCTACAAGCCTTCTAGACTCTTTGGCGGCTTCGTCGGCCTTCAGCACGGCCGCGTAAAGCTCCTCCATCTTCTTAATATCATAGTCCTTGTTGAGCGAATCGAGCATGAGCGACGTTTTTCTTAAAAGCTCCAAAACATTCCTTATCTGGTCTTGAGCGAGGCTGAGAAGCCTCGACCTATAATCTTCCATCCTTTCTCTTGCAGCATACAAGCCGTGGCACCTGCTGTTGATAATGCATTAAACATTTTTAAAGATATCGTGGCTGCGTGATTTGATGTATGAAGGTTGCCGGAGCGGTAGTTGCTTCTGGTTTTGCTAGACGTTTTGGCGGTGATAAACTAGTCACCCCTTTACTTGACAAGCCTCTTTTAACATGGGCCCTCGAATCCATAGCCCACCTGGATTATAAGGCGGTTGTTTTGAAGAAGTTTGATGAGAAGCGAAGACTTGTACCGCCTGCTTTTACTGTTCTAGTCAACCTAAACGCTGAAAAGGGTTTGAGCTCTGCGTTAAGAGTTGCTGCATCATGGATGCCTGCGGATGCTGACGGGCTGGCGGTGGTGTTAGGAGACATGCCGTTTTCTAAGAAGGTTGTCGACGAGCTTGTGAAAGCCTTCCATTTAGGCGGGTTCGACGCCGTTTCAGCGGGGCTGAACAGCAATCCTGTAAACCCAGCGGTTTTCTCTAGAAAAATCGTCCACCACTTGATTTCTCTTGAAGGAGACGTCGGAGCCCAGACAGTCCTCAAAAAAGTTAAAACCCTTGTCATAGATTTTGACAGACGGCTTTTGACAGACGTGGATACACCGGAAGACTTAGCGGAAGCGGTCAAAGCTGTGGAAGAGCTACGTCGTCTCAAGTACCTCGACTGAGTCTATTTTGCCATCACCGTCGAGGTCCAGACCCTCCACAACCGCTGCCCAGCTTTCCTGACCTTCGTAAGATTCTAACAGTTTCTCCCAACCGGTTGTCAGAGATATTACCGCTGCCTTTGTTCCGGAGGCTCTGAGCCCCGCTAGAACGATGGCCGTGTTGTTGGGGTTGCTGGGGTTTGGTGTTTTTGCGACGAGGCCGATGAACTCGCTGGTGTAAGTTTGTTTCGGCGAGACAAGGCCAGCCCAGTAGTTGCTTTCTAGGAAGCTTATCGGCAGGCTGGTGTTCACCATGGCTGTGATTAGGTTGGTGCCCGGCCCTCCCAGCAACAGCAAGTTGTTTGTGTAAAGCTTCTCCGACTTGACGTCCACGTCAAGCCTTACAGCGAAGTCAGCAGGTAGCCCCACATACCTACCTAGGAAAAGACCAAGCTGGAAACCATAGTGGCCGTCAGAGGCCACAGACCTGAAGGGGCCGTGGGGATGGGGTGAGCCGACCACAACCAAGCCGTTTAGCTTTCCATCCCTTACAAACGGGTGGAGAAAGGCTGACAGCTTTTCAGGCATCTCAACCTTCTTGAAATGACGGCGCCAGGGATGCTTGGGAAAAACTACGGCTATTCCCGAGGAGGTGGTTTTGTACAACCTTGCCCTCCCACCTCTAACCTCTGTTTCACCAACCTCCGTCAAAAAACCTGTTTTGAGCATCCTCTTCACATACATCCCGACCGCCTGCTTGCTAACTCCCAGCTTCTCGGCGACGTTGGCAGGGTAGTCTGGCTTGCGAAAAGCCCCAGCTATCTCAGCCGCAAGCCTTGACGAAAATACCTTAGCTGAATCTGCGCTCGCCAATGCAACGTCTATTTCACGCAGTCCATAGACAAGCCTAGCTCTTCTCATAACCAGTAAAAAAAATATTTCACCGGTTAATCAACCTTTGAATCGTGTTTATAAACAGGTTGTCCATCGGAACCGTATGTGCGGCATTGTCGGATACGTTGGCGAAGCTAGGGCTGCGCCTATTCTGGTAAAGTCTCTCAAAAGGCTTGAGTATAGGGGGTACGACTCAGCGGGTATCGCGACAATCTACGACGGCAAGCTTTACATCGAGAAGGACGCGGGAAAAATCGATGAGATAAACCTAAAGCTTGGGTTTGACACGCTGCCGGGCTTTATAGGAATAGCACACACAAGATGGGCGACCCACGGCGCCCCCACGAAGGTTAACGCACATCCCCACACCGACTGCGGAAATACAATCGCAGTCGTCCACAACGGCGTTCTGGAGAACTTTTTACAACTGAAGAAAGAGCTTTCCGACCTAGACCACGTGTTTGTATCTAAAACAGACACCGAGGCTATTCCGCATTTGCTTGAAGAATACCTGAAGGCTGGCGAAAGCCTGGAGAAGGCGTTCATAAAGATGTTACGTAGGCTTGAAGGCAGTTACGCCCTGGCAGTTGTCTCGTCAAAACATCCTGACATGCTTCTTACCGCTAGGAAGGAGGCGCCGCTCATCATAGGTGTTGGAGCGGGATTCAACATGGCCGCGTCAGACATAACAGCGTTGCTTGACATGACCAGGGAGATGGTTTTTCTCCACGACGGTGATGCAGCGATCTTGACAAAGGATGGTTACCGCATCATAAGGATAGACAGTGGAGAGGCTGTTGAGAGACCGGTTAAACACGTTGAATTAAGCGTGGAGATGGCTGAGAAACAGGGATATGCCCACTTCATGCTTAAGGAGATTTTTGAACAGCCTCAAACGCTCAGAGACTCTCTCCGACTACAGCAGGAATACGTTGACCTGCTGGCGGAACTACTTGACAAAGGCCGGGTGATTTTCCTGGTTGGTGCCGGAACATCCTACAACGCTTGTTTGGCGGGCTCCTACCAGCTTTCGCACATGGCCCGTATGGCAACCTACCCGGTCATCGCTTCAGAATTCATCCCAAACTACGGTGGCTCTCTCGGAGCAGACACCGTTGTCTTGGCGGTCAGCCAGTCGGGTGAAACGGCTGACGTCTTGAACGCCCTCGAATACGCGAGGATGAGGGCCTGCACGATCTTGGGGTTGACAAACACTGTTGGCTCAACCCTGACCCGAATATCGCGGGCATACGTCCTCCAAAACTCGGGGCCAGAGATAGGTGTGGCGGCAACGAAAACTTTCACGTCCCAGGTGCTTTCGCTGGCCCAGATTGCATTAAGGCTGGCTAGGCTTAGGGGGAAGATAGCTCAGTATGAGATGGATGAGTTCAAGTCAGAGCTGGCGAAAGTTCCTAAGATAGTTGAGGAGGTTTTGATGAAATGCGGGCCCCGTGTGCAGGAACTGGCGCGACTCCTTGCACCTAAAAAATTTTTATTCGTGTTGGGTAGGGGTGTGTCAACCAGCACAGCATACGAAGGCCGTCTTAAGGTGATGGAGCTTTCCTACATACCGTGCATAGCTTATCCAGCCGGCGAAAGTAAGCATGGACCTATAAGCGTGATAGAGAAGGATGTCCCAGTCATATTCGTCGCACCCAACGACGAATACAGAAAATTAAACATCGGAAGCATAATGGAGATGAAGGCTCGGGGAGCCTATGTCGTGGTTTTCGGCGACGCTGCTGACGATGAGCTTAGGCAGCTAGCTGACTTCTACATAGGGTTGCCTAGGGTCCACCCGCTTTTAACACCAATCCCCTACGCCGTCCCGTTCCAGCTACTCGCCTACCATCTCGCCGTCTTGAAAGGACTGGACCCCGACAAGCCTAGAAACCTTGCAAAATCCGTAACCGTCCTTTAAAAATATCTAAAACTTACACAGAGGTTAGCCGATGCCCTGCTGTGTCCTAGTTGTTAAAGACCATTTTGTCGGCAAGGAGGTTATTCCCGCGAGGGAGGTGGCTGAGGTGAGGGTGGGGAAGAAGTTTTGGCTAGTGAGCAAGCGTGTTGCAGCCATGAAGACTTTGAAAGAAGGAGGGGTTGCAGTTTTCTATGCAACAGGACGTGAAGGCCGTATGTTCTTGGGGGAAGGAAGCTTCTCGGAGGAGCCTAAACCATTAACGGACGAACTACGTTTCCACGTACGCGGCCTTCCCTCAGAAAAGCTTACACACTTCATAAAGCTTGACCACGCCCGCCTCTGGGACAGGACTGTCCCGGCAGAGGAGGTTGTCGAAAAGCTTTCCTTCATAAGAAAGAGGGATAAGTGGCAGTCCTACTTTAGAGGTAGCTTAAGGCAGATACCTGAGGAGGATTTTAACCTGTTGAAAAGCATGGGCTCGTCTCAGCCGTAGACGCTTGATATACCCAAGTCTCTGGCAAGCTGTGTTTCGGTAGCAGCGATGTCCTCTAGGCTCAGATCCTCCACGTTGTATTTTCCGACGGCAGACGTTAGTAGCTGAATCTCTGTCTTGAGCGTTTCAAGATAGTTTTTAACCCCCTCCTCCCCTCGCGCGTATGCCGCCACTACCACAGGTCTTCCAACCCCCGCTGCAGCCGCTCCAAAACAGAGAACCTTGACCACATCGCCGCCGTCTACAATCCTGCCGGAACAAATGAAGTCTATGCTAAGCTTTCCACACAGCTTGGCGATCTTTCCAAGACAGGCTACAAGAGGAAGACCGAGATCCTTCATAGCCGTCACCGGGCTGAGCCCGGTTCCTCCCTCTTTTCCGTCAACCCAGAAGGCATCAGCTTTCTCAGCGTCGCAGACGGTGGCAACGTCTTCCAAATCCCTGTACGGTCCCGACTTTATCCACACCCTCGCCCTCGGATAGTTATTCCTCATAAGCCTTATCATGCTTCTAAGTATCTCGGGTGTGAAGGTTCCAGGCGCTGAATGCCTTTCGTACAATGGTTTTTCAACAGTTTTAGGGTCGGCGTCAAACGAGTACTTGTCGCTGAGCCTAAGAGCCAATTCTCTGTCAACCATTGTTTCGCCTCCGAGGCCGGGTTTGGAGCCCTGCCCCAGCTTAATCTCGAAACCAACCCTCCCCTCCTCTATGTAGGGTGTTATGTCCGGGTCTGAGTAGACTCTGTTCCACAGCTCGTCGTAGGCGTCTTCCACGCTTTGCTGTATGAATACACCGCCGTTGCCTTCCGGCGCGTTTTCAAAGTATGACATGACCCTCTCTTTGAAGCACGGCTGGCTGGGCTTCACTCTCTTAGCATAGCCCCAAACGGTTGCCACGTTTTCTCCAACTCCCATGGGGACGCCGAGCTTCGCCGCAGCCCTTGCAACATCCAGCGAGACCTTATTGTATACCGGCGTTGAACCCATCGAAGCTATTGCAACAGGGACCGGTGATTTGAAACCTCCGAAGGAACACGCTGTCTCGACGTCTGTGAACAGAGGCTCTCTCATCAGCTCCTCCATTTTCTTAAGCCTTAGCGGTGTGTAAAGTGGAGGGATTAAGAGGATTTTGTCGAGCGTGTCGTGTCTTGTAGGGGCTGGCTGGTAAATTGGAGCTCCCAACAAAGCTCTGCCGAATTCATCTGCCTCTGTAAATGGGAAGATAGACCGTCTTCCCTGCAGAGCCCTGTAGGCCACTTCCTTGACCGGATACTGCTCCGTAAACTTGGTCAAGGACTTTAGTGTTCCCGGGCTTCGGAAAAGCTTGAGCAGCAGGTTTAGAAGAGGAGGTGTACTCAATCCATGTCTCACGGGGAGTATATTCCGGCGACTTTCGGATAGGGTCTCGCCTCCCAAACCGCCTGAAGTCCACACACATATCTTGTAAGCCTTTCAAGACCTATTCCGAAGCCAGAGCTCGGCCTAACCCCGTCTCTCAGCATATCTAGGTACCATCCATATTTAGCTGGGTTTTCACCGCTCTCCCTAAGCCTAGCCAAAACCTTCGCATACTGGTATTCGCGCTCCGCCCCCGAGGCAGCCTCGCCATATCCCTCAGGATACATCAGGTCGAAGTCTTTCAAGATTCCTGGCTTCTCAGGGTTCTCCATGTCGTAGAAGCCTCGAGCTCCTCTGGGGTAGTCGGTGATGAAGAAAGGTTCTCCCATGTAACGTGAGAGCTTCTCCTCCTGTGGCCAGGGTATTTCAGCCATGGGGTTTACTTTTTCTCCGAGCGTTTTCAGGATTTCAATCGCTTCGGCGTGAGTTATCTTTTTGAACGGCGGGGTGAAAACCGGCAGGCTTCTCCCCAGCTCCTTCAGAAGCTCAGCACCATGCTCTCTCGTATAGTTGACAACATAAGACATCAGCTGTTCAGCGGTGTTCATAGCCGCCTTATAGTCTACGTCAGCCTCCTCTATGTCTATCTGGACAAACTCGACAAGATGTCTTCCAGTAGTAGAGGATTCGATGGGCTCCAGCCTGATGTTGGGTGAGAAGAAGTATATTTTTCCAAAGGCTGTGGCCAGCATCTGCTTGTAAAGTATTGCGCTGCTCATCACCTTGTACTCTTTTCCATAATAGTCTATGGTGGCTTGTTTGGCCCCCCTAATTCCTGGGTCTGTCACAGGTCCTATGATTGGTGGAAGTATCTCTAGGAAGCCATGGGAGTCGAGCCATTCCCTCGCAGCCCTGCTTATCATCGCTTGAAGCTTCAGGATTAGGTATGACCGTCGGCTTCTGATGGTTTTGTAGTGTTTCTCGAGCTGTTCCAAAGGCGGTTTGAGCATGTTTCTACCAGCCTTTCTGTTGTATATAGCGTTTATACATATGAGCTGTGTTTTATGCGTCAAACCGCCAAAAAAGCCATTGTTTTTTCGCCTACTTGACGGAGAGGCGCGGCGTGCAACCAGCCTCGAAACCTCATGTCCTTCGCCAGGCTTAGCTCGCTCACGAGCTGAAGACAGTCGGTCCAGTGATCACTTAAAAGCAAACGGCGGCACCATTACCGAAATCGTGATATACCTCAAGTCGTCCGTCGGCAAAGGCGAGGTTGACGCCAGGCCAGGCAAGCTTGTCATCACCTACAGAGATGACGGAACATTCAAGGAAAGCATATACCCCGACAACTCCACCATTACCACCGTCTACAAAATAACCGGCGACAGCGACACAGTTCTAGAATACGAAGTCTGGGCAGTGAAAATAAACGTTACACAGATACAAGGGTCAAGCCTTAGCACGAACGACATTTTCAGCGTGGATATAAAGCTGCCCCAGAATGCCCTTCTTAAGGTTGAGAGGAGACTTCCACCATCCTTCGACCCCGTCATGGACCTGACGTAAACTCCCCCAAACCCCTCCCTTATTTTTATTGTTGCGGCGTGGAGATAAACCGTGGAGGTAATGTTTTTTATTTAAGCTTCAGTTTAAGCCGTTGACAATGTCGGGGCGTTCTCCGGACTCATCTCCTGAAACGATAAAAAAGTGGCTTGAGGAATGTTTCGACAAGGTTTTAAAACAAGACCATGTAGCCGCGATGAAGCGGTGTGACGTGGTTTATCTTCCCTCGCAAAGCTCAGCTCTTGGACGCTACATCGTCAACGTACTCAACAAAACCTACACTGTTGAGCTGGCAGACAGATCTGTTCTGGAGTTGACCACTGGTAAGCCGGCGGGAGAGAAACTATCCTACGTCATCCTTGAATATCTTATGGGCGCGGGCACTCAAGTCCAGCAAGACGTTTGGCAGTCCATGGAGACGTTAACAGACAAGCCGCCGTTCAAGTATCGTTACCAGAAGTTTGTGGTGCGGCCCCTAGAGAGGCTCTTCGGATATGACAAAGAGTTCTTCTCAACTGTTTCAACATCCCTCGGAGGAAAAAGCGAGAAACTGGGAGGCGTCGCATATTCGTTCAAGTTTCTCCCCAAGGTTAAGTCGCTTGTCCAGCTTTGGGTTGGAAGCAGCCAAGAACTGACGAAACCTAGGATCAACACGTCGTTTAACAAGCAGGCCTTAAGTTTTCTAAAAGAGACATCTCTGCTGTTCGTCTTCGAAACCTTAGTCGAGTTCATGGAGAGGGAGGCGAAAAAGAAGAGAAGACGCTAGCGGGCTTTCCACTCTTCTTCCTCAAAACCACTTTTTTTGTTAACCAGCCTTGCCAGAAGGAAAAGGAGCAGGCTAAGCTTGTTTAGGAAGGCTGTCACCGTCTCATCAACTTCCTCGAAATCGGCCAACCTAGCCACAGACCTCTCAGCCCTTCTTGCAACAGCTCTGCACACATGCAGCAACGAAGCCTCAAACCCACCGGATGGGAAGATGAAACGCTGGAGAGGCGGAAGCTCCGACCCTATTTCAGCTATCCAGTTCTTTATCTTCTCGTTGTTTTCCCTCAGCTTGTCAAGAGGGTGGGAGGGCAGTGCGAGATAAGAACCTACGTGGAAGAGGCTCTCTTGGACTGTTTTCAGGATGGAGGCTAGGTAAGGGTCCTTCACCGCCGATCGGGCCAGGCCGATGAACGATGAAAGCTCGTCCACCTCGCCGAAAGCCTCAATTCTCGGATGGCTTTTCCTCACCTTGCCAACGCGTGGAATAAAGGTTTCCCCCCTGTCGCCAGAGCTGGACAACGCCTACTTGCTCTCCAGTCTCTTAATAATAGATTTAATCCTCGAAAAGCCTAGAGCGGGAGTCGGCCTGTCGGGAACTATCCCCTGCGGCCTGACTATCAAAACGATTATCAAGGCAACGCCGAACAAAAGCCTGTCAAGCCAGACAAGGCTGAAGGGGATTAGCGGTTCAAACACATACCTGTAAGTGTCTATCGTTCTCCTCAAGACGACGAAGATAAGGGTTCCTAGGAGAACGCCTTTGTGGTTGCCAGCTCCTCCTATGATGACCATAACCCATGGCCAGAAAGTCCAGTTAAACCTGTCGTAGGTGGATGCTATTACGCTCTGGGAGTTGAAAGCCCATAAGGCTCCTGCAACAGCCGCCATCGCAGACGACAGCACCAAAACTTTCTGCTTCAACCTTACCACATCTTTCCCAAGAACCTCAGCCGCTATCTCCTGGTCCTTCAATGCTTTAAGAGCCCTTCCTGCAGGAGAGTAGGCGAGCTGACGCATGTAAACGAAAAACGTCAAGGAAACCAGTAAAATCACGAACGTAGAGGCGTAAAACCTGTAAGCACCAAGCCATCCATATGGGTCTGGAGCAAAAACCCCCAGGGTTCCTCCCACCAAAGTCCTCTCCAGATAACCAACCTGCCTGAGAAACTCACCCATAGCCAGCAAGGTCATGGCTAGATAGTCCTCTCTGAGCCTTATCGCCGGGTAGGAGGCGACAAACCCTAAACCAGCCCCCACCAGAGCTGCTAAACCAACCGTGGCAAGCAATACTGTGATGGAGAGCACGGGGTCTCCGACCATCACCCTGCGTATACAATCTCCAATGACTGAGTTGTCCTCGATATAGTCCATACCCTCTAAAATCTTGGGCTTTATCTGAGCCAAGGTCTTTAGACACTCTGACAGAATAGGGTGGTTTTCCACAGCTCTGAACCCTTTGAGCAAGTTAAGCTGGTCGGCTAAAGCTCTCCCCGGGACGGCTCCCACCACGAAAGCACCTCCAGCGACTGCGAGAACCTTCCCGAAGTTAGGTATACCCGTAAGTCCGTATTCTATGTTTAAGCTCGTGTTAACTATTAGGTAGATTGCAAAGTATGCGATGATGTCCAATAAAAAAGTCAAAAGCTGCTGAACCTCCATCAAGCCCTCTCACCTCTGCTGACCAAGAGCTTACCCAATCCCCTCCATCTAACGGCTAGCAGGCCTTGGGGTGCTATGATTAGTGTTAGCGCCATCGCCATCAAAGGTATTAAAGGCCGGTAAACAGTAATCCACGCCCCGAAAGTGATGCCGAGCTGACGCGTACCCAGTATTTCGATGAAGCCTAGCAAGTACCCTCCTGCAACCGCTCCGTAAATGTTCTGGAGGCCCCCCACAATGCTTGCCGCGAAAATGCTTATCAAAAGCAGGCTGCCGTAGTCAGGGCTTCCCTGAAACCAGAGGGCTAGAAGAGAGCCTGCAAGCCCTCCTAAGCCTCCTGCGATAAACCATGAATAAGAGTACATGCGTTTGACGTTGATACCCAAGCTCCCTGCTAGCGGCGGGTTTTCAATGGCCGCTCTCAAACCCACCCCAAACCTTGTCTTTGTCAAAACCATGTGCAGCACTATGACGATTGAAACAGCAAGTGCTGGAGCGGCTAGAAAGACTCCTGGCTGGTCGAAAATCCTTACATCGTTTCTTCTTATCAAAAAACCCCGGGACTGGATCTTGAAGGTTTGAGTAAAGTAATCGGCGTATATGTTCAACACAGCTATCAGAATCAATTCGAACGCGATGGTTGCTATCATCTGTGAGACAAGGCTTGCGTCTCTTGAAATCAAAGGCCTGAGAACAATCAGGTAGAGGACTAGAGCAGCTCCGCCGCCTAGTAGAAAAGCCGGTATGATAGATATATACGCGTGAAGCTTGAAGACTTCAGTCATGGTGAGCATCGTCATCATACCTATGGAGGCGAAGCTGCCGTGCGCGAAGTTCGGGACCTTCGTAGTCAGATAGTTGAGCGTCAAGCCGAGTGATAGAAGGCTCAGCATGCTCGCGAAAATGACGGCATCTCTTAGTATTGGCTCAAAGACAACCATCACTTGAAACTATCCGCTTAACACTAATATTTGTATTTTTGAAGAACGGTTTCCAACTTTGGACAGCCCATCCAATTTATGAAAACGCTTATATCCCTGAATCTAGCTTCTTCCGGCGATGAAAAAAAGTATTGAAGCCGTATCTTCAACCGTAGCTGGCGTAGCTGCTGTCGTGGCCCTAATAATCGGGTTGCTGATAGGCGGTGTAGCACTTGGTCCGACGCTGGGCGGTGGACCGCAGGTCCAGACTGTTTTTAGAACAGCAACTGTTGAGAGAACCGTGACAACGACCGCCGCAGCAGGGCTGACAGGCGAAGTACAGATAGGTACTTTGCTGTGCCTAAGCGCAGTCCTTTCCTCATACGCTGAAAACGAGAGAGTCGCCATGGACCTTGCAGCGAAGGAGGTGAACGATTTCCTGCAAAAAGCTGGCGCCGGTTTTAGGATAAAGTTAATCCATGAAGACACCGCATGCGCCCCTGCTACAGCGGAGGAAAAGATAAGAAGCCTGTATGCAAGGGGGGTTAGACTAATAGTCGGGCCTATGACTTCGGCAGAGGTGAGGCAGATAAAAGGCTTCGCGGACACGAACAAAATCCTCCTCATATCGCAGTCTTCAACAGCTCCAGACCTTAAGATACCTGGCGACTATGTTTTTAGGTTCACGACGGCAGACGACATTCAAGGACCTATCGGCCCTAGGCTTGCAAAGCTACTTGGCGTCACACATTTCATCTACATCTGGAGAGGTGATGCGTGGGGCGATGGGCTACACACAGTTTCTACAGGGGAGGCAAAGAAGCTTGGACTGAACCTCGCGCTAGAGCTAAGGTATGCGCCTGACAAGACAGAGTTCTCGGCTGAGGTTTCCCAGCTAGCTAACACTGTAAAGTCGTTAATCGGTGCGGGAGTTGCGGCAAACAAGATAATGGTTGAGATAGTTGGCTTCGACGAGGTGGTGGCGTTTCTATCTGCGGCAAACGAATACCCAGAGCTAAAGCAAATAAGATGGTTCGGTAGCGACGGAACTGCAGTCACCGCCGCTATCTTCCAAGACCCGGCGGCTACGCAATTCGCTGAGCAGGTAAAGTGGATTAACCCGCTGTTCTTCGCCACGACTCCTGACAGGAAGGCGAGGGTGGACGCTGAGGTTTTACGCGTCCTTGGCCGTTCACCGCCGGATGCCTACTCGTACGCCGCATACAGCGCCGTCTGGGCATATGCCCTCGGGCTTATGGCGACGCAGAAGTACGATGCGGAGGCGGTAAGGGCTGTTCTACCGATGATAGCTCAAGAGTTTCTCAGCTTAAAGCTTGACGACGCCGGAGACCTTCCCTACTCCGACTACATCCTCTGGCTTGTGAAGACTGTGGACGGCAAACCACGTTGGGTTGAAGCCGGCCGATACGTGTACGCCACAAACTCCTTCGAGTGGGCAGAGGGCTTTCAGCCATAAAACTCATATACCATCTACCCATTTTTTTATAGAATGACTGTTGAGAAAATATTAGTCACTCAAGGGCTTTCTAAAAACTTTGGCGGACTCTGGGCTTTAGATGGGGTTGACATAGCTGTGCAAAAAGGCTCTATGTGTCTTTTGATAGGGCCTAACGGGAGTGGGAAAACTACTTTGGTGAACGTTGTAACAGGTGTTTACAAGCCAGAGCATGGTGTGGTGTTCTTCGACGGCAAGCCTATAACAGGGTTAAAGCCGCATCAAATCTACGGATTAGGCCTCGTCAGAACTTGGCAGATCCCTCAGCCCTTCCAATCCTTAACAGTTCTCGAAAACCTTCTCGTCTCAGAAAAACACAATCCAGGGGAAGGCCTTCTCTCAGCCCTTAACAGGTCCAATTGGGATAAGTTTGAGGAGGAGTCCATTGAGAAAGCCTTTGGGATTCTAAAGCTTTTGAAGCTTGACAACCTCTGGGACCAGCAGGCCTTCAAGCTGAGCGGCGGTCAGATGAAGCTCCTGGAAACAGGAAGGGCGTTGATGAGCGGTGCTAAAATGATATTGATGGATGAGCCTGCAGCGGGGATAAACCCGAACCTAGCCCATGAAGTCTTCACCTACTTGAGGGAGGTTAACAAAAAGCTCGGAATAACATTTCTCCTTATAGAACATAGACTGGACCTCGCAATACCATATGTAGACTATGTGTACGCTATGCATCTAGGTAAGGTCATAGCTGAAGGCATGCCTAAAGAGGTCTTAAACAACATCCTGGTTGTCGAAAGTTATCTCGGTGGATAGAGGTTGCTCAGGACCGAGAACCTTTGCGCAGGATATAAAAAGCTTCAAGTCCTCTTCGAGGTCTCGGTCACCGTTCCCGCAAACCTTCTCACAGTGGTCGTAGGCCCTAACGGCAGCGGAAAGAGCACTCTCCTCAAGACCGTTTTCGGGCTGACCAAAGTTTATTCTGGTAGGATACGTTTGGACGGCGTTGACATCACGGGGCTTGCCCCGCATCAAGTCGCCTCCCACGGCGTAGCCTACGTTCCACAGCTAGACAACGTCTTCGCAAACTTAACCGTCTACGAAAACCTGTTAATTTCATCATACGGGCTGGGGAAAGCAGATTCGTCAGTCTTGGACGTCATGGAAATCTTCCCGCATCTAAAGAGATATCAAACGAAGAAAGCGGCTTTGATGAGCGGCGGGGAGAGGCAGATGCTAGCCATAGCCATGGCTCTCATCCGCAAACCCAAGATAATGCTTTTCGACGAGCCGACCGGTAACCTTTCACCCAAGATGTCAACAACGATACTCGACATAATCAGAGACTTGAGGGACAGCCACCGCAAAACAATACTTCTGGCTGAGCAGAACGCTAAAAGGGCTTTGGAGATAGGTGACAAAGCCATACTGCTTGTCAGCGGCCGCACGGCCTTCGAAGGGGATGCGCAGACACTCCTCAGGCATAAGGAGCTTGGCAGGCTGTATCTAGGGATCAGGTAAAGTTTTCTATCTCTGACAGGCTTTTGAGAAAATAGTCCGCGTAGTCGCATTTGTCGGTGTAGACCGCCGCCGTATACATGCCCAGCTTCTTTGCTGGAGCCAGCTCAACATCGCATCTGTCGCCCACATACAACGCGTCGGAGGCGTTTACCCCGGCTTTCTCCAGCAGCAGCATGTATCCTGAAGGGTCTGGCTTAGGTTCTGCATCATCGCTCGTCACGATAAAATCATAGCATTGTCTGTCAACGCCTAAGCATTCCAAAACCTTTCCCGCAAGCTTTCTACCAGAGTTTGTATGAAGCCCAATCACAACACCCTTACGTCTCAAGTTTCTCAGCAGCCCAACTACAGCAGCCGAAGGATGTATGTATTTTTTCACATCCGCAACATCAGCGAGCCTGTCGTAGAACCGGCCTCGCTCCAGCCCAAGAACCTCAACGCTCCTGCTTACCGTCTTCACCTTCTCCTTAACCTCCATAAGCCTTTTGAACGCCTCAGCCCTAGCTAACCCCAGCATCTCAGCTATGACCGCAACAGCCGACTGAAGGAGATGTTCTTCATACTCCCTGCTCCTGTAAAGTGTTCCGTCTACGTCTAGGAAAACGGCTTTAAACTTCCTCAAGATATTTTGAGCGTTGCGTTGGTTTTTTTGATGCTTTTTTCCGCAGGGGTCTCGCCGACCAAAGCTCTTATGGCGTCAACGTTCTCCGGCACAACTATAGCCTCCTGATGAACACCCATGAAAAAGTACACCTCACGTCCTTCAGCCCTGACCGAGTCACCCCAGACAACAGCCTCATATATATCACCTCGAGGCCGTCCACTTTCTCTACCGTATTCAAACACGTTCGCCGTGCTCTTGAAGCCATCCGCCTTCCACACAACCTTCACACGGGTCGTCTCAGACAGTATGCTCCTCACATCATCCGCCGAAGCTTTGTCCTTCAGCGTAATGAGCAGGCTGTGTAGATGCATGTGAGTTGTGGGTATTTTCAAAGCCATAGTAACGATATCTAAATGCGGGAGAACCGTCTTAACATCCTCAGCGTGGTGCGAGGGGATCTCCACAGGATCTAGCACGACAGCGTCTATCAATCCTTTCGAAGCCTCCTCCGGGTCGGACGCCCTTCTAGCTATGACAACCCGAGCCTTCTCAACCCCAAACCGCTGGTCGACAGCGTTCAAAACCCTGCACAAAGCCGTTGTGTTGCATGAGACAACCCTCACGCTTTTTCTTCCCACCGCCTTCTCGTAGTTGCATTGAGCTACGAAGCTAAGGTCTGCGACGTCGGCCTCCTCACCACCTTGAAAGACAGCTTTTCTGCCAAAGCTTGCGTATTTCTCTCTGTATGTTTTGCCGACGTCGCCAGGTGTGCAGTCAACGATTACATCAACTTCATTCAGCAAGTCGTCAACAACGCCGTCAACGGCTATGCCGGCTCTCCTAAACTTGTCCACACCAGCTGCGTCGACGCAGAAAAGCCTGTAACCTTTCTCAACCGCCTGCCTCGCCTTGTAGTCAGGGGTGGTCTTGACAACGCCTACAACTTTCATGTCGTCCTGCAGCTTCACAGCGTCCGCTACCCTTCGGCCAATTGTGCCATATCCGTTAATCCCAACCCTTATCATGTTAACCCAGCCCTGTAACGTTTAGCGCTGCGGGCTAGGGCTTCAATCAGAGGAAGCCTCTGCCCGGCGAGAAACATCACCAAAGCGCCGCCAGCCGTGCTTACATGGTCAATCCAATCCTTCACCCCCAGCCTCTCAAGAGCAGCTGAAAGATGGCCTCCGCTCACTATCGACGTCCCCAGCGAGCTGGCCGTGGCCAGCAAGAGTTCATCCGTCCCCTTTTCAAACCCTTTCTTCTCGAAAGCTCCAGGCGGACCGCTTATGAAAATCGTCCCCGAGCTCTTGATTATCTTGGAGTATTTCTTGATGGTTTTCTCACCGATGTCGTAGACATAGTTTGGTTTGGAAAGGTTGCTTGCATCGACTTCAACCCTCTCACCATCCTTATCGACAGCTACATCCTCGGGGAGATGGAACTTATTCCTATGCTCTTGGAGAAGGGATGCAGCTTTCGGAACATACTTCTCCAAATCGTTTGAAAGAGGATGCTTCAAAACACCTGCGGCCCTTAGGAAAACGAGACCTATCAAACCTGTTAGAAGAACATTGTCTGCTCTTCCGTTGGCGATCAGGGCGTTGATAGCCTCCAGCCTGTCCGACACCTTTGAGCCTCCCAGAACAGCGGTGTAGGGAGCCTTAGACGTTGTGACCACCCGGTTTAGGGATTTCAGCTCCCTGGCAACCAGATACCCTGCACATGTGGGCAATACCTCTGGAAAACCCACTATCGTTGGGTGTGCTCGATGGGCTGTTGGAAACGCGTCCAGCACACAGAGGTCAAACAAAGGTGTCAAATTTTTCACAATATGGGTTTTCAATGCTTCTTGAGGAGTGAACTCGTAGTTCTCCTCGGCCGCAAACCTCAAGTTCTCAAGGAGCAAAATATCCCCATCTTTAAGGCTTTTTATCGCCGTTCTCGCCGCCTCGCCGAAAACATCTTCTACAAACCTCACAGGCCTGCCTAAAACCTCTGACAAAGCTTTCGAGTGCTGGCGGAGGGAAACGTAGTCATACCTGCCAACCCTGCCCTGATGCGAGCCTAGAACTATTTTAGCACCGTTCAAATGCTTGACGGTGAACGATGCCTCCCTTATCCTGTTCAGCTCAAGCAAGGCTCCAGTCTCTGGGTCTATGGGGGTGTTGATGTCAACCCTCACAAACACAGCCTTCCCCGAAACATCAAAGTCATCTATGGTTAGGAAGTCAACAATATTCACATGTCTGAGAAGGCGGGAGAGTTTAAAAACCTTCCCCGCAACATCGAGGGACTGTCAACTTAGGTCTATGGGTTGGGTCTTCCCATTCGTTGGGGTGGATAGAGTTGGGGTTGGCCTAGGCCGTCTTATGGTAGAAGTGTCTTTCCCCGTCTCAGGACATCTCCGTGGGTGAGGGCTCTAGGCGTTAGGCTGTATGTGGAGGGGCTTAGCCTCAGGGGGGTGGCTGGTATATTGGGAGGGCTAGGATTCCAGGTAAGCCATGGGTCTGTCAGGGATTGGTTCCATATCTCGTCGGGAGGGCCTATGTATAGGCTGTATAGCTGACTGCAAAGATTCCTTGAAGTAGTTAGGGATAAAGAGGAGGATAAAACAGCTCAACACATACCTCCCAACATACAGGCCTAAGGTATCAGAGAAGCGGATAAGGGCATGGATGACCTTAAGTTGACAGTCCCAACATCGACAGAAACAATTTTAAATCTCGGTCCCGCAGGAAAGTGGGCGGGGCCGGTAGATCAGCCTGGAAGATCGCCCGTCTGGCGTGCGGGAGGTCCTGGGTTCAAATCCCAGCCGGTCCAAATTTTCCATGCTTTAGATGAATGGATGCCACAAAAGGAATAAAGCCAGCCTTGTTTCATTTGTTTACAGGTAGCCCCTTGATGATAATACTGGATGAAGAGTCCTGTTTGAGGATTGTTGCAATGATCGGAGGGGAAACAGCCCGCAAGGTTGTTAAAACGCTTTTGAACAAGCCGGCGCTCACGGATGAAGAGATATCCGCCATAACGTCTATCGATGTCAAAGAAGTTCGCAAAACGCTCCACAGGCTTAACGATGTTGGAGCCGTTTCTTACGAGGTACATCGGGACAAAAACACGGGCCACAGGGTGTTTAAATGGAGGGTCCACCAAGAACAGCTCATAGGGTATACCAAGATTTTGATGCGTAAGGTTTTGGAGAGGCTTAAAGCCCGTCTAGAGTATGAAATGAGCAACCAAATGTACTGGTGTGGAACGGCTGGCTGTGTTAAATATAGCTTTGAGCAGGCGATGGAGGCTTTGTTTAGATGCCGTGTGTGCCGAAAGCCTTTGACGCTGTACGACAACACAAAGTTTGTCGAGGCTTTGCGGAAGAAAATAGCCGAGCTTGAGGCCAACGTTAGGTAGGCATGGCCATGCTCGCAGTGCTCCGTCTAAGCCACAGAATTGAAAGGGATAAAAGGCTGACAAGCCATGTAGCTTTGGTCGCAAGAGCATTTGGAGCAGACAAGATGTATTATACAGGAGACAGAGACGAGAATGTGGAGCTCACAGTCAAAAAAGTTAATGAAAAGTGGGGCGGCACGTTCGAAGTAGAGTATGTTACATCTTGGCGTATGCTTCTCAAAAGCTGGAAGGGCTGTATCGTACATCTCACAATGTACGGCATGCCGTTGAAGACGGTTATACAAGAAATCCGAAAAACATATGCTGAAAAAAAGAAGTTGATGGTTGTGGTCGGCGGTGAAAAGGTTGAGGCTGAAGTTTTTCACGTCGCTGACTACAACGTATCTATAACAAACCAGCCTCACAGCGAAGCTGCTGCGTTGGCGGTTTTCTTAGACTGGCTCTTCGAAGGAACTGAGCTGGAAAGAACTTTCCCAGACGCATTAATCCAGGTAATTCCATCACCTAAAGGCAAGATTGTCCAGAGAAGAAACGGATTCATTGAAACTTGATTTTGGTGAATGAAGTCTCGCTCGAAAGCTTTCTAAAAGGCTGTCCAGTTCCCTCAAAGAACTTGCTGAAAAACTCGTAGACATGCAGCCTCATCGCCTGTATGAAGACCAGCATGCCCTCCAGAAGCATAATCCCTATGTTTCCGATAATGAGAAGGGGTAGAGATAACAGCCCGAGGGCCTCCCAGGAGGTGTTGAGGAGCAGCAGTAGCGCTGAATGAACTATTAGTAGGATGGTTATTCGTGAGTAGGAGATGGTGTTCGATAGGAAATGTATTATGTTCTCGAGGGTTTCCAACAGCCCCATCCCAACCGATGAAACGATGCCTGTTTTATGCCCTATCCCAGCCAACCCAGCTACGTATCTGCCCAACATTAAAACAAATATGCAGGCTACGGCCCCATAAACACCAAGGGCTCCGACCAGGTTGGTTGGCATATTTATCAGCGGCGCTGGTTTTTCAACCGTGAAAATTCCCTGGAGACTTCCGCCAGCGCCGAAGAAGGCCAGCGCAAACAAAATGCCGAAAAAGTACATGGCCAGGGATGGAAGCTTAACTGTCAACGCCTCCGCTTTCTCACCCTCCCTCCAATATTTCACGAAAGCAAGTGTATAACCTATGATTAGATGAACCACTCCCAGCATTATGGTGAAGACCAGAAGCCTCTGGACTTCCGCTATGTTAAACTGCTTCGCTTCGCCGTGTTCTTCTATCAGGTGCAGAAGTTCCGGAGACCCTATAAGCCCTCCTACTTTGAAGCCGAAAGCCTCTCCAAGCAGAAAGCCGGTTACAGCAGACGCTACACCTAGGTAGGCTAAGAGCTTAGCCCATTCTTTCAACCCTCCCGACACACGGTTCAGCATGAATAGGGCAAAGATCAGTATGACAAGCCCCTGCCCCAAGTCGGCAAACATGATGCCGTAAAATATCGTGAAGAATATTGAAACGTACGGTGTTGGGTCTATTTCCCCTTGTCTTGGATGACCTTGTATGAGGGTGATCTTCTCGAACGGCCTTGTGAGAGGCGGGTTGTTCAACACAGAGGGGCTGTTGTGAGGAATTTGCTCCTCATCAAACAGAACAGGATACTTCACCCCTATCCTTGCCCGGAACTCGTCAACCCTATCCGCCGGGACAAACCCTTCAACCACCGCAAAAGACTTCAAGCTACCGGCACCCGCTATCCTGGAGAGAGCCTCTTTAACCAGAGAGTAGCCGTCGCGTAAAGCGATCAGCTTAGCCGATTCCATGGATGTTATTTTCCTTAGCTCTTCGTCAATCTCAGTCAGTTTTTTCTCCAGCTCATCTATCTCCGACCGAAGCTTTTCCACCGCAAGTTTAATGTTCTGAGGATACTGGGGAGCGATTGTCAGAGGCTTAATACCAAGTCCCTTAACAATCCTTTCAACGTTTTCGCCGTCAGCCTTCCTCGAAACGACAACAACCATGCTCAGTCCGTCGACATCCATATCCACCACCGCTGAGAAAGGTAAAGATCTTCTAAGTTCTGCAAGCTCAGAGCCTGAGCAGAAACCGACAAAGACATGAAACCTCTTTATTTTCTTTATCGTATCCAAGTCGAGTTCAATGTCCTCAACAGCTTTTAAGACGTTGTAGAGAGATTTCGTTTGACCAAGTTTTTCAACAACGACTTTTTTTACATCCAGAAGGTTGTTCAGCTTTAAAACCAGAGGCGTCGATTCCTCATCCAGCTTTTGCAAGAGCTGAGGCAGACCCTCAGTAGTTATTGTTATCTGGCTCAGCTTGTTTGGGTTGATTAGCTGGTCGATCAGGCCGATGGAATCTTTTATTCCAAGCTCCTGTATAATTGCCTGGACCTTTACGTAACCACTTTCCGCCCTATGCTCTATCTCATGGAGTTTTGTGTCTCTGAAACGCGGTTTCTCGGCGGGGTGGAAGTCTTCAAAACGGAGTAACTCTTCCACAAGCTGGTCAGCCCGATGACGAGGAGCTATCACTGCAACCTTGACGACTTCCGAAAGCCCCAACTCTAAGCAAACCCGTCAAGACCCAATAATATTAACCCTTCACACGGAGAAAGCACATCCATTTATTTCCCCAGTTGACATCCTTAGAGGCGGGTTGGAGGCCATGAATTTGGAGTTTGTGGAGATGTTACTGCTTGCGGTTTCCGTCCTTTTTGCCGTCATAGCTGTTGAGCAAAGTAGGCTTGTCAGAAGCGTTATGAGCTTGCTGGGCTACACTGCCACGCTCGGGGTCATATTTTTCATACTGGGCGCATACCCTGTAGCCATATTCCAACTACTCATCTACGCAGGCGGGATAATAGCACTCTTTATCTTCGTTATCATTTTAACCAAGGGGTATGAGGAATGAGGTTGGCTGAAGTCTTGGGAGCCGGCACAGCCATATTTTTGGCATTCTTGGTTTTCTCAGCATTGGCGGGACCCTCTCCAGCATACAGGTTCTGGGGCGATAACTCAGCCCGTCTCGTCCAAGCAGAGCCTGCGACGCTTTGGCGGAACGTCAGCACCATGCTCTTCAGCAACCTGTTCCCATTGTTCATAGCCTTCGGCTTAGTACTGCTAACCCTAGTTATTGGGCTTGCGGCCATGCTGAGGAGGGAAGAGTAGATGGGGTTGCCGGTCATCTACTACGTTCTTGTAGCTTCTTTGATTTTCATCATAGGAGTATTCTGCCTAGCTACTCGAAAAAGCCTCATAAAACAGATTATAGGTCTTGAAATAATGGTTAACGCAGCACACCTAAGCTTTGTAGCGATATCCACCAAGCAGGGGCCAGGGCTTGTCGACCCCTACGCACAATCGTTCATACTGATATCCTTGGGAGTCGGGGCGGCTGTCGTGGCTTTGGCCCTTCTACTGTCGGTGCAGGTCTACAGAACTTACAGGACCACCGACATCACCAAGCTCAGAAGGCTCAGAAGATAACCTTAACCTCGAGGAAGTAATACCGGGCTACAAGACTTTCGCCGTAGGCTCCGTGCTATAAAGGCCTTAGGAGACAAACCAAGCCATATGCCCTCCCCTCTCAACCTGAGGCTGGCTAGGATATCCTTGAACCTTCGAACTTATTTCCCAAGTCTTCACGAACACCTGCCCATCTTAGGTGAAAACCTTTTCGCTCATCAACGCAACAGGTGGATTGGGAGCAGGAACGTTGGGGATGTTTTTGGCGGCTGCAAAACGTGTTTGTATCAGGCTTCCAAGCATAAAAACAATCCTTCCGCCTGCAGGAGGATGGAAAAAGCTGACGTGAGTGTGGTTTTCCTCAAAACGCCAGAAAACTGCGAAGCTGTAGGTGTATGTTCCTGGCTTAGCCGGAAGCCAAACATGGTAGGACTGAAACATCTCGTAATCCGGATATGTCTCAGCAATCTTCAAGAGGGTGCTCGACGGTACCGAACCGGAACCTTCCCCGACCGTTTTAACCTCCGTAGCGGTATATGTTACGGTTTTTGTTGAGGTACTGGTGACTTGAGTGTTTGCGTTGGGTTGGAGACAGACGACTGCGGTGAAAAGAGGAAAGCCGTGGAAAAACGGTGAGAGCTAGAAAAGCAGCAACTAAAACGGCTGCAGGCCTCAACCCATCTCACCCATGATATTAAACTCGCCTAGGCTGAGAAACTCGCCCTGGGGGATCTTAACTTCATTGACTTTCACAACACCATCCTCATACACGTCTATTATGTTGAAGCTGTTTCCCAACCTACCTCGAGTTCTGACGCATGATACGGTCCCAGCGTTTACAAGAAGAGTGTTACCCACCTTTATAGCATTTCTAACATGCCTGTGACCCATCATAACAATGTTGACGCCGACGTCTAAAACCGTTTTAAGGACATCACCAGCATCCTCTAAAATGTCTTTCTCCCTTCCTGAAAACGGTACAGGGATTAGATGGTGGTGGAAAACAGCTATTTTCAAAACCCTATCCGTAAACTGTTGCAGGCTGTTCTTTATCAGCTGCTGACGCCATCTTCCAAGCCTTCCAGAATCGCTGTCGGGTATTGCGCTGTCCAGAAGCAAAACAACCGCCTTCTTAACACTTGTCATCATATCCACCCGAGAAACCATCTCCTTGAACAAAGAGTCTCCATAGTTTCTTTCATCATGGTTGCCGGGAACGTAGACAACTTCAGATTCAATTCCCTGCATCTTCTCGACCGCCAGCTCATAGTCGAGCAGTATACCGTTGTCGGTCAAATCACCAGTGTGAACCGTTACGTCGGGGGCTGGGTCAAGGCCGTTCAAAAGCTTCACGCAAGCATCGAAAGCCTGGGGAAGATGCATTCCGTATTTCGTGATATGCGTGTCTGAGATGTGGGCGATACGCATAGCGATGTCCTTACCCATGGCTAACCACCTTGCCACACCTTTATGTAATTAGGTTTCATGTAAGCCGAGGCCGGTTAAGACAAAAAGTTTATCATACACGTTTAGCTTCGACGTGCCATGGATAATGACGGGTTGAGTGATGAACAGATACGTGACATCCTCACGCGATATAGGAAAGTTGCTGTCGTCGGAGCTTCAAGAGAGCCTACCAAGCCCGCAAACTATGTTCCTCGCTTTCTTATGAGACACGGATATGAAATAATCCCGGTAAATCCTTTCGCCGACGAGGTACTCGGGCTAAAGGCTTACAAAAAGCTTGAAGACGTACCTAAGCCTGTTGAGATTGTCGACGTCTTCAGACCCAGCGAAGCGGTTTTACAAGTGGCTCATTCAGCCGTCCAAATAATGCCGAAGGTTTTCTGGATGCAGGAAGGCATCTACAACAGAGAGGCCGCCGAGCTTCTGTCATCGAACGGCGTGACAGTCGTTTGGAACAGATGCATGATGAAAGAGCATAACAGGCTGTTTGGCTCAAAGCCTTTAATACCTCTGGGTAAGTAAACACAGTTTAATAACCCCCGATCATAATACATACACGGCGTGGAACTTCAAACCCTCGGAAAACCCGCATCACTCAGCCGCATAGGCTCGGACGGCAGAATAACTTGCACGGCCTGCGCGAGATACTGCAGGCTGAGGGAGGGGCAGGTTGGCCTCTGCGGGGTTAGAGGCGTTGTAAACGGTGTGCTTCACTTATTTGTGTACGGAAGAGTTATCACGGGACACGTAGACCCCATAGAAAAGAAACCAGTCACACATTACATGCCGGGAACTAAGATATTCAGCATAGCCACCACGGGCTGTAACTGGCTCTGCGCCTACTGTCAAAACTTTGACATCAGCCAGCGGAGAAAGGTTGAGGGCGTTGAGGCCTCACCCGAACAGGTTGTACAACTGGCTTTAAAATACAGGAGTGACGGAATCGCCTACACCTACAACGAACCCTCCATCTTCATGGAGTACGCCCATGACATAGGCGTCATCGCCAAGAGCAAGGGTTTGATAAACATCTTTGTGACAAACGGTTACTGGACCCCTGACGCGGTGCGCATGGCGGCAGATTTTCTCGACTGCGCCACAGTCGACTTTAAGGGCAGCGGAGAGAAAACTTTCGTCCAAAAATACATAGGCATACCTGACGCCGAACCAGTCTTCCAGACTTTGCTTGAGATGAAGAGAAAGACAAGGATACATATTGAGATAACCGACTTGATAGTTCCCCAGATAGGAGACAACCTAGACGCTGCCCGAAAGCTTTCCAGATGGGTTTACGAAAACCTTGGCCCTGAAACGCCGATACATTTTCTGAGGTTTCACCCGGACTACAAGCTTCTACATCTTCCGTGGACCCCTGTCGAAACCCTCGAAAAACACTGCCAAATAGCTAAAGAAGAAGGGCTACTGTACGTTTACGTCGGAAACGTTCCAGGCCATCCTCTGGAAAACACCTACTGCCCCGGCTGCAACAAAATAGTCGTAAAACGCCACGGTTACGACCTGCTCGACTGGCATCTTGACAAAGACAACAAATGCATCCACTGCGGGTACAAAGTCCACATAGTTGGAAGACCCCCAGCCAAAAAAGTATCGGGAGCGGGAAGGTTCATCCCCGTTAAGCTTCAGTGAAAATAGAAGCCCTGGGAGGGCTTTGAACCCTCGACCTGCCGCTTACGAGGCGGCCGCTCTAACCCGGCTGAGCTACCAGGGCCCTAAAACTCGTGAGCCCTCTCTCTTTTTTAATCTTATTCCATGCCTCTCGACATATAGCCCGTGGTGTTGAAGAACTCCAGTAGTTTTTTCAACACGTGTTTTTGAGGGTTGACGGTGTATTTGGCGGGCTTGTAAGGTGTTTGAACGACCCAGCCATGTTTTAGGAGTTTCTGAAGGATGTTCTCGGCTGTTCTCTGGCTAATTCCACATGCCTTGGCCAGCATGTATCTGGTGCAGGGCTCGGGCGATGATGCAAGAGCTTTGATAACGCGTATATGTAGGTATGAGCTGAGAGCCTCTTCGACTTCATGTTCAGGCTTAACCATCGGCCATTCTCCTCTCCCTCAAATAATGCTCTACAACCTGTGAAACACGTTCGGCGTCAGCTCCCACCAGCTCAACCCTTCCATCTCTGCTAAGCTCAATGAAACCTTTGTGCCTCAGAGATCTCACCGCTTTGTCGAAGCCTGTGTCTGAACGGCCATGCTGCTCGCAGATCATTCTGTAAATTTTCTTCACGGCTTCAACCTCCGCGTATGCCTCTCCCGTAATGGTTAAACATTTTGCGACGGCGAGAAGAGCTGTTTTCTCGTTTTCGGAAAGTTCGGCTAACTCACTGGATAGTGTTGTCTGCCCTGTCTCAGCCAGCACGTATCTGACGTCGTCGAGTTTCACGTGGTCGTAACCTCTAGACTCTGCCAAGTTGCCTGCATACAGAAGAACGTCTAAAGCGAACCTTACGTCTCCGTTATGAGGCGGCCTCGTAGCAACGTCTGCGACATATTCTATGACTTGGTGTGAAACGGCTCCTCTTCTAAAAGCCTCCGAAACCCTTTCCTCCAGTATCTCTTTCATCTGCTCAGTTGTGTACGGCTCTAGCTTTACGATGTTTACTCCGAGGGAGCTGAGTTCAGGCTTTTCCAAAAGACCGCCGTAAGCTGGGTCGCGTGTTACGAAAACCACTCCGACAACGTTTACCGGCCTTACCGAGAAAACTTCATGGAGGCGTGTGAAGTCGTAAACCACCGTCTCTCTTCCCCTGCATGCTTTGACGTGGTAGTCGGCCTCGTCGAATGTTATCACGGACTGCTTCCGGTGATTTTTAAGGTATGTTAGAAGATTGTCGAGAAGCTCCTCCGCTGAAAGCGACTGGCTGTAGGCCTCCTCGGAAAGGGTTCTCACCATGTACCTGTATATTGCTACTTTGCTGGCCGAGAACCTCCGCAGGTTTACGTAAAGATGTATCAGGTTTTTGTAGGCTGCCTCAAGCTCCTGCCCCACCTTGAGGCATAGAGTTGTTTTGCCAGCCCCTACCCCACCTACCACCTGAGCTTTGGCCACGAAGCTGTCTGACCGTCTTTCTACTCCCTCTCTCAACAGGGTTGAGAGGAGTTTCCTCTCCCTATCCCGATGGAGGAGAGTTCTCGGTATGTAGGAGGGCGACAGCTTTGAGGCGTCAACAAATACGGGCATCTGTAGAAAATGCCTCATTCCTCTTTTTAAATAATACGATAACAATTTTTCCGCAAAACTTCGTTGAATAGGGTTTGCCCTTCCTATGGATATTCAGATGACGTGGGTGACAACAACCCCTCTGGAAAAGGAAGCTGGTAGGGATGAACTGGTTTTGGGGCAGGAATTCTAATGAACTATAGCGGCTTGGAGTTGCTTCGGAAAAGCATTTGCCAAAAAAGCGGGCGATGTTTTATGGGTACTTTTAGTTGGACTACCTGTCCGCCTAGCTAAGCATACGTCACCGTAGACCGGCGATTTTCAAGGCTTGGTCTCGTGGGAACGCTGTCAAGGTTTCGGTGGAAAGGTAGTCGGCGAACTGGAGAATGAATTTTAAATATGTTTCTGGGTCTGGTGCCTCAGCTATCAGTATGCCGTCGTAGGCTCCGAAGGTCCATAGCATTTCACGGACTTTTACCGCAGGGTTCTCTCTGATTATTTTATCAGTTCTGTCGACATCCTCACGGCCTAGCTTTCGCCTAAACCTAATCAACGTCACGAAAAGCATGAACTTTATATGTATTGGATGCAATTATGTTTTTCGCCCGCAACGTTGATATACCCTACCTCTTCACACATAACTCATGCCCTACATAACCCGTGAGGAGAGAGCTGAGCTTGACAAGGAGGTTGAAGCCCTCGTGAAGAAGCTGGCTGCAGCCCCGCCTGAAAAGATGGACGGAAGGCTCAACTACGTGATAACACGCCTGCTGGCACAACTCTATCCGCCGGGCTACTTCAACTACAACAGGGCCATGGGAGTTCTTTCGTCAGTGGCCCACGAATACTACAGACGACGCGTAGCCCCATACGAGGACGAAAAGATTAAGCAGAACGGCGACGTATACTAGCTAAGCTATATATCGCCTACAAATGATTAGCTGCCATGGCCGAGCAGGAGACTGAAGTAGACAATGCAAGGCTTCTGACTTTTTTCAGAAAAATGGTTGAGATAAGGCTTTTCGAAGAAAGGGTTGAAAAGCTTTATCGCGAAGGCAAGATAGCCGGTCCAACACATCTCTACGTAGGCCAGGAGGCGGTTGCGGTGGGTGTGATCGAAGCTCTCGACAAAGACGACGTAATAATCTCAACCTACAGGGGGCATGGACACGGCTTGGCCAGAGGCGTTCCCATGCGGGCTGTGTTGGGCGAAATAATGGGAAAGTCTATTGGAACATGCAAAGGCCTTGGAGGCTCTATGCATGCTCCAATAAGCGTTGAGAGAAAGATACTGTTTGCCACAGCGATAGTTGGCAGCGGTCTTCCAATAGCTGTCGGCGTGGCACTAGGCTTCAAACAACGTGGCGAAAAGAATTTGGCAGCAGTGTTTTTCGGCGACGGAGCTGTCAACACAGGAGCCTTCCACGAAGCATTGAATTTAGCGGCTGTCTGGAGGCTACCGGTCCTATTCGTCTGCGAAAACAACCTTTACGCAATGAGCACAGCCCTTTCCAGAGCCTTCGCAGGAGAAAGCATAGCCGCTCGAAGCTCGAGCTATGGTATCAAAACCTTCACAGTCATGGGCAACGACGTCGTCGAAGTATACACCACAGCATGTTCAGCAGCTTCATACATACGGGAAGGACGGGGTCCTGCTTTCATCGAATGCAGAACATACCGTCAGAAGGGACACGGCGGATACGACTTGGGAACATGGTATAGACCGAGAGAGGAGATTGAAGAATGGTTGATGAAAGACCCTATAGAGATGTTGTTCAACCGTTTGAAGGCTGACGGGTTGCTTGACGAACAGAAAAGAAAGGCGTTGGAAGAGGAGGTTAACAAGATGATTGACGGCGTCGTTGAAGAAGTGCTCAAAGCCCCCTTAACTGATTTCAGGGTTTTGGAAGAGTTTGTCTACTCATCGAAAACGTGAAAGGCCATGGGTGTTAGGGAGATCACATACGTGGAAGCCTTGAACGAAGCTTTGAAGGAGGAGATGCGTCGAGACAGTTCTGTGATAGTTTTCGGCGAAGAAGTAGCTTTAGCCGGAGGCGTCTACAAGGTAACTAAAGACCTTCTGAAAGAATTCGGCCCTACAAGGGTTATGGACACGCCTATATCGGAAATAGCCATAATAGGTGCTGCGATAGGGGCTGCGTTGAATGGCTTAAGGCCTGTCGCTGAGCTTATGTTTTTCGACTTCGCCGGCATAGCCTTTGACCAGATAGTGACGCATGCTTCCAAGATTCGTTTCACATCAGGAGGGCAGGTCAAGCTGCCTCTAGTCATCCGCACCCAGTACAGCCTTGGACGTTCATACGGTAGTCAGCACACGCAGTTTCTGACGGCTTCCTTCATGCAGGCGCCTGGGCTGAAAATAGTTCTTCCATCAACACCCTATGACGCAAAAGGCCTCCTCAAGTCTGCAATCCGTGATGACGACCCGGTTCTTTTCATAGAATCTGGGGCACTCTACGTCAACAGGAGCTACTATGGATATAAAGGACCGGTCCCCGAGGAAGAATATCTGCTCCCGATAGGTAAAGCCGACGTCAAGGCTGAGGGGGATGATGTGACTGTTGTCGCTCTGTCGCGAACGGTGTCTGAGGCCATGGCCGCCGCCGGTCAGCTGAAAGAAGAGGGGTTGAGGGCCGAGGTAGTGGACCTGAGGACGGTTCAGCCGATGGATTACGAGACTGTCTTAAGGTCTGTAAGGAAGACGAACCGCTTAATCATAGCGGAGGACAGTGTAAAAACTTGCGGCGTGTCGGCGGAGGTAGCCGCATATGTTGCAGAAAACGCCTTAGACGCCCTTGAAGCCCCTGTGATAAGGCTTAACTCCCCACCCATGCCGGCACCACAATCACAGCCTCTCGAAAGACAGTACATGGTTACTGCTGACAAGATAGTTGAGTCCGTCAGAAAACTTTGTCTCTAGATTTTCTGGATCTCCGCTATTACCTCCCCCACACTGACCTCGTCCCCAACCTTGTGAAGTATCCTGACTATTTTGCCGTCCACCTCTGAAGGGATTTCGACAGCGGCTTTCTCCGTCTCAACGATAACTACGACCTCGCCCTTTTTTACTTGGTCGCCCTCCTTCTTCAGCCATTCAGCTATCTTGCCCGACTCCATCGCAACATCTATCCTAGGCAGTATGAGCTTATACAGCTCGGGCATGATCCTCTTAGGGTGTTTAAATAAGGCAGTTTATAAATTCGTATTACTTATTTAGGCTTAACCGCGTCAGAGTCTTATACCTAGCTGCCATGCTAGCTGTGGTGGTGTTGATGGTCAGCCTTGACACTTTGATAAGCTTAATGATACTTGCCGTGTTGTGTTACGAAACATGGCTGACGCATAAGCTTTACAGGAGCGAGAACGGACGGAGGTCTAGGTGATGACGCAGCGGCAGCCGTCAAACTCGATGTTTTCATAAAACGTAACAATCCAGCCTCTGTCAACAGTCTGGCCTTCCACAGGTTTTTGGAAGGCTATCAGCCCGTAAGCCGTGGACTTGATGACAAGCTCCTGTGCTACAAACTCCTCCTCCAAAACAAACTTTCTACCCTGGATTCTTCCAACGCCCACCAACCATCCCGGCGGGTCGTCGCCGAACTTTTTCCAGTAGTTTATTCTGACGGCTTTACGGCTGCTGACAAGGCTTAATGCCTCCTCGGGAAGCTGAACCTCTTCGTAGACATACGTAGGCATGGTGGGATGGCTGGTTTTCGGTCGTTTTTAAAGTAATATCCCGCCCGCTAGTTCAAATGACATGCGTTTCGACGTCGTTGTGGTGGGCGGCGGGTCTACGGGCGCTTCGATAGCCTATTACCTGACTAAAAAAGGCGCTGGCAGGGTTGCGTTGGTAGAAAAAGACCATGTAGGGTGGGGGCAGACGGGAAGGTCTACGGCGGTGGTTAGGCTTCACTACAGCACGCTTGAAGTGGCTAAGATGGCTTTAATCAGCTGGCGCGTTTTGAAGAATATGGAGAAGGAGGTAGGCGGGCCTTCAGGATTTACAGCATGCGGATTCGTCATACTCGCGGGCGAGGAAGACTATGAAGGACTGAAAAAGAACGTTGAAATGCAGAAAAGCCTAGGGATAAAAACAGAGATACTTACCCCTGAGAAGCTGGTGCAGCTTGAGCCGAGAATCAACATAGAAGGGTTGTATGCAGCAGCCTACGAGCCTGAGTCGGGTTACGCCGACCCCGTCACCACAGCCCAAACCTATGCAAAAGCGGCTGTGAACGAAGGATGTGTTCTGATGGAGTCTTGCGAGGTTAAAGGAGTGAGGATGGCGGGCAACCGTGTCGAACGGCTTTTAACCACCCGCGGCGAATTTGAGGTAGGCTTGGTTGTTAACGCGACAGGCGTATGGTGTAACAGTTTTTTGGAAATGTTCGGCGCCGCGTTGCCGGTGAAAGTTATGAAGGAGGAGATAGTTGTTTGGAGTAGGCCTGAGGATTTCAGGGGACAGCATCTTGTCGTAGGAGACCTTCCCTACAACTATTACATGAGGCCGTTTGGAGACAACCAGACTTACATGGGGAGCATAAACCCCGACATGAGTAGGCAGGAAAAATACCCCAACGCCTTCGACCTCGAAGCTAAAGTCGGCATCGACACTGCATCGCGGTACGGCGAAGCCTTATCTAAAAGGTTCCCGATCATGGCTGAAGCGAGGGTGGCCGGCGGATGGATAGGGCTTTACGACGTCACACCCGACTGGCACCCCATAATAGGGTATTCGAAAACCGTTCAAAACCTTTTCAACGCGGTGGGCTTGAGCGGACACGGCTTCAAACTATGTCCGGCCATAGGAATGCTCGCAAGCGACATCATCCTAGGAAACAAAACCCCATTGGTTGACCCGGAGTTCTTCAACGAAGAAAGGTTTGAGAAAGGCAAGCTCATCGGCGTATCCTACAAGTATGGCGTCATATCTTGAGCACATTTTTAAGAAAGCTTCAACAGATAATAGCCGCGCCCTGGTAGCTCAGCCTGGTGGAGCGACCGCTTGGTAAGCGGTAGAACCCTTTAGGCCGGAAGGGTGCCGAGGTCCGGGGTTCAAAGCCCCGCCAGGGCTTGATCTCCCCCAAACCTACTTTAAATAGAAAACCGCTTAAGAGCCGGTTGATGAAAAAGCCCGGCTTGCTTGTCATCCTTGTCGGCCACGGGCAGTTTCCCCTAGATATGCCCCATACCCTTCAAACCGAATATCTAACGCTGCTCCACAAGCGCGACAGAACTCCTCAGGAGGAGCAGAGGCTTACAGAGTTGACGAAAACTGTTCTGAGCTGGCCTAGAAACGAGGGGAACGACCCTTACTGGTCAAGCGTTAGAAAGTTGGCGTTGCTTCTCGAACAAGCTCTCAAAGACAGTAAAGTAATGGTTGCTTTCAACGAGTTCTGTCCACCTCTCCTTGAAGAAGCGTTGGAGAACGCCTGCAAGTCAAACCATCGAAAGATCATGGTTTTGACGACCAAGCTGATACCTGGGGGAGTTCACTCTGAGATTGAGATACCAAGGCTGATAGAAGATTTTAGCAGGAGATACGGCAAGAAGATAGTTTATGTCTGGCCTATCGACATGCAAAACTTAGTAGAGCTTTACGTCAAAGAGATTGAGGTCCGTTTGAAGCAGCTAGCCTTAGAAACCATGTTTAATAATTCACCGCGACTTAAGCCGTTGTAATATATAAGGCGTTCGACTTAGGCTTGAGGAGATACCCGAGTCAGAGGCTGGGCCGGGAACGATGCTCGTGAGAGTGAAAGCCTGCGGGGTTTGTCCTGTAGATGTACGTGTTTTCAACGGGGAGGATGTTTGGGTCTCCCTTCCAGCCATCGGGGTTTGGGACATGAGATAGCTGGAGTTGTGGAGAAGGTTGGTGAAGGCGTCTTTACCCACAAGCCTGACGACAGGGTCGCCGGCTCGCTCCACAAACCGTGCGGACTCCAAATATTGTTTTACTGAAAGCGACAACATCTGCTCCAACTCATGTCTCTACAAACCTTGGTGTTCGGTTTTTCTGAATACGTTCTAGCATACGCCGACGAGATGCCTGTTCGGTGAAAGCCTAAGCTTCGAGGAGGCTGCTTTCACCGAGCCTTTGGCTGCCTGCGTCAACGCCGTCGAAAAATGTGGAATAAAGCCCAGCGACTGGGCTGCTGTCGTAGGCGTCGGCCTGATGCATGTACAGCTTGCGAAGCTTAAAGGTGCGAAGGCTGTAGCCATCGACCTTCTAGACGAGAGGCTGAGATTGGCTGAGAAACTCGGCGCCGACTACTCGGTTAACAGCTCGGACAAAGATGCTGTCGAACGGTGCAGGCTTTTGACCAAGGATGATGGGTTTGACAAGGTTATCACATCTGTGGGAGGAGGTGACGCCATACGTTTATGATACATTACAAGGAAATAGTCATCACGGGAACCTACGGCGGAACCAAAAAAGACTTCAAAACAGCTTTAACGCTAATCCAGCAAGGTCTTGTAAAAGTTAAACCACTCATAACCCAAAAGCTGCCTCTTGAGAGAATCGTAGAAGGTTTGCAGCTCCACTCACAGAGAAAAAGTAATAGTCACACCCTAGCGTAGCTGCGACCCTTGCCGGAAAATTCATCCGTCTTAAACGGATATTCCAAGCCGACGGGCGAAGCTTAATCTTTGCATTCGGCCATGGTAATTTCATGTGGCCAGTCAAGGGTTTTGAGAGGCCTTCGGAGATTCTCGCCAAAGTCGTGGCGGCTGGAGTCGACGCAGTGATGGCAGGCCTCGGCTCGCTAAAGCAGTATGCGCCCTCTCTGGCGAGGAAAAACTTGGGCTAGATACTGACTCTTCAAGACAAATCCCCCTCGACAATACCGTGGAGCGTCAAAGCAGCTTCAAACCATGGAGCCGACGCCGTCAAATATTTCGTCAAAATTGGTGGCGAAAACGAGCGGCAGGAGCTTGAGACGCTCTGGGCCCTTTCTGTTACGGCAGCCGATTATGGAATGCCTGTTCTCGCTGAGATGTATCCCGCCAAGCCGTCCATGGCTTCAGCGGTTGAGATAGCTAAAATGGCTAGGATAGGTGCAGAGTATGGAGCCGACTTCATAAAAACTATGTACGCTGGCAGTGTGGAAAGCTTCAGATACGTAGTCGACTCATGCCCTGTGCCGGTGGTTGTGCTGGGGGGCGAGTTTATGGAGTCTGACACAGAGGTTTTGCGGATGGTTTACGACAGCCTATCCGCCGGAGGAGCTGGGGTTGCCTTCGGCAGAAACATCTTCCAACATTCCAACCCTGAGAAAATCACAGAAGCTCTCTACGCCTTAATCCATGGAGGGCTTTCTCCTGAAAAGCTTTTACCGCTGACCTAAGCTTTGTCGCGTGGTCTGGAAGCTCTCACAACCCATGGAACCCACACGCTGCTCAAAGCCCTCGCCCTGTGGATCGTGTTCAACACAACCACTGTGGGAGCTAAGCTGAACATCATGTGAAGGACGTTATAGGCCGCTGTGAAAAGCAGAACCAGAAACAGGCCTTGTAGGTCTGATGCAAGACGTAGGCTGAGGAAGGCGGAAAGGGTTGCTGTCGCAAAGTTCAGAAACTCTGGAAACATCACAACCAGCACCACATAGTTTGCCGCGGTCATCACAACGACCCTTAACACCATCCCGACAACCGCGCCGGCTCCAACCATCGGCCCCATGCCTCTCGAGCTCAGCAGACGCGACCCTGCCCAAAAGCCTGCAACAGACGACAAAACCGCTAAGAACTTCATGGAAGGCCCCAGTGGGGTGAACTCGCCCACCGCAAGCAGCGCAAGATAGTAGATGAGCGCGGCCAGCATACCGGAAGAAGGTCCAAACCCAAGCAGGGCGATGAAGACAGGTATCTCAGCCGGGTCGAACCTGAGGTAGGGAACGGGGGGGAACGGGAAGCTCAGCGGCAGTACTGCGAGGACCAAGGCAAGAGCGGCCATAGAAGCCCCTGAGGTCAAAGACGTAATCCTCATCTCCGATGACGGCTGGCTGCTTCCTTTTTATTTAACGCTGCGCAGCTACAAACAACCTTAGTTGACATGTTAGCCCAAGCGCGGACAAGGCGATTAACGAGGGGAGACTTTGGTGTTCCCACCATCCCTTCAAACACTTCAACTTAAATAGAATTTGTTCGATTTCCTAGGAAGATGAATGTAGCAGACATAATGTTAACCGACTTTCCACGGGTCTACGACAGCGAGCCTTTGACAAAGGTTCTAGGCCTGTTTGCTGAGAAGAAAGCCGACGTAGTTGTTGTTCAAAACAAGGAAAACGACAGGCTTGTTGGTGTTGTCACCAAAAGGTCTATGCTCAAGCCGAACCTCAACCCTTCAAAGGTTCCAGCGAGGACGTTGGCTGTAAAAACCCCACGGTTAAACCCAGAGGACGTGTTACATAAGGCTGCGATGTTTATGGTTGAAAGGAACCTGAAGGCCCTGCCTGTAACCGACTCAGGCAAACCTTTAGGACTTGTGACGGCGGCAGACGTGGTTCTAAACTCTCAAGATGCTTTGGGAAAAATAAGCGTGTCAAAAGTGATGACACGGGAGGTGATAACCGTCGACGCAAAGGACACGATAGGAAGAGCTATATCTGTGATGCGTGACGAAGGTGTTTCAAGGCTTCCGGTTCTGGACAGAGGGAGGCTCGTGGGGATTGTTACGGTTACCGACATCGTTGAGAAGGTTGTCAAACCTCGGTTGAAAACTTCCTGGGGTGATGTTGTTGGCGAAAAAGTCAGAACCCTCAGCAACCCTGTGAAAAGCATTATGACAAGGGATGTCATGACGGTTCAGCCTTCTGAAAACATAGTTGAGGCAGTACGCAGGATGAAGGAGCTCGGGTTCTCATGTTTGGTTGTTACAGAGAGGCATAGGGTGGTCGGTATCTTCACTTTGATGGATGCTTTGGAGCCCGTCGTGGCGCAGCTTCAAGAGACTGAGAGAAACATAGTTGTGGAGGTTAGCTACAAGATGGACAGAGTTGACGTGGATGATAAGGAGCGGGTGATGGAGGTTGCCGACCGTTTCGTAAAGAGGTTTAGGAAAACGCTTGGTAACGGCGTCCTCAGCCTTTATTTCAAAGAGCACAGGGAGAGACATGGCGACCTGAGGCTGATACACTGCAGGGCACGGCTCAACTCCGACAGGTTTCAGTTCGTAGGCGTTGGAGAGGCTTGGCGACCAGACCTAGCGGCTCGGACGGCTTTGAAAGTTATTGAAAGACAGTTTCTCGTGAAGAAAGAGCTTGCGTCCCAGTATCCTTTTGGAAGAGAGTTTTTCGAAAGCCTTGCCGAATCCTACTGACCCTCGCCCATATCTTTCAACATTGCAAAGTAGTCTTCTTCATCCATCTCAACGATGAAAGAGCCCACGTACCCGCATGAAACACATCTGTAGACTTTCCCCAAATATCCGCCGAGGTAGAGGTCGAGGGTTGTTTTCCTACATACGGGACAGACTTGGACGTTTCTCTTTTTCACGTTTTTTCAGCTTTGGCTTTGTTTTCATGGGCCATTATGCTTATGCGTGCAGCTATGTTTCTCGAGATTTCGTGAAGGGCTTTAGAAGCCGGCGATTTAGGGTCCGCCACGACTATCGGAACGCCTCTGTCATAGTGTGTGGATACCTCTGGCAGAAGCGGTATGCGTCCAAGCATGGGTGAGTCCAGCTCCACAGCCATCTTCTCCGCCACACTGTCCCCGAACAGGTTCGACTCAGACCCGCAGTTTGGGCAGACATAGTAGCTCATGTTCTCCACAATTCCTATTATTGGTATGCCAAGCCTTCTAAACATTCTTAAGGCTTTTGCGGCGATGACGGCTGCGGCGGCCTGCGGCGTGGTCACTATGACGACACCTGTGAGAGGAATGGTTTGCGCAAGAGTCAGGGAGGCGTCACCCGTCCCCGGCGGGAGATCTACAATAAGATAGTCGAGGTCGCCCCATGCTGCATCTGTGAGCAATTGTTTAACAGCGCTAGCCACCAATGGCCCCCTCCATATTACGGCGGTGTTTTCGTCCACGAACAACCCCAGCGACATGACTTTTATTCCAAGCATCATTCTCGCAGGCTCTAATTTGTTGTTTCCCACCATTCTAGGAGGTTGTATGATGTTGACGATTTTCGGTATCATCGGCCCGTAGATGTCTGCGTCCACCAGACCTACCCTCGCCCCGCTGAGGGCAAGGCTGCAGGCTAGGTTTATTGCGACGGTGGTCTTGCCGACCCCTCCCTTTCCGCTGGCCACCGCTATGATATTTTTGACCGATGAGAAATTATCCAACGTGGGTGCTAAAGGTCTCGCCGACCAAACACGGGCGGTCACCTTCATGTCTACTTCCTTAACCCCGGGAATTGACTCTACCGCTCTTCGTGCGTTCTCCTCTATTTCTTTGTTGAAAGGGCAGGCGGGTGTGGTAAGCTCTAAAGTAAACTGCACCTTTCCTCTTTCGATTTTCAAATCCTTTACCATGCCGAGGCTCACTATGTCGGTCTTCAAATCTGGGTCTATGACGCGCCTTAGCGAGTCTATGACGGTTTTTTCATCCACCAAAAAGTCTCCACTCAAATGGTTTTGTGTTTGACGTTATTTATATCTTCCGTAGCATCACATGTTGTTGAGGGTCTTCCAGATCAGGTCGTCTACGTGGTGTAGGTTTTTTACCACACGGCCGTGGGTGGCCGCGGCTGCTTCGACGGAGCTTGTCAAAGCCTTCCCTATTGCCAACGGCTTCGAATACATGTCGTCCCTGACCACAACCACGCTGCCTTTCTCGAAGGTGTCCATGCGTGTAATGCCTGGTCTCATTACGTCTGCTCCTGAAGCAATTTTCGGAACAGCCCCGCGGTCAACGTAGACGCATGGTAGCCTGTCTATTATGCGGGCGTTAGCCTCGGTAAGCGCTGGGAAAGTGTTTTCACCTATCATCACGAAGGAAAAGCCTGCCGTGAGGATGAGCTTTGCTTTGCCCATCTCGACGGTGGTGACACCTTGTTTCAGAATTTTTCTGACGTTCTCGCCTTCGAGGAAAGGTGCCAGCCTCGGGGTCAGCTCAGCAGCCTCTGCCGACGACAGGGTACGACGCCTCAACGTGTGGAACGCTTGAACCCGGCTTAAAAACCAGTTTGTAAAAATCAAAATACCGCGTGAAAGCCTTTTATGCCGAGGCGGGGGTTGCCAAGCCCGGTCAAAGGCGCAGGGCTTAGGACCCTGTCCCGTAGGGGTTCGTGGGTTCAAATCCCACCCCCCGCAGACATTTGTACATAAGACATCCTGGCTCAAGCAGTTATAAAGTCATCCTCACAGCGCTCGGAAACTCGGTGAAGCATGTTAATAGCCTTTGGAGAGGCTTGATGTGGGTTCATTTGGCTATTAGTTATCAGAGCTCACAACAGGGTTGCCAGCTATAAGAAAGGACAGTTTCAGAAGCGTTTCCATAACAATTATAACGATCTGTCCATGGGTGGTGGACTACTGCTGTATGGGTCATGGCACAGTGACCGGAGACCCGTCCCTGATTATTCTGTATCCGCTTTCATAATTTTTCAAATACAGATTTGCCAAATTCACAATTAGCCTGTGGGTCTCGCCAGAATAGAACCTCAGCCTTCCTCTAACCATCTCGCTAAGCATAGCCTCAACCTCAGAGGTTGTGAGATCTCCGCAGCTCCGCTTCTTCGAACCTACTACGAACCCCCAAAGCGATGCGTAGGATGTTACAAACGCCGCCAGCGGCGTGGTCTTGGGGAAAACCGAGCTAACTGTTTCAAATATCGATCTGAAAACGTATGGGTTGTGGACTATGGAGGTTGCTTGGGTGACAATCACGCCCCCCTCCCTGAGCTTGCTGAAGGCAATCCTATAGAACTCCTCTGCGTAAAGGGGGATGGATGAAGCATCCTCTGTCGGGTCTGTGGCGTCCACGATTATCACGTCAAGCGAACCGTTCTCCTTGGAAGCAAGGTACTGCCTTCCCTCAGATATGACCAGCTTCAACCTCTTGTCATCGAATGCGCCGGCGCTCAGCTCAGGCATATGCAGTCTGCACAGCTCAACTACTTCACGGTCTATCTCAACCATTTCAACCTCTTCAACCGTCTTCCACCGCTCCACCTCCCTCGCCGTCGCCCCCTCTCCCCCGCCAATTATCAAAACACGCCTTGCGTCAGATGCTGTAACCATGGCTGGGTGCACCAGCGTCTCGTGGTAGACGTGCTCGTCAAGCCTCGAGGACTGTATCTTCCCATCAATCACGAGACATCTCCCGTACGGAATTGTGTCTATTATGGCGACGTTCTGGTATTTCGTCTTAGCCATGACAACAACGTCTTTTACAGCATAGTATTCCAACAAACCCTCCGCTATAATCTCTGAGGCCCAAATGAATTTCTCATGCATGTACGATCCCTGACAGCTATGCTAGTTCTACTGTTATGGCTCGCTAGAAGCCCGCGTCTTATCTCCATAACGCTGACAGATTTAGGGTTCAACAGCTTGAGCAGTTCTTCGAAGGCATTCCAAGGGTTTACATTGTCCCCGCATGTATAAATGTCGACCGCGGCATAGCTGTGTTCAGGCCATGTATGTATAGAGATGTGGCTTTCTTTTATGGCTAGTATGTATGATACGCCTTCGCCGCCGTCGAACTTGTTGGCTAAATCACTTACAATCGTCGACCCGGCTTTCTCAGCTGCTTTTTTCGCAGCGTTCCTTATAAAGCTCGTATCTCTAAGCAGAGCTGGTTCGCATCCGTAGAGTTCGCCTATCACATGACGGCCAAGTCCATCGAACATTTTACGGTGTCCTTGGCTCCCAGCCCCCATTCTCTCACGAAGTTTTTAAAACGCGTTTAAATACCTATCGATGATAGGGTAGCGTTTGGCCTAAGCAGTTATTTCAACGGTACATACATGCTGCTTCTTGTTGCACCTATTCCGGCCCTTCCGTGGATGACTCTTTTGTTTGTGATTGCGTATTCGCCAAGCCGGTGGCCGATCATCTCAGGAGTTATCTCGACCGGTTGGAACTCTTTGCCGTTGTGGACGTGGATCGTCAAACCAACCATTTCAGGCAGTATGAACATGTCTCTGCAGTGCGTTTTGACGGGTTTCTCAGGCTTCTGACCTATCTCCAAAAGCCTTTTGTATTTCCGTATTTTGAAGAGAAGCTTAGACTGCGCCGGGGTTAAACCTCTCTTGTAGAGGCTGCGTCTAGCTCGGCTGGGCAGTAGCTTTATGAAAGAATCCATGCTCATCGCTTTTATCTGGTCGAGCGTGTACCCCCTGTAGGTAAACTCTCTCACCATCTACGTGACGTCTACATCCAACCCATTAATAAGCCTACGCCCTTTTCTTTCTCCCAGCCCGCCTAGCCGCTATGAGCCCCACCTTCCTGCCCGGCGGCGTTGTTCTTTTGACTGTTTCGGGCCTGCCTATCCTTTTGTGGCTTCCTCCTCCGAACGGGTGTACCGCGGGAACCATCGCAACACCCCTAGACTTCGGCCAGTAACGATGCCTGGACCTCATCAAGTGGAACTTCGCTCCAGCCTTGAGGAAGGGTTTCTCACCCCTGCCACCACCGGCCACAACACCGACCAACGCCAAAGCCTTCGCAGAGACTTCAACGTCTTTCTTAGACGGCAGCCGTAGTATGGTTTTGTCGCCAAGCTGGGCCATGACCACGGCGTAGGCTCCAGAAGACCTTACCAGCTTCCCCCCGTCTCCGGGCAGCCTCTCAACAACCGAGACGATAGAGCCTTCGGGAAGTTTTCCAACCGGAACGATGTTCCCCGTTGAGGGCTTCGCTGCTTCACCTAGCTCAACCACCTGACCCACATACATACCTTCTACAGCTGGTACGGCGAACGCCACGCCGTCATGTGCTACAATAGCTACTGGCGCACCTCTTCCAGGGTCGTGCACTATATCACGGACAACCGCCGATTGAATCGTCCCCGCGTTTATCAGCCCGCTGGGATAGCCTACCTTGTATCTACGGTGTTTTGAGGCTATAAACCGCGGCGAACCCCTCCCGATGCGCTGAGCTCTTATGTTCCTACCCAATTTTCACCCCCCTAAAATATTCCAAGCTTGACAGCTAGGTCCGAGGCTTTATACTCTGGCTTGAGGCGGACGAAGGCTTTCTTCTCACCACGCGGCGTTATCAAAGTGTTCACATCATCCACCTTAACTTCATAGAGCTGTTCAACGGCATGTTTCACGGTTTTTTTGTCGGCTTTTATGTCCACAATAAAGACAAGCTTGTTCTCCTTTTCTATGAGCGAGACAGCGTCCTGTGTTATGACGACCCTTTTGATAACGTCTTGGGGATTCATTCAAGCCTCCCTCTCAGCGCATCCAGCGAGGACTTGGTAAAGACTGTGAGCCTTCCGGGATGGCCTCCAGGAGCCAGGTCTAGAACGCTCAAGTTTCTAGCCTCAACCACGTCCACGCCTGGAATATTCTCAGCCGCTTTAGACAGGCTGGACTTCCGCGAAACAACTATCAAAGGCCCCCTCGGTTTTTTATACCTTCGGCCACGTATCTTTCCTTTCCCAGCCCTTATCTTTACTTTCATGCATCTTTTCAGCTCCATGTCAAGCCTGAGCTTAGTGAAAAACAACCTGACATCCTTTGTCTTGCTAAGTGATTCGAATTTATCTTCGACAACTATCGGTAGCTGAAGCCCTTCAGGTATCCTGTGCCCCCTCCTCCTCACATGTTCAACACTGGATGTGAAAGCCAGCGCTGCAAGCAAAGCGTTTCTCAACTCTTTCTTGTTGATTCTTTTGTGGATTTTCTTTTCGGGCACGGGTGGATGGGTGGGCCTGCCTCCCACGGCGGACGGCACCATCCCACCAGCTCCGTACTTGGGCGTCCCCCTCCCCTTAATTCTTGAGATACGAGCCATTCCAAATCCCGGACCCCACGACTCAACCGAGTGTTTGTGTCCTGAGAGCTTTGAGGATCCCTTTGGCTGAAGCCGATGGGTGTACAGGTGGACAAAAGCCCTGTGGACAAGGTCTTCCTTCAGCGGTGCTGCAAAGAAGGGAGGCAGGGCTATTGAGCCTGTTGCATCTCCCTCAGCGTTATAGACTGGGACTTGGACGGGCTGGATTTTGTGCAGCTGCAGGGTTGCCGTGAAATCCAATATCCCTACACCTCGAAAAGGGTTATCTGAGGAGGCTCAAGCGGCTTCGGCGGCCTAGCTGGTGTTCTAATGAACACCGGTCTTAGAGGAGTTCCAGGAAGCGAGCCCTCAATAACTGCATAGTCTGTCTTGACAAGCCCAAACCTGTGCCATCCAGACTTTGGGTTGATTGCGCTAGTTTCCGATGAGATCTTCAAAATTCTTTTATTGTATTCTGTCCTTCTGTGAAATCCCATCTGTCCAGAGCGGGGCACTGTATACATGACATAGTGAGGGTTCCAAGGTCCTATGGAGGCCACTCCACGCCTTGTTTTCCGAGACTTTCTCTGAAGTATTGAAACGCCGTATCTTTTTACGACGCCTTGAAATCCCTTACCCTTCGTCACACCCAGCACATCAACATACTCTCCTTCTTTGAAAACGTCGGATATTTTAAGCTCTTTACCCAGAAGCTCCAGCCCCTTTTTCAACGCTTCGCTAGGCTCGCCTCCTATCTTTATCTCAGCGATATGTGGTTTTTTCCCGGCGTTTGCTAGACGGGGCTGGGTTGCAACTATCAGCCTTACTTCGGAAAACTTTCCTTCGAGCTCCTGCAGCTTCTCAGGCCCAGGCGAGGGGGTGAACGTCTTGTTTCTTCGAAGTATGTCGTCGCCGGCTTCCTTGCTCCATATCCTTCCGACGTCGACAAGCTTGCCGTCAAGCGCATCATAGAATGCCAAGCCGACCACTTTTAGTGGGGGTGCAGCCACGACCGTGCATGCTGCGGTTATTTCGCTGCCCTGAGTGGGAGACCCCGGCCTGTTGTCCACGTAGTGAACGGATGTCATGCCAACCTTGTAGACTATGAACCCGAGTGGTCCTTGCCGGCCATCAGGCCAGTGCTTCACCCTTGGAAGGATGCTTCTAGCTCTACCTCTGGGTAGATAGGCTAGAGAGCCATGCCTCGGCCTGGAATATTTCCTGCGACCCAATTTGAACTACCTGTCATCCGTGTAGGCATGCATGATAAAAACCTTAGCAGCAAGCCTTTAGGCTAAACCTTAATTCCAACCATAACTACTGCCAGACATGCCGGACGCTATCACAGACGAGATAATCCGGTTGATAGAATCTGAAGGCGTTGTAGGGTTGGCTACTCACAGGCACTATCCTAGGGAGAAGATAATTTACACAAGGTTCGGCAGATGTGGTTTCGCCATAGACGTTGTAAAGATCGAGAATGGGCTGAGACGCACCTACTCCGTACTCGTTGAAGCCGAAGCCCAAGCTCCGGGCGACTTTGTTGAAGACTTTCTCAAACTTCCGGGAAAGGTTCGCTACATTCTGTCTGTTGGGGAGAGCGGCGGCAAAACGTTGAAGGTTAAAAACGACACCTATAGAGATGCGTCAGACTTGTTTGAGAGGGTTGAGAAGGTTAGACAGGTCTTCTACCGCGTTTACCACGGCCTTAAGCAAAAACACAGGGAGGAGGTTGCAAAAATCGGCGAGGAGGTATTCCATGCCGTCGGGTTGACTGCCGACGAGCTCCACTTAGGCGTTTAAGCCGACGGACCATTTTACCCGTTTTTCTTCTTAACAGCAGGAATACGATAGACCTTAGCCTCGTCCGGTGTCTGAACAAAGACGTCGCCGCATTTGACGCATCTAAAATACTTGTTGACGCCTTGCTCGGCTTTCTGCTCGCCAATGAACTCCAACGCATGGCTGCACTCTTCCGCCACATAGCAGGATAGTGGCCGCGGTTTTAAAGCCTTTAGGAGAGTAACGGCTATAAAAACGGCTTAACCGTCTTTCAGCGAAGTGTTAAAGTATTTTCTAGCCGTAGGCCGTGAGACGCCTTCACCCAAGACGTTCAGGCATGATTTGTGCGAGGTTTTCGATTTAGACAATGGGTTGAAGGCTAAACTCTACATCTCCGGCGAGGCTTACGAGTCAGATAATTTTTACGAGGGGTTTGTGAGGGGGAGGGTTGTTGTCCAGCTTATCTCCCCCAACGCCTGTCAAACAGCCCAGCTCATGTACCACGCCGTTGATTTGACCGAGACTTTGAAAAAGGTGAATGGTTTTTTCGCAGGCATCGTGTTGGGAGAACATGTAATGGTTTTCAGAGATCATGTGGGATTGGCCCCCGTCTACCTCGTAGAAAACGAGGTGAAAATTGTTACAAACCTGCCTGCTGAGGCTGCGGAATGGGCGGCCGCCCCAAAACCAGTAAAACCCGCCACAGCAACGGACATAATCGCCAGCAGGCCCTACAGCTTCTGGCATCCTTCCGTAACTGAGGATGCTTCCGAAAGTCTTCTGGAACGTTTAACAAGCAGTGTGAAAAAATTGTGTCCTAAAAATCCAGCCGTTTTCTTTTCAGGCGGCTTGGACAGCCTTGTTCTCGCAAAACTTCTCGACCAGCTTGGTTATAACCCGGTCTTGCTTACTCTGGGCGTTGAGGGCAGCCGCGACTTCGAGCGCAGCGAAAGGGCGGCTAAAACCCTAGGTCTTAACGTCGTCAGAGTTAACGTGGACAGAGATATGGTTGGAAACGCGTTGGAAAAGCTGAAGCGTTTGTTGGGGAAGATGTCAGTCATGGATGCTTCGATAGCCACAGCGATGTACCTACTGTCCGTTGAGGCAGTGGAGATGGGTTGTTCAGCCGCTGTTTCAGGGCAGGGAGCTGACGAGCTGTTTGCAGGCTATAGGAGATACGAAACCGTTCTAGCTGCAGAGGGATACAAAGGGTTGGATGAAGTTCTTAGAAGAGATTTTCTCAAGCTGCATGAATTCGGTCTGCCGAGGGATTTTTTAGCGGCCCGGGCCGGCGGAACATATGTCATAACCCCCTACCTAGCTAAAGAGGTCGTCGAAGCCGCTGTCTCCATACCATCCTCCAAAAAAATCGCCGTCGAGGAAGGTGGAGCAATCAGAAAGAAGGTCTTAAGAGAGGTATGCAGGCAGCTCGGGCTGGGAGAACTAGCCGAAGTAGAGAAAAAAGCGCTCCAGTACAGCACAGGTTTGCAGAAGATTGTGAGGAAAATGGTTTGAGGCCTGTAGAGTCGGCGCTAATGATGCTCAAACGCATTCCGCGTAGTGGATGGGTTGAGCTAGGTGTGAGACGGCCCGAGAACGTGGCCAGCCATTGCCTCAGCCTTGCCGTGTTGGTGATGGTTGAGGCTGAGAGAAAAGGTTTGGATTGTTTGAAGGCTGTCAAAATGGCGTTGCTGCATGATATTCCTGAAAGCTATACAGGCGATTTGACACCCAAGATAAAGAAGAAAATCCCCAGGAAAATCTTGGACAATGTTGAGTTATCGCTTTTGAAGCAGCTTTTCACCGACTTTGGCGTCAAACAAGCAGAAGACCTTATAAACCTCTACAAAGAATACTTGAGAGGTGTCTCGCCAGAGGCTAAGCTTGTCCACAGGCTTGATAAGGTTGAGATGATGTTGGAGGCCTCATGGCTTGCATCCAACAAGGTTGTTGACAGACGCAAGCTCGAGAGACATGGCTTCATCCCACGCCGTCGTAGAGGGTGAAAGGGTTGGCTGAAGACCTCTATGTAGAAGCATTGCTGTCCGGTTTCCCATTCCTCAAGGTAGTAAGGGAATATGTAGCTCAGCAGAAACTACGTCTGGAAGATTTTGAGCATGCTGAGAACCTAGTTAAGACGGCCGTCAAAAAAGTTGAGGAGGCTCTTGCACCCTGGCCTTCAAGAAAACGCGAGGAAGTTTTGACGAGCGATGTTGAGATAATCTCACATCCTCTGGCGATGGCTTTGGTAGCCATGCTCGACAGCCCTTTCGCGAAAAGAAGGTTCGCAGCCTACGAGGCGGAACGGTATGCCAACCTGCTGAAAAACATCAAAGAAGGACAAAAACAGGCACTACACTACATCTTGGCAAACGTGCTGGGGATGCAGGTTAGAATCCACAACCCACCCAACGAGTTCTGGATACATTTCGCTGACTACCTCAAGATCGCCGTCAACCTTAACGAACCACGGTTTAAACTCGTCAATAGATTGCTGGATAAGGGATTTGTAGCTGTGACCAGGAACGAGGCTATTACGCTGGTCAAGAACGGTCTCGAAAGGCTCATCTTCCAAAGGCTGGAGACGATGGGCAGGATAGAGCCTCCATCCTTCCTGTTGGAGCATGTAAAGCATTTGAAGAAAATTTTGGAGAATGTTAGCCAGAAAGACCGTTTTGAGTCTGTGAGGCTCGACCCGAGCATGTGGCCTCCATGCATGAATGCTTTGAGGAACCGTCTGTTGGCGGGAGAACCCGTCAGCCATTTTGGAAACTTCGCCATAGCCTCATTCATGCTGAGAATAGGTATGAGCGTCGACGAAGTCATAGCTGTCTATTCTCAAAGAGGTGACTTCGACCCACGCATAGCACGATATCAAGTGGAGCATATAGCAGGGTTGAAGGGGAGCAGGACCAAGTACTCGGCCCCACGCTGCACAACAATGCAAGCACACGGTCTCTGCGTGGAGGAGGGGAGGCTGTGCGGCGGGATCAGAAGCCCGATGCAGTTTTATAGGAGAAGAGCGAAAGCCGTGAAGGGCCCCGTTGAACTTGAAAGAGATAAGCCTAAACAAAACAATAGCTAAAAACATAGCGCTTCTCACATCCTGTCAAGCATTGAACACTGTCGTCCAGTTTTTCATCGTATTTGCTCCAGCGGCGATTCTTCTGCTCGGCGGCTCCGCAGCCCTAGCACGCCTCGGCTCCGCTTTCATCTGGGGTGGACGTCTAATAAGCACGTACCAGTTCGGCGCTTTGATGGACAGGCTTGGAAGAAGGCCTGTGATAGCGGGTGGGATGGCTTTGGCGGCTGCCGCGTCGTTGGTTGCTGCCCTGTCCGTCAGCAGCCGCGCTCTGCCGTGGTTTCTGCTCACCCTACTGCTTTACGGAGTTGGCCGTGGAATGGTTGAGTTTTCACGCGTTGCGGTGGCAGATATGCTTCCAGCAAACATGAGAGGCTTGGGAACAGGCATCATACTTACGGAAGCATAGCTGGAACGCTCGCCACCCCGCTGCTCGTCAGCTACATAACGCAACAACCAAACTCAACACATTCATAGAACGTAGTCACCTTCACAACGCAGCGTCCATATCGCTAACTGGTTTAGTGCTGTCTCTGGTTTGGCCAGACCCGCTGAAGATGGCTGGACACAGTAACAATCCAATGCGCGGCACACGGGATGTGTTGAGGAGGCTGCGCGAACCGGGCATTCTCACGGCCGCGGCCTCCATGGCTACGTTAACGGGCGTCATGGTCGCGGTCATGTCGCTCAACACTGTCCTGATGTACAGTCACCACCACAGCGCGACAGACATCTCCACAGTAGTCATGATTCACGCCATAGGCATGTACGCTTCTCCATACCTCTCGGCAAACTTTCCGACAAGGTTGGCAGGCCGGCTGTCATGCTGGCGGGTCTGGTGGTAACGCTTGCGGGAGTCCTGCTGCTGCCGCTGTCGAGCTACATGACCATTGTGACGATGGCGTTGTTTTTCGTCGGGCTTGGATGGAGCGCCGCCTGGGTTTCCTCGTCGGCTTACATAGCTGACTTACTGTGGTTGAGGGGAGGGGTGGAGTGATGGGTGTCGCCGACGCCATGGCTGCAGGCTCGTCGATAATCATGCCCATCCTAGGGGGCTTGGCTCTTGAGGCCGGCGGCGCTGGCTTGCTGGCTGCTACGGCTGTGGCCGCCTCCCTGCCTTCTATAGCTGCGTGCACAAGGGTTTTGAGGGTTAAGCCCTGACTTTGGAGAACCTCTTGTCCACGTCGTCCCAGTTTACCACGTTCCACCAGTTGTCCACGTAGGCCGCTCTGTCGTTCTTATACTGCAGATAATACGCGTGCTCCCAAACGTCCAGAGTTAGGAGCAGCGGAAGGTCTGGCGGATGCATGAAGTTCTGTTTCTCCACCTGGTATATGACCAGTGTTTCGGACTCTGCGTCATAGGTTAGCACAGCCCAGCCGACGGCCTCCACGTTCTTGGCGGCGTCGGAGAACTGCTTCTTGAAAGATTCAAAGTCGCCGAAGTCTTTGTTTATCTGGTCCGCTATGCTTCCGCCGGGCTTTCCACCGCCCTTCCCAGCGGGAGCCATGTTGGGCCAAAAAACCGCGTGAAGCTTGTGTCCGCTCAGGTTGAAGCTTAAGTCGCGGAGTATGCCTCTTATGTTCTCAGGGTTTTCGCCTTTCCTATGTTTCTCAAGCCTCTCCAAAGCGGCGTTGGCACCGTTGACATAGGCTTGGTGATGTTTCGTATGGTGTAGCGTCATGATTTCCGCTGAAATGTAGGGTTCCAAGGCGTTGTACGCGTAGGGAAGCTGAGGAAGAACGTATTTTTTCATGCATGAGGGTTTTCAAGACGTTTATAAAAAATTATCGCACCAACCATACAAACTACAGCTGTAAAAAGGGTTTATCTCATGACGTTTTAATCTCAGCTAAGAAAGGCTTGGATAAGGCCGAGTTCAAAGAAGTAGTCAAAATTTTAAAGGCGCGATACATGTCGAAAGCTCGGCCTGAACATGTTTCAGGAGGCGACCCTTTCAAAGTCCTTGTAGGCGCATTGCTATCCCATAGGACGCGTGACGAGATGACCGATATGGCTTACAACAAACTTTTCAGCAGGTATAAAGACCCGGCCCAGCTTGCTAAGGCTGACGTACGAGAGATAGCTCAGACGATAAAAGCAGTTGGCTTTTACAGGCAGAAAGCAAAACGAATCAAAAGGATAGCTCAAATTATCTATTGGGAGAGGGATGGAAAGGTTCCTGAAAACCGTGAAGAGTTGATGAAGCTCCCCGGAGTTGGGCCTAAGACGGCCGACATTGTTTTGTCAGTCGGCTTCGGAAAAACCGAGGTTGCTGTTGACACCCATGTTCAAACAGTAGCGGTCAGGCTCGGCATAGCCTCGGAGAAATCAGGCTACGAAGAAATCAAAAGCAACATAACGAAGCTAGCTCCAGCAGAAGACCTTCATTTGATTAACCAGCTGTTTGTAAGGTTCGGGAGGGAGATATGCAGAAGGCCTAAACCAAAGTGTAATGTTTGCCCTATAACAGTATACTGCGGATTTTACCGGAAAGGCTTCAAAGCTTGAGCTCTTTGAGCCTGGCGAGCACCTCATCGGCATGGCCTTCTGCCGTAACTTTGTGGAAGGCAGCCCTTATGATGCCTGAGCTATCTATGATGAATGTTTTACGCAGGCATCTGCCTTTCTCAGGGCTGTAGGCGTTGAAAAGATTCGCGACCCGGCCTTCCTTGTCAGACAAAAGCATGAAGTTTAAGCGGTGTTTTGATGCAAAACGTTTATGAGACTCGGCGTCGTCAACACTCACCCCAACAACGTTAACGTTCATCTTCCTAAACTTTTCGAGAGAATCACGAAATCCACAAGCTTCAGCAGTGCAGCCGGGTGTGTCATCGCGGGGATAAAAATAGAGGACTAGGGCCTTATGGCCGGCCAGCAAATCCTTTAAACCATGTTCCCTTCCCTCTGGGTCGGGCAGCGTGAAATCCGGAGCCCTGTCGCCTGGCTCGGGCTTCATCTCATGCTGAATGAATGGCCGCATCCGCATGTAGAAGCGACGTTAGGGTTGTTGATGGAGAAACCAGACCCCATCACATCCTCAACGTAATCTATCTCCGACCCATCGAGGAACTGGGCGCTAAAAGAATCTACCACTATCTTTACACCGTGGGCCTCGACGACGATGTCGTCGTCGTAAACGTTTTCATCCAATGCCATACCATATCTGAAGCCTGCGCACCCTCCTCCAGTGACGTAAATCCTCAACGCAAGCTTGTCGTTCTGCTCCTCTGAAACGAGCTGCGCAATCTTCCTAGCAGCCCTCTCCGTTACTTTGAGGCTGAACGGCTCTAGTTTGGCTTCCATGTTACCGACTAACGATGGCTGGCTTTATTAAAACGTTTTGGTTGTACAAATTTAAATGACTGACCTCCAAGGCCTTAAACAATCATAAACCACCTCCTTTAAGGAAGGGGAAAAATAGGGGGAGGTTTGGCTGGAGGCAACCAGCAGGACAACACCTAAGAACCCCAAAGAGAGAGAGGCCGGTATGTTAAATAGGGTGTCATGTACGGGTTTTACACCCATACATGTTAAAGAATAAGTCATAACGGCTTGGGGTTTTTCTCTGCTGTCTATGCCGGTATGACCTGCGGCCTCTCTGATTCTTCTTATCGTTTCTTCCTCGTCTTTGGCCTTTATCCCTGTTCCTCCTTTTAATGCCATCGTAAGACGCTGTAGCGCTTTTCGGAGGTGTCCAGTGAATA
>JAWBRA010000006.1:0-72243 GCA_038844785.1 Candidatus Caldarchaeum sp.
TGATTAACGCCCTTGAGGAGAGGCTTGGAATAGAACGTCAGCCGGCTGAGGCTGAGGTTCAGCAAACCAGCCCTCCCGAAGCTCCTGAGACCCCGCAGACGGTTCAACAGCCGAAAGTTGTCGTTGACCTGAAGCTGTTAGCTAAATACCCTTGGCTTGAAGAAGCTCGTCAATTTCTGAAGGCCTTCTACCTAAACAAGCTATCCGACGACGTTATCAGCAGGGGGAGGGAGAGAATTCTCGAAGCTCTTGACAGGGGAGAGCTCGGGGTTACACCCAAGCTTGAAAACCCCTTCGTAGAGCTTCTATCCTTCCCCATAGCCAAAGCCATCGTTGCGACAATTAATGATGACTGGCTGATAAGACGATGGTCTCTCGCAGAGTCCGCTAGGTGTGAGAGGTTGTTACACCTAGAGCAGCAACATGTTTTCGACTTTCTGCTGAGAAAGCTTGAGTTGGCTGTGGAGAGACATGGTGAAGGGTATAGGATAAGGTTCAACCACTACCTGATGTCTGCCGGCGACCTTCTCAGAGACGTTTCATGGAAGCTGGTGAATCAAAGACTTCACGGCGGCTGGGTTTACATTTCAAAGACAAGGCTTACCAGACTAGTCAGACAACACCTCTACACCAGCCTTCACAGAAGCTTTGAGAACACGCCGAAGGTAACAAAGATACCGGAGAACCTTTCAACAGTCATGGCTGATGTTGTCGAGAGACTTCAGGAGATAAAGGCGAAACAACGACCTCTGATGGTCTCAGGCAGAATGCCGCCGTGCATCGAGGCTATTAAGCAGAGGCTGCAAGACGCAACTCACATGGAGAACTTCATCTATGCTGCCTTCTGCCTGAACAAGGGCCACGCAGTTAAGGAGGTTCTTCAGGCTTTCACCATCAGAGGCGATTTCGACGAAAGGGTCGCACGCTATCAGGTTGAACACATAGCTGGCATGAGGGGGAGTAGAATTAAATATAGACCTCCATCATGTCAGACGATGAAGTCGCTAGGACTCTGCATTAAAGACGGACAACTCTGCCCTAAAAACATCAGAAACCCGCTGGAATTCTGACGACACCACCCAAACACCTCTCTTTTTTGCTTTCCCCGATGGGAGAACCTTCCGCTGGAGAGATGTTCTCCGGCGGGAGGTTTTCCCTCCTGTCGGGGAGTCTCTCCGGCGGCCTAGGCCTCCCGGGACAGCCATGTCAGGAGACATGGCACCCGGACCCCAGCCCCTTGAGGGTGGGTGGTGGCTGGGGATTGCTGGGAGCGTCCTGCTCCCTCAACAAACCCTACGGCTCTGGGGTAATGGCGCCCTCCATGAGCCGTCCAAGGCCTTGGCGCCGGTAAAAAGAGGGGAGAGAGATGTCTGAGGACTTCCGCTGGGTTGACCCGGCCGTCTATAAGTGGTGGCTGGGTAGCGAGCACTACGTAAGTCTCAAGAACTTCGACGGCTATACTTTGCCGCAGGCTAAACCGACTACTCTGCCTTTCCTGCCCAAGGAGTTCCACCAGCATCCTGCGACGATGAACCCTTGGCTGTCAATATGGCTGTTTAGACGGTACCTCTACCTTCAAAGAGTCGTTGTCGAGCCTATGTGCGGGGTGGGGGGAACAGCTGTGTAAGCTCCTATTCTCATCCCGCCCATAGCATGCGGGCTTCACGCAGGTCAAACGTTCATCGTCAACGACATCGACAGGAGATACGCAACGATAGCCCATGGAATTCTGTCGGAGCTTCTACGGCTCACCAACCACTCCTCTACGGTGTTTAAGTTCGAAGGCCCTGCTGAAACGCTGCACTACCAGATAAGGGAGAGGGCGACGGAGCTGGGCCTCCCTCGGAGAGGGGGGTTCGCCAACGCCGTCGTCTTCAGCCCACCATACTGCAACATGCTGAAATCTTTGAAATCTCCACGACAAGACTTGAGAGGGTTTTCCAAGGACGACATGAGGACTTTTACGAAGAACAGCTATAGGGCTTTCGTTACACAGCTGGTTGCTTCCGCCTACCTCATGCTGAGGGTTTACGGTAGATGCGTCGTGGTTGTCAAGGACGTTGTTTCGACGGGTTTGGGAAGGCAGGTCCAAGACATAGTGGCTGAGGCGATGGGCTTCGTAGGCTTCAAGAAGGTCAAAGTCCACACGTTTCTCATCGAGAAACCTTCCGCCTACGTGGAATGGCATAGAAGCCAAGGCCATAGATACGAACACCTGCTATACGAATACGTTGTCGAAGGCCAGAAAACCGCCAACATAAAGCCCAAACAAGCCGTCAAGACGGAGGTTGAAGGGAAGTGAGCGAAACGGCGGTGGAAAAAATCAGAAACAGATACGCCGACTTCTTCACCACTTTTGCAGAGAGGACTGATTTCCAGAGGGTTCTGGAGATTGTGGACAACGCCACCAACACCGCCGTCTCCGACGACGTAGCCGTGATAGGGAAGCTGATTGTCTTATCTGATGCGGAGAGGGCTGTTGACGCTTTTGCAGACTTCTACCGAAGAATTTTACCGCCGACAATCGTCAACAACCTGTCTGAAGACCTGAAATGGGTTCTGAATAAAGCCCGTGAGACCGCTACAGTACTGTGGCTGGAGGGACAGAAGAGATGATGACTGAGACCCCGAAAAGAGGCTTATAAACCTCTCGGGAGAGAAGTAAGAAGGTTCTACGTCGATGTTCACTGGTCTGCAAACGGTGGACATAGAGCGAAGCCACACATCGTCTTTGACGGACATCAGTATGTTATGACGGCTCGTCTTGTGGATGTTCCCGTAGCCGAAGGCGATGAGGTTTACCTCGACGTCGTGCATCCAGCCATGTATGACAATGTTTCAGCGCTCCTCAGCCGTGGTGTCAGGGTTTTCAGGTTGAGGAGGACGGACCTAATAGCCGCTTACAGAAACAGGCTGTCGCTGTACAAGAACGATGAAAACGATGCCAAAGTATTATCGATGATGGGTCGAGATTGTTTCAAGGAAGTTACCGCGGAATACGTTGAGCTTATGAAGCTCATCGACGAATACCATAAACAGCTTAACCTTCTGAAGTTGGTGAAGCAGTTTAAAGCATCCGCAGAGGCGGTGAATCTTTTCCGCAAAAACAAGCAGAGGGTGGCACGTCAGATAATAAGTATGGCGACGAACACAATAAGCATATACAGGCCTTTATGCGAAACTCTCGGTTTATCAGATGACTCTCTATGGTAAGGTTGCTCTCGCAGACCTTCTTCTACACGTAGACTTTACGGCTAAGCTGAGAAGCATTCTATGCTACACCGGACTCTATAAACCCAACAACGGAAGATACAACCATCGACTGAAACAGGCTGTCCAATCCCTAGCAATCAGCCACTACAGGAAAAACAAGGTCAAAGCCAAGGAAGTCAGACAACTGCTGAGAAAAATCAAGAACTACGTCAGAGCTGGAGGCCCGGCCTGACAGCGGGGAAAAGCCGGATGAAGGCCGGGCAATAGCAGGGCGAACGCCTTTGAGGTGATTTAACAGCAAATGCACGGTTTTCATTCGGCTTCTCAGACGCTGTCGGATGACGGGCCTCCAGCCAAACTCTCCTCTCTATTTTTACTCTTAAAATTTTTATAGACCGGCGACCAAAACCCCGCCGAGCCGGAGTAGGCCAGTCTGATAGAGAGAAATACTGCGAGTACTGAAACGACCACCAAAGTCGCTGCTGTTAGAGCCCACCAGTTGTCGCGGGTGTAGTTCACCGTGTAGCTGTGCGACGGCTTGGCCAAAGGTTTTTCGTCAACGGCTCTGACCCGCGGGTTGAATGGGAAAGCTTTCTTCATAGTCTCCAAAGCGTAGTAAGCCGGGCTGAACATAAATATCCTAAGCTGTGGGAAGCCGTCCATTATGTCTTCCAACGGATTTTCGACCTTATGTGGAACATCTCCGAGGCCACGGTAATCGCTCCAAAAGTTCCCAACACCTTCGAAAGTCCATGTAACGCTTGGGTTTCGCTCGCCCACCACAACTATCTGCTGAAGATTCTCGACGAAGTTGTTAGCGTACATCACACCTCCCGACTGTCCGTCTATCCAAACGCCTATGTAGTTGAAGGCAACTGTGTTGTTTCTTATGAGCTGGAACATACGAGGTGGGTAAGGCGAGTATTCGATGACAAACCCGTTTACGTGCCCGTAGATGAGGTTTCTTTCAACTGTTAGGTTTCCAGACTCTCTGAGAAAGATACCTTCGCTGACAGCCTCCCCCTTGTTTTCCTTGACTATGTTGTTTGCAACATACAGGTTGTAGGAGTACATGAGAGCGAGGCCGACAAGGTTATGGCTTACTATGTTGTCTGCTATCGTGTAGTTATAAGAGTACATCAGATGTATGCCGTACCTAGAGCGGGTTATTATGTTTCCTTTTATCGTTGTGTTGTATGCGTGTTCGTTGTATATTCCGTCTTTGCTGTTTGTTATACGGTTGTTGATGACGGTTGTGTTGAAGGTGTACCAGAGATATATTCCATGTCCTCTTTCGTTAATGTCCTTGTTAGCGAAGCTTTCTAAAGTGTTGTTCTCTACCACGGTGTTTCTGGATTTCAGAAGGTAGACTGGGAAAAGAGCGTTTATGATCACGTTGCCTATTATTCTGCCGTTGTCGCCTTTGATCTTTATCCCAGCCGCCTCCATCGAGATGTCGGGGTTGGAGTTGATGATCTTTAAGCCTGAGATAGTGACGTTGTCGGCTTCAACGACAATGACGTCGCTCACGTAGTTTCCGTCGATAACCGGGTAACCCACGCCTTTCAAGGTCATTGTTTTCCTGATTACTATCGGCCCACAGTAACGTCCCTGCTCAATAATTAAAACTCCTCCATGAGGTGTTTCGTCGACCATTTGCTGGAGCGTTGTGTTGCTGCAGGCTTGTTGCTGGCCGCCGATGGCCTCTACTACGGCCGCTAAAGCCAGCAGACAGATGGTAGCGTAGACGAGCGGCTTTCCTCCAGCCTTAGACGACCTCACCTTCTTCTCCTAAACTTTGCAATTATATTCGGCGGTATTTGAATCATAGCAGCCGCTAACGGGAGGAAGAAGGCTGGCCCTAAGTAGCTAGCGATCTTGAAGTTCGCTATCTCGTAGTAGCCGAAGAAAGGCGGGTCAAAGGGCTCTATCTTGACTGGAGCGCTTGGATGAATGGTGTGAGTGTAGTTGTAAAGCCAGCTGTAGATGTAAGCTGGGGTTGCGACAACCAAAACTAGGTAGACAATCCACAGGAGTGTATGAGCTTGTTTCTTGTGTCTCAGAAGCCCTGTCAAAACTGTGAGAAGGGTTAGAACTCCGTACAGGGGCTGCAGGTAAACCGTCTCAATTATTTTCTCAGGCTTGATCTCGCCAAGCCCCACATAGTGGTTGACTATGTTAACCTCGTTAACATCGCCATGAATTCCGGTTAAGGGTATGACGACTACTTCAAGCCATCTCTGGGCGTACATCGGTGCGTTCAACCTTATCGTCCACAGAGGCAGCGGTAAAGATAACAAAACTAAAACCGCTGGGATTACTGTGAAGAGCGTTAGCTTTCTATAGTTGATTCGGTATGTTTCAACCATGATGGGTCACCGCGCCTTTTTTTACTTCTTCGATTATTTTCTGCCAGCTGTAAACGTGGCCATCGTGTTTATGGGCTATCTGCTCAGCCACGCTCGAATCCTTTGCCGCCACTATACCGCTGCTCATAGGCGTCCAGAGTTTTTTGGGGTCTGCTTTGACGTAGTTGGCAGCCATCGCGTCAAGCTGTTCTTTTGTGTGGTAATCGAAGACCGCTGCAGCCAATACTTTAACACGTTCAGAGCTCTCGATGTAGTCTTTCAGCATGCATTTGATGTCGTCATACTTCCACCAGTCATCCATGCCTTCAACGAATAGTCCTGCTGCAAACTCCTGCCTGCTTATGACCATGCCGCACCGCTTGCACTTGTCTTTGTCCAAGTATATGAGGAGCCGAGGTATCTGTCTGGCGGGCTGTAGGGTTAGGTAGACAGCGGCAGCAGTCACTGCTGCCACTGCTACAACTCCCACAACTAGCGCACGCCGTTTCAACGCAGTCACGTATTCTTGGTTACGCAGGCTCTACCTCGAGCCAGCCAGCCATCTCGAGGTGCAGAGGTGAGCAGAACTCTATGCAGTAGAAGCAGTAGACACCCGGCTTGTCGGCTGTGAACTCTATGGTTGCTGTCTCTCCAGGCTCGATGCTTGCTATGATGTTATATTCTGAGAGGGCGAATGCGTGCGTCGCGTCTCTTGCTGTTTCTACGTTGGTTATGTGTAGTCTGACAAGGTCTCCTGCCTTACATCTGATTATGTCAGGTGTTATTGTGCTTCTTATCTCCGTCGCCCAGACCTCGGTCACCCATCTTCCACCCTCCTGATGCCTGTGTATTCGTTCCTTGCCCTTTTCTGTGGCGTTCGGGTCTTTCTCGAAGGTTTCGGGGTTTGTTCCGACGGGATAGACTTCCAATGGCTTGAGCTTGCTCGCCAGAATCATTTTCGCGTAGTGAGGCTCCCCTATTCCTATGGGCATGTCATACAAAAGCTCCATCTTCTCACCCGATATGTCTATCAGCTGGAAGTTCTGAGGTAGCAGTGGACCTATGTTCATGAACCTGTCCAAAGACCATTTGTTCAAGGCTACAAGATACTTGCCTTTCGGGCTGGGTGAGTCGCTCTCAGGCGTGCACAGGTGGCCGATGTTATAGTGTATCTTTATCCGGTCCACGAGCTTGAATGGGTTTGGACCCGTGTAGTCTGGAGGCCCTAACGTATACTTGTTGACCTCGTTGCCTATGAAGGTGCTTACATACCCGTGTCCTTTGTCGTCGAACTCGTTGTGCAAAGGCCCTAGAGCCGTCTCTATCTGCGCTGCTTTTGCATCCTCGAAGCGTATTATGGGGACGCCGTACGGGTCTGTTCCCTCAAACCTTTTGTCGGCTATGGCGCTTTTGATTTTCTCAACGTCGTATATCGTGACAACTGGCGAAAGCTTTCCGCCGATGACGACGTATCTGCCACTCGGCGACATGTCGCATCCGTGTGGACTCTTGGGTTCGGGGACGAAGAACAGCACACCTTCTTTCACCGCGGTTTCGAGAGTGACGACTTTAACGCCGTTCATCTCAACAGCTTTACCAGCTCTAACGAGCTCCTCAGCTTTCTTCCAGTTGATAACATGCAGGTAGTCGAAGTCACGTTGCGAGGCTCCGACTTCAAGCGGCGGCCGTCCCTCCAAAACACCGCCGATGGCTCTCTCTGTGTTTATGGAGTTTGTGAAGGCAAACCCGTCCGAAGGACCCCAGCCCACGATCTCAAGGTCCTGCATGTATGGTGGAAGCTCTATCTGGAAGCTTCTGGCCAGGTCAAACCGGCCTTTAGCCCTGTCGAAGGCTATGAAACTTGCACAGCCTCTGAAGTAGTCGGCGAAGTTCTTTTCAGTCAACGGAACGTATGTCACGCCTGGTTTGTATCCTTTACCTGGCTCCCATGGAGCTGGGAACTGGCTCATACAAGCTACGTATTCGGTGTTGGGTGTAGTGCATGCTCCACCGTGCTGTGTCTGTGTGTTAGGCAGCTTAACGATGTCTTTCGTCTCGAAGTCTCGGAGGCTTATGGCTGCCATTCTAGCATTCAGCTTATCTCCTATGAACAGCCATTCGCCGACATACTCTGCGTTTCTCCTGTCAAACTCTGGATGATGTGTGTCACCCATAGTTAACAACCTCACTCCGTTACTGCCCTTTTCAAGCAGCCGCATTGTCTTCACGTCACCGTAACCATATCCCTGCCAAGGCTCCACAGTGTAAACAGCTATCACTTTCAAGAGCCTCATCGAAGGAACGCCTATGACGAGAACCTGTCCCGAATGCCCACCCGATGAAAACATAACAAACTCGTCATATACTCCTCCCGGCACATACGTCTTGAGAGCTGCGACTGCATGGGCTGTGGTCAGTTTACGCTCTGTTATGACTTTTTCAACGGCTGCCGCGACAGGCGGTGCCGGCGGTGTGATAAACCTTCCCGCAGTGAATCCTGCAGCAGCTCCAACAACAACACCTGCACCCAAAGCTGATATAAGCTTCCTACGACTCACTTTGGTCTCCTTAACCACACCCATATCTCTTCTCAGCAGTGAGAGAGCGGCGGGCCAGAAAGCCGTTACGTCTAACATGTTAGACGCTGTCTATCACGTCGCACACAAACTATTTCTGTAATATCCATGCACAAGCGTTTAGTGGGCGGTTTGATCCGTGGAAAAAAGAGAAAAGTCGATGGAATGCTGGTTGTTTTCAGCACGCTCGTGTTCCTCGCCTCGGCTTTGGCTTTCATCACGGGGCCGGCAAAAGCGGTCACAGGTTCTACGAAAGAGTTCATCATAACGGCGCGTCAGTGGGCCTACGACCCGCCTGCAATAGAAGTCGAGCAGGGAGACGAAGTGATAATCAGACTTAAATCCATAGACATTTCACATGGCATATATGTCGAAGGATATGACATCAGGGCTGACTTGATTCTCGAGGAGGGAAAGCCCAACGAGGTTGTGTTAAAGTTTATAGCAGATAAACCAGGCTCTTTCATTTTCAGATGCTCCGTCAACTGCGGACCGTTCCATCCCTTCATGACAGGCGTGCTTAAGGTAAACCCCAACTACATCTTTCAGGGAGCGGCTATGCTGGCTGTGTTGACGGGGATGCTCAGCTTAGTTTACCTAGCGGTTTTCAGGAGGTAGTTGAAGATGGAGAGCCAGCAGCAGTACAAATGGCGGTTCGACCTCTTCAGAATACCTTTGATCAAATGGTTTGTCCGCAAGAGATGGTTCCAGTTCGCCGTCATAACCCCCAACCTCGCCATTTTCTTCATACTGATGACGGCGGGACTCTATGGACTGCCTGTCGGGAACAAGAACATATCGGTGCTCGTAGTCTGGATACTTTGGTGGGCTGCTTTGATGATACTGCTTGTTCCGTTAGGAGGCCGTATATGGTGTATGATCTGTCCGATGCCAGCTATAGGCGAATGGCTTCAGCGCAGGACGTTGACGCAGAAGAAGGAGAAAAACCTTGGCTTGGGTAAAAAATGGCCAAAATTCCTCGACAACATATGGCTTCAGAACTTTAGCTTCTTGACGGTCTCCTCTTTCATCGGCGTGCTCACCACAAGGCCTTTAGCAACAGCCATAATGCTTATCGTTCTTGTTATAGTTTTACCAACGATACTGCACCTCCTATTCGAGCGTAGAGTTTTCTGCCGCTACGTATGCCCCGTCTCAGGCTTCATAGGACTTTACTCTATGCTAGCGCCGTTAGAGCTAAGGGTCAAAAGCAGGGAGGTCTGTTTGAAACATGTTGGGAAAGAATGTTTCAAGGGTAGTGAAAACGGTTATGGATGTCCGTGGTATGAGTTTCCGCAGAACCTCAACAGAAACGCCTACTGCGGGCTTTGCATGGAGTGTGTCAAAACATGCCCGCTCGACAACATAGCTTTAAACCTGAGAATCGGGGGAGACGACCTGCTCGTCGAACCGTGGCATGGTATAAAGAAGCGTGGGCTCGACGAAGCCTTCAAAGTATTCATAATGACTACTTTGTCTATACTTTACGCCCTTGTTTTCGTCGGCCCCTACGGCTGGCTCAAAGATTTAGCCAACGTCACGGGCGGGGCCACCTTCAAAGAAACGTGGTCGCCTCAGGGCAACCTGCTGCTTGAATCATTTAATGTGGAAAGCTTTCTGCTTTTCGCAGGGCTTGTATGGGGTAGCACGCTTTTAGCAGCTCCCGCAGTATTCCTCGCCTTCTCATACGCCGCCAAGCTTGCGTCCGGCGTGAAACACATACCGCTCAAAAAAATTTTCATCAACTTCTCATACAGCTTAGTCCCGTTAAGTTTGATGTCGTGGGTTGCGTTCTCGCTCTACATCCTTTTGGTCAACGGCTCATACTTAGTAGCGGCCCTGTCCGACCCGTTTGGATGGGGCTGGGATCTGTTCGGCACTAAACACTTTCCGTGGACGCCTGTTTTAACAAGCATCATCCCCTACATACAAGCAGCCCTGTTGATAGCAGGCCTCTACCTGTCTGTAAAGCTGGCTTACAGGATTGCGCAGCGGACGATGCCCAGCAGAAACGCCGCTATAAAGGCTGCGATACCCTTTGCAGCCATGCTGACAGGCCTCTGCCTGCTATACCTCGGCCTTTGGCTCGACTCCTTCTACTGGGGGTGGATAGCCTGGTGAAACTACGCCCTTCGGAATTGATAGCTATAGTGCTGCTTGGCTTCACAGTTCTAGTTACGTTGTTTGGGCCTTTTTACTACAACAATGTTGCAAAAGCTGAGAAAGACAAAGAACATGTGTTCTATGTCACGGCGCGGCAATGGGTCTTCGAGCCAGCAGAGTTTGTTGTTAAAAAAGGCGAAAAAGTCACGTTCATCGTCTCAAGCGCTGACGTGGTCCATGGGTTCATGATAACGGGCTATAACATAAACGCTGTCATCAACCCTGGCGAGTTTGTGAAGATAACGTTCACAGCGGACAGAGCTGGGGTTTTCGAGATTAGATGCTCTGTTTACTGCGGAGAACCGTTGCTCAACTCGGGTGCTGGACACTGGCTGATGAAAGGGGTTCTTAAGGTAGTCGAACTGTGAGAGAACGTTTAATTAATGTAAATACGTTGTAAACATCTGTATACAAAATAAGACAAAGGTTTTTCATACAGCAGAAAAGAAATATACCCTAGCCCCAAAGAGGATGAAAAAACTTTCACTCAAAATAGACATACCGCCCCAAAGCTGGATAAGAAATATTGCGAAAACCCAGGGAGTAACTGGCGTAAAACTGTTGGACTGCATCCCCTCAAACAATTCGATGAACGAGTTCTTTGAAATAACCTGCAGCCCCGAGGCGATGGCGGAAGTTGTCAAGAACCTTCAAGAAACACCCGGCATACAAGATTTGGAAGTAACGCTGAAGATGTCTTCAGGCAAGATCGTCGGCTCACTGAAGACAACGCAGTGCAACCTCTGCAAGCACTTTGCATCCTCGGAATGCTTCCTCGGTTCAGCTGTTTACGAGCTTGACAAAGGAAGGCTCCGCTGGTCTTTCTACGTAAGGGAAAGATATGTTCCGCAGATTCTTACAGCTTTGGAGAAGGAAGGAATAACGTACGAGGTAGAGCATAACATTAACGTAGATGTTGCTGAAGAGCTCACGCCTCTCCAGGAAAGACTGTTAGACAGGGCGCTTAGAGAAGGGTATCTGGACATCCCCAGAAGAGCAAGAGTAGAGCATCTTGCTAAAGAATTCGGGATAACAAAGGCCTCGCTCTCGATTACTCTGAGACGCGCGCTGAGGAAAGCTGTCAAAGCTTATCTTGAACAGGCTAAACCATGATACATGTGTGTTACAGCCTGTTTCCCAGCTAAAACCTCTACCTAAAGCAAGTTTACCCGACTATTACTTTTTCCTTTTTTCTTGGTTTTTTCTTAATGTTCTGTTTCAATAGGGAATCTGTCTCTGTTCTCGTATGTTTTATGGCATATGCTGCAGAATGATTGTCCTCTGTTATACTGTGGCTGAATACCTGAGGGTATAAAAGGGGATTCCTCATATTCTTTATAGGTGAGTCTTGGTATTCCATCCTCAACCCATAGGTCTATTCTAATCTCTCTTCTGTAGTTAGCCTCGTAATCAAGCAGGTTTTTAAACATGCTGGGTATTCTAAGCTTAAAGCCCGCAGTAACGTCGTATCTTCCTTTAAACACCTTGCCTTTAACATAGTCTCCTTTGTCGGGTATGTTTAAGGATGGTAAGCCGTCTCCGAGAGAGGCGGGTCATACAGACATCTCAGAAAGTTCTTCGGACTCTTCAAAGGAAGGGGGTCAACAAGTTCTACAGCAAAACAGCGAGACAGGCGCTTTAAAGGCTTACAACAGCAGTTCTGAACAACACACCACAAAGCAAAAGACGAAGAAAGAATCCTACGGAGAATCTGGAAGACTGTTAAGGAGACCCGGGAAAGGCTGGAGGCGCATGCCTGAACAGCAGAGAAAAACCACTCTGGAAAAGCCGGCCCACCTATAAACAGACCGTATCAAATAGATATGGCCCCGAGGTTATTAGTCGGCCTTTCTCATGGGTTTCCTTGATGTTGTTCTGGTTGACTGCCTCCAGCCAACTCTCCCCTTATTTTTTCATCTTTTAATTTAAATGTTGAATGAAAACCCCACCTTATCCAGCAAAACATAAGAGTTTAACTATAGGGTTGTATGATTTACCAACGTATGAGTGTGCAGGCTCCTGGGGTCGGGAGGATTAGGATTTTGTTGGCGAAGCCGGGGTTGGACGGTCATGACAGGGGGCTTCTCATCTTAGCCAGAGCTTTTAGGGATGCGGGTTTTGAGGTTGTTTACGGCGGAATACTGAGAAGCCCCGAGGAAGTTGTTGAGACAGCTATTCAGGAGGATGTTGACGTTGTTGCGTTAAGCCTCCACAACGCCGACCACATCCCAAACTTCATCAAGGTGGCGAGGCTTTTGAGGGAGAAAGGTGCTGGAGACATTTTGGTAGTGGGCGGCGGGATAATTCCACCAGAGCACAAACCAATCTTGGAGAGGGAGGGTATTTCAGGGAACTTCGGCCCCGGAACGCCGCTCCAAACAATCATAGACCATATCGTCGAAAGGGTGAAGAGGGAGAGGTGGGGAGAAGCTAAACAGACCTGACATGAGGTAAGGTTCCTCACATCGGTGGATGGTTTCGAGCGGCTGGGATGTCGGCAGCGTTTTTAGATTATGACTGGTTCACGCCATGTTCCGAACACTTCCCGCCCTACGTTCATAATCTCCTCCAACGACGCATAGCTTCTTACGGCTTCTAGTATGTATGGCATGACGTTCACGTCCTCGCGTTCAAAGGCTTTGCGGAGGTTTTCAAGAGCTTTCCGCACTCTTTCGTTATCCCTTTCCCTCTTCACCTGCTGAAGCCTTTCAACCTGCTTCTTGGCAACGCTTTCGTCGACGACAAGATATCTGATGGGCTGGTCTTCTGGGATGGTGTATTTGTTGACGCCGACCAGGACCTCTTCACCGCTCTCGATAGCCAGCTGCGTCCTGTAGGCTGCTTCATGAATCTCCCGCTGTGGGTAGCCTGCCTCTATAGCCGCAAGCATTCCGCCAAGCTCGTCAATTTTCTGGAAATACTTTAACGCGTCCTCTACCATTTGTTCGGTGAGCCATTCAACGTAGTAGGAGCCTGCCAACGGGTCTATGGTGTCAGCCACACCTGTCTCCTCGGCGATTATCTGCTGCGTCCTCAACGCGACGAGGACAGCCTGCTCCGTTGGAAGGGCCCAAGCCTCGTCGTAGGAGTTTGTGTGCAGGGACTGTGTTCCACCTAAGACAGCCGCTAAAGCTTCTATGGCTGTCCTGATTATGTTGTTGAGGGGCTGCTGCCATGTGAGGGACGCTCCAGAGGTCTGTGTGTGGAAGCGTAGTGTAAGCGACCGTGGGTTTTCGGCGCCATAAAACTCTTTCAACACGGTCGCCCACAGCTTTCTCGCCGCCCTGAATTTAGCTATCTCCTCGAAGAAGTTGATGGTTGAGTTGAAGAAGAAGGAGAAATGGGGGGCGAAGCTGTCAACTTTCATGCCCGAGCTTAGCCCTAGGTCTACGTAGGTGAACCCGTCCATCAGGGTGAAGGCAAGCTCCTGCAGCGCTGTGGCTCCAGCCTCTCGTATATGGTAGCCGCTGATGCTGATGAAATGCCAGCGTGGCATGTTTTTGACGCAGAAATCCATCATATCCCTTATTATTCGCAGGTGGGCTTCGGGTGTGAAGGCCCACTCCTTCTGAGCTATAAACTCCTTTAGAATGTCTGTCTGGGTTGTTCCGCTCAGCATGCGTATTGGAACCCCTTGTTTCTCGGCGACGACGATGAGCATGGCCAGCAGAACAGCTGCGGGAGCGTTTATCGTCATAGAGACGCTCACTTTGTCCAAAGGTATTCCGTTGAAAACTATCTCCATGTCCTTCACAGTAGCTACAGAGACGCCGCATTTACCAACTTCTCCCTCGCTCCGAGGGTTGTCTGGGTCGTATCCGTATAGTGTTGGCATGTCGAAGGCAACGCTCAAACCAGTTTCACCGTGCTCCAGCAAGAAACGGAACCGTTGGTTGGTGTCCTCGGGCGTCCCGAATCCGGCGAACTGTCTCATAGTCCAAAGCCTTCCCCTATGCATCGTGGTGTATATGCCTCTTGTGAAGGGATGCCTGCCTGGAAAACCTAAGTCAAGTCCGTAGTCTAGCCATCTAACGTCGAGAGGTGTGTACAATGGTTTGACAACAAACCCCGAAGATGTTTTGAAGATTTTCTTCCTTTCACCTGTTGCTGCGGCTGTATGGGCGTAGCTTTCCTCCCAGTCTTTTACGCTACGTTCAAGCTTTTCTAAAACATCATCACGGAACATTGGCGAGGTTTGACGACGTTCGTTCAGAAAACTAATCTTCTCATTCCAGTAGCTGAGACGTCTTTCACTGAATTGCCGCAGCCTATCAGATAACCCGCCCACGGGTTATAAAATCTGACGGTGACTATTATTTGTTACACATCCGAGACGTCTATCCAGGTTTATAGCGTCTCGGGCATTTGCTACGGGTGTAAAACCCGCCCTTCACGTTGGATTGTCTTGGCGCTGGTGAAAACCTCTAGGATGTGTGCATGGGTTTTGTTAGGCATTCGTTGAGGAGCAGTGGGAGTTTGAGCCAGGCTATGACTCGGGGCTCTAGCCCATCCGCAACCAGTTTCTCAACCTCAGCTGCGAACTGTCTGTTTGACGCAAGCTTTTCAGCCGCAGACCTCATTCTTTCCAGCATCATAGCCACAACCTCCGCGACTGCTTGCCTCTTTCTCCTAGCCGATATTTCTCCGGACATGTTCAGCCTCTCCCATGTTTTCAAAAGGGTTTCAACGAGCTCTCCGACGCCTTCTCCACGTGTAGCTACTGTTTTCAGGACAGTTGGTTTGGCGTCTCTCCTACTCAGCATGGTTTCAAGCATCGTCGCAGTCAAGGAGCTTCTAACGTCGTCGGCTTTGTTAACCACGTATACGTCGCCTACCTCCAAAAGCCCGGCTTTGATGGCTTGGATGCTGTCCCCCATGTCGGGTGTTACAACTATAGCCACCACGTCGGCCACGTCGTTGACCGAGACATCGGTCTGGCCTGCTCCAGCCGTTTCAACCAAGATGACGTCAAAACCGGCTGCGTCGAAAACCCTTAAAACCGCTCTCGCGTTGACCGCAACACCGCCCCTAACGCCTTTCGTAGCCATGCTCCTGATAAACACGCCGGGCTTTGATGAGACAGCGGTCATCCTAACCCTGTCTCCGAGAACAGCGCCTCCCGTGAATGGGCTTGAAGGATCTATTGCGAGAACTCCGACCTTCAACCCTTTACCTGTCAGGTGTTCGACTACACGTCCTATTAGGGTGCTTTTCCCGGAGCCGGGAGGGCCTGAAAAACCTATTACCGGCCTTCCGCTCAGGTGTCTGTGTAGTTTTGACAGGAAAATCTCGGCGTCTGCATGGTAAAGCTCCACCATGCTGATGGCTTTGGCGAGGGCTTTAGAGTCGCCTGCTAAAACATTCCTAACAAGTTGGTCGACCTCAGACATCCCAACAACTTACACCAACAGCCTCTTAAAGTCTCATACGGCTTGCGACATGCTTAAGGCTGGGGTGTATAAATTTGTCCAAAAAACTACCAGCAGCACGGTGAAGAGTATAGCGATGATTCCCGTCAAGCATATGATGTAGTTGTAGAAAGCTGCTTCGGTTTATCCATTTAAGCTTATTTGATTTGCTGCATCGCATGTCTATAGATGTGTGCTATTAAGCCGAAGAGCATAACGACAACCCCTAAGTTGAAAAGCGACAGGTTCTTCAACCCCTCGAGATATTGTTGGAAAGCAATCAGCGAGAGAATGCCTATCACCGCCAGCAGCCCCATGATAATTCTCACCGACCACTCATACGGAAGCTGTATTGTGACGGGCCGTGCTTTTGGAGCAGGCCTCGCGGAACTTGACATGGGTGGAGCGATGTATTTGTAGCTGATTATGAAAGTTGCCGCTATCAGGAAAAGCAGCGTCGGGTAAAAGATGAGAGGCTCCACATACACCGCCGAAAAAGCGTCGACACGAGGCTTCGTGTAAAAGCCCCACACCGTTGTGACGATTATGAGGACTATGCTTGAAAGACCCGCTGCGGTAAGAAAAGGCCGTTCCTTCCAGCTGAGTTTTTTCGACCTGTCGACGAAGGGGACTAGCAAAAAGAAAAGTATGAAGAGCAAAGGCAGCAAAGCACCTGAAGTAAACCTCTCCAAACCCGTCCTGATGAATGCGTAAATCGCTGTAAGATACCATTCCGGAACTTCCACGATAGCGCGGGTTGGGTCGTATTTTGAACCAAGTTCCACGGGATACAGGCCGCCGGCCACCAGTATGGCTCCTATTACTCCTGCGACGACAGGCGGGTCGAAGACAAGGTTGCGTGGGAAATGAACCAAGACCAGTAACAGCATCACCATGGGTAGGATGAAGACGTGGAGTGCGTAAAACCTGATGATCAGGTCGTACAGCCCGCCTCCCAAAAGTATTGGAGCCACTTGAGGACCCAGTATTGGTGCTGCGTTCGTCAAGCCTACCGCTATGTTAACCGCCAGCATGGCTCTTTGGTTGAGTATTAGGTCATAGCCGGTGAAAGCTTCCAAAACAGTCACAGTCCCAAGGATTATACCAGTCACCCAGATGACCTCGTTCTTCACCTTATACCTGCCGCTAAAGTACTGGTAGAAGAGATGGGCGATGGCTAGGAAAACCATGGCGTTGGATGCGTGGTAGTGAATGTTCCGGAGGAAGAACCCGAACTCGATGTTTTCCTCGATCTCTTTGACGCTGTCGTAGGCTAGGCGTACATCAGGCCGGTAGTAGAACATCAACAAACCTCCTGTTATCCCGAGGATTAGGAAGACGATGGCGGTTAAGGTGCCGAGATAGCCGAACGGGCTTACAGCTAGACGGGGAACCTGAAACCTGAACGTGACAATCGGCGTCCTCTCCAGCCTTTCGACAAGCCATTTGACAAACTCGTCAAAAACCCTTCCAAGAGGACCTGCCTCAACCTTCTGAGCCATTACCTCAGACAGCTTCTTTTCAATATATAAGGAATGCGGCTGGAAGCCTCTCACACATACTATTAGACTACTTTATTAGCCTAATCACCGAAGCCTAATAACAAAGTTCAACAGATGTTGTTTGATTTTATAGCATATGGTTAAAAGCAAACGGTCAAAAGGTCAACCTTCGTCTGATAAAAACCCTTGGGTCATAGCCAGCGCCGTGTTCAAAATACATGCTCAACAAGCAGAAACATCTGTTGAACAAGCTTATAGGGTTCCTGAACAACGCAGGCTACACGTCAAAAACCATCAATAAAATCAAAAACGGAAGCCTAACCATGAATTAGATAGTTGATTTATCTCTCTTTCTTCTTGTTTTTTCCTTAATATTCTGTTGCAGTTGGGGCATTTATCTCTATTAGAGAAGGTTTGACAGCATCTTCTACAATACCATTCTCCCTGTCATAATTTGGTTGACGGTCTGAAATGGGGGCTCCTTATGTCCTTCATAGCTGAAAAATGGTATTCCGTTTTTAACCCATAGGGCTATTCTAACCTCTCTCGTCGTTAGCCTCTAAATGGAACAGCGGTTTATACATGTTCGGTGTTCTAAACCTCCATCACGCTGTAATGTCATATCTCCCTAACAACACCTATGTAGTCTCCTTTATCGGGTATGTTTAAAGACCGCCAAACAGTTATAGGTAGTTTAAGCCTCATAGAACCTGTTACATACTATCCTAGCCGCATGATACTCGGTTTTTGGAAAGAAAATATCTAATGTAGGCTGTCCATCCTGCTGACAGGGCTGCGGCTATGGCCCAGTACGTTGTTTTCACGTCCAGCGTCGTTCACCTCTGCGACGTACAAGTGGAATACCGTGCTGCTCATGTTTCGTTCTACGCCGTACTGGATGGCTTAGCGTAGCTGTTTCTCCAGTTACTCTTCTAGCTCTTGAGTAGTACTATGTCCTGTCGCAGGTCTTCCACGGAGTGGTATGGAATGTACTTGGGGGCGTGACGACGACGTAGGCGCCGGATTAGTTTTGAGTATACCGCGTAAACGTCGTATGTTGTAACTTTGTTGCTGCTTACGGCTGCCGGCATATAATCCATGCCAGTGATGGTCAAGGGTTCGGCGTAGATTAAACCGAGGGCTCTGGCGACTTCATGCTTCATTATCGTGTTAAGGCGGGGTTTCCTCAACCTGTTTAGATACGTATGTTGTGTTGTACCGTGTGTATGCTAGATACGGCTGTGGAAGGTCTGCCCATGACACGTGTACTGTGCAGGGATTTTCGTTTACCGCGAAGCTTACCTTCAGGTTCGGAAGCCAAAGGTATTTATGGAAAGTATCTTTAAGGCAGAAAGATATTTTGTCAGGCAACGGTGCGGCTGACATTGAGTAGACTACTTGAGGCGATGTAAGTAGGGCGAGACACGCTAGCACAGTGTAGTAGAAGCTTAAGGAAACGGTGATGACGGCCAGCTTAGCCAGTTTTCCCGTCTCATACTCGAAGGTGATTAAAGCATGTACGGTTGGTATCCTGTCAACCTCCGATATCGCTGATATTGCGAACAGGAAGGGAATCACCAAGGTTCTGCTAGCGTCAAACTCGACTGGTTGCCAGTGAACTTCAATTTGTTGAAACTCCTTTCCATCCACTTTGATGAACTCTTTAGATAGGCCTCCGAACCATGGTGGGAACCCGTTCACTATGTTTTTGTCCCACCCTACCTCCATCACCATGGTCACTTCCTTGCCGGAGAGCAGCATTCTCACAAGCCTGTCGTCATCCCTCCTCTCAGCCTTGTAAGGTACTGGTGGAAGGAGGAAGGGCACCTGAGTAATAGTCATCACCGTCGGTCCCTCCCAGACCATGAAGACTTTTTCGCCCGTGACCTGCACCGGCTCCGCTTTCAGGCTGACCGAAATCCTCTTAGGTTGTATCTTAACGCCCTCGGGAACATTTACGATGAAGTAGCAGAGGGCTCCCGTCGGAGGCACGTCATAGCTTATGGTGAACTTTCGACTTGATGGGTCGAGCTCAAAAGTCCCACATTGTTGGACAAACATGTTATCATATAACTTTGCTTTCCACGCCGGTAGTTGTTCCATCCTGTTCGTTACGTTGTGGAACCAAGCAGGTAGCCTTAGGTTGCTTATGGAGCCAACATCATAAACAAACGCTATTGACGTTACTTCGTAGTATGGGGACACCCCTGGGTCGGGCATATATGAGACTATCAATATTCGGTCTGCTATCGTTATGGACTTTACAGTAGCAGAGCCGTGGTACGATAGGCCTGGGTCTGGTATTCGCTGTGAGAAGGCTGGTCTGATGTCCAGACCTCCGAGCGCCAAGTCGTTTCCCGCGATGAAATCGGTGAAGTTAGCCGGACCGTTTACGTCCCACGAAGTTCTGCCGTATAGTCTGGCGAACGTCGGAGAACCAAGCTTGGATATCCAGTAGCATGCGAAAGGCTCTTTCATAATTCCACGGGAGTAGACCACCCCTTCGCGATGGACTAATGTGGTGCCACAGTATTTGTAGCCAAGCCTCTCCAAGTAAGGCTTCCATAACTCGACATCGTACGACCTTACCGAAAGTACATAGTCGCGATAGAATTTAGTTTGCTCGGTTGGTTGAGGGTAGACGCTCCACAAGTAGTAGATTAAAGCTATTGGAAGAATGGCCACAAGCAATGCCGCAACAACCTTCAAACCCGTTTTAACACTCAATCTTAATTCTACCCCCTATTCTTCATCTTATCTCGTTAGGATCAATACACTCATTATTTGAACATTGTATTTGATTTGCGCAGCCGGCAGGCACACAGTAACAATAATCAGTCCACTCTGTGAGTGTGCTGCTGGTAAAAATTGTTGTGGTTCCCCAGCTGGTGCTGGTTTGAGTAATGGTGACAGTAGCTGTCATGGTGGTGGTTGTAAGAGGTTCCGAGCAATGTTTTATAAGATTTTGCTCCGCCGGATGGGCTCTGTTAACTTAAGGCCTTTGGCCCAGGGCTGCGGTTGTTTAGTCATGTTTGTTAGGCGGAGGACGGCTTTGCCTCTGGCCCTGTTTGGGCTTTACCTCGTGGCCCTAGGTCTGAGCTTTAGATGCGCTTCTGGGGCTGTTGAGCCTTTCGTCGGCAGGGGTCATGTGGCCTAAGTGGGTTTAGAGGCTCCCGGGATTCAGGAGGCTGTTCAGGGTTAGGTGTAGGGTGTCCATGTTTCTCTTGGATGAGACGGCTGATGGTTAAAGGGCTTCTGGCATGGGTGTGGGTTGCTTACGAGCCTTTCATCAAAAGAACCCTAGGGTTCTGGCTATGAATAGCATCTAGGCTGGGATGTTCCTTAGGACGCTTGTGGAGGCTTACGGCAAGCATCCAGTCTGGACAGATGGGGCCCCATGGTAGAGGCATGCGCTAGGCTTGGGCCGCCATCGTCTTCCTTGGAAGGGTTTTGATAGCAGCAGCTGAAACGTTGTTAAACGACGCTGTGGCCGATTCTGAAGAAGCAGCTGAAGCGCTTCATCTTCTCTTGCCTTTTCCGCTTTTCTTCATACGTGTTAGGGTGATGCGGTTTTTCGACGGTTCGACAATCATTTTTAGCTGGTCGCCTTCGCGGAAGATGAACTGGCTGTCCGAGCTGACTTTAGAAGGTATGTGGATGTAAAGGTATGTTTTACCGCTTAGGTGCTTCTTTTTCCGAAGGTAGACCGTGGCGACGAGCGGCATTTGGTCCTAGTTTTCATCGGTGTGTTTGTATATAAAAGTTGTGGATAAAATTGTTATGAAAGAAGGCCTGCGGCTTTCCTAGCTATTGCTGCAGCCATCTCCGAGGTTTTGGCTGTGCCACCCATGTCTACTGTTACATACTTTTTTTCGGCGATAACCTCTTCCGTAGCCCGTTCAACTGCTTCGCCGTATTTTGTCAGCCCAACGTATTTCAGCATCCAAGCACCCGCTAAAATTGTTGCTGTCGGGTTCACTCTATCCATGCCCTTATACTTTGGCACGCTTCCGTGGGCAGGCTCGAACATGGCGTAACGGTCTCCTATGTTTGCTGCGTAAACCATTCCTATGTTTCCCACGAGGCCTGAAGCAAGTTCAGACAGCACATCCATAAACAGGTTCGTGCTAAGGATGACGTTTTGGTTGAACCTGTTAGGGTTTTTCACAAGCTGCTGTGACATGTTATCTATGTAGTACTCCTCGTACTGAATGTTCGGAAATTCTTTCGCAACTTTCTCGACAGCCTCCCAGAAGACCCCGTCGGTAACCCGTAGAATGTTGCGTTTAGTTACAACTATTACCTTGCTCCACCCTCTCTCCGCGGCCAGCCTGAACGCCCAGCGTGCAATCCTCTCGCTGTTTCTGCCGGTTATTTTCCTAACCGCTATGGAAACATCATCCGTAAGCCTGTACTCTATGCCGGCATACAGGCCTTCGGTAGCTTCTCTCACGCATACGAAGTCAAACGGCCCGAAAATCTGGGAGAGCGGGCTTTCAGCACCTTTGAAAGTTTTTACCGGTCGAACGTTGGCGTAAAGGTCCATGCCCTGTCTGATGGACACTGCCACACTCCTCGGCGCTTTAGGGTCTGGCGGTGTTGTGGTGGGTGCCTTGAAGCAAGCGTCGCTGGATTTGAGAGCCTCCCATGTCTCCTCAGGTATCATAGAGTTTCCTCCATGTTTCATCCACCATTCAGACCCCGCCTCACATTCAATCAGCTCGAGAGGCGGGTTAATAGCTTCTAAAACAGTCTTCAACGCTGCTGCGAGCTCTGGCCCCGTACCATCACCTTTGATAAGCACCACCTTAGGCATGCTAATCCACCATAACAAGTCGTTTTTCTCACCTAATAAATGATTCAAGAAATTGGCTGGCAGTCAAAAAGACGTTTGGCCGCTAGCGTTCGTTGCTGTTATTGTTCTGGCTCAACAAGGATAGTATTGTTTCGGGTTTCAGCGGAAGGGTTTTGACACGTTTGCCGATCGCTCGGGAGACAGCGTTTGCAACGGCGGAGGCAACAGGGTTTGTCGCAAGCTCACCGATGCTTTTCGCCCCAAACGGGCCGTATGGGTCGAAAGAGTCGGTGAAATAGATTTTCACTTCACCCATCTCAACAGCCGACGGCAGATGATAGTCCATGAAGGATGGGTTGAGGTATTTTCCGTCGCCAACGACCACTTCTTCAAGAAGAGCGTAGCCCAGGCCTGTTGCTATCCCGCCGTGCGCCTGCCCCTCAGCCTCTGCAGGGTTTACGACCGTGCCAACGTCATAGCCTCCAGCTAGTCTTTCAACCTTCACCAACCCTGTCTCAGTGTCCACGGAGACTTCAGCGAAGATGACGGCCCAGCTGGGTGGTGCTGCGTTTGGCCTTAAGCCGCTGACCGCAATCGGCAGAAAACCCCTGCGCGTCTTAAACCTCATCGCAACATCCGACAGCTTAACATATCTTTCAACCGCTTCTTTATGCACAACACGGCCTTGCTTTATCTCCAGGTCGTGTGGGGAGCATTCAAGCATTTCAGCAGCCTGCTGGAGGATTTGCTGTTTGAGCGTCTCGGCGGCCGCTAAAACCCCTAAACCTCCTACGTAGGTTCCACGGCTTGCATGCGTGCCCATGTCGAAGGGAGTGTTCTGGGTGTTTCCTGCTTCCACGTAGATGTCTTCAACAGCCACGCCCAAGGCCTCGGCGCAGATAGCTGCGAGGGTTTCATGTTCTCCAGGCCCCATCTCAACCATGGCCGTCGTAAGGCTGATCGTTCCATCTTCGTTCAGCTTCAGCACAGCGCCCGCCCCCTCCTGCCTGTCCTGCATCTCAGCCATCTGGCCACCTGTGCCGGAAGTATGGTGTCCAACAGCCACGCCAACACCCCTCACAACATGGTTGCCGACGATTCTCCGCATGCTCCATCCAAGCTCATGGGAAAGCTTTCTCGCAACTTTCTCCAAGTTCATCGACTTGATTACGGTTGTGACCGTAGGTCCCTGCCCATAGTAAACATCCCCTTCTTTTGGAAGGTTTTTCAACCTGAACTCAAGCGGGTCCATGCCCAGGTCTTCAGCTACCTCGTCGACCAATGATTCTAGGGCGAAGTTTTGCTGGGGGTTTCCGAATCCTCTCATCGCCCCGCAGACTGGAAGGTTTGTGTAAACACCTTTCCCTTCGTAGTAACGGTATGCCGCGGCATAGCTTGAGATAAACCAGCCGCCGACGCATGTCACAGCCTCCACCATATGGTCTGCGTAAGCCCCGCTCTGGAGCAAAGCCTTCATTTCCATAACCTCAATCTTCCCTTCGCTGCTGACGCCTATCTTGACATCCATAGCAGCAGCTCTGCGGGCGGTTGTGTAGAAATCCTCCTGCCGTGAAGATACATACTTCACCGTCCTGCCTGTCCTTAAGGCTAGGTAGGCTATGACAGGCTCGTGTATCGCCAGGTTGTATTTTGCTCCAAACCCTCCTCCCAACGGCAGCGCATGAACTATGACACGGTTCATGGGAATCTGCAGGGCTTGCGAAAGCCAGTATCGAGTTCCATGGATTGACTGGGTTGTGCAGTAGACGTCTAGAGAGCCGTCAGGCCTTGGCGAGCAGATAACAGCCCGAGGCTCTATTGCAGCGTTGTACATTATCTGTGTCCTGAAACTGTCCTCATAGATTTTCGCGGTCCTTGAGTATGCATCGCTTCTGCTGCCTATCTCAACGACGTCGCTGAACCCTATGTTTGAGACCATCTTCTTCACAGACCCGCCCAGCTCAACCTCCTCATGGACAAGCGGTGCGTCAGGCTTCAGAGCCTCTTCGACTGAGGCTACGTAGTCAAGAGCCTCGTAGTCGGCTTCTATCAAGTCGAGGGCGTCCAAGGCTTTTTCAGACGAGTCAGCCGCCACAGCTGCGACTATGTCGCCTGCAAACCTCTGTCTTACGTCAAGGATTTTACGGTCTTTGATGACTTTCCAAGGAACTGGGGAGAAGGTTCTTCCAAACCTGTGCTGGGGGACGTTGAAAGGCGTTAACACAGCAGCTACTCCGTTAAGCGCCTCAGCTCTCTTGACATCAATGTTTTTAACTATGCAGCTTGGGTAGGGTGAGTGGAGAAGAGCTGCGTAAAGTGTTTTTGCTGGTTGTATGTCTGCAGTGTACTTTATACGTCCTGTAACTCTCTGTATTATGTCCCTGCGTAGTCTCCGTTTTCCAATGTATGTGAAAACATTGCCCTGCAATATCTTATCCACCTTTCTCAATCAAGCTTTTAATCTGCTCTGGTTTTATGGGTATATTGTTAACCTCTATGCCCAACGCATCTCTGACGGCGTTAGCGACGGCGGCCGGAATAGGTATCAACGCAAGCTCAGCCAACCCTTTCGCCCCAAACGGGCCGTAGGCAGTTTTATCCTCGAAGTAGACGGGGTCCTGTATCTCTGGGATTTCTAGGGCTGAGGGGATAAGGTAGTCCATGAAGTTTGCTGTTAGAATTCTCCCCTCCTCAAACTCTAGTCTTTCCAGCAAGGAATAGCCCAGACCTTGGGCTATCGCTCCATGTATCTGTCCCAACGAGATGGCTGGGTTTATTATCCGTCCGCAAGCCGCTCCAGGCCATACCTGTGTCACCTCAACTCTTCCTGTCTCCACGTCAACCCTCACCTCAGCCATCACAGCTGAGTAGGAGTAGATAGTGTATGCATGGCCTTGACCGCTTGACTCGTCGAATTTACCTTTCGGCAGGAAGAAGTATCCGCTGGCGGTGAGGTCAACACCCTTTGAATAGCATGCGTTGACGACTTCTCTCCATTCAAGATAACGGTTCGTAGCACCTCTGACGGAAATCCTGCCCTCGTCTATCTGGATGTCATCTGGGTTGGCTTCAAGAAGCTCTGCGGCAACCCTTACGATTCTTTTTCTCACTTTTCCCGCTGCGATTAATGCGGCTGACCCGCCGAGCGTAAGCCCACGCGAGCCATGTGTAGCCCCGGTGTCGGGTGCGAGGCTTGTCCCTCCTTCAACCTTCACCCACTCGTAGGGGACGCCTAAAACCTCCGCTACGACCTGCCTTATCGCCGTATGCGTTCCCTGGCCAAACTCCACGATTCCTGTTTGGATTGTTATGCTTCCGTCTCTGTAAACCGTCAGTGTTGCCGACCCCCAGTCTGGCACGCCTCTGCTAGTGCTTATGCCGTGCCATGAACACGCGACGCCATATCCGTAGACATAGTTTCCTTCACGCAGACGTTTACGGGCTTTTAACACGTCTAACTTCTTCATCCGCTCGAGCAGAGACGCTATGCCGGTGTCTTCTGGCATAGGCTGGGATGTGGCTGAAAGGTCTCCGGGGCGTAGCAGGTTTTTCAGCCTGAACTCAACTGGGTCCATCCCCAGCTTTCGCGCCAGCTCATCCATCTGCCTCTCTGCAGCAAACTGTGACTGCGGGTTCCCGAAACCTCTGAAACTTCCCTGATAAACCTTGTTCGTATATACAAGCTTGCCAACTACGTTGACGTGGGGAACTCTGTATGGACCTGAAGCATGTACGACAGCTCTCCATAGAGTATATGGCCCTCGGTTGGCGTATGCTCCGCTGTCGAAAAAAATCTCAGCATCCACAAACTTTAGAACACCGTCTTTTGAAGCCCCGCTCCTATACCTTATTATGGCGGGGTCTCTTTTGCAGTGGCTGGTAAAGCTCTCCTCCCGACTGTAATGTAGGAAAACTGGTTTTTTCATACACCATGCGGCCAGAGCAGCCTGAGCTGAGACGATGGGGCCCATGTCGTCTTTCCCGCCGAAAGCGCCGCCGACGGCTGGCTGTATTATCGTCACCCTACTGTACGGCAGGCCGAGGACCCGTGCGACAGTCTTCTGGGCAAGATGAGGGTATTGGGCTTGGCTTATGACAGTTATTCCATCGTATGTGGGTGTAGCGAGAGCCGCCTCAGTCTCAATGTATGCGTGATCTTGAGGAGATAGAGTATACGTGTTTTCAACAACGGCATCAGACTCGGCCTCCCCTTTCTCTACGCTACCCTTCTTAACCTGAGCGGTGATAGCCACGTTTGAGCCTTTCTCCTCATGTACCAAAACCTTATTTTCTAAAGCTTCAAAAACGTCGTAAACAGCTGGAAGAGGGGAGATGTCCAGCTCAACCTTCTCCAGAAGGTCTTCAACGGTGTATTGGTCGCTGGCTACAGCTAAGGCTACTGGCTCACCGTAGAACCTGACCCTGCCTTCGGCGAGCACAGGCTGGTCTGCGATAGCGTATCCTACCTGATTCTCTCCAGGCACATCTCTCGCGGTTATCAGATAGCCGTTTCCGTCGTTAAGTTTAACAGAGCTGATAATGCCGTGCGGTGTCGTGCTTCGCACAATCCTCGCAAAAAGACAATGGCTGTCCACGTAATCCTCTACATACCGCAGCAATCCTTTAACTCCTGCAATAGACTCGTACCGTACGACGTTCTTTTTGACAACGATAAACCTATCATGTGAAAGCCATTCATTCAGTATAGCCAGAGAGTCTTCCTCCGATTTCATCGCGGGCTAATCATGCAGAGTTAATTTAAACTTGAACAAGTTTAAGACCGTCTTTAATCAATGAAATAATATGTCCAGCGTGCTGATAAGAAAATGCCGTGTTGTAACGCCTTATGGAGTTTTCAAAACAGATATCTACGTGTCTGACGGGAAAATTGACGCGTTAGGTGACGGTCTGAAGGAGCGGGGTGCCGATGTAATAGACGCTGAAGGAATGTACGTTTTTCCAGGGTTCGTGGACGAGCATGTCCATTTCAGGGAGCCGGGCATGGAGTTTAAAGAGGATTTTGAAACAGGTACGCTGGCGGCGGCTGCAGGCGGTGTGACAACCGTGTTAGAGATGCCTAACACTGTTCCTCCGGTAGCTGACGTAAAAGAGCTGAGGCGGAAGGCTTCGCTGTTGAAAGACAAAGCTTACGTGGACTTCGGGCTATACGGCGTTCTCACAGACGATTCCTTGGACAACATTGAGGAGATGCTGGAGGCCGGTGCAATCGGTTTCAAAGCTTTCCTCGGACCCACCACGGGGGATATACCTACGCCCAGTGACGGCACAGTCCTCGAAGCATTAGAAAAATCGAGGGAGAAAGGGTTCACGATAGCCTTCCACTGCGAAAACCGCCAGTTGGTCCACTATTTTGAACAGAAGGCACGGAAACAAAAGCTTTCCCCGCTCACCCATCTTGAGTCACGGCCAGCCGTATGCGAAGTTGACTCCGTTAGAAAAATCACGTACTATGCTGAGAAAACCGGTGGAAAAGCTTTGCTGCTACACCTCAGCAGCGGCGAGACAGTTGACTACCTCAGTTCAAGCCATCTCGAAAACGTTATAGCTGAGACATGTCCTCACTACCTTTTCTTCGACAGCCGCGACTATGAGAAGCTTGGGCCGTTGATAAAGGTCAACCCTCCGATAAGGACGGATGCCGACAGGAAGAAACTATGGAATGCGTTGCGGCAAGGCATCGTAAGCAACATAGGCTCAGACCATGCACCTCATACGTTGCAGGAGAAGGAGAGAGGAATGCTGGAGGCGTCCTCGGGAATGGTAGGCGTGGAGACGGTGGGGCCGCTGATGGTTAACGCAGCGTTGAACGGATACGTTTCACTCGAGAGAGCTTGCGAGGCACTGTCGGCAAACCCAGCTAAAACCTTCGGCATCTACCCAAGAAAAGGGGCTATAATGCCTGGGTCAGACGCAGACCTTGTAATAATCGACCCACGGGAAAAATCGAGAATAGCTGCTTCGAAGCTGCACAGCAAGCAGAAGTTCACACCCTTCGACGGATACGAGCTGTCCATGAAAATAAGATACACTATACTGCGGGGCGAGGTCATCGCAGCCGACGGTGAGCCAACTGGGAAGAAAACCGGTAAGCAGATCCCGTAACAGAGTTGTTAAATACAGGCTTACAAGCAAACACCACATGGACAGGAGAATCAGCGCTATCACCAGAGCTCAAGCTCTGGTTGTAGTTGCTGTTGTTGTGATAGCAGCAGTCGCCGGCGTAGGTCTTTTAACGATAGGCATCCCAGGCGCTGGACGAACACCTCAAATCAGTGAAGTCAGGATCGGGCTTGTGGAGCCTCTCAGCGGAGCATACGCCGTGTTCGGCAACGAGGCTAAGCAAGCGGCTGAGTTGGTAGTGGATGAGATAAACAGTAAAGGCGGTATATCCAGCCTCGGAGGCGCTAAGCTAAGGCTTTTCGTAGAAGACAGCAAGAGTACGGCTGATGGTGCTAGGCTTGCCGCTGAAAAGCTCGCGAACGTTGATAAAGTAAACGTCATCATAGGAGCGTTCATCAGCGCGCACACCCTTACAATGCTCGACGTGACCGAGCCGAAGAAAATCCTAGTCATGGCTGACGCCCTAGTCGACTACCTTACCGCGAGAGGGTTCAAATACATTGTGAGACTGCCGCCGAAGGCTTCGGTGCACGGAGCAACGAGCGTCGACTTCGCCGTAGAGCTCTTCAAACAAAATGGGATGAAGATAGAAAGGCCTGTGATAGTTCATTTTGACGGGCTATTCGGCGAGGTTACAGCCGACGGCATATACACTAGGCTGAGAGACCTTGGGATAAGGGTTGTTGACAGAATCAAGTATCCAACCGACATAACCGACATGTCGCCCATCATCGAGAGGATAAGACAGGCGAACCCTGATATTGTCTTCGTCGTCCCCTACTACGCCGACTCCGTGCTTTTCGCCAAAGCTGTGAAAACCCTCGGCCTCAAGGTTAAGTTCATAGCCGGAGCAGGAGGGACAGGTCTCGCAGACCCAGAGTCGATAAAAGCCGCCGGAGACGCAACAGAGTACATCACAAACACCTACAGCTACGACCCGTTCCTGCCGACAACCTACAACAAACAGCTCGTCCAAAACTTCCAGAACAAGTATGGAAAACTTCCTACGGAGGCTGCCGGAATAATCTTCTACACGCTTTGGACGTTGAAAGAAGCTCTGGAGCTCAGCGGGAAGAAGTTCCCCGACAACCCGCTCTCGGGAGACAGTTTGATGCAAGCATTGTCCGAGCTAGATCTTAGAAGCGGCCCAGCTGCTGAGACATACCCGTCCGGAAGGATAAAGATAGGGCCTACCGGAGACAACATATATGCTCAGGCTGTCGTCCTCCAAGTCCAGAACGGCAAGCCCGTGCTGGTATATCCGTTTGAAAAAGCATCGGCTAAAACACTGTTCCCGAGACCATAGCCTCAAACACCCTTTTTATTTTCCGCGTAAAGTGTAACATGACATGGTTGGAGCCGAACTACCTCTCCTGCTCCTTCAAACAGTAGTTTTCGGCTTGATGCTTGGCGGGGTCTACGCTCTCGCAGCAATGGGTCTAGCGCTGCTTTTCGGCGTGGCTAACCTAATCAACTTCGCCCACGGCGAATACGTCATGCTCGCCATGTACATAACTTATCTAGTAAGCATAAGCTTTTTCCAAGACCCTGTTCTCTCGCCTGTTGTAACCATCCCGGCTTTCTTCGGCATAGGTGTCTTGACTTATCTTGGGGTTTTTAAAAGGCTGATAAAAGCACCCCCGCTCTCCCAGATAGCTGCGACAGTAGGTATACTGGTGTTGCTGCGGAACCTAGCTCTGGCCATTTGGGCTGCGGAGCCCAAAGCACCTCCCACCACCGTTTTCGCTAGCTCTATAATCATCGGGCCGATAATCATCCCGTTAGACAAGCTGCTGGCAACATGCGTGAGTCTAGCGGCTCTAGCAGCACTCAACCAGTTTCTTGAAAGAAGCAGGCTAGGGGTTGCGATGCGGGCGGCAGCAGACGATGTTGAAGCTGTTTCATTGATGGGTGTGGACGTGGGTAGACTTTTTTTATTGACTACAGGAATAAGCATGGCTCTTGTGGGACTGTCAGGCTCGCTCATAATGACATATCAAGCGGTGACACCTACCTCAGGCCTGTTGTTCGGTCTGCTCACGTGGGCGATAGTGGCTTTAGCTGGGCTGGGAACAGTCAAAGGCATCTTCATATCCTCGATAATCTTCGGTCTTGCCGACAGCTTTGCCTCAGGCCTTTGGGATGCCAGAGGCAGGGAGATAGCCCTGTACGGCTTGTTCATACTTATTCTATGGCTTAAGCCTAAGGGGTTGTTCGGGAGGAGGTAGACGTGAAAGCCGGTTTTCCCATAGCGGTTCTCGCAGCACTGCTTCTGCTACTCCCGCTTATGCTAGGGCTAAACGACTACTATGTTTTCCTCACGACGTTAATCCTACTCTACACCACGATAGTGGTGGCTTGGCAGCTGATCGGCGGTCTGGGAGGCCAGCTCGACCTGGGGGCTGGAGCCTACCATGGGCTGGGAGCAATAATCACAGGCTACTTCATGGTTTACCATAACTTATCCGGATGGGCTGGGCTTGTCTTAAGCGGTTTAGCGGCTGCTGGAGTGGCGTTCATCATAGGTTATCCAAGCTTCAGGTTTGGACTGCGTGAGGTTTGGTACGCCCTCTCCTCGCTTGCCCTCGTCCTGATACTGCAGAAAATTTTCCTGCTTTGGACAGATGTTGCAGGCCCTCTTGAAAGATACATACCTTACATGGAGTTCGACCCGTTCTTCATGAAGTCAGGCTACAAAGTCTTTTACTACTACATCGTCTTAGCGCTTCTGGCGGCAACCTTCATCATAGTCTTCAAGGTCAAAAAAGGAAAGACTGGCCTCTATCTGATGAGCATCAGGGAAAACGAGGACGCGGCGGAGATGCTGGGAGTGGATGTCAGAAAATACAAGCTGCTGGCGTTGATGCTTTACAGTTTCATAACAGCTATCACAGGCGGGGTTTACACAAGCATGGTGGGTTTCTACCATCCAACCCTCTTCGACAGCTGGATAAGCATCCAGACAGTAACTCTAGCGATAGCGGGTGGATTGGGCCATTTCTGGGGTCCGGCCATCACGTCGGCGGTCTTGCTCTCCGTGCAAGAATATCTGAGGATAACCCTCGGCGCGGTTATCATAGGTCTTCATCAAGTCATCTTCGGCATAACCCTGATAATCATAATACTCTTCAAACCCGACGGTGTAGGCCCGTTGATAGACAGTCTGACAACAAGGCTTATGAAGCTGCAGCGGTAATCCTTTTTAACATGCCGGCAATAGTGTGAACTAGGTTGGCGGTCTTAAAAGTTGAAAACTTGACGAAGAAATTCGGCGCCATCACCGCGTTGAACAACGTCAGCATGTCTGTCAACGAGCATGAGATAGTGGGTTTGATAGGGCCTAACGGAGCTGGAAAAACAACACTCTTCAACGTCGTCACAGGCTTTCTCAAGCCTGATTCAGGGAGGGTGAAGCTGTTCGGAGAAGACGTTACCGGGTTTAACCCGCATCAGATAGCCTTCAGAGGCGTCGCACGATGCTTTCAAGTTGTCAAGCCTTTCCTCGGGATGACCGTTTTCGAAACCGTAATGGTTGGTGCTTACCTGAGGACACGTGACGCTAAAACCGCTGAGGCAAAGGCTGTTGAGGCCATGAAGCTTACCGGAATATACGGGCTTAGAAACAGGATGGCGAGGGAGCTGAACACGCCGCAGCTGAAGCTTGTCGAGCTGGCGCGAAGCCTGGCCACAAAACCGCGCATCCTCCTGCTGGATGAGCTTGTATCAGGGCTGACGCCAACCGAAGTAGACCACATGACGGGCTTGATGAGAAAGTTGAACATAGAGCTTGGTATAACTATACTGTTGGTGGAGCATGTCATGAGATTTGTCATGAACATCTCCAACAGGGTGGTTGTGCTGAACCATGGCGAGGTAATAAGCGAGGGCACGCCTCAGGAGGTCAGCAACGACGTCAAAGTCATAGAAGCGTATCTGGGAACGAGAAACACCGCTGGGAAGGGTTGAGAGACATGGCCATGCTAGAAACCGTCAACCTTAACGCAGGATATTCAAGCCTCCAAATACTCTGGGACGTCAACATATCTGTTCCTGAAGCATCCATAACCGCTTTGATAGGATCTAACGGGGCGGGGAAAAGCACTCTGATAAAAACCCTAGCTGGATTACTAAAGCCTTACTCAGGGAAAATCTTCTTCAAAAACGTCGACATAACCGGGATGCCCCCTCATAAGATCAAGTCTCTCGGACTTTCCACAGTTCCCGAAGGAAGAAGACTGTTTCCAAACCTGACTGTGAGGGAGAACCTTCTGATGGGGGCATACAGCATCCGTGACCGTAAGCAGTTTGATGAAAAAATCTCATGGGTTGAGGAGATGTTCCCCGTCCTTCGCGAGAGAAGCAGCCAGCCTGCGCGACAGCTGAGCGGCGGCGAGGCCCAGATGCTTGCAATAGCGAGAGCTCTTGTCTCCAGCTCAGACCTTCTGGTTGTAGACGAGCCAAGCCTTGGTTTGGCGCCAAAGCTTGTTGACATGATTTTCGCAAAGCTCGAGGAGCTTAGGGAGAAAGATTTCACAATACTCGTTGTAGACCAGTTTGTTGAAAGAGCTTTGAACGTCTGCGACTACGTCTACGTAATGGAGAACGGGAGGATAGTCATGTCGGGAACCAGCGACGAAATCCAGAACAACGTGGAGCTCAAGAAACATTACATCGGTCTTTAGCTGGGAATTTTCAGCGACAGCAGAGATGCGATTAATGCTGCCCTAACGTATACGCCGTTCTCGGCTTGGGTAAAATACTTTGCCTGCGGGATGCCGTCAACCTCGGGTGAAAGCTCGTCAACCCTTGGAAGCGGATGCAGTATGATGGGTGTTTTTCTCAGCCTTTTTAACGCCTCCAACGTAACGGTGTAGCTCCCCTTCAACGATTCGTAGAGCTTTTGGTCTGTAAACCTCTCCTTTTGAAGCCTCGTCACATACAGAACGTCGAGCTCATGCTTCACTTCTTCAAGCCGTGTGTGCTGATGTGTTTCGAGGTTTTTGACAGCCTCCAATATTTCTTGTCTTATCTGAAGCTCCGGCGGAGCGATAAAGTGTATTTTGACGTCATCGAATTTTGACAGGAGGTAGGAGAGGCTGCTGGGTGTTCTACCGTACCTGAGGTCCCCCATGATGCCTATCCTTAAACCATCAACACTTCCAAAGATCTCCCAAATAGTGTAAACATCCAGCAGAGCCTGTGTTGGATGCTCGTTCCAGCCGTCTCCGGCGTTTATCACGGAGCAGCGGACGATTTTTGATGTTTTCTCAGCAGCTCCAACCTCCCTACTTCTCAAAACTATGATGTCAGGTGCATATCCGTCCAGCATTCGTACAGTATCCTCGAAAGACTCGCCCTTAGCCCTGCTGGTAACCTCTTCAGGCCCAAAGTCTATAACCATTCCCCCAAGCCTTTTCATGGCGAAGGTGAAGCTCAATCTAGTCCTAGTGCTTGGTTCAAGGAATACCGTTATGAGAATCCTGTCGCCCGCTATGTCGATGACCCTATGCTGTTTAAACAGCTGCTTAAGCTTCCGAGAGTCTTCGAAAAGCTTCAGCACTTCCTGCCGTTCAAACTGTTTTGCAGAAAGGATGTGACGGGTCATGGATTACGCTGGCCAGATACCGTATTTAGGTGTTAAAGGAAGCTACAGCGGAAAACCAACAGTAACACACGAACAGAATCTATCTCTAAATTGTGGTTTATCCATAACTGCTGTTAGAATGGTGGCTGATTTAGATGTTGATGTGGCTGTAATTGGCTCAGGCCTAGCTGGCCTGCGTGCTGCAATAGAAGCCAGCAGAACAAGCAAGAACAAGCTTGTTGTGGGTGTTTTCACGAAGACACAGGTCATGCGTTCTCATTCCGTCTCAGCCGAGGGAGGCACGGCTGCAGTCCTATACCCGGAGGAGGGCGACTCCTACCAATCCCATATCTACGACACGATTAAAGGCTCGGACTTCCTAGCCGACCAAGACGCCGTCGAGCTCTTCGTAAAGAAAGCCCCTGAGGAGATTTTACAGCTTGAGAGATGGGGCATGCCGTGGTCTAGACGGCCGGATGGTAAGATTGCTCAAAGGTCTTTCGGCGGGCAGAGCTATCCACGCGCCTGCTACGCCGAGGATAAGGTTGGCTTCTTCGAGATGAGCACCCTCTACGACACCGCTCTCAAACATGACAACATCCAGTTCTTCCCTGAATGGGCGGCCATCTCGCTGTTGGTGGAAAAGGGAAAATTCAAGGGGCTTGTTGCTTTGGAGCTCAAGACAGGGAAAACACACGTGGTGGCTGCTAAAGCAGGCATCATGGCAACAGGTGGTGCTGGAAGGCTTTACACATTCGCAACATATGGATACTCTTCAACTCCTGATGGCCTCTACATAGCCTACCGTGCTGGAGCACCTCTGAAAGACATGGAGTTCGTCCAATTCCATCCAACAGGTCTTGCACCGTCAGGCATCTTGATAACTGAGGCGGCGAGAGGCGAGGGGGGAATACTCGTCAACGCAAAAGGCGAAAGATTCATGAAAAAATACGCGCCTGAGAAGATGGAGCTTGCGCCACGCGACATCATCTCTAGAGCTATGTATACGGAGATGGCTGAGGGTAGGGGGGTTGAGGGCCCTGATGGCATGAAGCACCTCTACCTTGACCTACGTGAGGTGGGCGAGGAGAAGATAAAGAAACGACTTGCTGGAATACGTGAGATATGCATGCGGCTTGCTGGGATAGACCCCATAAACGAACCCATCCCGGTCAGGCCAGTAGCCCACTACTACATGGGTGGTATAGATACAAACATCGGAGGGGCCACAAACATAGCTGGGTTATGGGCTGCCGGCGAGGTTGCATGCGTATCGATAAACGGCGCCAACAGGCTTGGTTCAAACTCTACAACAGAGTGTCTTGTCTGGGGAGCTATAACAGGTAAGGCGGCTGCGGAGTACGTCATCGCTGGACACAACCCGACAGCCATCTCCGCCTCAGAAGTTGAAGCAATCAACAAACATGTATACGACGAGCTGCTGGGAAAAGCTCCCCGGGAAAATCCCTACGACATCAGGGCCGAGCTGCAATCAACCATGGAGAGAACATGCCACATCTACCGTGATGAAAAAACGATGCTGGAAGGCTTGGATGAGCTTAGAAAGCTAAAGCAGAAGATGTTCAGAGGTGTTGTAGACAGCAGCAGGTATTACAACACAAACCTGATGAATGTTCTCGAGATAGAAATGATGATCGATGTAGCTGAGATAATTCTAGTGTCTGCGTTGAACAGGAAGGAATCCCGCGGAGCCCATGCAAGGATAGACTATCCGAAAAGAGATGACGTCAACTTTCTCAAACACACGCTCGCATACTACACCGAGGAGGGGCCGAGAATTGAGTATATTAATCCAACAATAACGGAATACATGCCTACGGAGCGGAGGTATTGAGTGATGAGTGTAGTTGTTAACGCGTTGAAGACCTGGCTCATACCTATCCGATACGGTGTGGAGCGATGGAGTTACACGTTGCAGCGTGTTTCAGGTGTTGTGCTCACCTTATACTTCATAGCCCACGTTGTCGAGACAGGCAACGTAGTAGGCGGAGCTGGTGTTTGGACGCTTCCACCCTACGAGTATGCTGAAAGGGTTTGGAACGAGACTAAAGCGTTTCTCGCAAACCCGCTGTTCGACGCAGGGCTGGCCGTCTTAGCTTTTCTAATCTTCTTCCACACAGTCAACGGCGTCAGGCTTTTCCTAACCCATCTAGGGCTGACATTGGGCAAGCCTGGCAGGCCAGAGTATCCCTACAGGGCTGCGTCCATGACCGTGGCTCAGAAAGCGCTTTTCTGGATAAGCGTGGTGCTCGCCGTCGCCGCCCTTGTTTACGCAGTCGACGTATTCTTTAAGGTGCTGCAGATATGAGGGAGAAGAACTTAATGCTGCTCCACTACATTACCGGCTTGGGCATTATCATATTCGGGGGAATCCATCTAGCCACCGTTTTTCTACTCAGCCCTTACCACGCCAGCATGGAGTTTGACAACAACCCCTTCGCCGTTCTTTCTGTCTACAGAAACGTGCTGCTGGCAGGTAGCTTGGAGGGTTTACTTATTCTCGTGACATTCCATGGCTTCAACGGCCTGCGGGTGATTCTCCAAGAACTCCACCAGGGAAAAACCTACACAAGGGCTGTCAGCCTTCTGCTGACCATCGTGGGAATAGCGGTGGTGGTTTACGGGACGAGAACCATTCTGATAGCCCATCAGCTTGCAAGCTTGTAAGTAGGTGATTGGTTTGGAGGAGGTAAAGTTCAAGGTTTTGCGCTACGACCCTGACAAGGACGGGAAGAAGACATACCAGACATATACTGTCCCCGTCAGTAGAGGTATGACGGTTCTGCAGGGCCTGCTCTACATAAAGGAGAAGATCGACCAGACTCTTGCGATAAGGTTTTCATGCAGGATGGCTACCTGCGGCTCCTGTGGAATGACTATTAACGGTCTTCCAAGGCTTGCCTGCTACACCCTGATAGAAGAGCTGAAAACCAGAACAATTACGGTTGAGCCTTTACGAAACTTCCCATTAATCAGAGACCTCGTAGTGGACTTTGACGAATTCTTCCAAAAACACAGGTCAGTGAAACCCTACCTGATAAGAATAGACACCTACGAGCAGGAAAAATCAAACATTTCCTATCTTCAGTCGGATGAGGAGCTCGAAAAATACCTGCAGTTTACATACTGTATAAAATGCGGCCTCTGCTACGCAGCATGCCCGGTGGTGGCCACCGACAAGCATTTCCTCGGCCCTCAAGCGCTCGCACAGCTTTACCGATATCTTGCCGACTCACGCGACGAAGGGGGCAGGGATAGATTAGCATCCGTAGCTGACGGACACTCGCTTCTCAGATGCCATTTCGCAGCCTCCTGCAGCCAAGTCTGCCCGAAAGGCGTTGACCCAGCCCTCGCCATACAGCTGCTCCGCAGGGAAGTGCTTTTAAAGGGCTGAAAGACGTTCAAACAACAGCTTGGCCGTGTATCCCGCTTTCATTCTTTTCGTCGCGGTAGGAGTAGCCGTAGCCGGATTCCTCTTTTTTGTGAGAGGACTCAGACCTGTGTTTAACGCCGAAAACCTTACGGCAGCGCTACCGCTACTCTTCACAGCTTCATACGGAGCTGAGTATGTAGTGTCAGTAGGCCTGTGGCCTGCTGCTTTACTGACTACAGCTGTAGTAGTCGGGTTTTTTATTCCTTTAGCGGTGCTTGCCGAAAAATCCAGCATGCCGAAGCCTGCTGGGTTCAGGGCAGTTCGTAATATAGGCCTTCTCATGACGTTTGCAGCCGTTTTCAAGCTTTTGACAGACAACGGGTTGAACCCAATAACTGTAGTCATCTTCGCTGCATCGGGATTTGTCTACACATCGTTTTCTGGCAGACTGGGTAGGATACCTGCCCTAGCTCTTTCAAACATTACGGCAGCGGCCGGGCTTTCCCTGTCTTTCGTAATTCCTCGAACTATTTTCACAACAGACACAACACTCATAGTTGCTATAATCACGTTGTACACGTTGGGGACGCTCAGCCAGACGAAACTAGAGAGGTTTAAGGAATGTTTAACACCAGTCCATCTTGCGTTGCTAACCGTCCTCACGGCTGCATTGCTGATCTCTCCACTATCCCGGGTTGAGACAGTGGATTCGGAGCTGAGGCTAGGCCAAGCCTTCTTCTTGATTCCAGCGGTTTTTCTAACATTTTCTTCGGCAGGAGCCAGGAACGCTTCCAGGTTTTTTGAAGCAATGCTGTTTTCGCTAGCTGCCAGCATAGCTGCCGTGGGAGGGGCGTTTCCCAACGCCGCGGCAGAGCTCCTTACACCTTTGGTGGGAGCTCCTGTCAAAGGAATGGCTGCTCAAGCCGTCCAAGCTGTTTTACAGCTGACGGGGCTTTCGACGCTGACCATGGTTCTGGCCCAGATGTCTGAAGCTGTTCAAACTGCCATCAAAACCAGGATCAGTACCGCTCTCACATACGGGGCTCCAGCCGCAGCGATAATTTTGGCCGTATCCTCTGTAGTTGGTCAGCCCTCCGGACAAGCGATTCTTTTGGCAGGCTCTGTTAACATGCTTGCTTTCTCTCTTCTGATGGTGTGGTTGGGCGGGGTATGGCTGATGCCGGCTGTTTTCCTTTTCATAACGTCATCCAACACGGTCATCATCCAGGCCTTGTCGCAGTTTTCCGTAGGCGTTCAGCCGTTCAACCCGCTTGTTTTCACATCCTTCATACCTTCGGCAACGTCCATGGCTGCGGTGGGTTTAGGGGTCTGGGGTTTTTCAGACGCTGTGGCGGCATGGCTTAGACGGCGAGCTTTATTAACAGGCATTTAACCTGAAAACTCTGGCGAAGGGTTTGGGAAACGGCGAATACGCAGCCCGGCATCTGAGAAAAGTCAGGAACAGGTTCAGATGGGCTATCAGAAAGTATAGAATAAGGATGTTGAGGCTTAAAGAGAAGACGGACCCGCTTGAGGGCGCGCCCATGGCTCGGGGGATAGTGGTACAGAAAGTGGGAATCGAGTCGAGACAGCCCAACTCAGCGGTTCGAAAATGCGTAAGGGTTCAGCTAATTAAAAACAGTAAGGTTGTGACCGCTTTCTTACCCGGCGACGGAGCGCTCAACGTCGTCGACGAACATGACGAGGTGCTGATAGAAGGGATTGGCGGCTCGATGGGCAAGTCAATGGGCGACCTGCCGGGCGTAAGATACAAAGTGATAATGGTGAACGACGCGCCGTTGGATTTGCTGGTAACAGGCGAGGTCAAGAAACCCAAACGCTGAACCTGCTGGTGAAAAACCTACGGCATGATGTTTCGGACAGCGTCAACGAGCTCATTCAAATTCTGATATGTTCTGTCAGGTATTTTGGCGAGTATTTCCGAGACCCTTGCCCTCTGTCGTCTTGTTTTGTCGAACAGCTTCCATCCATGTCTGTCGATTAGATGCTGTTTGCTGGCTGGAAAGACCGCGTCATCCATCACCTCGGCGAACGACTCCACCCCCGTGCTGCTTGTAACAGGAGCCATCTGTCCCGTGTTTCTGTAAACCTTCAACCTCGCCGCATCCACATACATTCTAATTCCATGGAAGCTTAGGAAAACTCTCTTCGACGGAGTATTTTCAGCTTTCGTGTTTATCTCCACGACCTCGCTGTCGTCAAACTGATACATGTTGTGAACCCCTCTGCCGAAGAGCCGTGAATAGGTTATCCCCTCGTCGTAGTATTTCGGCATTTCCCTCGAGATGTCCGTCACATGGATTATGCCGATGTCCATCATCGTTTTGAAAGATTCTGCGGCTACCGGGCCTCTGGCCTCAAGCCCAACTTTGACACCGTCGCAATCCACGCTCGAGAAGAAAGTGGTGAGGAGCATGCTGGTTATGCTGAGTGTTGGAGGTGTTTCTAAAACGAGCAGGGGAGCGTGTAAAACCCTGCAAACATCAACGCAGTGTTCAAAGGCTTTGAAACACTGCTCCACAGCCCTCAACCCATACACATGCGTGACATGTCTGTGACATTTGACCGTGAAGACGAATTTTTCATCGACCGTTGAACGCCACGACATACACTGGCTCAAAGGAACCTTCTTGTAGAACGTGCTGTTCACTTCGACGAAGTCGAAAGCTTTGCTGTATTCGCGGAGGCTGTTTCTCCCAGGGATTATGAAGTACTGCCAACCACCTGCACCGATGAGAACCTCACCAGCCATCCAGCGATGAGAACGCTTAAAGCATTTGATAAGCTTTTAACAGTCAGCTTGGGTAGGATACTGCTGGGGACGAGCGGCTGGAGCTACGACGAATGGGTCGGGCCTGTTTACAAGAGTAAGAACGAGCCGAAGTTAAGGCGATACAGCAGCTTCTTCAAAACAGCTGAGATGGATTCAAGCTTCTACGCATATCCGAGAAAGGAGACGGTCATGGCCATGGCCGACAACGTTCCCGAATATTTCGTGTTCACGGCGAAGGCGCCGCAGGAAGTAACCCACAACCTCAAGCTGGATGTAAGGGCTGGAGCCGACAAAGCCCTTCAGAGATTCACGGAGGTTATGAGGCCGTTGAACAACGCAGGCATGCTTGGATGCATACTTCTCCAGCTTCCGCCTAAGATGGAGAACAACCCCGAAAAGCTGGAAACATTCCTCGAAGCCGTTGACAAAGACTTCAGATATTCCGTCGAGTTCAGACATCCATCATGGCTCAACGAACAAACATACAGAATACTGGGGAAGAACAATGTTGCCTACACAATCGTCGACGAGCCTCTGCTGCCGCCGACAGTGAAGGTTACAGCAGACTTTGCGTACGTTAGATGGCATGGAAGAGGGAGTGAGCCATGGTACAACTATCTCTACAGCGTTGAAGAGCTTGTGGAATGGGTTCCAAGGCTGACAGCTGTTGCCGAGAAAGTTGACGTCGTGTACGGGTATTTCAACAACCACTTCCACGGATACGCCGTCTACAACTGCGTACAGGTTTTGGAAATGCTCGGCCTTGCAGAGGAAAAGCATGCAAACCTCAAGCAGCAGATAGAGAACTACTTCGACATGATGGGTCTGGAGAGGACGGGGGCCCGGGACGATTTTACAAGGCTTCTCTCCATGTTTGTGGACAGGCGGCGGCTTGAACGTGCGTCGGAGATAGCTGTGGAATCGGTCACCGTGTTGGAGGACGACGGAGCCAGAATTAGGGCTAAAGTGAAAGAATACACGGTAGAGATAGACACCGCGTCCAAGAGAGTTTACCACGACTGTCAAGACTGGGCTAGGACGTCAAAAAACAAGAAGCTATGCAAACATGTGGCAAAACTGCTCGAAACGCTTCCCAGAGAAAGGGCAGCGCAAATGCTTAGAAGCATGGCTGAGGATGCAGAAACCTGGCGGTTCGACACAACTTAATGAGACACTGAGCCGCTGCGTGGAGTTTTCACTATTTTGTTGATTGTTTCTACGTCTTTTTTGAAGTCGAGGCAGCCGTGTGGCAGCAGGCCACCGCCGAACGATTTAGGGAGGGTTGCTCTCAAGGGGTGAGAGCAGAGAGACATGATGAGCCTGCATAGGAAGGCGGCGAAAAAGTTTTTCCACAAACCCCATGTCGGCACCGTCAAAAGCATAGAAGGAATCACAGTTCTCAGGCTGGCGGAAACCCTCCACAACATACTCAAACGGCTTGGAGGAGATACTTAAACGTCTTGACAGACATTGGGCGGAGCTCCTCAAGCTTAGGGAAGACATGCTACAAGGATTCAGAAGACATGATGATCGGGTAACGGGAAAACTTTAAGGAAAAAAAGGGGAGGGTTTGGCTGGAGGCAACCAGCAAGACAGCATCAAAGAACCCCAAAGAGAGGCCGGTACGTTTGGGTATGTGTCATGTATGGGTTTTACACCTATACACGTTAAATCGTTCGTCATACCGGCTTTGGGGTTTTTCTCTGCTCTCTAAGCCGGTTGTAGCTTCTCACACATCTAACTCTCTCCACGTCAACGTAATGCAGGCCCGCCTCTCAACAAGCATCCTAACCCTCTCCTCCAAGTCTGGAGCCCGCCTGTAAGTTATCAACGCAGAGGAAGCGTTGTGGAGGTTTATGAGCTTTTACAGTAGCCAGGGCCGACGGCATTAACACCGCATTGATAGAGCTTAAGTGGAGGTTTATGAGCTTTTACAGCGCGTTCAACGTGATGGACGAGTTCGTTTCCCCGACTACTATGCGGTGCTGCGGAAACCTCGTCCTCAGCGTTGCTGCGATGTTTTCAACGTCTTCCTCGTAGACGAGGGCGTGGACGGCTTTGCCGACCATGTTCATAGCGTAGCCCAATGTCGGAAGCCTCTCCATCGCTGTGAAAATCTCATGGACCTGCTGGTCGACGAAGCCTGCTTCAGCTGCGAAGGCTCTCGCCTGGCTTAGGAAGTTTTCAGGCGTGGGTTTCTGGAGAATCCTCTCGATGTATGTGTCGCCGAGCCTTTCCAAGTGCTGGAGCCTTTCAACAGAGGCTATGGCGTCTGAGGTCGGTATCTGGCCCGCCACCACGGACACGATTTTGCAGCGTGAAGGAAGAGGTATCTCGTCTGTTATCGAGTGGTCCGGCGACCCCTCCCTTAAAACAAGAACCAAACCGGTCTTCCCAAAACCAGCCTCGCTGTTCAAACCAGTTCTGCATTCAAGCTCTATGTAGTGGGTTAGTTTGACTGCTTCACGGAGCGTAATAGGTTTTCCGGACAGATAGGAAAGGGACATGATAACGCCTAAGGCTGAGGCTGCGCTTGTTCCGAAACCTGTAGCTATAGGTACGTGTATCCGATGTTTAACAACTACAAAGCCCTCTAAACCGCATAGTTTTCTAGCAAGCTCCACAGCCTTCTCCGACGGCGGGAAAGACGCAGGCTTCCCGTTAATCTCAATCCTTAAACCAGACCCGCCGTCCAAAACCTCGACAGCGGTTTCAACCCCCGGCACGAAGGAGAAACCTCCTCCCCTAGCCCCAACCCTGTCAGGGTCTTCCCGAAGTTTTCCGTTGTCCAGAACCTTGGGGGAGAATATGCTTGAAAGAGGTGTAGGCGTCTTGATGAAAGCTTTCCGCAAGCTTATTCACGCGCGGCTACAGGCACAGCTTTTCTCACAGCAGCAGTCAACGGCGGCAGCAAAGTCATCAGAAAAGGTATCTCCGTCAAATAAGTCCAGAGGAACCAGATGGCTGCGGCGAACAGGGGAAGGTTTTGCCCTCCACCCGCCACGGCTGGCAGGGAGAAGAACTGGCTGTATCCCCAGACCCCAAGCCCTATCATAGTTGCTCCTAGAAGAAGCCCTATTGATGACGCGGCTATAAGACCTGCGTAAACAGGCCTGTAAAGACTGTAGAAGACGCTTATCCCGAAGGAGAGGACTGCGGCGCCTAAGAAAACCGAGCCGGTTAAAGCATCGCCGAAGAAATTCATCCAAAGGGCCAGCAGAGTCACGGTCAACGGTATAGCCTGCAACGCTACAGACAGCGACGGCCCACGTCCGGCTCTTCCGAGAGCCTTTGCAAGCACCCCTAAGACGTAGAAGCCGGCCATGTTGGATGTGACGCCGACGGTTATGCTTAGCACGGGGTCGCCGTGGATGAGCATGTCGCTTACGAAGATTCCAATGCCCGCTCCAACCGCGCCTATGCGAGGCGAGTAGACTACGGCGAAAACCGCAGGTATGACGACCGACGGCCAGAAACGCACCGTGCCTACAACAGGCGCGAAGACCCCCAGATAAGTCAGATATCCCACACCAGCGTACAAAGCAGCGTTAGCCGCTATAAGAACGAGTTCAAGCGATTTTTTGTAGGGCATAGCGATATCTATATAGTTTTGTGTCTGAAAACCTTTTCCTATATAGTTTATAGTGTCACAATTTTCAAACAAGCTTCTTGAGAACGTCGATCCTGACAGGTAGTTTCATGTCCCGGACCGCTAAAACCTTTCCCCGGATGTCCGACAAAACGAGTAGCTTTTGCCCTACTTTCCATGGGCGATAGTCGAAGAACTTGACTAGCGTCATGTCTTCCGACACCGCCTCTACTTCGAAGCCGTTTGCGGTGAAGCTGAAGGACGGGGTCATGGGCAGGAAGAAGAACCAGTCGTTGCCCTTTTGTTTTACAGACCTAACCACGGCACGTCTAAGCCTTCTACCCATCTTCTCGAGCCTATCTTTAACAACCATGAAAACAGATAGGCTTGTCGGAATGGTGAAAAACAGCTTAAGAAGGCTGTCCTGCCCTGTCAGATACACGACGGCAAGGGCCGCGGAGAAGATGGTCAACACCTCCAGCTTGAGTATGAAAGCCATTCTGTCACGCTGCAGCCTACCCTCAAAGCTTACAGCAAAGGGCAGACCCATGCCATAACCCATCCAACACGAGTTGTAAAAAACTTATTGCTTTAGCGTTATACCGCCACGTTTAGACAGCTTCCTCACGTATATGATGGTTATTAAGGCCGTCCATCCTAGGGCTGCGAAAAGCCACACGACAAGGTTTAACGGCGTCAAAAGGCCGTTGAAATAAAACAGCACAAGAAGAATTACAGGCACCGCTGTCAGCAAAACCGCCAGCAGAGTTGATTCAACGATGAATTTCATCTGTCTAGACAGCCGCATCGCTGAAAAAAGGAGCTTAACGCGAGGTAAAAAACATGCTTAAGCTGGCGGGGAGAATATCTGTTCAATTGCCTTACTGCTATGTTATGTTTGCTCCCAGCCTTTTCAGGTCTTCGAGGAAGCCGGGGTATGAGACATCCGCCGACTCCATCCCTAAAACTCTTAGCCCTTTACTTAACGCCAGGCCTAAGGCTGTGAAAGCCATGAAGAGCCTGTGGTCGCCGTGGCTGTCTAGCAAAACACCGCCCTCAATATCCTTACTCCCCTCTATGACAAGCCCGTCATGCTCTTCTTTCACGTTGACCCCCAGCTTTCTAAGCTCTGTGGCAACGGCTGAGATGCGGTCGCTCTCCTTCAACCGTGCGTGAGCAACTCCATACAGCCTGACAACCCCGTCGTTCAAAGCCGCCATGACCGCGGCTACTGGAAGCAGGTCAGGACTGTCTGTAAGCCTAAACTCAACGTCAACGTCTTTTGTACGGCCCTCAACCTCTATTCTCCCGCTTCCCACTATTATCCTCGAGCCGAAGGATTCGGCTATGTGTAGGATGGCCGAGTCTGCCTGAGGCATCTGCATGCCTAGGTTTGTGATTGTAGCACGTCCGCCTGTTAGGTGGGCAGCCGCTATTATGAAGGCTGCTGAACTGAAGTCGCCGGGGATTGTGAAGTCCGCTCCCTGAAGGGTTTGAGGTTCTACGGTGAATTGTCTAAACCCTTCCACGCCTATTTTTCCTCCGAAAATCTCCACCATTTTTATGGTTGCCTCGACATAAGGTTTTGAAACAAGCTCGCCTTCAACGGAAACGGTAACTTGATGGGATGCTCTGAGGCCTGTCAGGAGGAGGGATGTTACATACTGCGATGATTCTGAGCCTTTTATCGACGTCCATCCTCCTTCCACTCCTCCGCCCTTAACCACAACGGGAGCCGTTCCAGAACCTCGTGTAGACCAGCACTCCACGCCAAGATCTCTGAGCGATTGGAGAAGAGGGCCTAAGGGCCTTCTTCTGATGCTTTCGTCTCCCGTGAGGATGGTGTAGCCTTTTTCTACGAGAGCTGAAAGACCGGTGTATATCCTGAGCGTCGTCCCCGAGTTCATCACGTTAATAACGTCTTCGGGACAGTGGAATCTCCTGACCCCTTTTATCTCTAGAAAATCGTTTCCCTGTTTTATTTCAACGCCCAGCATCTTTGAAGCGTTGATTGTTGCCTGTGTGTCGCGTGAGATGAGCGGTTTTCTAACGATAGATTTTTCCTCGGCAAGGCTTGCGAGGGCGACTGCCCTATGGGTGTAGCTTTTGCTGGGCGGTGCTTCAACAACACCTTCAACCTTAGAAGGCTTTACGGAGACCGTCATGGTTCATCGCCTACGGGGCTGGGGTTTATCCGACATTTGATTACCCTGCCTTCGAAGGATTGGAAGGCTTCAAAAACCCTCTCAACATCCTCCTCCCTGCATATTGCGGCGACCGCGGGCCCCGTCCCGGACAACCCTGCAGCCAGCGCACCAGCACGTAAGGCCTGTAAAGCAGGCTGCGTAGGCAGTCCAAGAGCCGCTGAATGTATTAAGCCGTTCAGAGTCATGGCTTTCCAGTAATGCCCTTCGTAAGCGAGGTTGAAGGCTAGCAGGGCAAGCTCTCTCACCGGCTCGAGCAGCTCTTTCCTAAAGTGTTTGGTGTATGTTTTGCCGGGTGGTATGTATATGACCGTCATCAAGCCGCTGTCCACATAATCTCTCTTCAGTATTTTTCTTTCATGGTTGTTTGTTACGACTACTCCACCCAGCATGCAGGCTGCAGCGTCGTCTAAAGCACCTGTTATCGAAGTGCCTGAGCGTATTGAGGCTTCTGCAACAAGCTTTAGAAACTCTTCCGCCGGCAGTTTCCCGTCAACTGCGTTGAGAAAAGCTTTGGCAATCGCAACCGCTGCCGAGCTTGAGCTCTTAAGCCCAACAGCCATCGGTATCTCAGACTTTGTCGAAACCCTGCATCCATTGACCGATACTCCTAAACGCTGGGCGAAAACCCTAACAACTTCCTCCGCCAGCTGCGGGTCTGACCTCACACCGTTGATCTCAAGCACAAACGAATTGCTCGACGTCAGTTCGAGGAAAGCCTCTGTCTGGAGGTTTATTCCAAGCGCAGCTCCATAACCTGTTGAGATAGCGTTCACTATTGACACGGCTCCGTACGCTTTTCCGACACCCCTCATTTCTCGAACACCTTGAGCGCGTTCACCACGGCTTTCTCCATCACCTTACGGTCGGGCTCTATGCCCAACCATATCTTCAAAGCTTCAGCCCCCTGCGCCACAAGCATCTTGACACCATTTATCGTCTTCGCACCCTTGGCCTTGGCTGTTTTGAGAAGCTTTGTCTCGACAGGGTTGTAGACCATGTCGAACACGGTCATGTTGCTGTGAAGCAGCTTGCCCGGTATGGGTGTTGAGTTGGTGTTTGGATACATGCCGACGGGTGTGGCGTTTATCAACAGCTCTGTTTCTCTCATTATATCCTCCAGCTTCATCGAGCCGAATTTGACAAACCTGCATCCCACCCCCTTTCTCTCCGCAAACCTCTTGAACATTTTCATGGTGCTAGCTCTTCTTCCGACGAAAACCACATCTCTGAACCCGCGTTTCTTCAAAGCTATGGCTGCGGCTCTGGCGGCTCCGCCCACGCCCAACACAACAACGTTTCCGTCAACCTCCTGCTGGGAGGGGATGACAGCCAGAACGCCTGCAACATCAGTGTTATAACCCACAAGCTTTCCGCCCTTTATCTTCACGACGTTCACCGCCTCAACCTCTCTGGCCGAGGTCTTAAGCTCGCTGAGATGCTTTATGATGGTGACTTTGTGAGGGATGGTTACGTTGAAGCCGAGAAAATTCATCAAAGGTGCTGAGCTGCAGAAAGCCTTCAGGTCCCGTGGCTTCACCTCAACGGGGATGTAGAAAATTTCCTCAACCCCAGCGTGACGCAACGCCGCGTTAACCATCGCTGGAGAAGCAGTGTGACCAATAGGATAGCCGATGACGCCGAGCAAGCCAGACCTCAGCCAGCCACCACCCTCCTAAGCCCTCCCCAACCAGCCTGTATCTGCGAGTGCAGTATTTAATCTTCTGGAAGGAAAAAACAAGGGGAGAGTTGGCTGGAGGCAACCAGCAGAACAACATCAAGAAACCCACAAGAAAGGCCTACTGATACAGCCGGGCCATATCAAATAGATACAGACTGTTAAACGTAGGGGAAAAGAGGCTTCGGAGCCATCTTCCCAAGACCGGAATAAGGTTAGCATGCTTCCATACGCCCGTGGGTGAACGAATGTTAAACGATTGTGATATTTTGATATTTTGAATATTTAAAGTATTTTTGTCGCTGCGCAATTTTTATATGTCGGACAACCGCTTCAAAAATGAACGGAATATGGCTGAGTCGAAACCAGCGTCGAGAAGGTCTGTTCTTACGTCGGGCATAGCTGCTGCGGCTGGGCTTCTCGTCGGAATTGCCGCGGGCTCGCAAGCCTTTCCCAGAACAGTAACCGCTGAAAAAACCGTCGTGCAAACGCAGGCGGTGACGAGAACGGAGACGAGAGCAGAGACGAGAACCGAGACAGTGGTCAAGCAGCCGCCACGAATTCCGGCTGGAGACTTCACGTGGAAGGTTTCAGGGTCGACGAACATCGTCGTCGTCGGCGCAGGACCTGCAGGCGCCCAGTTCACCAAAAGGATAGTCGAGCTCGTTAAAAACGTCAACGTGACAATCATAGACAGGAACAGTTTCTGGGTGTCGGGTCCAAGCCACGTGGACTTTGTCGGCGGGATTAAGGAGCTGAAGGACGCTGTCGTCTATTTTGACAAGCTTGTCGGGGACAGAGTGAGGCTGGTCAACGCCAACGTGGTCGCGATAGACCCTGCTGAAAGACGTGTCGAAACCAACTACGGCTATACAAAGTATGACCTGCTTGTTCTGGCGCCTGGCATCGAGCTGGCAACATGGGAAGTTCCGGGCCTTGAGAGGGTGAAGAACCTCCACGCATGGGACCCCGGCCTAGCCGTGCGTCTCAGGGAAGAGCTTCGGAAGCTCGACGGGGGAAACGTTGTCTTCAGCGTTCCACCAGCACCCTACAAATGCCCGCCAGCACCCTACGAGGTCGCGTTTCTCAGCCACGAATACCTCAGAGAGCTGGGCAAGAAGGTCAACGTCATCGTTCTGGACGCCAACGCCAACCCCCAGCCTCCACCCAAAGCCAAGATCTTCTCGGAACATATGACCAAACTCGGAATCGACTACAGGCCCAACTTCAAGGTCGTAGAGGTTGACGCCGACAAGTCGGAGGTTGTTTCCGACAAGGGCGAGCGTGTAAAGTTCGACTTCCTATCCTTACTGCCGCCCAACGTTGCGCCCGGCTTCGTAAGAAGAGCTGGTTTAGGCGCCAGGTTCATGGACATCGACCCTGCCACGTTCAAGAGCAAGAGCTACGACGACATATACGGTTTGGGTGATGCGGTTGCATCGCCTTACACGAAGTCGGCTTATGTTGCGCAGAGGTCTGGGAGGAGGCTGGCTGAGCTGACCGCTGAGAAGCTGGGCGTCACACCTCCCGAGAAGGTATCGGTCTTCAACACATGCTGGAGCTATGTCAACAAGAAACAGCTGTCGGTGATAGAGGTCGAGTGGGATGCCAAAGGTGCTGTCGTGTCAGGCTATCCGAAGGTCGGAGACCCAACTGAAGAGAACTTCGGAAGAAGACAGGCTTGGGAGCGGTCTCTCCTGCTGGGCATCTACGGCTAAAGCCATGACACGTCTCAACTACATCCCTATCCTTTTTTCATCAGCGCTCCTAGCGCTTGCTTTCATGCAAGTCATCCTAGCGCCGGCGTCTAAGTCAAACTTCACAGTCTCCAAATTCACTCTGGCACAGGACGAGATGAAGATAGTTGAGTTATCGCTGAAGCCAGGCGACAGATACATCATCGGCTTGGAGACCACGGGGTTGAGCGACCTGTACGTGCTGGGTGGCAGAGATGCTGAAACTTTCAAAAAAGACGGAAGCGTTCCCTCGACTGCAACCGGCTTCCACTTCCTGAAAACACTCACCTACGCGCTTCCGTCGCAGACCGGCGGAACTTACCTCATCTTGGTCAAACAGCGTGAAGCCGGAGAGGTTACGCTGCGCATCGAGCCGGGGTTGATCGACGACGCAACCCGAAAACTCAGGTCAGGCAAGGAGGTTCTCAGAAACTCGTTCGAATCAGTTTTGCCTAAGGATGCTCGCCTCACGCTACCAGTGTACCAGTTCATCCCCGGAACGAAGCTGCATCTGAACGTCGAAGGCGATGCTATGGTGGCGTTGCTTGACATGGACGGGTTTTACGCCTACAGCAAGGGAAGGAAACAGCTCTCAGACCTGTGCAAAACATCGAACTGTCTGAAAGGCTCTGGAAGCCTCAGCCTCGACTCCGAAGACTTTGTCGACCTTTATCTCGTGGCCGAGGACAGCCGTTCTCCAACGAAGCTGTCCATGCAGGTAATCGCAACGGAGAAAATGCTCTTCTATGTCGGGACCTGTTCATGAGGAAATACCTGACCGCAGCCGCTATGCTTGCGGTCTCAGCGCTGGTTGTCTACTTTTTCTTCTCTGGGCTCGTCTACGGCAACAAGCCTAGCCAGCTGCCGACGACAACAACGGTGACGGTGGTCATCCGCCACGGCGCATATAAGGGAGACCCATCCCTAGCCTACGAGCCTACACACATAAAGGTGGTGTTGAAAGTGAACAACACTGTTGTCTGGGTTAACGAAGACATCGTACTACATGATGTGACCCATGAGCCCTGCGCATATAACGAGCCGGGCTGCATCGAAAAGTTTAGGTCAAAGCTGTTGGACAAAAATGAGAGCTTCACCTTTACTTTCGACAAGGTAGGAACATATAGATACCGATGCTCACCCCATCCGTGGATGCGTGGAACCGTGGTCGTCGAGGCAGGTGGGAAGCAGTGAAAACCATGCAAACAGTCTCCCTAATCACCATGGTAATCGTGATAGCTTCTGTCGCTGTCTACATGGCTGGAGGCTTCATACAGCATGCTCTGTTCATAGTCTTCGGCGTCCTTTACGGCTACGCAATCTACAAGGCGAGGATCTGTTTTGCGACAGCCTTCTACGGAGACCCCAACGTCATGACAGCCATACTGATAAGCCTAGCTGTAGCCAGCTTAGGCTCAACATTTATAGTGATGAACGGGTTGAACGTGCCTCCCGCTCTGCCCGTCGGCCCCCACATTCTTATCGGCTCCTTCCTTTTCGGGCTGGTCATGCCCTTCACAGGCGGCTGCATAACAGGCGTGATGTTCAGGTTTGGAGCCGGACATGCGAAAGCGCTCGCATCCATAACTGGAATTCTCGTCGGAAACTTCCTAGGCTCTTACTTCGTCTGGGGGGTTGTGGAGCCGTTCATAGACATCGGCAGGGGTTTCAGCTTTTTCCAAATCCTCGGGCCCTTGGGCGGCTTGGCGCTCAACCTATGTCTGATATACGTGCTGCTGATGATTACCTGGAGGCCGTGGAGAGGTCTGTCCCAGAACTTTAGCATCAAGTCGGTTATCTCTAACATGAAGCAGGCGTTCAACTCTGGCTGGTGGCCTGCATGGCTTGGAGGGCTTGTCATAGCCCTCGTGTTCATCGTCCAGTTCGCCCTCTACTCATCGCTGTCAATCCAGCTCCCCATAGCACGGTTTACGCTCTGGTCGGCGTCGTCTTTGATAGACGTGGAGCAGGTTGCTTGGGCGGTTAGGTGGGGTGTTCGAGAGACTTTCAACGACCCTCTCCAGCTGCTGGTCATCGGGTTGGTTGTCGGCGCGATGCTGGGCTCAACCTCCTCCGGCAACTTCAGCTGCTACATGGGGGGAAGGCGGAAAGACATGGTCACAGGCTTCCTGGCCGGCGTATTCATGGGGATAGTTGTCTGGATAGCGGTCGGATGCAACGTTTCAGGTTTCTGGGCTTCGGTCGCAACACTCCGGCCGGAGGGCTGGCTGTACGCGCTCGGCATGTTCCTCGGCGCCAGAACAGGCATGAAAATCCTAACCAAGATGTATCTGTGAACACGCCTGCCGACATGGCCGGAGAAACGTTATGCAAGCTTAAGCTGACAGCTTGAAGGCTTGCGGCGTAGGTTTGAAGGGTCTCAGAAGCCACAGCGGCCGTCTCAGGTCTCCCGACGGCGGCCTCGTCAACCCAAGCCAGCGTCTGTAAACCTCCATGCTCTTCTGCAAATCAACGTATACGTCTCCATACCTGTCTCCCGGGCGGGCTTTCTCAACCCTGACCTTCTGATGCCATGCATGCTGGCCGCTCACCGGGTCTGGCTGGACTGGAAACGTCAGGTTCACGGTCACGCCTGAATCGGTCCACCAAATCCTCGAGGTGTCAGGGTCTTTCGTCTTGAACGGACGGATGTCGACAACCCTTCTCATCCTGAAAACATCTCCCTCCTCGACGATTTCCACCAAGGCTGAGGCGATTCTCGACGCGCCTACGTCGTTGAAAAGCCTGAACCTTCCAAAATGCTCCGTGCATCCCACGACGCCGGGAAGGATTCCCTCCGTAACCCAGGCCTTGCTCACAAAGTAGCCCGTTTCCGTAACCACCCTGACTAGGTCGCCGGTTTTGACTCCCAGCCGCTCGGCGTCACGAGGGTTCATCCACAACGGGTTGGTGTGCGAGATCTCCGTAAGCCATTTAGCGTTGTTTGAACGGGTGTGGATTTGAGTGGGAACACGCATCGTCGAAACTAGGACAAACTCGTTCTTCTCCCTGTCAACGTTGCTGGGGTGCACATGGCTGGGTGTGTATGACGGTACGGAGTATTCCGGCCATCCCCACTCCTTCAAAGTCCTGGAGTAGAACTCTATCTTTCGCGACGGGGTTGGAAAGCCGACGACCGCTCTGCCGTCAACCATCACACCTATCCTGTAACCTTTCTCGGTCAGCTCCGTCGCAGGCATGGGAACCATGTTAACCCTTTTAGGCGGGCTCCGAGAGTAAATCACATCCGTTTCTTCATCGACGTATCCGTCGCCAATCTCTACAGGTGTCTCGTGGTTGTTGTAGCTTTCCGGCTTCAGCTCGTATGCTCCAAACTTCCTCATGTAGGTGAGCGGGTCAAGCCCCATCTCCGCAGCCTTCTCCTTCAAGCCCGGAACAGAGTTGGAGAAAATCCAGCCGTAGAATTCGTCGACGGTAATCTTCTCACCTGGCTTGGAAGGCGACTCGAACTGTTTTCTGATTCCAAGGCTTCCGTCGGGGTCTATCCTCCAAGAAAGCTCAATCCAGAAAGCGGCTTCGTCCATGCATTCGGCAGGCTGTTCAAGCTTTCTCCCCAGCTTCTCCTCAACAACCCTCGCTACAGGCTGTCTGAAACCAATCCAAACGCCCGCATAAGACTCGTAGCTGTGGATGTCATGTCTCTCAAGCGCCGTTCCAACAGGCAGGACAAGGTCTGCATACCACGCAGTCTCGTTCCAGAAGGGTGTGAGAGCGGCTATGAACTCTATTTTGCTTTCATCCCGTAAAACCTTAGCCCACATGAAGCCGTCTGGATAGGTCACAACTGGGTTGAAGGCTCTGGGCATGTAGACCGAAATCTTCCCCCTGCCTTCTTCGAGCAGGTGCGGGAGCAGGAAGCTCATCTCATAATGTGCGAGTGGAAACTCCTTCGGAAACAACAGCTCGTTCCACACCTTCTGCGGAGCTGGATGATGGGGCAGACGCGGCACAAACTTGTGGTAGACGTTGAGGTCCATGCCGCCTTTCGTCCCTATGCTCCCCGTCAACGCGTGGAGGAAGACAAGCGCTCGCGCCACCTGCCAGCCGCCAAGGTTCCCCGCGCATGCAGACCGCCATGTGTGGCTGGAGAACGCATGTCCAGCCTTCGCAATCTCCCTCGCCAGAGTTCTCACAACCTCGGCCGGAACACGGCACTCCCTCTCAACAAACTCAGGCGAGTAAACCGAGTAAACCTCCTTCAAAACCTTGACGAAGTTCTCGAAAGTTGGTTGTTTGTCCTTGTGCTCCTCAACCATGTATTCCCGCCAGTTGACCCATTTGCGGAGAAACTCCCGGTCATACAGGTCTTCTTGGAGAATTATGTTGGCGATGCCCAAGAGTAGCGCGGCCTCTGTTCCAGGCCAGCAGCAAACCCAGTAGTCAGCCATCGCGGCTGTGTTGGAAAGCCTGACGTCGATGACGGCCAGCTTGGCACCTCTCTTCTTCCCCTCGATTATCCTCTGGGCGTGGGGGTTGAAGTAATGCCCGCTCTCAAGATGGTCCGATATCAGCAGGATGAACCTAGCGTTCTCGAAGTCGGAGCAAGGCCTGTCAGCCCCCATGATGAACGAGTAGCCAGCTCTTGCTGAGGCGGAGCAGACGTTGGTGTGGCTGTTCCTCCCGTCAACGCCCCAAGACTGGAGTATCCACTCCATAAACCCGTCCTCACCCGGCCTCCCAACATGGTACATCACCTCGTTCATTCTCCCTTGTTTGAGGCATCTCCGGATTCTCTCAGCAAGCATGTCGAGGGCTTCGTCCCAGCTTATCCTAACCCATCTGCCCTCGCCTCTTTTGCTGCCGTCAGCCCTCTTCATAGGGTGCGGAATCCTTTCAGGGTCGTAGAACTGGTTGAGCGATGCTGGACCTTTAGCACAGTTCCTGCCCCTGCTGGTTGGGTGGAAAGGATTGCCCTCCAGCTTTACAATCCTAAGGTCTTGTTTGTCGACGTATGCGAGAAGCCCGCAGCCAGCCTCGCAGTTGAAACACACCGTGGGAACAATCATGTACTTTTTCTTGACGCGGTTGGGCCATGCAGCAGCATCATATTCTTCCCAGTCATCCCATTTGTCGGGCGGTGGATGGCTGAGAAATTTTTGCATGCTCAGCTACGGATGTCCGAGATTTATTTAAATATTTAGTTATTACGGAAAGCTTATCTATTTTCTTCATCGTGGACAAAGTAATGCCTAGCTATGGTTTTGTGATCGACCAGACACGGTGTATTGGTTGTCATGCTTGCACCGTCGCATGCAAGATGGAGAACCATGTGGCTTTGGGCGTTTTCAGAACATGGGTCAAGTACATCGAGCGGGGAGCTTTTCCAAACGCCAGAAGGTTCTACACGGTTTTACGATGCAACCATTGCGACGACGCTCCATGCGTGAAAATCTGCCCAACATCTGCGCTTTTCAAACGGCGAGATGGTATAGTTGACTTTGACGACAGCAGATGCATAGGATGCAAGGCATGTATGCAAGCATGCCCGTACGACGCTCTCTACATAGACCCTGAGGAGAACACCGCCGCCAAATGCCATTTCTGCGCCCACAGAATCGAGCAGGGTTTGGAGCCTGCCTGCGTGATTGTTTGTCCAACTGGAGCAATTTTATGGGGTGATTTGGAGGACCCGCTGAGCAAGGTATCGCGGGCTATGAGAGACAACCCGGTTATGGTCAGGAAGCCGGAGCAGAAGACCAAGCCCAAACTCTACTACATCGGAGCAGACCAGCATGCCTTAACGCCGACCTCGCTGACGAAACATTCCTTCTACATGTGGTCTGACAGAAGCGCTGACGGCGGAGACAGCTCGTCTCCCTCTAGCGGCGGGTCGCGCGTGGTGTACGATGTGGAGCATCCAAAGCCTTGGAAGCTAAAAATATCAACCTACGTTTTCACGAAAGCTGTGGCGGCAGGCCTGATGATGATGCTGGCAATTCTCAGCCTGTTCCTATCAACGCCACCGAACCTTTTCACAAACGTCATACCGTCCGTCAGCCTTCTGTTCCAAGCTGTGACGGGCTTCCTCCTCGTCGCAGACCTCAAAAAACCAACGCGGTTCCATTACATCTTTCTCAAGCCAAACTTCTCTTCATGGCTTGCGAAAGGGGCTTTCGTTCTGGGGGTTTTCGGCCTAGTAACAGTCATATGGATGTTTTCGCAAAATATTGTTCTCTCAATCCTCACAATTCCGCTCGCGGCCTTGGCCGCTGGCTACAGCAGTTTCCTTTTCAACCAGTGTGAGGGAAGGGACTTCTGGCAGTCGCCGTCTTCGCTGCTGCATTTTGTCTTCTCAGCCATCCAAGCCGGCTCGGCCGCAACAATACTGATAGCATTTGCTGGACAGCTGGGAGTTCTGGGAATCAGCCTGCTGGGTGTTTCGCTGGCCTTGTCAAACATCGTCTTAACCCTCGTTCTATTGGCGGATGTGTTCATGCACCATGCTACGGCTGAGGGTGAGGTTGCTGCGTATTACCTGAGTAGGGGTGGCGGGGCCCCGCTTTTCTGGACAAGCATCACAGCTTTCATCATCTCAACGATAGCGGCTGTCACCTACGTTTTGAGAACCGATTCTATCCTCGGATTCCTGGCGTCTCTGACAGCGTTGGCAGGCTTGTTCATCTATGAAACTGTGTGGGTTAAGGCTGGGCAGGTGGCGCCTCTAAGCTAGCATACAGTCAGAACACCTGGTCAACCATCGCCGTAGACTTTTTAACTTCCTGAACGTGCTTCAAGCACAGCGGTTCAAAATGGAGTATGTCCCCGTCCTGCTTGCGGCCTTTGTGATAGGGATTGCTTCAGCGGTTGTGGGAGCGGTTATAGGGGCAGGCGGCGGCTTCATATTCGTTCCCATAACCACGATGCTGCTCGACCTTCCACCTCGCACAATAATACCTGCAAGCCTCTCGCTTGTTTTCACCAACTCCCTCGCCGCTACTTGGATAAGGTTTTCAAAAGGCTCGTTCAGCTTCAACAAACTCTTGCCTTTGAGCCTTCTACTCATACCTGGAGTGATAACAGGAAGCATAACCGTATCGGGTTTCAGCGCGCCGATGTTTAAGTTGGCTTTCGGCATCTTCCTGATAACGATATCAACGTTCATGGCCGTCGTCGAGAGAAACACTTCCGGAAAAGGTGATGGAGAAAAGCTGTTGACAACAATGGTTATAGTAGGTATTTCGGGGTTGGTGTCAAGCCTTTTCGGAGTAGGCGGAGGTTTGCTGATGGTGCCGAGCTTCGCAACGGTCGCTGGCATGAATATTAGGAAGGCGGTGTATTCGAGTCAGTTTTTCACGATGTTCAGCTCGCTGTTCAGTCTTTTTGCATTTGGGCTGCAAGGCCACTTCGACGTTTTTTTGAGCACAGCATCCGCGTTAGGAGGCTTAACGGGGGGTGCGTTGGGAGCAGCCTTCAGCATCAAGGCGAGCAGCCGCCAGCTCAAAACAGTGGTGATAACAGCCTTTACCTCAATAGGGTTTTGGATGATAATTTCAACGATGACAGGGTTCACTTGACAGATTCACATCCCACACATTATGTTCATCGTTGACAAGCGTAGCATCTAAATCATTACAAACCGGTTCTGTTCATGTGATTGGAGAAGGCGACACGGCGGAGTTGTCTAACTCGCGTTGAGGGGCCTTGTTTCGAAAGAGGAAAAATTAAATGGTTAGATGAAGATTGCGAGAGTTTTCGGGTCTGAAGCCATCTCGAGGAATGTCGAAGCACCTATCACGTCGTCGCAGACATCCACAAGGTCTTCCTGCTTCAAGCCGAAAAGGTTCATCGTAGGCGAGCAAGCGTGTATCTTGACACCGCTCTGCTTAGCCATCTTGAGCATGTCCACGAGCTTAGGCATGCCACCTTTAGCCAAAAGCTGGTCGAGCATTTCCCTGCTCATCCCCAGGTCAACGGAGGGGGCTATGGTTTCAGCCATCTGCTTGGTTAGAAGCTTCATTCCGCCGAACGTGAAGTATATGTGGGCTTCTTTTCCCTGGGCTACTGCTGTGGTTGCGAGGATGAGGGCTGGATAGAGGCCGTCGGCTGTGCCGCGGCTCGCAACAATAACCAACCGAGTCTTCTCTTCAGACAACATACATCACCTCATCCTCTGGATCAAGAACCTGTAAACCTTAGGCGATTCCCCTTCCTCGCTGTATGAGATTATTTTGTTGCCTGACGTCCGAGACCATGCTTCAAGGTCTGGCTTCGAAGCCGGGTCAGTGGCCAAAACCTCCAAAACCTCGCCCACCGCTATGCTCTGGATGGCTTTGTTTGTTTTGATGACAGGCATGGGACACATGTCGCCCCGAGCGTCTAAAACAAGTGCGGGTTTGATGGATGACATATTTGCATAACACAGTCTTTCCAGGTATAAAAACTTTTTTTACTTACAAGTCTGCATATTACCTCGCATGCTGTTCTTCACAGCGTTAAGCAGGGTCTGATGCTGCATATAATCGGAATCACGTATACAATGCTTTGCCCCGCGCTCCTCAAGCATCTTCGGCAAGCGGACATGATTCTTCACAAAATCCTCGGTCTCAAAAACTTCATAGTCGCATCCTTTTTTCGTTAGGTGTTTGAGGAAGGCTTTGACGAAGCTTGTCGCCGTTATCTCAGGGTTAAGCTGGCTGAGGTTTGTGACCGGTGGGCAGCCGGGTGGATGGATGCAAAGCCTGTTGAGTTTCTCCAGGTCTGTCGATATCAGGAGAGTTCCGTGGATGAGAACGGAGTTGAGCTTCGCCCTCGCAGCCATTCCGGAAATCTTGAACCCCATCAGGTCAATTCTATTGGGCGGTGTGAAAAAGGCCTCTAAGCCAAACTCGCGAAGAGTTCCGCAGATGATGCCTGCGGCGTAGGCGAACAGGCGGATGGGCGGGATAAATCCACCGCTTTCTTTCCGTATGTAAAAGCTCCAGTTCAGGTTGCCCAAGTCATGGAAAACCACGCCCCCGCCTGTGGACCTCTTCAAAACCCTCACACCCAGCCTGCTAGCCTCATCCTCACGGTACCATCCATAGCTGATGTGCCGTGTCTGGCCTGTGACAAGACAGTCGGTGTTTTTCCAAAACCTCACCAGCATTCCGGGCAGCGATTTCTCCTCCACACCCTGAAGTAGTATGTCCTCTAGCGCCAGGTTGAATTCTGGAAGAGTGCTTGTTGTAAGAAGTATCAGGATACGTTTCTCGGTCAATAATATCGGATCACTCACTCCTACATTCTACGCCCCATTCGTCGATAATCTTCCTATATTTTTCAGCGGCCTCCTTCCCTTTCGTGAGGAGTTGAAGTTCTTTCTCCAACGCTTCCGGCTTTATCTGCACAACCCAGCTGCCGTAAGGGTCGCTGTTTATTAGAGAGGGGTTGGAGACAACTTCGCCGTTCGTTTCCACCACGACGCCTGTCAAAGGCGACCGCATGGGCCCCATGTATTTTGCGCTCTCTATTGTTGCGAGGATTCCGCCGCGAGGAACTTTAGTCCCTTTCCCCTTTACCTTGACGTAGATTATCTCTCCGGCGTAGGCTTGGGCGGGGTCTGTTGCTCCGACGAGCACGGCGTCGCCGTCAACTTTGACCCAAACATGATACTCTAAATCGTAGTAAAGGTCTTCGGGTATGTTGCATCCCTTATACATGTTCTATGCACCTTTTTTAGAAGTAGACCACGGCTGTGTCTGGGTCTGAGGCCATCTCTATGAGCGTGGCCGCTCCAGCGAACTGCGCGCCCTCTGGAAGGTCTTTCTGGTCCATCTTCCAGATGACTTTGGCCGCCACGCTGCAGACAAGGAATTTGACGCCGCTCTTCAACGCGAGGTCCACAACCTTCTGAAGAGGTTCTCCGTCGTCGGTTGTCTTCAGGCTCTGAGCCACGTCCTTCTTCAGAAGCGAAGGGCCTTCAGCTATGAAGAACAAAAACGTCTCGTAGCCCATGGCAGCCGCCGCCGAAGCGTAGTAAAACGGGGTGAACGCTTTTTTCGGCTCGTTCATGCCTGTGCTGACAACGAACAGGAAACGTTTTTTAGCTGAGGAATCTTGGCTGTTGGCTTCCAAAGCCATGGTGGGTAGTAAAATAATGGTTATATATAACGTTTTATCGAAATATTCGAAAGTTGTAATGTATGCAACGGTCTCCCAGAAGCTTCGAAAACGTGTTGAGAGGCTTAACGGGGACGGATGGTTTTACGGCGGGCTTCCCGGCCTTCAATGGGAGGTGCAGAACGCGCTAAAGGCTGACGGCGAGGTTGTCAAAAAGATTGCCGCCGAGTTTTACCAAGATTTCCGGCTTCACGAGTTTTTCCACGCGTGCATAAACTGTGGGAACTGCACGTCGAGGTGTCCAGCTTTCAGGTTCGCAGACTTTTCACCGAGAGTGGTTGTGCAGAAAGTGATGCATGGGAGGAGCGAGCCGCTGCTACTTTACCAGATGATTGACCAATACATCTGGGCGTGCTTTCAATGCTATTCATGCTGGGATGTCTGTCCGGCGCAGAACAACCCAGGCGGGTTGATAGCTATGCTGAAAGAGTTGGCTGTCAAGCATGGTCTTCAGTCGGCGAAGAAGACTCTCGAACCCTACAGCCGTGTTCTCTACAAGCTGATGACCACGGGGACGCAGATAACCCCCGACATGCACAGCTCGATAGCTCCTTTCAGGGATTGGGGTCCGCACAAAGCCGAGCTCGCTAAAAACCTTAGGGCTGAGAGAGCCGGCGTACCCGTCGAAAGCCTAGCCGGCGTATTGGACAAGGGATGGAAGGTTGACCCTGAAACCATCAGGGAGCTGTTGATAATCGAGAGAGAGGCCGGGGTGATAGACACAGTCAAAAACACGTTGAAGGACGTGGGCGAGTTTGTTGAGGAAGCCGAGAGAGAATATGGTGTTGGTGCATGACTGAGGAAATAGTCGTAGGCAGCGGTGAAAGCGTCGAGCTGAAGCGGGAGGAGGCGAAGCTTTTCGAGAGACATCTATTCGCCGCAAAAGCACATCTGTCATACGGAACGGTTGAAGAATATCTCAAGATGCTGGAGAAGATGAGGGAGCTGGAGAAACAGGGCGAGATAGACGTTTTCCACGTCGCCGACGAATTCCAGCCTGTAACAGTCCGGACTCTGAGCGGACGGCAGAAGAAGATACCGACTGTGGAGCTGTGGCAGCACAAATCCTGCGGACAGTGCGGCCACATCCCCGGATACGTCACATCGCTCTACTGGATTATGAAGGAGCTTGACGTACCCTTTGTCGACGACACAAACCAAACCTCATGCACCGCATGGAATTACTACGGCTCGGGTACCTCTAACCCCGTAGCCCTCACAGCGGTTTTCCTGAGAAACATGCACGTCGCTTGGGAGAAGAACGCCTACCCGCTCATACACTGCGGCACAAGCTACGGCGACTACAAGGAGGTTCGCTTCCTTGTCATAATGAACAGGGAGCTGAGGGAACGTGTTAAAGCCATCCTGAAGAAGATCGACAGAGACATAGTTGTTCCCGAGGAGCTTGTCCACTACAGCGAATGGCTTCATGTGATGAGAAACAGAGTCGCTGAGAAGAGGAAATATGATGTTTCCAACGTTACTGTCGCGGTTCACGCTGCATGCCACACATACAAGCTGATGCCGGAAGACTACACGTATCAAGACGACATTCTAGACGGTGTAAGGCCTGCTCCGACAACCAGCGTAGCCCTTGCACTCGGTGCGAAGGTTGCCGACTACCGCAACTGGTATGACTGCTGTGGCTTCGGCTTCAGACACATACTGACGGAGAGGGAGATGAGCAGGTCGTTCGCCTACTTCCGAAAGATTCAGCCCATAGTGCGCGACACCAGGGCAGACGTTCTTCTAACCCATGACACTGGATGCGTGACAACGCTTGACAAAAGCCAGGTCGTCCCGCTCGTCCACGGCTATAAGGAAACCATCCCCGTGATGTCTGATTCGCAGTTCGCCGCCCTAGCCATGGGCGCCCACCCGTTCATCGTCTGCCAGCTGCACTGGCACATCGCGGAGAGCAAAAACCTCATGGCTAAAATGGGGATTGAATGGGAGAAATACATGGACGACTACAAACGCTACATCGACGAGATAAAGAAAGGTGCTCGCAGGCCCTCGTTCATAAAATCTCCTGCACGCAGGCTTACGCCAAGAAAGCCAAGTTGAAGTAAAACAAGGGTTCGACGGGCCATGAACGGTTTACCTCCTGTTTTGGTCATCGGCGGCGGACCAGCTGGCCTGAGGGCTGCAGCTGACTTGGCTGACCTGGGTTACAGCGTTGTTTTGGTGGAGAAAAGGGGGGAGCTTGGAGGAGCGCCTGTGAGATGGAAGTATAAGACGCTCGCGCCTGAGCTGAGGCCGACTGAAGAGGTGATGATGCCGTTGATAGAGTATGCTGAGAAGAACGGCCGTGTGAAGGTGTATAAGAACTCGGTGGTTGAGAGATGCGAAGGCGGCGCAGGCGACTTCGCGGTAACTGTCAAGAATTTGAGCAACGGCTCTTCAGAGAAGATAAAAGCCTCAGCCATAATAGTGGCAACAGGGTTTGAACACTTCGACGCCCGCTTTGACCCACGGTATGGTTATGGAAGAAACCCCAACGTCATAGGTATTCATGAGCTTGAAGGCATGATTAAGGAGGGGAGAATCGTCAAACACGACGGCACACCTCCCAAGCGGATAGCGTTCATTTTCTGCGTGGGCTCGAGGGACAGGGCGACGAACCCATGGTGCTGCACGGTCTGCTGCGGCGTAAGCATAAAGCAAGCCATCGAAGTCAAGGAACTCCTGAAAGACGCTGAAATATACGTGATTTATATGGACATAAGAACCTTCGGGCTCTGGGAGAAGCTTTACTGGACGAGCATGGAGGAGTATGGAATCAACTACGTCAGGGGACGTGTTGGAGAGATATACTACTTGGACGGCAAGCTTCTGGTCAAGGGCGAGGACACGCTCGTCAGAGGGCCTTTCGAGGTTCTGTTTGACATGGTTGTGCTGGCGGTGGGCATGGAGCCGGGCGAGGGGACGAAACAAATCGCCAAAGCGTTAAACCTCCGGGTCAACGAGTTCGGCTTCCTGAAGCCCAAACACCCCAACATACACTATGACTCGGGACGCGAAGGTATTTTCCTAGCCGGCGCCTGCGTGGCCCCTATGTCTGTCGAGGAAGCGATAGCGGAAGGCTCGGCCGCCGCCATGCAGGCTGTCAAGCTGCTCAACAGGCTGTCACCGGTGCTGGCTAAAAGCGGTGGAGGCTGATGCCGTCCAAGAAGAAGGGAGAGTTCATCGTCGAACGGAGCTACGTTGACGACCAGCGTATAATCGAGCCTGAGAAGCTTGAGCTGGGCGGCGTTGACATGTCAGGCCGCTGGGGAGTTCTCATCCTACCCAGAACGATCGAAGACTTTGACCACACGCTCTACGAAGAGGTTAAACAACATCCCCGCGGCAAGAACATTCACAAATGCTGGCAGTGCGGTAACTGCACAGCAGCATGCCCCGTCGCTGAGGAAAACCCGCTCTTCAACCCACGATACCTCATACACATAACCCGACTGGGATACAGGCTTGAGCTGCAGAAGTTCGGAAAATACGTCTATTTCTGCTCAAGCTGCGGAAGATGTAGCGAGGCATGTCCCAAGGGTGTTGACCCCAGCGGTGTGATGGAGGCGATTGGAACAGTGTTGAGGAGGCATGCATTATGAAACGTAGCGGAATGGGAGACGCAGTCGCATGGACTGCCACAACCATTACAGCTTTAACGCTCATCGTCCTCTGGCTCAGCCTCATCATCCTCAACGCAGGCCACGGCGTGCAGATAGACCGAAACACCGTCCTGAGCAAGGACATAGTTGACGCCGCCGGGCTGTCATCACTCGCCCTCATCATCATCGCGGTTCTGATAAAAATCAGGCGGAAAAGCGTGGCCATCCTTCTGCAGGAGATACTTTCCATGCTGAGGCCGGTGAAAAACATGCCTGCTAACGGCGGAAAACCCGCAGCCTTCGACACGGCAGCTCTGAAGGAGATGCTGAGGATAGGGGTTTACGAGGTGTTGGTGTTGGGGAAGATGGGGAAGTGCGAGGACTTCAAGCAGTGGTTGAGCCATCTGCTTACCATGTGGGGCTTCATAGGTCTGTTCATAACAACTTCCATCGACGCCATCGTAAACCCTGGCGCCAACCCGCTCCCCATCCTACATCCAGTCAGAATCCTCGGCAACATCTCCGGCATCGTTTTCATGACAGGCTTAACTCTTTCGATAACGAGGAGGCTGGTTGACGGCAGTGTCAGGGCTAACAGCATGTTCTCCGACTGGTCTTTTCTAGCTGTGATGTATGGCACCGGCGCAACAGGATTTATGGTTCAGTGGTTCGCCGACACTGGCAACGCGTTTGGAACCGTAATCACCTATATCGCACACCTGTTTTTCGTCGCCGCTCTCATACCCACAGCTCCTTGGACCAAGTTCATTCACGCGCTCTGGAGGCCTTCATGGGTGATCTACAGCGGGTTGCTCTCAAGGGGTGAGAGCAAAGAGACATGATGAGCCTGCATAGGAAGGCGGCGAAAAAGTTTTTCCACAAACCCCATGTCGGCACCGTCAAAAGCATAGAAGGAATCACAGTTCTCAGGCTGGCGGAAACCCTCCACAACATACTCAAAAGCCTAAACATGGACTACGAATACTCGGTTGAAAACGATGGAAACAGATACACGTTAGATTTTGTGGCATCGTTCAGGCAGCGGAGCCCGATGCAGTTGTGGATTTACGCCTACGAATCTTACATCGGATGCGTTGTGGAGATCAAGGTTTATCATGAGCTTGAGCTAAGCGCCGAGGCGGACGAGGTTCTATCGAGGCTGGTTGACCGTATAGACGCTGCATTATAGGGGAATGCCCGTAGGTTTTCTGGGCGGATGAGCTGCTATCAGTGATTTGTTACAAACTATATATTGTGATATCATGAAGATAAGATTGATTGAGATGTTCAAAGAGGGGAGGACGAGGGTTTTCCAGCTTCACGCCGACTTCTGTAAGGCTTTCTGCCACCCCACGAGACTGCGCATCCTAGACCTTCTGAGGCATGGCAGGATGAGCGTCAAAGAGCTTCAGGAAAAACTGGGTGTGAGGCAAACCATCATTTCACAGCATCTCGCAATTCTACGGAACGTAAACGCGGTGAAGGGGGAGCGTTCAGGCCGCTCCGTCTACTACAGAATTACTGACCCGAGGATAATAGAGGCCTACGACATCATAGACCGGGTGATTAGGGAGGCAAGAGTTCGGGAGGCGAAGATTCTCGCAAAGTAGCAAGCCGCTGCCGAACGGTCAAACCCGCTTCTCACCTGCGCAGACATCAACCTCGGCCGTTGAGCAGGTTTAGCTGTTCGGGGTCTGCTGCGCTCTCCGAACTCGTTCTCTAATGGCCTTCGAGGATTCTCTTGCGTGTTTCAAGCATTTTGCTCAGCGGAAGCTGGCCTGGAGCCGTCTCGGCATCATCCAACGAAGCGTAGGCTATCGGAGCGCACGCGGCCATCGAAAGAAGCCGTGTTATCATGCCTTTTTCACCCATGCAGAAGGCGACGAGCTTATCGCGCGGCAGGTATGTGTAAAGGCTGATTATCCGAAAGTTGTGTTCAACGCTTGTGGAGAACGTGACTATTTTGGCGATGTCGCCGTGTTTCAGGGCTTGTTCAGCCATGTTGACGAGGAGGGATGTCTCGGGGGTTGTCTCGAAACTGTGCCATGAGACGATAAGCTTGCAGCCCAGCTTCCTTAAACGTTCCTCCACTTTTTCGCCGACCGCTTTAAGCTCTACGTCAACGTATGCTGCGCCCATTCTCGCGAGCTTCTCGAGAAGCTCGATTCTCTCCCCGTCGGACAATGTTGACTTCCCGCCTTCGCCGACGGGCCTGAGCGTCAGTATCAGCCTGTCGGCATACGGCTTGAGAACGGTGTAAACCTTGTTCCAGTTGGTTATGTTTGTGAGGTCGAGCCTTGCTTCGGCCAGGTCTGCTCCCTGCTGTAAAGCAGCTGAAACACGTCTTCCCAACTCCTCCTCATCCCTTCCGTAAACCGAGACGCAGACCAGTGTTTTTCTCATTTCTCCACGACTGTTTCTTCCACTGCCATTCCGAAATGCCGGCCTTTAGCTTGGGAGATGTGGCAGAGGATTTTGTCGCCTTTCTTAAGCTCTGTGACGGGTATGAGCTGGCCGCTTGCTGTCACAAACCTTATCGTCTCAGCGTTCTGTACGGTGACGGCTCCTGTTAACCCTTCCGCCGAAGCTTTCACAAGCTTTAACGGCCTTCTCTCTATCTTCACCCTTCCAACCGAAGTTATTCTTGTTCTTCCGCTGGCTGAGACTATGAGGACTCTGTCCCCTGCTTCAAGCTCCGAAAGATAGCGGGTCGAGCCGTCGGGCATCAGAACGTAGCTGTGGACTGCTCCGGCGTTGACTCTGAAAGGCCTCGGCGACGTGAAGCTTGACCCTACCGACTCGTTGTGTATCATGAAGAACATGTAGGCCCTGCTGCCCACCAGCATCCCCTCGCCCATATCAAGCATGCTGACGGTGTCGACGCAGGCCCTGTCTCCAACGCCCACATCGCGCACCTCTTCAACAACCGCTTCAACCAACGGGATGCTCTCAGGCTTTTTCACCAGCTCATACAGCATTTTAAGCTCCTGCTCGTCCCTAGGCTTGACAACAACCCCGTCAACACCCTTCTCAAGTATGTTGATAAAGAGCTCCGCCTCAGTCACGCCGATGACCTCAGCCAAAACACTGCAGCCCGTCCCCGACATCATGGCTATCAGGTTCTCCACAGGGATTATCTTCCAGTCGCTGGTGGCGATGACAACCTCGTCGCAGCCCTGCCGAGCGCGTTGGACAACTTTCTCAAGGTCCTGGGGTGTTTTGACGGTGATGCGGGGAATTTCGGCTGGCTTTTTTCCAAGCCTGTTGAAGCCGTTCCCGGTTGGAACATAGATGTCGAACTCTGCTGAATGCTCGGGCGGTGTTTCGGCTATGAAAGAGCTGAAACCCAGCTGCAAAGCTTTGCGGAAAAGCTGCTGGTTCTCTGAAATATCTACGACAACCTTCTTCATACCGTTAAAACCGCCAGCGCCTCTTCAACCGTGCGGCCCTCGATGACCACACGTCTCAGAGCCTTCACCATCTGTGCTGGAGAACTGTGCTGGAAAACGTTTCTCCCAAACGTTATGCCCAAACATCCTCCAGCCACCGAGGCGTATGCAAGCCTCAGAACGTCTTCGTCTCTCTCCATCTTCGGCCCTCCTGCGGCTACGACGGGGACGGGGCATGTTTTCACAACCCGTTCAACATCCCTGATGTTGGCGGACGGCATAGGTGTCTTGACTATGTCGGCTCCAAGCTCCGCTCCAACACGCGCTACATGGCTTATGATGAATGGGTCGCTTGCATCCTTAATGTTCTCACCCCGGGGATACATCATCGCTATGAGGGGCATCTGCCATTCGTCGCATGCGTCAGCTGTTTCGCCCAGCTGCTCGAGCATCAGGTCATCGTCAGCGCCGCCTATGTTTATGTGGACGGAGACGGCGTCAACGCCCAGCCGGACAGCCTCCTCGACAGAGGAGACAAGAACCTTCCTGTTGTACCTGCTGCTCAGCTGGGTGCTGGCGGACATGTGCATGATCGACCCTGTTTTAAGCGGTCTCTTCAAACCCCTGAAAACACCTTTGTGGGCTAGGACGGCTGTAACTCCCGCGTTTTCCAAAAGATAGACAAGGTTTTCTATCTGCTCAAGCCCTTGGACGGGCCCTATTGATGTCCCGTGGTCGAGCGGTACGCAGAGCATTCTCCCGTTTTCGAGAAGCCTGCTCAGCCTAACCTGTTTGCCGAAAACCATGCGTCTCAGCCCTCCAGAAAGCCGAAGTGATGGGCGAGCTCAGCCGTCAATATGGTTCCGCCGGCGGCTCCTCTGATGAGGTTGTGGCTCAGCGATATGAACCTGACCGTGTTGTTGTATACTCTCAGCCTGCCAACCGACACGCTCATCCCCGGAATGGAGCCGGCGTCAACGTCTATCCGTGTCTGAGGCCTGTCGTTCTCCCTGTGAACTATTATGGGCCGGCGGGGTGCCGTGGGAAGGTTAAGCTCCTGCGGAAGCGAAACGTATTCTTCAAGAAGATGTGACACCGTTTCGAGGTCGGCGTTTTTCTCTGTTTCCGCAAATACCGACTCCATATGCCCGTCCAGGGTTGGAACACGTGTGCATGTGGCAAACACCTGCATGTCGTCTGAGACCACTCTGTCGTCTACGAAACGGCCCAGTATCTTGACGGCCTCGGTTTCAACCTTACCCTCCTCGCCCGAGATGTATGGTATTATGTTTCCAAGTATGGAGAGGGAGGCGACGCCGGGATATCCTGCTCCTGAAACAGCCTGCATAGTGGTAACTATCACACGCTTTATGCCCAGCGACTTTTGAATCGGATGGAGGGGCAAGACCAATCCTACTGTTGTGCAGTTTGGTGTGGTTACGATGTAACCATCCCATCCACGGTTCTTCCTCTGTGTTTTAATGAGGTTGAGGTGGTCGGGGTTTATTTCGGGAACTATGAGAGGTACATCCTTCTCCATCCTGAAGGCGGCTGCATCGCTGTAAACCGGGAAGCCTGCTTCCGCAAACTTCGGCTCAGCCTCTCTCGCAGCCTCGGTCGGAAGGCATGAGAAGACAAAGTCTGCGTCAACTCTTTTAGGGTCTGTGGGCAAAACCTCCATCTCAGCTATCTCTTTAGGCGGCATGGGCGCCTCACCTCTCACCGCCTCCACATACTTACGGCCAACCGACTCCTTACCCGTCAAACATCTAATCCTAAACCATGGATGGTTCTGGAGCATTCTTATGTAATGCTGTCCAACCATCCCCGTTGCTCCCAGTATGGCGACGCTGTACGGCTTCATGCTTTTAGAAACAGCCTTTCTACTATTATTTACTTTTTCTCACGGGTATTACTTGACGGCGAGGCTTGGACTGCGAGCGTTTAAAAACAGGATATGCGCTTGGTAGGTTGAGGATTCAAGGGTGTTGAGGCAGGAGGCTCAGCTTGTATGGTCTTCGCGATACAGGAAAGGCGCCGTGGCTAACGCCGTCGTCTCCGCCGTCTGGACGCTTCTATACGTCATCCCCGTCGACCCCTTCCCCATGCTGCTCAGGATAGTCGTTGCAGGAGGTCCGGGAACATGGTTCATCCTAAGCTATCTTTTGTACATCATAGTTGGGTTCGGAGGTTTTCTAGGTCTTTCATATCTTTACTTCGTCGCTGAACGTTTTGAGGGCAGGGTGGTAAACCGTGGTCTCGCTCTCGTGGGCTTTCTCGCAATGTACGTTGGGTTAACAGGTACTACGTTTGGGCTGGCTGTTGCAGGAGCCCTCGGAGGCTATGCGGCTGTAATCGCCCATTCACCTGCTGAAACTGTCCGTCTCATAATGGAGCCGTTTGTCAACCCTCTCAGGACGTTGTGCCTGGTGACCGTTGTAGGAGCCGTAGCCTCGCTTGCAGCACCATACGTTGAGAAACATAAAACATCCTGAAAACCATGTTAGCTGATTTTTAGAGCTGCTGTCACCGTAACCAACAAAACTAAAACAGCTATGAGCAGGACTAGGTAGACGGCTTCACCGCCTGACGCCTCCCATGAAACTGGAGAATAAGACCAGACCATTTCAGAGTTTTCGTTAAAACTGATTGAGATGAAGCCAGGAACTGGCGCGCCTCCTCCAACAACGAAAAGGGACTGCCGGTAGAAGACCATGCCGTCGTCAACATACCATCCCCCAGCAACACGTCTGCCGTCGACGATTATACCGTGTAAAATCATGCCGCCCATGTTGGCGAAAACCTCTTCCCTGGATGTATATGATTCTAACGCAATGACCTCCTGCTCCCCAGCCATGAAGTTCATTCTCCCGTCTGCAACTATGGGGAAAGTAGTTCTCTTTTTTGTCATCAAGTTGCATACATCACCGAGCCAAACAGGCTGCTGCCCATTTATAGACGAATAGATAGATACAGATATCTTGTCTCCGGGAGCGAAGTATGGAGCTGACTTGTAAAGCACTAGGTGATAGGTTTTATTCGGTCCGTAGACATCTGTCACATACATTGCGTATGTTGACCAAGCCGTCTCCCCGGGTTCAAGCCCAGCCGCAACCTGGAGAACAGTCCTTGAAGCAGTCATGACACTTACGATAACGTAGATTGTGTCGTCGGTGTGGTTTATTTTGGGGATTGTGACAACAACCGTGAGGTTTTTGACTAGAGACCAGTCAAGCCCCTCTCCATTTTCTAAGGGGCTTTTGTCCGGCACCGTTATCCCCAAAGCCCAGGGACGTCGCTGGCTGGCCAACTCCCAGCCGTCATCGTCAAGCCCCAAGGCAAAATGTGGTTGAATGAGCAGTAGAAACAAGAGAAACACGGTGGATTCGGTGGATTGCCAAGGGCACACCTTCAGCCCTTAGGATTGTTGCGTCGCCTATCTCAAATACGTTGAGGCTTTTTTCTATGTTAACGGCGTTGAACAAGCTTGGCATTATAGACGGATGCTGTCCCCGCCGGATGCATGTCTTGGCAAACTGGTTTTGGGCTGGTTAGTTGGCAAACGTTTTTAGGTTAAACCAACGATATATTTAATAACTATTGTGTACAATAAAAACAACGGTGAGCTGGCCGATAAACAAAGGAAGGCCTGTGAGCTATGCAGAGCCGCTGACAGCTCTGTCACAGCAAACAGTACGCGACATCCTCGACTATGCGGAAAAACCTTCGCCAACAACCGTCGGACCCGGAACATCAGTAGTAGCCGCAGCAGTCTTTATCGCGGTCTCTGATTTAGATTATGTTGTTGTGGCCGCCGACGAGAAACCCTACGGCCTGATCACAGGATATAACATCTTGAAAGTCTTTGTTGAAGAGCCTGCAAAGGCTTGGACAAAGCTGTATCAGACGAAAGCCCAAGACCTGACGCATCATGCTGTAAAAACAACTCTTTCCTCCAGCCTGGAGCAAGTGCTGGAATCTTGGCGTTTAGATAGATGGGGTTACTCGTTGGTGATGAGCGAGAGGAGGCTGGTCAACGTTTTATCATCTTTGGACGTCTTAAATTTTCTGTTGTCTGAAAAGCTTAGAACAACACTCTCCCGCCTGACAGTGACGGACGTCATGGAAGATACTGGTCTCGATTGTAGGGTTAAGCTCGATGTACCTATACAGAGGGCGATGGAAAAGATGCTCGGGGACGGTGTCAGAAAGCTTATCGCTGGCAACAGGATACTAGCCGACAAAGATTTTTTGACATATCTTTTCACCCAGCCTGTTTTGGATGTTTTAAGAGACAGCCCTGCGAAGGCGCTTAACGCTCCGGTTTCTGCCATGGAAAATTTTTTGAAAAAACCTGCTACAGTTGCTTCGGATGAAGACATGTATAGCGTTGCCTTGAAGATTATGAAGAGCGAGGCCAAGGCAGCTGTCTACAGAGAGCTTGGGAAAATACTGACACCCTATGACGTAGCTATGTCTGTCCTCGTAAGATGATTGCTAGAGCTTGACTTTTTTCAGGCTTAGGGAGTTTGTATTTTTCTTTCTTCTTGATTTTTTCCTTAATACTCTGTTGCAGTATGGACATTTATCCCTGTTAATAAAAGTTTTACAGCACTTACTGCAATATGATTCCCCCTTATCGTAGTTTGGCTGACGGCCTGATGGAATAAACAGAGACTCCTCATCTTCCTTATAGCTGAAGCATGGTATTCCGTCTTCAACCCAAACAGCTATTCTAACCTCTCTCCCGTCATGAGCCTCAAAATGAAACAACGGCCTATACATGTTCGGGATTCTCAATCTCCATCCTGCTGTCACGTTATACCTTCCCCTAAACCTCTCCCCCCTAACAACACCTATATAGTCTCCTTCATCGGGTGTGTTTAAAGACTGCTGACAAGGCTTACGGAGAAGTTTGAGACATGGTTGAAACCCTCGTAGTCTAGGACTGTTATGCTGAAGCTTCTAAACTCCCTTATCATGACGTAATCTAGGTCTGTGAGGGGGTTAGAGGCCCTATCTTTCTCCCGTCATCACCTATGAAGGCTGCTTTGACTCTAAGCTCGGCCTTAAGCCTTCCGACTGGAGAGTCTTTAGGAGGTTTGACCGTTATGTTGAAGTATGTGTCGAGTAGCTTGGGTAGAACCCTTCCTCTGTCAGAAGCCCATAACCCTACAGGCCTGTCATATCCCGAAACCATAAGCTCTATGCTTGTTATGTTGAAGACGCCCTGCTCGAAGTTCTTCAGCCTCACCAGTCCCCATCCAGCTCCTCCCGCATGTATGTCTCCCTGCCAGCCTAGAAGGTCTGAAACAACCCTCCAAAACCCACCAGTCTCCCTGAACAAGCATGTTGTGAAAACCTCCCCTATCGAGAACCTTCTCTCACCATAGGTAAACCTGTAGCCGCTTGCAGTAATATAATAGGTGTAGAACCATGCGTAACCCTCTATCTCAGCGTAGCCCGTCATGTTCGTAACTGAAGATGCTCTGTGACCCGGGTTATCTAGGTTGACTGAGGCTCCTACTATGGGCTGCTGGTTAGAGCAGTCCAGAACCCTGACGTAGAATTTGCCGAAAGGCGTTCCTGAAGGAGGAGGCTCAAGCCCGTAAACCGCAGGCAGAAGAAGCAGTATGATTAGAAATAGCCAGCACCTCATCGAAGCCATGAGTTCTGGAAACATGGTTATAAGCGGATGTTCGTCAAACAATTGACAGACGTGCTTTTATATAGTCTTTTATGATGTTGTTTGTCGTGGTTCATAGGGTCGTGGCTGGAAACTTTTAGCATCGCCTCCACTTTCACCCTACTCTCCCATCTTATATTCATCCAGTCAACGGTATTCTCTATGATGAGGGATTATCGTCGTAGGCTTGGGGAGGAGCTTGGCAGATGGTCTGCTTTCAGAGACGCTCTTCTACAGGATGGGAGGATGGTGTTTGACAGGCTTGTAGATAATTCTCTCAAGTATGCACGTGGTGCTCAGGCGTATTCTGAGAGGG
>JAWBRA010000007.1:0-71530 GCA_038844785.1 Candidatus Caldarchaeum sp.
CCGGCCGAGGACGTATAAGACCCCAGGGGATGCTGGTTATCAGGCTTGTCAAAAACTTCACACAGAGGATGACGGGAACAGATTGGCGGAAGGTATGGGCTTGGGGCGATACAGAAAAAAGCTCAATGATGGAAGACTGGGAATGAAGACGATAACAGTATCTCAATTTTGGTCTGGTGTTTGTAGCGGCTGTGATCTTTCTTTACCGCATGTATGATGCTATCAGCTTGATTTTTCTTTTTCGCGCTTCTTCTTCTGCTGTTGGATGTATGAGGTAGCCGAACATGAATTTGTAGGTTTGCTGGCTTATGTTTGCGGCTATCTTCTCAGCGCATGCGTCGAATGCTTCAACCTCACGTTTGTATATTCGTGATTTTGCTTCTCCGATGATGACCAGCTTTCTTCCATCCTTCTCCCCTTCACCGTAGAGGTTTACCTCAATCTCTTCTCCGTCCACTGTTATCCATTTGCGGGTGAACTCTTCAGCCATAACTATACCCTCATGTCTCTGAAGCCATCCAGGCACAACAACCCTAGCTATGTCTTCAAGCCCAAAGCCTATAGTCTCGGAGAGGCCCCCAACCTGTTTCGCCAGCTCTCCCTGCGTACGGGCCAGCAACGCCACAGCATCATGAAGCCTGGCCATAGACTCCTCCAGCCTGTTCTGCCCCTCTCTAAGGCTTCTAACCTCCTCCCACAGCTTGTTCTGGCTCTCCCATAGTTTGTTCTGCCCCTCCTCCAGCCTGTCGAGACGCTTCAGTATCTCCAGAATCCCTATCCTCCCCGCCACAGCATACCTGAACTCCTCATCCTCCTCCAGAAGCCTCAACAGCTCCCGCTTAAGGTCGGCAGCCAATCCAAAAATAACCCCCCAAACATCGTTAAAAAGTATTTTGGCACAATCGGTGGGCTCTGTTAACTTAAGGCTTTTGGCCTAGGGATGTGGTTGTTTTGTCATGTTTGTTAGGCGGAGGACGGCTTTACCTGCGGTCCTCTACGGTCTTTACCTCGTAGCCCTAGGCCTGAGCTTTAGATGCGCTTCGAGGGCTCTTAAGCCTTTCGTCGATAGGAGTCATGTGGCTGTCTGGAGCTGGGTTCAGAGGCTCCCAGGGTTCAGGAGGGTGTTCAGGGCTAAGTGTAGGGTGTCCCTGTTCCTGCTGGATGAGACTGCTGTCATGGTTAAAGGGCTGATGGCATGGGTCTGAGTTGCCTGCAAGCCTTTCAGCAACAGGATGCTTGAATTCTGGTTCTCTTGGACTAAGAACAGCGTCCTGGCTGAGCTATGGGCCCATCCCAAACACGGCTGCAAGCTTTTCTTAAAGTTTGCCCGGCTCAAGCCTTATTAATAGCCAGCAAACGTTATGATAGCAGCTTGGATGTTTTTGGGTGTGGACCATGGCTAGGGAAAAACAGCAGCCTTCTGTGAAAGATATCGCCGAACACGTTCTCGTACCTAAGCACGAGGTTCTCTCACCAGCCGAGGCCGAAGAGCTTTTAAAAACACTCGGCGTCACAGCCGACAAACTCCCCTACATTCTGCCGTCCGACCCGATGGTCAAAAGGCTGAAGGCAAAAGTAGGAGACATAATCAAGATAACACGCCGCTCAGAAACCGCAGGCGAAGCCGTTTACTACAGAGTTGTTTGGGGTGAAGGATAGGTGTCCTCACAGCTCACCAAAGACGATTTATGGGAAGTCTTCAAATCACATTTAGAAGACGAAGGACTGGTCCAACACCATCTCAAGTCATACAACTACTTCGTCAAAGAGGGTCTTCAAGAACTGATCTACTCGCTGGGAGAACATGAGATAAAAACACGTCACGGAATCGTCACAGTCAAGTTCGGCCAAGTGGAGATAGGCAGGCCGAGCAAAAGAGAAGTGGCGGCACCGACCCCGCAAGACCTGTATCCATCGGAGGCAAGGCTCAGAAACCTGACATACGAAGCACCCATCTACGTAAAAATGAGCCTATACCTTGACGGCAAACCCCTCGCCCCGCCAGAAAGCGTCTGGATAGGAACAATCCCCGTCTTAGTAAAGTCCGACATATGCCCGCTCTCTAAAATGACGTCCGACGAGCTGCTAGCCATAGGCGAAGACCCACAGGACCCCGGCGGATACTTCATAATCAACGGCTCTGAGAGAGTCATCGTAGCCATAGAAGACCTCGCACCCAACCGCATTATAGTCACGAAGAAAGAGGGAGACGGGAGGCCGCAGTACTCTGCGGTTGTTCTCTCCTCAGCCCACGGCCGACAGGTGAGAGTCGAGGTAAGCTACAGAAAAGACGGGCCCGTCAAAGTATTCTTCTCAAGAATATACAAAGGCGTCCCCGCAATCATAATGTTGAGAGCACTGGGCCTAACCAAAGACCAGGAAATAGCCAACATGATATCGCCGCTCAAGGAAGTGCAGGAACTGCTCGAACCCAGCTTCCAAGAAGCCGAGGGAATAGAAACCGTCGAACAAGCCCTAGACTACATAGGCAGCAGAATCGCCTTCGGATACGCTGAAGAATACAGGCTGGAGAAAGCCGAGCAGACAATAGACACTCTGTTCCTGCTGCACCTGGGGACAAACAAGGCTGCGAGAATCAAGAAGGCAGTCCACCTCTGCGGGATGATTGGAAGAGTTTTGGAGACAAGCCTGGGCTTGAGAGAGCCAGACGACCGCGACCACTACGCCAACAAACGGCTCAAGCTTGAGTCAGCGCTGCTGACGGAGCTTTATAGAATGGCGCTGTTAAAACTCCTCCGCGACCTCCGATACCAGCTCGAGAGAATAATCCCAACACGACAGCCCATTCAGATAAACACTTACGTCAGACCCGGAATAGTTTCGGAATACGTTAGACACGCCTTGGCCACGGGCAACTGGCCAGGCGGAAGGGTCGGCGTCACACAGCTGTTAAACAGGACAAACTACATGGCCACATTAAGCCATCTGAGAAGGGTTCAGTCACCCCTCAGCCGAGGACAGCCGCACTTCGAAGCAAGAGACCTTCATGGAACACACTGGGGGAGGCTCTGCCCATGCGAAACCCCTGAAGGCAGCAACGCAGGACTGGTCAAAAACCTCGCCCTCTCAGCAGAGCTCTCCTTCCAAGCCAACAAGAAAGACCTGATGGACAAGCTATTCCAGCTTAACGTAATACCGTTGAACGAGATAATAGCGAGAAAGAAAGCCCCGCCGCCAGTCAAGGTCTTCGTGGACGGCGTTCTGGAAGGATACCATAACAACGCAACCATGCTTGTCAACGAGATACGTAGGTTGAGGAGAGAGGGTGCAATAAGCCAAAACGTGAACGTAGCCCTGTACAGCTACCCGCACGTCCAGGAAGTCGTCATAAACACCGACGAAGGAAGGATTAGAAGACCTTTGATAACCGTCCAGAACGGCCAGCCCACACTCCAGAAACAGCACGTCGAACTCATAAAAAGAAAGACGTCACGGTTCAGAGACCTGGTAAGCCTTGGAATAATCGAGTATCTCGACGCTGAGGAGGAGGAAAACGCTTACGTGGCGCTTTCCCCCGAAAAACTAACCAACGAACACACCCATCTTGAGATCAGCCCATACGCAATGCTTGGCGTCGCAGCCTCTATAATACCCTACGCACAACACAACCAATCACCGAGAAACGTTTACGAAGGAGCCATGGGAAAACAGGCGCTCGGAGTGTTCGCATCCAATTACTCGCTGAGAACAGACTCCCGAAGCCATCTGCTAGTCTACCCCCAGAAACCAATAGTGACGACAAGAACCGCCGAATTCATAGGGCTTAACACAAGACCCTCAGGACAAAACATGGTCGTAGCAATACTCACCGGCCAAGGATACAACATGGAGGACGCCGTCGTCCTAAACAGGTCTTCAGTCGAGAGAGGCCTAGGCCTCTCGCTTAGCTGGAGAACATATGAAGTAGAAGCCCGTCAAACTTTAGGCGGCCAGAAAGACAAATTCGGCATACCAGACCCATCAGTCCGAGGATACAGAGGCGAGCAGTTCTATAGAGTCCTCGACAAAGACGGTTTCGCTCAGATAGAGTCGGACGTCTCCGGCGGGATGGTCATAGTGGGGATGATGAGCCCGCCAAGATTCTTAGAGGAATACCAGAGGGTTCCGACAAGGGAGACGGTGTGGAGAGATTCTTCAGAAGCGGTCCAGCCCTCGGAGTCGGGGACCGTCGAATCCATTTTCATAACGATAAACGCCGACGGAAACAAGCTTGTTAAAGCAAAAGTCAGGTCCACGTGCTTCGCTGAGATAGGGGACAAGTTTTCATCAAGGCATGGCCAGAAAGGAGTTGTAGGGATGCTCTTCCCACAAGAAGACATGCCTTACACAAAAGACGGCATCGTTCCAGACCTTCTCATAGACCCTCACGCTTTCCCATCACGTATGACTATAGGCCAGCTTATCGAAAGCTTAGCTGGAAAAGTCGGCAGCGTTAAAGCCGAGCTTGTTGACGGAACACCTTTCATAGGGAAATCGTTAGAGGAGTTGAGAGCAGAGCTGGAGAGGCTTGGGTTCAAAAGTAGCGGACGTGAAATCCTTTACAGCGGAGTTACCGGACGTGCCTTAGAGGCCGAAGTCTTCATAGGTGTTGTCTACTACCAAAGGCTGCACCATCTAGTCAGAGACAAAATACATGCCAGGTCTAGAGGCCAGGTGCAGATGCTTACCCGCCAGCCAACAGAGGGAAGGTCCAGAGGCGGCGGTTTGAAGTTCGGCGAAATGGAAAGAGACTGTCTTATAGCATATGGGGCTTCGTATCTTTTGTTGGATAGGCTTCTGGAGCAAAGCGACAAATACACAGCTTACTTCTGCGAGAAATGCGGCTTACCGTGCTACTATGACTTGAAACAGGAACGTTTCATCTGTCCGGTTGACGGCAAGGAAGTAAGAGTTAAAGCCGTCTCACTGTCCTACGCGTTCTACCTGCTGCTGAACGAGATGATGAGCATGGGCATACATCCCAGAATAATCTTGGAGGAGCCTGAGATATGAGCTACACAGCATCCATAGCTGGGATAAGGTTCGGGATACTGTCTCCAGACCTTATCAGAAAGATGAGCGTGGCGGAGATAATAAGCCCAGACACCTACGACGAGGACGGGCTTCCAATACCTACAAGCGTTATGGACCCAAGGCTGGGAACTCTGGAGCCGGGACAAAGGTGCAAAACCTGCGGAAACACCTACCTCGGATGCCCCGGCCATTTTGGAAGGATAGAACTCCCAGTACCAGTGATACACGTAGGTTTCGCAAAAACAATCTACGAGCTTCTTAGGTCGACATGCAGGTCTTGCGGCAGGATCCTATTATCCGAAGAATTGATTGAAAAGTTTCACCAAGAGCTTGAGAAGCTCAAGCAATCCAACCTACCCTACAAAAACCTGATATACAGGATAAAGCAAAGAGCTATGAACGAGCAGACATGCCCGCATTGCGGTGAGAAACAGCTAAGGCTCGAGCTTGAAAAACCCACAACATTCGTCGAAATCTCTGAAGCAGGAACAACAAAGCTCAGCGCCAGCACGGTCAGGGCAAGGCTTGAAAGAATACCCGACTCAGACCTAATACTGCTCGACCTCAACCCCGAAACCTCACGGCCTGAATGGATGGTCTTAACCGTTCTACCTGTGCCACCGGTATACGTCAGGCCATCGATAACGCTTGAATCAGGATACAGGTCTGAGGACGACCTGACGCATAAGCTGGTGGACATACTTAGGGTTGCTCAAAGGCTTAGAGAGAATATAAGGGCTGGCTCGCCATCGCCTGTCATAGAGGAGCTGTCAGACCTGCTTCAATACCATGTAACAACATACATCAACAACGAGGCTGTGGGTGTTTCGCCTGCCAAACACAGGTCAGGACGTGTGCTGAAAACACTTGCCCAACGTTTAAAGGGTAAGGAAGGACGCTTCCGCTTAAACCTATCCGGCAAACGAGTTGATTTCTCTGCAAGGACAGTCATATCACCCGACCCGAACATAAAAGTCAACGAAGTCGGCGTCCCGCTAGAAATAGCCATGCAGCTAACCGTAGCAGAAAGAGTAACGCCCTGGAATATTGAAAAGATGCGTCAACTTGTACGGAACGGGTCTGACAAGTACCCGGGTGCAAAATACATCATCCGGCCCGATGGCAAGAGAATAAGGCTTAAGTTCGTGACAAACTTGGAGGAGCTGGCCGCCGCCCTAGAGCCAGGATACGTTGTCGAGAGACATCTACAAGACGGTGACATAGTGCTCTTCAACCGTCAACCATCTCTCCATAGAATGTCTATCATGGCTCATTACGTCCGTGTGCTGCCTTACAAAACCCTGAGGCTTAACCCAGCTGTCTGCACACCTTACAACGCAGACTTTGACGGGGACGAGATGAACCTTCATGTTCCACAGAGTGAAGAGGCTCAGACAGAGGCGTGTGAGCTCTTGGTCGTCGAGAAAAACATCATATCTCCACGCTACGGGGCGCCCATTATAGGTGTCATCCGCGATTTTCTAACATCGCTGTACCTCTTGACACGTGATGAAACAAAGCTAACAAAGTCAGAGCTCGCAGCCCTCCTAGCCTCAATACATTACAAAGGCGATGTTCCAGAGCCCGAGATTAAGGAACCAGTTCCCATGTGGACTGGAAAGCAGGTGTTTAGCCTACTACTTCCCAAAGACTTCAACCATGTCACAAGATCTTCTTTCAACAACCAGGAGGTTGTTGTGAAAAACGGAGTCCTCGTAGCCGGCGTTATAGACAAGAACTCGGTTGGGGTTGAGAAGGCTAACAGCATACTGCACAGGCTGGCCAGGGATTATGGTCCTGAAGCTGCTAGGCAGTTCCTTGACAGAGTAGTGAGGCTGGCCAACACATTCATCGAGATGCGTGGATTCTCTTTCGCGATAGACGACCTATACGTCTCACCTGAAATTTACTCCGACATCCTTCAGATATTCAAACGGACTGACAACGCTTTTACGAAGCTGAAAAGCGAGTACGAGAGTGGAGAGAAAGAGATTCCTCCGGGGATGACCGAGGAGAAGGCTTTCGAAGCAGATGTCTTGAAAATACTCAGCGAGGCGAGAGACAGCGCGGGAAGGCTTGTAAGGTCAAAGATATCCCAGGAAAGCTCCGCCGTCATCATGGCTAAAACCGGCGCTAGGGGGACGATGTTGAACATAGACCAGATGGTTGCTGTCGTGGGCCAGCAGTCAGTGAGAAGGGAGAGGGTGCACCGCGGCTTCAGAGGCAGGGTTATGACTTTCTTCAAACAAGGAGACCTGTCACCTAGGGCTAGAGGGTTTGTCTACAATTTCTTCGTCTCCGGACTAGACCCGATCGAGTTTTTCTTCCATGCTGTGGGTGGAAGAGACGGGCTTGTGGACACGGCTGTGAGGACACAGCAAAGCGGGTACATGCAACGCCGGCTCATCAACGCCCTCGAATCACTGTACATAGACTACGACGGAACTGTAAGAACAGCTGATGAAGGACGCATAATCCAGTTTGCCTATGGAGAGGACGGAGTTGACCCGGCTAAGTCAGACCATGGCAAAGCAATCACCGTTTCTAACATCATAAATTCGGTCATCAGCCAGCTGCCGTCTAAAACTCCTGCAAACGAAGCTTATATCGTCGAAAAAATCGCGGAAGCAGGAAAAGCTCTTCCTTTGAAAATCCGTGAAGAACTACGTGAAGAACTGTTGAAAACCAAGCCTTCAAAGGAAGCTGTTGACCGTATCGTTGAGGAAACGGTGAGAAGATATTTCAACTCTTTGGCTGAGCCTGGAGACGCGGTAGGTGTGGTTACCGCTCAGTCAATAGGCGAGCCTGGAACACAGCTGACGTTGAGGACTTTCCACTTCGCAGGCGTCGGCGAACAGAGCATACTCAAAGGCTTGCCTAGGCTTATAGAGATAGTTGACGCCCGCCGCACCCCCTCAACACCAATCATGTACATACCTCTCGAGCCCGAGTATGCTTCAAACCTTGCTAAAGCTCGTCGTCTAGCCAAACAGATACAGTATACCACGATAGGCGACCTGATATCTGGCGTGGTGGTCAACTACAAGAAGAGTGTAGTGGAGTTCCAGCTCGACAGCAATGCGTTAGAAGAGCACGGCGTGTCCCAAAGAGACATCGAGAAAGCAATTAAAACTTTGGACGCAGAATACGACGCTCAAAAACATATAATATCGGTAAAGCTTGGCGAGGAAGGGTTTACGGATATTCAAAAAATAAGAGAGAAAGTTTCGCAGGTAAAAGTTAAGGGGATAAGAAGGATCAAGAAAGCAACGGTCTTCAAAGAAAAAGAAGGATATGTTATAAGGACTGAGGGGTCGAACTTGAGGGAGGTAATGGAGGTTCCGGGCGTGGACTGGAGGAGGGTTAAGACAAACGATATATATGAGATAGCCGAGGTGCTGGGTATTGAGGCGGCAAGGAACGTCATAGTCGAGGAGGCTAAAGAGGTGATGGAGGATCAGGGCCTTGACGTGGACATTAGACATCTGCTTTTGCTCGCTGACATGATGACGGTGAGCGGAAGCGTTAGGCAGATAGGTAGGCACGGTGTTGTGAAGCTGAAAAGCAGCGTTTTGGCTAGGGCGGCTTATGAGATAAGCGTCCAAACACTTCTTGAAGCCGCTGCCAGAGGTGAGACAGACCGTCTTAAGGGGAATGTCGAGCGTATACTGATAGGGAGGGAGATTCCAGTAGGCACGGGCATGGTAACGCTTCTAATGAGCCATGAACAAGGTGTTGAGAATGGACGTGAAACAGTCGCTTCAGGTGGTAAGTAGGACAGGAAAATATGTCGTAGGATACCGCCAGACCTTGAAAGAAATCCATAGGAAAAGACCTGTGATAGTCGTGGCCTCGAATAAGGCTGAACGGCTGATGTTGGACGTTATCAGAATCAACGCTAAAGCTGTTAACATTCCCGTCCTGCTCACTGACCTGACGCCCAGTGAGCTAGGCCTGGCTTTGCGAAAACCTTTTCCAACCTCTTTCATAGCCGTACTAGACCCTGGCAGCTCCGACATTGTCGAGCAAACGGGAGTGGAGCAAAGTGGGTGAAGGTATCAGACTAACCGAAAAAGAAATGAAATACATTCAGATGTTTGAGACGGTTACGGGTGCTGTAGTAGTTGACTGTGTAGAGGACGGAGACCTGCTCACTTTCGTTGTGAGACAAGGCGACCTTAAGAAAGCCTTATCTGGCCACGGCTCCAAGATCAAGGAGCTTGTCAGGATTTTCAGGAAGAGGATAAAAGTGGTGGAGTTCGCCGCTGACGCAGCAGTTTTCATCAAAAACCTTCTATACCCTGCGGAGGTAATAGACCCTGTAAGGCTTACAGAAAGGCCTGACGGAAAAACAATAGCTGTAGTCACCGTCAATCCAAGAGACAAGGGTGTAGCCATAGGGAAGGATGGCAAAAACATCAACCTAGCACGCATGCTGGCGAAACGTCACTTCAACATAGAGCATGTCACAGTCCAGTAAAGATAGACTTTAATAACGCCAGCCGTAAAGCCAACTAGGTTGCCGGGAGAAATCAAGCTCTTCGACCTATGGAGCCTTGAAGGCATAGAGGTCTTAGACGAAGGTCTAAAGAGATACATCAGCTTGAAACCGGTGATAGTCCCTCATTCCAGCGGCAGGCATGAGCATAGAAGGTTCGCCAAATCCCAGGTTAACATAGTTGAACGGTTGGCGAACATGCTTTTAAGACCGGGTAAAAACGGTGGCAAAAAGTCGAAAGCCTTATCAGCCGTTAAAAATGCTTTATGGATCATCCACTTGAGGACTGGGAGAAACCCGGTTGAGGTTTTGGTGAGGGCTGTTGAGAACGCGGCTCCTTTAGAGGATGTTACACGTCTAAGCTACGGCGGCATAGTTTACTTTAAAGCTGTGGACATAAGCCCCCAGCGACGAGCTGACCTCGCTCTCAGAAACATAGCGCAGGCGGCTAGGGAAAACTCATTCCGGTCTCGTAGGACAATAGATGAGTGTTTGGCCGAAGAAATAATCCTAGCAGCTGAGAAAGACAGTAAAAGCTTCGCCATAAAGAAGAAGATAGAGCTGGAAAGAGTTGCGTTAGCCTCTCGGTAAAACTATCCTAAACATCTCCTCATCCCAGCAGCCTTCAACAGCTCTTCAACAGCTGATTTTTGGTCATCCTGCAGGTATGATATGAGAAAGTTGCTAAGTATGTTGCTGTATTTTCTATCCGACAGGGTTTTAGGCCCTAGTTTAATATCTAAAAGGTTTTCAGCGGTTTCAAGGTCCTCCACGTATAGAGGCAAAGCGTTGCTAAGCTGCTGCAGCTCAGACTTCGAATCCCTGCTTAGAAGCATGTTTATGTTTTCGAAGCAGACTAGGCTAGCTACTTTCGCCAAGTCTTCACGCATGTTTCTGTAGCTGTTTTGCAGAAGACGGTACTCTTCATCGGTAAGGTCATACAAAGTCCTCAACCCGATGAATTCTGGTGGAAGACCCAAGCTGTACAACACGCACGCATATGGGATTGCACGTGGGAGCTCCACGTTGCCCAGCCTACGACCGTAGGAGAAAACGCCAATATGCAGCTTTCGAGTTCTACGAAGGGGAACCAGCCTTGAAAGATACGCTATCGTAGGGGCTGCCGCCTCCGCGAACTGCCGGTAAGCTCTTGAAAATTTTTGAATAACCCTCTCCGCCAAACCTGTGTCCAGGTCAGGGACAGCAATCTTCTCTGTTGGAAGGTTTTTGTTGAGCTTTTTAACAGCCTCGGCGGCCTGGTTTTCAGGATAGTCGTATCTAAAAGCAGACTGGACGGTGACCGTTGAAGCAAAACCATACTCTTCGAGGAATTTCTCGACGTTCAAAGGGTTTAAGCCTCCTCGGAAAGGCATTGTTCCCACACCAATTATAGGGTGGACGTCGATGCCCGTCGACAGCTGCACGTTGACAAGCTTGTTGAAAGCAAGCTTCGTCATCAACGTCGCTGCCACAAGCCCGTTGTTTAACGCCGGGTCTGACCGTGCTATAAAAACTCTCATACAACGTGTGGAGGTTACCTCAACAAACCTAATGATTATCTCGTCAATGTTACGTATGCTTTCAAGGTCTTCGAAGAGGGGGATCACCTCTATGCTTTTAGGGACTATCTCTCCGATAATGTCCCTCAGCTTTACGTCAGGATAGTCTATGAAAACCTCCTCCAGCTGTACAACGGCTTTCCTGTATGTGTTGATGACTTGAATTAGCTGGTGCGATGATGTTGTGAAAGGGAGGATGACTTCGAAGACCGGTGGTACAGCTTTATCTCCGTAAAAGGCCTTGCAAACGTCAAAATGTTTAGGAATGCTTTGAAGGGTTTCGAAGAAGATTTTTCTATCGCTTGACTCAACGGACGGGTTTGGTATCCTGTATGTTAGAAAACGATCCCTGCCAATAATGATTTCGCGGAATGTTTCTCCGTACTTTGCCAGGAGTTTTCTCACTACGTTGAGGTCGACGTCCTTTCCTTCAGCATCCCACATAGCTTCCTGGCATTCTAGCCTTGTCCAGCTGTAGAAAAGCTCGTCTATTTCATCGTCTCCGGCTACCAGCGGATTGTCAAGCCATGGTGGACTGCTTACGTTGTCTGGGTGTTGAGAGCTCATTGTCTTAGGGATTATCCTATCAGCATGCAGCATCGTTTATTCACGTGAGTATGGAACACCTAACGCCGCTGGTACGCCTATGCGTTTGCGGACTGACTCTATCGATAGCAGTGTGAGGGTTACTATGGTGACTATGTATGGGAGCATGAGCAGGAACTGGGGCAGCTGGGCTGCGACGCCCATCACTTGAAGCCTGAACTGAAGCGTCTCAACTCCTCCAAAAAGATAGGCGCCCAGCACCGCCCTCAACGGGCTCCATGTAGCAAGGATGACAAGGGCCAGCGATATGAAGCCACGTCCCTGCGTCATTCCCTCAACCCAGAAAGCTTGGTAGCCTATGAACAGGTACGCGCCGGCAAGCGAGCCTAAGGCACCGCATATCCCCATGGCTGTGTACCTCATTTGAAACACGTTCACACCTAGTGAGTCTGCCATTGAAGGGTTTTCGCCGCATGACCTAAGGCTTAGTCCAAACCTTGTCTTGAAGAGAATAAACCACATCACAATGCTTGACATGAGCGAGAAATAGACCAAGACGTTGTGGGTGAAGAACATGGGTCCTATGACGGGTATGTCTTTTAGAACAGGTATGGGAGTTGTGGGGAGCTTCGCAGCCTCTTGTGTAATCAGGAGTCTTTCAGGCGTCGCAGGGTTGAGCGCTATAATTATTCGCCGTCTTATCTCTGCGGAGGTGATTAGACCGCTTAAACCTAATCCAAGTATCGTATAAGCCAGCCCTACAACTATCTGGTTGAGTTTAAGGCTTACGGTGAAGACGGCGTGGGAAAGACCTAGAACCGTTCCAACCATGACTGCGGCTAACAGGGCGGCACCGTGGCCCAACGCGTTCGTGAAAATGAAGGAAACGGCTGCCCCCATTATCATCATACCCTCCATCCCTAGGTTTAACACGCCTGAACGCTCTGCATATGTTTCGCCAAGCGAGGCAAGCAGGAAAACCGTGCCCGCTGCCACAGCGCCTGACAAGATTGAGCTTATCCATCCCACATCGATCATACTGTAATTCTCACCCTATGGCGTTTAAAGAACTCGCCTAAAATAATCATCAGGAAGATTGTTGACTGGAAAATCTGAACCGCTGCGAACTGAAGGTTTAACGTTGCTTGGAGAACGTCGCCAGCAACCAGCAGTCCTCCGAAGAATATCGACGCGGGAACGGCTATCCACGGGTTTAGCGCTGCTAGAAAAGCTATGATTATGGCTGTGTAGCCGTAACCGGGTGAGAAATCCGGTCGGAGTCTTCCTATTATCCCGCTGACTAAAACCAGTCCTCCGAGGCCTGCTAAGCCTCCCGCTATCAAACTGCCGGCCATAAGCGTGCGGCCTATATTGATCCCAGCGTATCTTGCTGCCTCAAGGTTTTGTCCGAGGACACGCATTTCAAACCCTAACGCCGTTTTTTGCAGCAACCCGTAAAGCAGCGCGGCTACGGCGACAGCCGCCGGCAAGCCGAAGTATACTGTGTTGCCGAACAATGCCTCCATCTTAGCATAGTTGGGGAATTCGATAGACAAGGGGAAGCCAAACCCCCTAGGATCTCTCCAGGGTCCGTAAACGAGAAAACGTACAAAAAGAATTGCAACATAGTTCAGCATCAGTGTAGGAAGTATCTCGTTGACCCCGAGACGGGCCCTGAGAAACGCGGTGAAAGCGCAGTAAAGACCTCCAGCGATGAACGCCGATAGAGCCATGCAGGGAAAAACTAACGGTTCGGCAATTAAACCATAGTAAGCGTGAATCAGAACCACGCCTGTCGCGGCTACTCCACCCATGTAAATCTGCCCTTCAGCACCTATATTCCAGAAATTCATTTTGAACGCGAGACAAAGGCCCAGAGCCGCAAACATTATCGGTAGACTTCTGAGGGCTGCTTGAAGCAGGTTCGAAGGGGTTGTGAACACGTAGACAACTTTTGAAAGAGTTTCATAAGAGCTGACTCCGAGTATTTCGAATATCAGGCTTGCCGTAAGCATTGCTAGAAGTATGAATAATGCGGTTACTGCTGCTGAGAGTCTGCGTGAAGTTTCCATCCTCCTCTCAATCTTTATGCCGATGGCCATCTTCAGACGCTTACCTCCTTTTTTCTGATCCCTGTCATCATGAGCCCGATATCCTCAACATCGTACTGACCTTTCTCAAAAACCCCCACTATTTCACCCCTGTACATGACCATTATTCTATCGCTTAACGACAATAGTTCCTCAAGCTCTTCCGAAACCAGCAGAACAGCAACTCCCTGCTCCGACTTTCGAACGAGCTCGCGGTGGATAAACTCCGTCGACGCTATGTCAAGACCCCTTGTTGGATATGCGGCGAGAATAACCTTTAGATGCGGGATTGTTCCAAGCTCTCTGGCGAGCACAAGCCTCTGGATATTGCCGCCCGACAGGTTGCCGGCCTTATTATTTATCGACGGCGTGACTATGTTAAATTCTTTTACAAGCTGCTGCGCGTTTTTCTCCACGTTTTTCCAGTTTATCAACAAGCCGTTGAAGTACTCCTTCAGCCTATATGCTTTGAGTAAAATGTTTTCGGCTACGGTCATTTCTGGCGCGGAATACCTTAGAGCCTCAGCCGGTATGTATCCGATACCTGCTTTTATAATCTCTGAAGGATGGCGGTTGGTTATGTCCACGGAGTTTAAAAAGACTTTGCCGGAGACGATTTTCCTAAGCCCTGCGATGGCTTCTAGAAGTTCTTGCTGCCCGTTGCCAGAAACACCAGCCAAACCCAGAATCTCCCCCTCATACAGCTTAAATGAAACGTCTCTAACGGCTTCAAGCCCCTTGTCGTTGAGAACAAAAAGGTTTGACACTTCAAGCAATGGCTTGTTCTTCGTCAAAACCCTCTTGGTTTGAACTTTCGCTAAAGGCCTTCCTATCATAAGGTTGACCAGCTCCTCGATGTTTGTTTCTTTGGTGAGTTTAGTTGCCATCGTCTTTCCGCCACACATCACCGTAACCCTGTCGCTGACAGCCATCACTTCTTCAAGCTTATGGGTTATCAGCACTATACCTAGCCCTTCCGAAGCCATCTTCCGAAGAGTCTGGAAGAGGATGGCTGTTTCTTGAGGTGTTAGGACGGATGTAGGCTCATCAAGTATAATTATTTGAGCCTTCCTGTAGAGCGCTTTAAGTATTTCAACCTGCTGTTTCTCCCCAGCTGAGAGCTGCCAGACCTTAGCCTCTGGGGAAATTTTCCAACCATAGCTCGAGATCATCTGCGACAGTTCTTGATTAATTTTACGTGAGTTAAGCACAAACCCAGCCTCTCTCAACCCTAAAATTACGTTTTCCGCGACGGTGTGAACTGGAATTAGCTTGAACTGTTGATGCACCATTCCTATCCCAAGCTTGATGGCGTCTCTTGGGCTTCTGATGTCTACCTTTCTCCCGTTAACTTTTATCTCACCCGCATCAGCCTTGTATATCCCGTAAAGAATGTTCATTAAAGTTGTCTTGCCGGCTCCGTTCTCGCCCAGAAGCGCGTGAACCTCCCCCCGTCGTAGGGTGAAGCTTGCGTCATCGTTGGCTACAACGTTGGGGAAACGTTTAACTATTCCTTTCATCTCCACTAAGTATTCCTCGTCCGCCATCCTGCTCACATCCGGGCAACTATAGAAAATAAAAAAATTTATGGATGTTTAGGCCGTTATCGCCTTGGTAGCTCGCTTTGGATGTATTCAACAAACCAGTCCATGTTCCAGAGCATGGCCCAGTCAGCGCGCTCGGAACCTTTTATTCTGACCTCTCCCTTCTGGTCTCTGATAGGCTCGCCCAAGTTTCCTTCAACGCTGAAAGGTTCAAACAACAGTTCTTTCATCTCTTCATATCTTCTCTTTATCTCGGTTTGCCATTCGCTCGGGATAGCGGGATGCAGCTTACCTAGCTGGAGAGTTCCATCCATTTGCCCAGCAGTGCTCTGCTCCACAGGCCGCCTCCATCTGTAAGGCATGTAATCACCAATTCTTGTCCAGATATCCACAGACCTCCATGTGTTTGTGGCAACCATCCTGTAAAATTCAAGGTATATGGGTCCCCAGTTCACGATCTGCCCTGTGAGATGGGAGTTTGGACCATACTGTGTCATGTCGCTGTAGTGGCTGAAACTCCAAACCCTCCTGCCCTTCTGCGTTGTGTATTCTTCCGCAACCTGCAGGGTTGTAGGCGAGTCCTCTGTGAAGGCGAGAACGTCTGCTTTAGATTCCTCGATTAGGGCGGTTGCTGCCTGTCGTGTTTTACCCGGGTCAAACCAGCTGAAAAGCCAGTTTACGTATGCTTTTATGTTTTTACCTGTCCGTTTCTTATATGAATAGTTTGCCCCTAACACGAACGCGTTGATGTGTCTGACGACCTCAGGTATCGGATGTGCTGCGACATAACCTACGACGCCCGTTTGTGTGACCGCGCCGGCTGCAAGCCCGTTAAGATAGTAGAGCTGGTAAAACTCTGCGAAGGCGCTGCTCATGTTCTGGGGTGCGTTTCCCGCCGCACCGCTTCTGTATCCTGAAATGTGTACAAAATATTTGTCAGGATGTTTGGCAGCTGCTTCCGCTGTTGGATCCATGTAGCCGAAGCTGGTGGTTATGACTAGGTCTGCTCCTTGGTTTACCAGAGACTCTATGGCGCCTAACGCTTGGGCTTCCGGAACGCTCTCAATGTACGGGCTGTCTACGTTCTTGAACATGGAGTCAGCCCATTTTCTTCCTAGGTCATGGGCGTATGTCCATCCGAAGTCGCCCACAGGCCCGACGTATACGTAGCCTACTTTCAACCTTTTGGCAGGGGCTGTTGTTGTGACTGTCCTAGTAACAGCTGGGCCTGTGACGGTCACCGTTCCCGCAGGCGCTGTCACCGTCCTGGTGACAGCTGGAGGTGCTTGTGATGCTCCTGCGAAATATCCTGCGAGACCGCCGACGACCGCAGCAGCAGCGACAGAGCCTGCGGCGACGCCCGAGGAAACGGCTAGAAACTTTCGCCTGGAAATTCGGGTCTTTTCCTTCATCACGTTATTTGATGAGCTAGGGGTATATATGTTTATGGTGTTTTGCTAGTCGATAACGAGGTCGACAAATTGGAATGTGACGGTGTCAAGTAGTCCTTTGTCTGTCAGCCTGAGCTCAGGTATTACGCTTAGGCTTAACAGCGACATCGTCATAAAAGGTGAAACCCATTCGCATCCTAGCTTCCGCCAGACGCTGTAGGTTCTGTTGAGTTTTTCTGCAACGGAGACAGCTGTCTCGGTCGACATAAGACCTGCCAGCGGAAGCTCAACCTTGGCCAAGACCTCTCCGTCTGCAACTGTAACTATTCCACCGTTTATGCGGGCGTTTTCATTAGCCGCCAAAGCCATGTCCTTTTCATCGTATCCTAGGACGAGTAGGTTGTGGCTGTCGTGAGCGACTGTAGACGAAACAGCGCCTTTTCTGAAGCCAAAGCCTTTCGTAAACCCTATCCCCATCCCGCCTGTTTTTCCATGCCTCTCAACTACCGCTGTTTTCAGAATACTTCTGTCAGGGTCGGACAGTATGTTGCCTCCTTTAACCTCGAGCCTTTCTATGCGATGTTTTGTGATTACACTTCCTTCGATGGCTTGGATAACTCTCACCCTCACCTCCTCTCCCTCACGGCTGTAGTGTATTTTGAAGTCTTCTGGCGTCAGATGTCTTGGCAGCTTAACGCTCTTCATGAACCTTTCGGGGTAGTTGAACTCCGGCAGCTCCTTAACCATTTTACCGTTTTCAGCAACAAGCTCACCGTTTGCGAAAACGGCTTCGATCCTAAACTTCGTGAGGTCTGAGACGATCAGTATGTCCGCAAGCCTTGCTGGTGCGATGCTGCCCAGCTCGTAGGAAAGCCTGTATCTTTCGGCAGGGTTGAGCGTGCACATCTGGATAGCTGTTAGAGGGTCAACGCCTTCCTCAATCGCCCTTCTGAGACTATGGTCTACGTGACCATCCCTGAGAATTGATGCAGGCTCTTTGTCATCCGTGCAGAGGCATATGTGACGGGGGTCTATTCCCGTCTCGGTGTAGGCTTTTATCGTCTCCTTGATGTCAAGCCATGCGCTTCCCTCCCTGAGATATACGTACATCCCGTTCCTCAGACGTTCGAGCGTCTGTCTCTTTGTGACGCTTTCGTGCGTTGATGTTATCCCCGCTGCTACATATGCTGCGAGCTCCCTTCCCAGAAGACCTGAGTCATGTCCTTCGACAAGTTTTCCAGACTTAAGCGTTTCAGCTATCTCGGCGTGGACGTTCTCGTCGCCGGCTAGAACTCCTGGAAAATTCATCATCTCGCCTAGGGCTATCACTTCGTCTAGTTTCATAGCTTCTGCAACATCTTCAGGGCCTATAACCGCTCCAGCGGTTTCGAACCCTGGCGCCGCCGGCACGCATGAAGGATATGTGATGAAGACTTTGAGGGGGAGGTTTCTGGACTCCTCTATCATCAGCTTCACCCCGTCAAGCCCGAAAACATTCCCTATTTCATGAGGGTCTATGAAAACAGTAGTGGTTCCATGCGGAAGAACGATTCTAGCGAACTCTGTCACGCTTATCATGGAACTTTCTATGTGGACGTGAGGGTCCAAGAGGCCGGGAACAACGTATTTTCCCTCAGCGTCGTAAACTATGGTATCGGACCCTATGCAGGGGCTTGAGTCGCCCACCAAAGCAATACGTCCAAGTTTAACGACAACATCCACGTTCTCCAACAGCTCGCGTGTATGGACGTTGACGACATTCCCCCCTTTAACCACGAGGTCGGCTTTCTCCAATCCAAGCGCGGTCCTTACCAAGTTTTTAGTTGCCTGGTAAAGCTTTGAACGCACCATCGCTCTTCGGTATGTTTGTTCGCCGTAGATATAACTTTAGACGTTTTACGCAAACAATAAATAATCACCCCCCTCAATAATATCGAGCGTAGATGAATATTCGGTGGGGTCTGTATCTGCAGGATATGCATGTAAGAGACATGGTTCGTTATGCGCAGCTTGCTGAACAGCACGGATTTGAGTCGGTTTGGGTTGCGGAGTCGAGGCTGGCGAGAGACGCGCTCACACCCATGACAGCGATTGCGACAGTCACTTCGAGGCTGAAGATTGGCGCCGGTGTGATAAACACTTGGACACGTAACGCCGCCTTGATCGCTCAAACTTTTGCCACCATGGACGAGCTTTCCGATGGACGTGTGATGCTTGGGCTAGGAGCCTGGTGGGACCCTTTGGCTTGGAAAGTTGGGATAGAGAGAAGCGAGCCGCTCACATGCATGCGAGAATACGTTGAAGTGATACGCAGGCTGTTCAGGATGGAGGAAGTAACGTTTGAGGGAAAATTCGTAAAGATGAGAGGTGTGCGTTTGGATGTTTTGCATGGTGCTGGTGAAAAGCCGAGAAACATACCCATATACATAGGTGCCACGGGGTGGAAGATGCTGGAGCTTGCTGGAGAGATAGCGGACGGCGTTCTGCTTAATTACTTGGTCTCACCAAAATACAACGATACCGCTTTAGAGCATATCAGGAAAGGCGCGGCCAGGGCTGGAAGAAAGCTCGAAAGCATAGACAGGCCCCAGCTGGTGGCCTGCTCAATGGATGAAGACGCCGACAAGGCCGTGAAGCTTGCCAAAAAGCATGTGACGATGACGTTAGGCCAGCAGCCGCACATCATGAAAGCCAGTGGGGTGAGCGAAGACCTGATTCAGGAGGTTCAGAGGATTATGGGTGGATGGCCTGCCAAGCCCGGCGGGATCGAGAAAGCGGCCGAGATTGTCCCCGACAGCGTCGTCAGAATGATAACCGCCTCGGGGACTGTAACAGACGTTGTGAACAAGGTCAAGGAGTACATGGAGCATGGCTGCACCTCACCGCTGCTGCTGCCTTTGAGCGGAAACGTCGAATACGTGATTGAAAGCATAGCAAGGGTGTAGGATTTGGGGTCTGAAGCTGTTTTGCTCAAAGGCGGCGTAGTTGTCACAATGGACTCTTCTAGACGGGTCATTCAAGATGGCGCCGTAGCCTTCGAAGACGGGAAAATTACCTTCGTTGGAAAGGTGCATGACATCGAAAAAACAAGCAGGTTCGACAGGGTGTTGGATGTTCGTGGAAGGTTCGTCATGCCCGGCCTTGTATGCGCCCACACCCATCTATACGGCATAGCTCTCAGGGGTGCTTCTCTAAAGATTAAACCGACTTCGGATTTTCTTGAAAACCTGCAGAGGATTTGGTGGCCTTTGGACGAGAAAATGAACAAAGAAGATGCTTACGTAACTGCTTTGGCAGCTTGTATGGAGATGGCTCTCAATGGGACTACAGCCTTCGCAGACACGTATTCGGCACCGGGAAACCCTGAAAACTCGCTGGACTCGATAGCGAAAGCCGTTAACGAAGTCGGGATTAGGGGGGTTATTTCGTTTGAGGCTACGGAGAGACGTAGCGTGGAAGAGGGGAGGAGAGGTCTTGAAGAGAACGTTAGGTTCCTCGCAAAGGGTGGAAGCGGGCTTGCGAGAGGCATGGTTAGCCTTCACGCCTCCTTCACGGTAAGCGACGACCTCATAGCACGCGGCGTTGAGGCTGCGAAAAAACATAACGCAAGAATCACAATACACGTATCCGAGGGGCCGAACGACGTATACCATAACATAGAGAGGTACGGCAAAAGAACCGTGGAGAGGCTTTATGACTTAGGCCTGTTAGGAAGCAACGCTGTTCTAGCTCACTGTGTTCATCTTAACAGACGTGAAATCAGTTTGCTGGCTTCCACCGGAACACATGTGGCCCACAACCCCATGAGCAACATGCTTAACGCGGTCGGTGTGATGCCGCTTCCGGAAATGCTTGAGGCTGGCGTCAACGTCGGGCTGGGGAACGATGGCTACGTTTTCGACGGTTTCGAGAACATGAGGGCAGCTTTTCTGATCCACAGAGTCGATAGAAGAAACCCCTCAATAATCATGCCTGAGAAGGTTGTTGAAATGGCTACGGTTAATGCTGCGAAAGCCTATGGTTTGGACGACGTCGGCTCGCTGGAGGTCGGCAAACAGGCTGACGTAATAGTTTTGAGGCCCGAAGTTACCGCTACCCCTATGACACGTAACGTCTACGGATACCTGGTAAACGGCATTAGAGGAGGAGATGTGGAGCATGTGTTTGTGGCGGGAAGGCAGATAATAGAGAGTAGAGATCTTAAAACAGTCGACAAAGAACATGCTGAAAACATAATCTTAAAAACAGTTGAGAAGCTTTGGGAGAGGCTCGGTGAATCTCCCCCTGAAGCTGTAGAGCCTCTGAGGTTGTAAAACTATGGAGCTGGGGTATCTTCATCTCCCGCGCATAAACGTTGAAATAGCCAAAACAGCTGAGGAGGCGTTAAAACTGCTTGAGCAAGATGGGGAGATAGGGATTTTGGCGGGAGGCACGTACACGATCTCCGAACTTATCCAGGGAAAGACCAAGCTCAGAAGGTTCATCGACATTTCAAGGGTTGAGGAGCTTGCTCAGCTCCATGAGGAAGACGGCAAAGTCACTGCAGGACCTTTGGTCACGCACGCAGAACTTAGTAGGAGACTTGGGGATAAAATCCCTGCTTTGAAAAAGTTCTGGAAAACCTACTCAGCGCCTGCTGTTGCCAACCGTGCAACGCTGGGAGGAAGCATGATGCTGCGAAAACCGTCGGAAGACCTCATACCTATAATGCTGGTGTTGGATGCAGAGCTGAGCTTTTTAACGGCCGGTGGTGAGAGAAGGCTCAAGCTAAACGACTTCATGACGGAAAAAGCCTCACCAAAGATGTTGTTAACATCTGTTTCCTTCGAAGAAAGCAAGACATGCTATTTCGACAAGCTTTGGCTAGGTGTTTCACGTATTCCGATAATTTCTGTTGCGTTGGATATCAGGGTTGGTGAAAAGGTGGAGATGGTGCGTGTTGCCGTATCCCATGAGGACGGAGACCTGCCGAACCGAGTTTACGCTGTCGAGAGTTTTCTCAAGGGACGTGTTTTAGACGACAGAATAATAGCTAAAGCATCTCATCAACTGAGCCAGAGCATCAACCCCTCGTCCGACATCATAGCCCCTGCATGGTATAGGCGTGAGGCTGCAGCGGTCCTCTTCAAAAGGCTGCTGAAAGAGGCTGTAGGCTGATGGCTCTGCAGGTCCGGTTCAAGGTTAACGGCGTCAACTATTCGCTTGATGTGGCGCCTAACGAAAGGTTGAGCGATGTTTTACGTGTTAGGCTCGGGTTTATGGGGGTTAAGGAGGGCTGCGGCGTCGGCGACTGCGGGCTCTGCATAGTTTTGATGGACAGCAAACCCGTAAACTCGTGTTTGGTTCTAGCCTACCAGGCCGACGGACATAAAATAGAGACGGTGGAGTCGTTAGGAGGAGACGGTAAGCTTCACCCGCTCCAGAAAGCCTTCGTAGACGTTGGAGCGGTTCAGTGCGGGTTCTGCATCCCAGCCGTTCTTCTGGTTTTGAAAAACCTGCTGGACACCAACCCGTCAGCCTCCCAAGACGAAGTGAGATACGCGTTGAGAAGTGTTCTCTGCAGGTGCGGAAGCTACCTAAGGTTTTTAGAGGCGTTTGAAACTGTGAGGCGCAGATGAGCGAGGAAATAATCCAACGTTTTAAGGAGATTTTGCAAGCTCGCGAGTTTCTTGTCGTTGGCAGGAAGGTTGCTAGGGTAGATGCGTTAGACGCTGTTCTCGGAAAACCAGTCTACACAGCCGATCTCGTTGTTGAAAAACCTTTGTATGTTAAAGCCGTAAGGTCTAAGCTTCCACACGCCTACATAAAGGGAATGGATTTCAGCAGGGTTGAGAAGAAGCAAGGTGTTAGGAAAGTAATCACACATCGCGACATACCCGGAGTGAATGATGCAGGAAGCCTTATACCCGACAGACCCCTCCTCGCAGTCGACAAGGTTAGGCATGTAGGGGAGGCTATGGCGCTAATCGTGGCAGACACAATCGAAGATGCTGAAGAAGCAGTAGACCTTGTAGATGTTTACTACGAGCCTCTTCCCGTTGTCTCGAACCCACGTGACGCAATGAAACCCGACGCCCCCAGAATCCAGGACAGGGACAACATAGTAACACACTTCAAGATAAGGAAAGGAGACGTCGATAAAGGCTTGCGGGAATCAGACACAATAATAGAAAGAACGTACAAAACCCCTTTCATCACAGGACTGCCTCTTGAAATAGAGATCGCCTACGCATACCCTGACGGCGACGGAAGAATAACATGCATATCATCGATGCAGAACCTTTACGATGTTTACAACAAGGTTTTGAAGATCCTCGGGCTTCCAGCGGATAGGCTGCGTGTTGTCCAAGCAACCACGGGAGGAGGATTTGGCCCCAAGTCGGATGAAACACCGATAGACGTTGCAGCCTACGCGTGTCTCGCAACCTACTTCACCGGCAAGCCCTCTCTGGCGGCTTTCACACGAAGCGAAGCCATGACCGTCCAGTGCAAAAGACACGCCTTCGAGATAACCAACGTTGTAGGAGCTTCCAAGAACGGCAGACTTCTGGCTTGGAAATCAACTCTGTTAGAGGATACAGGTGCATACGTTTCGAAAGGACATCTGGTTATAGGCAGAGCGACATTCCACTGCACAGGCCCCTACGAGGTACCCAACGTATGGGCTGACGGCTACTGTGTTCTGACAAACAATACGATGGCAGGGTCGACAAGAGGGTTCGGAGCACCCCAAGCCCATTTTGCAGCTGAGATGACAATGAACGAACTGGCTGAAGAACTAGGGCTCTCACCCCTCGAGATACGTGAAATCAATATTCTGAGGCCCGGGTCTTTGACAGCAACAAGCCAAAAAATAGAGGATGACGGGCTTATACAATGCTACCGGCGTGCGGTTGAGACATCATGGTGGGAGAGGAAAACTCGCATGTTCGAAGAGTTCAACAGGAACAGCAGTAAACATAAGAAAGGGATCGCCATCGCTCTTCTCTACCACGGCAACACACTCGGTCCTGAGGGAGATGATTTCGCGACTGTTTTGACAAAAGTTGAGAAGGATGGACTGGTCGTCCTGCAGACAGGGTTGACGGAGTATGGCACGGGGGCTTTGACCTCGCTTGTCTTGGTGACAGCTGAAACTTTAGGGTTGCCGCCGCACATGATTAGGCTTGAAAGACCCGACACAGCAGCTGTGCCCAACTCAGGCCCCACCGTGGCTTCGAGGACCACGGTCATAGGTGGAATGGCTGCCTTGGATGCGGCGCTGAAGATAAGGGCTGCAGTGGCGTCGGTTGCTGCTAAACTGTTGAAAGCCGACCCAGCTAAACTCGACTTCAGAGACGGCTACATATGGAGTAGCTCAGGTATGTCGATAGCATGGGTTGACGCTGTTCGACAATGCTATGAAGAAGGTTTAGAGCTTAAAGCATTGGGTCATTACATTGCGCCTCCGACTAAATGGGACCCTGAAACAGGGCAGGGAGCTCCCTACAACCAGTACACTTACGGCGCGCTTGTGGCGGAGGTGACGGTAGACGTGGAGACAGGGTTTGTCAAGGTTGACAGGCTGACAGCGGCTTACGACGTTGGAAAAGCCATAAACCCGTTGGGGCTTGTCGCCGTCTACGAGGGTGGAAGCATAATGGGGTTGGGTTATGCTTTGCTCGAGGAGATAATCCATGAAAGAGGTTATGTCTTAAACCCGAGCCTCCACACATTCATAATCCCAACGGCTTCAGAGGCGCCGGAGAAAATAGAGAGCATTATAGTTGAGGTCCCTGGATCTATGGGTGTTTTTGGAGCGAAGGCTATGGGTGAGATTCCTGTTGTTCTTCCTGCGGCTGCGATAGCAGGGGCTGTTGCTAACGCCACAGGCGTTTACGTCAGGGAGCTGCCGCTGAGGCCCGACCGTGTGCTTGCAGCTCTGAGACAGCGAAAGGAAACATAACTCTTTAAACCACGACTTTGCTTTAACGCCATGACCCTGGCTGAACTGTACGGGAGAGACCTGATATCCTCACAGGACTGGAGCGTCGAGGAGATAGAGGCTACAATGGAGCTTGCGCGAAGCCTCAAGATAGGTAAAGCTGTTGGCGACGTCCCCGAACTTTTCAAAAACAGGACGATGTTCATGCTTTTCTACAACACGTCTACGAGGACGAGGGCAAGTTTCGAAGCCGCGGCAACAATGCTTGGCGGCCACGCGCAGTTCATAGACTTTGCAACAACACGGGGAGCGGAGGGAGAGTCTGTTAAAGACATGGCTAAGATGTACGAAAGGCTTGGGCATGTTCTTGGGGTGCGGATTCTAGAATCGGCTGTCGACTATGTTTACGGAAGAGGTAACGCTGTTGTGAGAGAGTATGCGGAGCATGCTCGAATCCCTGTCATAAACATGGCCGACGACATGTACCATCCCAGCCAAGCTATCACAGACCTTTACACGTTGAGGGAGAAGCTGGGAAAGGTTGAGAAAAAGAAGTACGTTCTGATGTGGGCGTACAGCGACAAAGTTAGAAGCTGGGGAAGCATACAGGACGAGCTCCTGATAGCAACAAGGTTCGGCATGGACGTGGTGCTAGCATACCCGCCCGGCTTTGACATAGACCAGAAAATCGTCGAGCAAGCACGTAGAAATGCTGGCGAAAGCGGCGGCTTCCTCGAAATTTCCCACGATTACAAAACGGCTCTGCAGGGAGCTGACGCAGTCTTTCCCCGCAGCTGGGCCAGCCATGAATGCGTAATGACCGGATTGAATAGGTTCGGCCGCGAAAAAGAGATAGAGTTGCATAACAGGTACAAGGACTGGCGGCTGACTAAAACGCTGACAGACCTGATGTCTAAGCACGGCGTCGTAACCCATGTTTTGCCTGTTTTCAGAGGGCAGGAGGCTGACGACGACGTCATGGACGGTCCCCGCAGCGTTATCTACGACCAGGCTGAAAACCTGCTGTATGTAAGAGCTGCGATTCTCGCGTTGGTTGCGGGAAGGGTTTAAGGGGGTACTACGTGTGTTCCCGCCCTCCCCTCAATAGCCTCCTTGAGCTGCGACAGCTCCGCGATGATGGCCTCTTTTCCGCCTGCTTCAACAAACCTTATGCACGCCAGAACCTTTGGTAACATGCTTCCAGAACCGAAATGACCCTGCTCCAAGTATTTCTTCATTTCCTGTGCTGATACTTTTTCAAGCCTTCTCTGTGTTGGCTTTCCGAAGTCTAGGTAGGCGCCGTCAACATCCGTCAGTATGATGAACCTGCTGGCTTGGATGAGCTCCGCAAGCTTCTCGCCGGCCAGGTCCTTGTCGATGACTGCCTCAACTCCTGAAGCCCTTCCGTCTTCCTCGATGATAGGGATTCCACCGCCTCCGCTGGCAACCACTATGAACCCAGCGTCAACCAAAGTTCTTATCGCACGACGCTCAGCGATTATCTTTGGTTCTGGCGACGGCACCACCCTACGCCATCCACCACGAGCCTTGTCCTCAGCAAAAACATACTCTGGATGCTCAGCTTTTATCTTCTCCATCTCCTCCTTACTGTAGAAAGGTCCGATAGGCTTGGTTGGGTTTTTGAAGGCTGGGTCGTCTTTGTCAACGATAACACGCGTAACCACCGTTATTACGTATTTGTCTATTCCACGTCTTTTGAGCTCGTTGCGTAGGTTTTGCTGGATGATGTAGCCTATGAACCCCTGTGTCTCAGCGCCGCATGCATCCATCGGAAAAGCGGGTATGCTATATAATTTTTGACCAGCATCGTGACGTAGCAGTGTCGCACCCACCTGCGGACCGTTGCCGTGCGTTATGACAAGCTTGTAACCCTTTTCAACCAAGTCTGCGAGATAGACCGCCGTCGAAGCCACGTTTTTGTACTGCTCTTCAAAGGAGCCTTTGTCTCCTCGTCTTAGCAGGGCGTTGCCACCCAAAGCCACAACAACAAGCTCTTCGTTTGCCATACACCGTATCTTTAAGGCTTTTATAAAAACCTCTTAAGCTCTCCAAGATCTGGGTTTATTAGAGGCAGCTCTATCTGAGATGCGGCCTTTTCAGGCTCTTTTAATCCAGACCCCGTGACGAGGATGACGACTTCATCGCTGGGGTCGAGGAAGCCTTGTTCCAGGAGTTTTTTTGCTGCGGCAACTCCCACCGCTCCTGAAGGTTCTGCGAAAATACCTTCGAGGCCTGCCAGCTGTCGGACTGACTCCCTAATCTCATCTTCCTCAACAGCCTCAGCCCAGCCTCTTGTGGTCTTAACCGCTTCCATCGCCGCGTCGCCATCCCACGGGAACGGGTCCAGCAGGCCTGACGCGATAGACCTAGGATGTTTCTCGGCGGTTATTTCCGCGAACCTTTTTCCTTCTTTGATAGCCCTAACTAGCGGCTGGTTGCCCGATGGCTGGACCGGTATTATTTTTGGATACTGGTCTATGAGACCCAGCCGCATCAGGTCGCGCAGCCCTTTCCAGACTCCTGTGGCAAGACAGCCTGAGCCTGTGGGTATTATTAGGGCGTCTGGAACCAGCCAACCCATCTGCTCTACAACTTCGTAAGCTATCGTCTTAGGTCCTTCAACCTGGTATGGGTTGAAGGGGCCGAAGCTTGGACAGGGATACCATCCAAGGTTTTTAACGGTCTGCAGCATCAAGTCTACTGTTGGGTCTCTACCCTCTTGAACCTGCCTGACGCGAAAAACCTTGGCTCCATAGAGAATCAGCTGAGATGCTTTGCCAGTTGCGATGTCTTCGGGAACGAAGGCGTGGCATCTGAGCCCGAGGGAGGCGCTGTAAGCCGCCAGGGATGATGCTGCGTTTCCGCTGGAAGCAATCACAACATCTCTCCTGCCAATTTCAACGGCTTTGGCCGCCCCCACTGACATTGCTCTGTCCTTGAAAGAGGCCGTCGGATTCCGTGTCTCATCCTTGAGCAGAAGATGTTTAAACCCAAGACGTTCTCCAAGCTTTGAAGCTTTCAATAGAGGTGTATCACCCTCCAGCAAAGGAGATGCAAAACGTTTGTCGGCAGGCATGAGCTCCCAATAACGCCAAACACCATTCCTCGGCCTCTTTGAAACCTGCTTGCGTGAAAAGCTTTCGGAGATTTTTGCATAGTCGTATAAGATGTCCAGCCTGCCGTAGTCTTGCTTTCTGCACATCAACGGATTCTGACTATAATCGTATGTTTCTCCACAGCGGGAGCAGACTATCTTTTCGACAAACATGCCTACATTACTTAAATTCGCGTGATGTTAAACCTGCATGCTTTAAACCCCATTACTCTACACTCTTTCTCGACGGTTTCGAACTTTGCGTCGTAGAGGGATTCGGCTATTCCGTTGAGAATTCCCGACAAGAAATAGCAGTTCGGTGAATCTCTTCTCACAGACCCATCGCAGAAGACGCAATTCGTCATAACAACCTCTAAGCTCCATGAGGTTGCTATGTTGTTAGCCACTTCGGGAACCCCCCCAGCCCGCCTTGAAAGCTGAAGCAACGAGCGTTTTTATCGCTTCATCCGGCGATTTAGGCATCATCCGTGTTTTTCTCCCCAAGGCTAATCCATATCTATGACCTATGTTCCACATCAGCGCGTCCGCAACAGGTCTGGACATAGCTTCTCCAAGAAGGCTAATCATTTCGTTGAAAGTCTTGGCTGAGAGCATAAAGACTCTTCCACCAAGCATAGTATCGTGAATCTCAGACTCAGAAGAGGCCATCTTTAATCAGTTAATTTTTGTTTGTTATTAAAGTTTGGTAGAGAGGCTGGTGAGGGAAATGTTACCGTATTATTTCCAGCTTACCCAAATATTTTGACCTCATCTCCGCAGTGTATTCGTCCAACGGATGTTCACGCTCGGGTATGGCTGCTTTTTTCCCCGGCCCGAAAACCTCTGTCGAGAGATAGCGGTTACCCGAGTCGTTTATCATGGTAACTATTTTCCTAAGCTCTGGGTGTTTTCTCGCAACCTTGATGGCTGCTACGATATTGCATCCTGAAGATATTCCGCAGAAAAGTCCTTCAAAACGTGCCAGCTTCCTAGTCATCTCTATCGCCTCGTCTGATGAAACGGTTACTACGCCGTCGATGACGCTCAAGTCTAGGTTGCGTGGAATAAACCCGTCGCCTATGCCCTCTATTTTGTGGGAGCCCCATCTTCCGTCGGCTATTACCGAGGCCTCGCTTGGTTCTGCCGTGTAGACTTTCACCGAGGGTTTTTTGTTTTTAAGAAACCTGCCAACACCCGATACAGTTCCCCCAGAACCCTGCGACATGACGAAACACTCCACCGTTCCGTCTGTCTGCTCCCATATCTCAGGACCCGTCGTCTTTATGTGGGCTTGGATGTTGTCGGGGTTTGTGAACTGGTTGGGGAACCAGTATTTCCCTGGGTTGGAAGCCATCATCGACTCGGCCTTTTTCAAGCTCAGGTCGACGTCGCTTTCTCCTCCGGGGGTGAAGACAAGCTCTCCTCCAAAAGCCTTTATCAACTGCTTCCTCTCCTCGCTCATCCCCTCAGGCATGACTATTGTGACCTTGTAGCCGAGATGCGTGCCTACAAAGCTGCATGCTATGCCTGCGTTCCCCGTCGACACCTCGAGTATCTCCATGTTAGGCCTTAGGTCGCCTCTCTCGATAGCTTTCGTAATCATCTCACGGTATATCCTGTCTTTGAGGCTTCCCGAAGGGTTGTAGAATTCAAGCTTTGCGTAGATTTCAGCCTGCACACCTGCTTGCTGAGGTATCTTGGAGAGTTTGATGAGCGGTGTGCTGCCTATGATGTCAAGAATGTCTTCCGCAACCTTCATCTTTTTCTTCCCATGACCATGGACATGACCGCTTTCTGGACGTGGAGCCTGTTCTCAGCCTGCTGGAAGTAAAGCGAATAACTTGGGTTGTCGATAACCTCGTCCACCACTTCCTGACCTCTGTCAGCCGGGCCGCAGTGCATGTATTTCCCCTTGTTCGTCAAATCCATGAGCTCCGGCGTGCATATCCAGCTCTTGAACTGATCCTGATATTTCGTCGCCCCTTCTTTGTCGACGGTGCTGTTGTATGGTGGGAAGAATTTCTTCGGAGACCATGCTTTAGGATACACGAAGTCAGCTCCCTCAAACGCTTCCTTCATGTCGTTTGTAACGGTGAAGGAGCCTCCGTATGTCTCGACGTTCTTTCTACACGCCTCTAAGACATGGTCTTCAAGCTCGAATCCAGGCGGGTGGGCGAGCACGACATCCATGCCGAACTGCGTGCCTATCAGTATGCAGCTCTGGGGGACGGCGAGAGGCTTCAACCCACCCGAATACGCGTATGAAACAACAAATTTCTTTCCACGGGGTTTAGGGGTTACGTCGGTTATTGCCATGATGTCTGCAAGAGCCTGAAACGGATGATAGACGTCGTCCTCCATGTTCAACACAGGTATCGAGCTCCATTTGGCGAACTCTTGGATGACACGGTGGCCTCTCCCTATATGCCATTTAGCGGCGTCGCCGTAGATTCTAACGGCTATGGCGTCGCCGTAAGTGCTGAGAACACGTGCCACGTCGGCGATCGACTCAGTTTGATACGGAATCATGTCTTCCGGGAGCGTTGGAGTGTATACGTCTGAGGGGTTCAGAAAGTGGGCGTGTCCGCCGAGCTGGTAAATGCCTGCCTCGAAGGAGTTTCGTGTTCGCAGCGACCTGTTGTAAAAAATCATAAAGAGCGTCTGTCCTTTGAGAAACTCCGTGGCTTTTTTCGCCTTAAACCTCTCCCTCAAATCCCTCGCCGCCTTCAAGATATCGTTGATTTGTTCCTGGCTGAAGTCGTTTGTGTTTAGGAAATCTTTGCCCTGCAGAGCGCCTACGTATGCGGGTTTTCCAACAGCCTTACGTCTTGCCATGCTTGCTACATGAGAATAGATAGATTTTAAGGTTGTTACGCTGCGAAAGCCGACAGCACAGGCCACAGAAAGAACCCGAGGGCGTGCAGCAATCCCGTGAAGGTGGCCACCCTTATGTTTGACGCTAAAGCTGGAATCATGAGATAAGCGCTGCCGTATGTTTGCCGCACTGTTTTGACGGTTTTGTAAGCTATGGGGATTGTGAGCAGCGCTAGGAGAACCGTCGGCGGAGCAAAGCCAAGCAAAACCGACAAAACCACAACGGCATAGGAGGCTGCCAGCAACAGCTTGTACAGCGAGATAACCTGGCGCTCGTTGAGCCTGGTTATGAGCGTTCTCTTGCCAGCGGCGGCATCATAAGGCGCGTCCGGTATCTCGTTGACGTAAAGTATAAGCAAAATCAGTACGCCTATTGGGATTGATGCAAGTAGCGCCTGTACGCTGAAGGTTTGAGCTTGAACATAATGGCTTCCTAGAACGATGATAGGGCCGAAGCCTATTCCGACAGCTATCTCACCCAGACCCCTGTAAGCCAGCTTGAGAGGCGGAGCGGTGTACGCTACGCTTATCAAAACGCCCGCCGTCATTATCGAGGCAATAGGGATCAGCCCTCGAAGCACGGCGAGGTAGATGCCTATGGCGATGCCCAGCGCGTAGAACAGCGTGGCTGTGGAGGCCACTTGTCTCGGCGTCATCAGACCGTAGAGGATTATGCGTGAGCCGCCGCTGAAGGGTGTCGGCGTTATGTTGGCTGTGTCTGCTCCAAGCTTGGTGTCGAAGTAGTCGTTGGTCATGTTGAGCCCCAAATGTATTAAGCTAGCTCCCACCAAGGTTAGCAGAAACAAAAGCGGGTCGAAGAAGCCTAGGTATGTGGCTGAGCCGACGCCTATCAGGACGGGAGCCACGGTCGCGGTCAGGAACGGAAACCTAGTTGCTCTGAAGAGAAGCTGCCACATCGGAAGACGTGGCTTAACCGGCCTTCCAACACTGCTGCTCAACTCCGTCAAATACGCACGTGCCTGCGGAACCCTCTCCTCGCAATACTGGAAGAAGGGCTTTTTCTTCTCATCCCATCCGTAGAGTTTCTGAGGCTTGAAAAAGACCTGGTTGTCTTTCTGCTCCGCCACCCCCCTCATCATTACATACCGTCTGTCAGTGTAGCCTCCTGTCGGTATCGGCGTTATGTGGTTGAACAATATGGTTAGCCTTTTCGGAGCTTTCAGATAGCTAGGCCATTCAACTATGTATCCGTCTCCAGAGGGGCTAACTTTTGTTGAAAGGCTCAGCGGGTAGCCGTCGTCGTCGAGGTAGGAGACGACCGTGTCGCTGAACTGCTCAACTTGGACGCTCAACCTCTCCACCTCCTCGGCTCGCTACGAACATCACCTTCATCCCAGACGAGTATCTCACGGGGCGTTATCTCGATGACTATCCTCTCCCAGAAAAGCGGGAGGGCAATCCTCTGTTTGATGAAAGCCTCGATGTATGGCTCTTTTTTCCGCCATAGGTCGACCAGCCACTGCCAGCCTTCATGCAGGTTATCCTCATACACTTTCGCATCCCCTTTGACGTGAACGACAGCGTATGAAGGTGTTTTGATGAACTGTCTGCCGCTGAACAGGACTCCAACTTTAGGGCTTTTCTTCATGTATTCGACTTTTTTGCTGAACAGCACGCTCGAAGTCATGTACAGTTTTTTTCTCTCCCTGCTGTAGAGGGGTAGCATAGGATGTGTGGAGACCTGGCCCGACGGCGTAACAACGCTTAATGCGGCCACCAGCGAGTTCTCCATGACGTTTTCCGCCGTTTCTAAGGGGTCCATCGACGCGGTGTTGTAACGCTCATATTTTAATTTTAACCACGGACAAGTGGTTAATTAAACCGCAGCCGGAAAACAACCAAAAAGAGACCAAAGAAACCAAACCCACGCCAACCCATGCAAAGCCGTATCCAAACAGTTCAACACACACCGCGGAAAAGTATGGAAGAGCAGAAGCACCTAAAAGATGGACACCGTTGATCAGGGCAACTGTAAGGGATATCTGGCTTCACTCACTCTGCCCATCGGCAGCAGATAGTAGATGGTGTGCGCGGAGGTGGTTAGGAAGCCTAGCGTCAACATGGCTGGTACGGCTACGTGGATGGAAGGCGTAGTGAGGGTGACTAGGCCTACGGTTATTCCGCCGCTGACCACGGGAAACAGCCCCATCTTCGATGAAATAGTGTCGTATATCCTTCCTGAAACGGGTGCTCCTATTATGCTTCCCACACTCAGCAGCGAAACCAGCGTTCCGGCTGTCTCGAGTCTGAGGTTAGTTTGAGAGGTTATGTAAAGTATGCCTAACTGTGTCAACGGATACCACGCGCAGCCCGAAACGGTAAGGCCGAACGCCGCGAGCCAGACATCCCTATTGCGTGAAACAAGATTGATGGCTTCGCTTTTTTGTTCGCTGGAAACCCGCGTGCTATTGAATATGTGATGGCTGCCAGCAAAATGCCTAACATTCCCGGCACGCGCAGCCCTAGACGCCAGCCGAGGTTATCCGGTAAGGCCGTGCGCCGAGAGATATCAAAGTGCCTACATGGAACCATGAGTTGTATATTCCGAGAGCCACCCTCTTTCCCTAACGTTGAAGAATGGTGTGGAAAAAGCTATCTCTGGTCTGAAGAAAAAGCTCATAAAAACTCCGGCGAGGAACCTAAACAGAAGCAAGGTTGGGAATGATGTTGTGAGGCCACACAAACCTGCAAAAAGTGAAGAGAGGGCTAGTCCCGCCAAAGCTATCTTTCTCGGGCCATATTTTGCTGCTAGAAGCCCAGCAGGTATCTGAAAAGCTCCAATTCCTACGAGGAAGGCCGCTCCGAGCAAGCCTAACGAGGTGACGGTTACACCCAGCTCCTCAGCTATGAACGGCTGGGCGGATGATATGGTGAGCCAGTTTAACGTATACACTATTCTGTCGACAAAAAGCCAGCCTAGTAGAAGCCATTTGGACCTGCTTTCAAGAATGTACTAGCCCACCCGCCTGCGGTAATGCTTTCTGATATGTTCTTCCTTTATTTTCGTCAACTCAGCCTCAGGAAGTGTTGAGAGTATATCCCAAGCTATTTCCAGCGTCTGTTCTAACGTCCGGTTTTCCGTGTAAAGCTGTTTTACGAACCTTTGTTCGAAAAGGTCGCCGAACTCGAGATACTTGAGGTCGGTCTCCGACAGCCCTGCCGTTCCAACAATTTCAGCGAGTGAACGGAGCTGCACAGCCCTGGCGTACGCTGCGTACAACTGGTTGCTGACGTCTCCATGGTCTGCCCTCGTCCTCTTCTGCGAAATTATTCCAGGACCCATCAGCCGGCTGAGGCTCATCAAAACGTTGATAGGCGGGTAGATACCTTTTCTATAAAGGTCGCGTGAAAGAACTATCTGCCCCTCTGTGATATATCCTGTCAGGTCTGGGATCGGGTGGGTTATGTCGTCGCTTGGCATGCTGAGGATGGGCATTTGCGTCAAGCTTCCCTTCAGACCTTTAATCCTTCCAGCCCTCTCATATATCGACGCCAAATCTGTGTACATGTATCCTGGATAGCCCTTCCTGCCTGGAACCTCTTCACGTGCCGCGCTGACTTCACGGAGGGCTTCGGCGTAGTTTGTTATGTCGGTTATGATGACGAGGACGTGATAGCCCTGTCTGAATGCGAGGTATTCCGCGAGGGTTAGGGCTATTCGTGGTGTGACTATTCTTTCGATGGCGGGGTCGTCGGCGAGGTTTAGGAACAGCGTGCTCCTGCTTATTGCCCCGCTCTCCTCAAGGCTTCGTCTGAAGAACCGTGCCTCGTCGTTTTGAACACCTACAGCGGCGAATATGACGGCGAACTCCTCCTCTTTTCCCGGGACCGTGGCCTGCCTCGCAATCTGGGCGGCCAGCATGTTATGGGTCAGCCCCGCGCCCGAGAAGATAGGCAGCTTCTGACCTCTCACGAGGCTGTTCATACCGTCTATAGCCGATATACCGGTCTGGATAAAGTCAGACGGATACTCGCGGCGCTCTGGATTTATCGGCTCGCCGTTGATGTCCAGCGTTTCCTCGGCGATAGGCTCAGGCAGGCCGTCTAAGGGTCTTCCAAGGCCGTCGAAGATTCTTCCAAGCATCTCTGTAGAAACAGGCACCTCCAAAGTCTTTCCCAAGAAACGAGCCTTCGTCCCCTCTATCGAAAGCCCCTGAGTTCCCTCGAAAACTTGAACTACAGCTCTTCCCTCCCCCACCTCGATAACCCTTCCAAGCCTCCGGTCTCCATCGGCTGTCTCGACTTCCACGAGCTCGTCATACGCAACCCCCGAGACACCGCCGACTATCATCAACGGTCCTTTAATCTCCTGGATGGAGAGATATTCCAGCCCCACCCTCTGCGTTGTCAAGCTGCTCTCGCCTCAGCCTTTACAAGCATAAGTTTTTCAAAACTTTCATCCAAGGCTTTGTCAAGCTGGTCAACAAGCTCAAGCCTGTCATTCGGCACCTCGTACTTTGCTCGAATGAGCTTGGGTATGATGGGCATGGCTCTCAGCTCTTTCAACGGAATTCCTCTCCTGAGCGCCTCTTCTGCTAGACGGTGGAATTTGACGAAAAGGCGTAGGAGCTTGTATTGTTTAAGCGGGGGACAGTAGGAGTCGACCTCGTCGTATGCGCTTTGCTGTAGAAATCCCTCCCTTATCATTCGGGCGACGTCGAGTATGAGCTTTTCCTCGTCGGGTAAAGCCTCCGGCCCCAGAAGCCTGACAATCTCCAGCAAGTCCGCCTCCCTCTGCAAAAGCCTGTACGCCTGCTGCCTAACCTCATACCAGTCGGCTGAAACATTCTCAACCCACCACTTCCTCACCGTGTCAACGTAGGCTGAGTATGATGTAATCCAGTTGATGGCTGGATAGTGCCGTGAGTAAGCGAGGTTTGCATCGAGGGCCCAGAAGGTTCTGATAAAGCGCATGGTGTGTGTTGTGACCGGCTCAGTGAAGTCGCCTCCAGGCGGGCTTACAGCACCAACCAACGAGACGCTTCCAACTCTCTCGGGCTTTCCAAGCGTTACGACTCTGCCGGCTCTCTCGTAGAATTCGGCCAGCCTGCTCGCGAGATAGCTTGGATATCCTTCTTCTGCGGGCATCTCCTCAAGCCTGCCGCTTATCTCCCTCAAAGCCTCAGCCCACCTGCTCGTCGAGTCAGCCACCAGCAGAACATCGTAACCCATGTCCCTGAAGAACTCCGCCATCGTCACACCAGTGTATATGCTGGCCTCCCGCGCGGCCACGGGCATGTTGCTTGTGTTGGCTATCAGAACTGTTCTCTCCATCAAAGGCCTGCCTGTGGTAGGGTCTTTAAGGTGCGGGAACTCGGTCAAAACCTCCGATTCCTCGTTCCCTCTCTCGCCACAGCCCACGTGAAAGATTATTTTTGTATCACTCCATTTAGCGAGCTGGTGAAGGGTTACTGTTTTCCCGGTCCCGAAAGCACCGGGAATACATGCTGTCCCACCTTTTGAAAGCGGGAAGAAAGTGTCAAGAACCCTCTGACCCGTAATAGTCGGAACCTCCGGATCAAGCCTGTGCTTGAAAGGCCTAGATCGACGGACAGGCCATCTATGATAAAGTCTAACCGTTTTCCTGCCGTCTTTCGTTTCGACTTCAGCGACAACGTCTTCGACGGTGTACTCCGTTTCAGGCGCAATGTATGTTAATCTGCCTGTTTTCATGTCGGGCGGTATCATAATCTTTGAAGTGACCAAGGGTGTTTCAGGTACTTCTCCGATTATGTCGCCGGGTCCAACTTCGTCGCCTGTCTTTAGCAGGGGGGTGAACCTCCATTTCTTGTCTATGGGGAGAGGGTCTGCCTTTATTCCACGTTTCACGAAACCGCCTGCAACCCTGCCTATTACGTCAAGCGGTCTCTGTACCCCGTCATAGATGCTTCCTAGCATTCCTGGACCGAGCGAAACCGACAAAGGTGTTCCAGTAGCTTCGACAGGCTCTCCAGGCCTAAGGCCGCTGGTGTTTTCATAAACTTGTATGAACGCAACATCGCCAGTCAGCTTTATTATCTCGCCGATCAACCTCTGCCCCCCAACGTAAACCGTCTCATACATTTTCGCACCCATCATTCCGTCTGCTTTGACAGCTGGCCCAGCAACCCAGATAACCCTGCCCCTCCTAGCCGCCATCTTGCTTACATGCTCTTTGACTATGTATTTAAACCCTAACACAAGATGTAACAACGGCGCAGAAAGCTTTTCACGAAAGAGTTCGCTTAGGAATTGCTCTATACGTTAAATAGGTTCGACATTTGGGATACTCTTACAGCGGTGACTACGTTTGACACATGCTGTTGAGACCATAAGTTTAACAAGGATGTTTAGAAACCGGGGGTCTATAGTAAAGGCTTTGGACGACGTCAGCCTGAAGGTGGAAAAGGGTGAGATATTCGGGCTTCTGGGACCTAACGGTGCTGGTAAAACGACGTTTGTAAAAATCTTAACAACCCTTCTTCTTCCGACGGCGGGGAAAGCCTACGTCCTTGGCTATGATGTGGAGTCTGAGGCGGGTAAGATAAGGCCTTTGATAAACCTTGTCTCAGGCGGTGACACGCCGGGTTATGGTCTTATCACGGTTAGGGAAAACCTTTGGTTCTATTCAATGCTTTACGGCTTGGACGGCGCCACGGCACGTGAAAGGATAAAAACCTTACTTGAGGATGTTTGGCTGGTCGAGGTGGCTGACGAGCTTCTGAGAAACCTCTCCACCGGTTTCAGGCAGAGGTTCAACCTTGCACGCGGGCTTGTGAACAACCCGCAAGTGCTGTTTTTAGACGAGCCTACCATCGGTCTTGACGCAGTTTCTGCAAGAAAGGTAAGACGTTTGATAAAGTCTTGGGTAAGAGAGGACGGCGGCAGGACCGTAATCCTAACCTCACACTATATGGCTGAGGTTGAGGAGCTGTGCGACAGGGTTGCAATCTTGAACTATGGAAGGGTGCTTGCGTTAGGCACCCCTGAGGAGCTGAAAAAGTCGGTAAGCGGGAGAGCTGTGGTCGTAATAGACGCTAAACTTCCTGAAGGAGCCGAACAGGTTTTGCAGGGCTTGGAAGGATATTATGAATCCTACGACCCTGCATCAGGAATCCACAGGCTGAGAGTGGTTCTGGATGATTGGTCGGAAACAGCCAACATCGTCGAAAGAATCACGGTGAAAGGAGGAAAGGTTCTCGCCGTAACCAAATCCACTCCCTCTTTCGAGGATGTTTACATCAAGCTGGTGGGCGGCGGTGAGTCTGGCTAAAGCTTTGAAAGCAAACCTAAGGTCTATTTACGCAAGAACATACGTCAGAGTAAAGAGCCAGTATAGAGAACCTGGATGGCTCATAAGCGATGTGTTGATACCCGTGATGATAGTCTTCGCCGCAGCAGCCCTTTACCGGGTCTCAGGAAGTGAGCAGATAGCTGGGTTTGCTGTCGTCGGCGGTGCGATGATGGCTTTCTGGGACAACGTGTTATGGCTTATGGCTAGCCAGTTCTACTGGGAAAAAGAATCAGGGAACCTCGACCTCTACATCATAGCGCCCATCTCAAAGATGTCTATACTTCTGGGGATGTCTCTCGGCTCAATAGCCAACACTTCAATACGTGCGGCGTTAATATTTCTTGTCGCAGCATTCGTTTTAAAGGTAAAGATCAGCCTGGCGGACCCAGCTGCCCTAGCCCTTGTCTTTGTTCTAACTCTTACAGCGCTCTACGGCCTTGGCATGTTGATGTCGTCACTTTACATGCTTTATGGCCGGGGTGCGTTAAACCTTAACGAAGTGCTCATGGAGCCAGTGTACCTGCTGTCAGGGCTTTATTTCCCAACAGTAGGGCGTTACTCGCCTTTTCCAGCGGTCATACAGTTTCTGGCCTCCCTTATACCTTTGACTTTCGGAATTGACGGCCTGAGAAGAACAATCATACTGGGCGAGACTCTCAGGGACGTGTTTTATCACCTCATAGTGCTGGCTGTGTTGACGGCTGTCCTTATCCCTATGGCTTGGAAAACGCTCCACTACATGGAGAACTTGGGCAGGAGAGAGGGAAGGCTGAGCCTGCGATGGATGTGAAAAACTATCTGAGGACTGTTTATGCTTCGGCATGGGTTGGATGGCAGGTGGACAGTAACTGGACTGAGCCGTTAATATTCATAGGGTTGCAGGTTATAAGACCGCTGGCGTCAACCCTTCTTTTCCCACTGCTGTACGTTGTTGGAATGAGCTTTGTAGGCGGCATAGTGGACGTAAGCTATCTAACATACATTGTAACAGGTACTGTCTTTTTCATCCCATACATCTCCACCGCAGAGACCGCTGGACAGATAATCTCGCAAGACCGTGAAAGATACGGCGTCCTAAAAAGCATCTATATAACAAAATCATCTCTCCAGCCCTACTTGCTGGGTAGGTTTGCAGCAGTCATGTATACTGCGCTGTTCTCCACAACCTCTTCATTCGTAGTAACCTATGCAACCTTCACGTATATCTTCGATCTTCCTTTAACGATTTCTTTGACCAGCTTTTCCCAAATGGCCGGCGCAATTCTCTCGCTGTTAATTGGTTCCGCGGCCTTGTTCTACCTACTTCCCAGCGTGAATCTTTTCACCAACAAGCTACACTGGAGCCTTGCGTACTATGTCTTAGGAGTTCTGTATCTCACCGGCGACATTCTTTTCCCAGCGTCCTCCCTTTCGCCTTACGCCGCACCGCTGTCATATGTTCTGCCGGTTAACCAGGCTTTGAACACGATGCGTGCGGCGTTGGGCTTGGCTGTAGACTCCAATGTTTACATGGCGTTGATGACGTCGGCTGGCTGGCTCGCCGCTTCAGCAGCGGTTTTCAGCTTTTCCGTCAAACAGGCGAGGAAAAAAGGTCTTCTCGACAAGATAGGCTGGTGGTGAAGAGCAAACTTTTTCAACAGATGTAGCGCGGGTGGTGCTGTGAAAGCTGTGTTTGTGAAGGAAGGAGGAGGCGTCGTAGTTAAAGAAACTGATGTACCATCGGTCCATGACGGTGAAATCCTCGTGAAAATGAAGGTATGCGGGATAGATGGAACCGACCTTGAGAAAGCTTTCGGAAGGCCTTTAACCCCCCCGATGCTAGGCCATGAGGTTGTAGGAGTTGTTGAGGAATCTAAGTCAGAGGAGTTTGAAAGAGGCGACCGTGTGTTTGTACATCATCATGTCTCGTGTGGCAGGTGTTACTTCTGCCTCAACGGCTCGTTGACTATGTGTCCTCTCTTTCTTAAAACAACCATAGAGCCATGCGGTTTCGCGGAGTTCTTTAAGGTTCCGAAGACAAACGTCGAGAGAGGTGCTGTTCTCAAGCTACCGTCTGACCTAGACTGGGTTGAAGCCTCTTTCATAGAGCCTGTGGCATGTGTTTTGAGAGCTTTGAAGAGGTCGGGCTTTTCCGCTGGCAGGGCTGTTTCGATAGTCGGTGCAGGTCCCACAGGCTCGCTTTTCATACAGCTGCTCAAGATGTTCGCAGCCTCATCCGTGGTTGTGGCTGAGGTTTCGCCCCTCCGACTCGAGTATGCTAAAATGCTTGGAGCAGACTTGGCCGTCAACCCTTTGCAGGAGAATTTTGTGGAGGCCTGCAGAGAGAAAACCTGTGGGCGAGGCGTTGACATAGGTGTTCTCGCCACACCTTCAGTCAAGCCTCTTCAGCTTGTTGTTGAAAGCGTTAGACGAGGAGGCGTAGTATGCATCTTCGGAGCCCCCGAGAGAGGTGAAAAAGCCGAGATAGATTTTTCAAGCCTGTTCATCGACGAGAAAAGCATAATCACCAGCTATTCAACAAGCGAGATTGAGACAAACACGGCTTTGGAGCTGATGAAAACAAGCAAGACTTCTTTTAAGAAATCTGTGACGCATGTCTTCAGGCTTGAAGACGCGGAGAAAGCTTTTGAAATCGCGAGGGATGCTTCAAAGAGTTTGAAGGTTGTGTTAACGTCCTAGTATGTGATTGCCACTTTAATCTCTTTTCCCTGCTTCAAAGCGTCGAAGACCATGACTATGTCTTTTAACTCAGCCCTTCCGGTTATAAGGCGTTTGAGAGGAAGCCTTTTCGAACCTATAAGCCTTAGCGTGGTGAAAACGTCTTGGGGTGTGTGGTGAAAAGAGCCCTGAACCCTGACCTCGCCGTAGTGAATCGTGTACGTGTCAGCTGAAAACTTCGTGCCTTTCGGCGGGCCTCCGAAGAGAAGTATCGACCCACCTTTCCTCACAAGTTTCTGGGTAAGCTCCCATGTTTCTGGAAGTCCGACAGCCTCTACTACCACGTCAGCACCTATTCCATCCGTTTCCTGAAAAACCCTTGAAGAAACGTTTTCCTCCGAGCTGTTCACAACAACGTCGGCTCCAAGGTTTTCCGCGAACTTCAGCCTGTTCCAGTTAACGTCTAAAACGATTACTTTTCCAGCCCCGGCGTTTTTCGCCAAAAGCATGTGCATCAGCCCTATCGGCCCTGCTCCGACTATCACGACTCTGTCGCCGCGCTCGATGTGGATGAGCCTCTGTCCTCTCACAACACATGCCAAAGGCTCAAGCAAAGCAGCTTCTTCAGGCTCTACGCCGTCGGGTAGATGGTATAGGTTGAAGGCGACTATCCGTGGCGGAAGCTTGACGTATTCCGCGTATGCGCCGTTAACTGTGAACCCGATAATTGTTTCGTCAAGGTTTTCGCATAGGTTGAACCTGCCCAGCTTGCAGTAGGCGCACATGCCGCATGGAGCTGAGTTGGCGGCCACAACTCTGTCTCCCTTCTTGACCCAGTGAACATCGTCGCCCACCTCTTCAACTATTCCCGCGAACTCATGCCCCATTATCATCGGCGGCCTAGCATATGGATGGCCTCTTAGATACATCTTCAAATCGGTTCCGCAGGTCAGCGTCACCAAGTTTCGCACAACAACCTCGCCACGTCCAGCCTTGGGCTTGTCAACATCCTCAACCCTAACATCTCCCGGACCATAGTAAACAGCGGCCTTCAAACAACAACACCTATGAAAAACGAAAACATTCTCTAATAATCTTTATCTTAGGAAAAATGTCGGGCCAAGCCCTTTCCGCCTCCCCCACCAAACCCAGGCTTGGGAAGTACGGTATTCTGGAGGTGATCCGGCCACACGTTCCCGTGCGGCCACCTTGTTACGACTTCTGCCTCCTCACCAGAACCGGGCTCGAACCAGCCAACTAGACTGGCCCTCGCCCAGTCCCAGCTCGGATGCAGCGACGGGCAGTGTGTGCAAGGAGCGGGGACGTATTCACCGCCCGGTGGTAACGGGCGGTTACTAGGGATTCCGCGTTCACGAGGGCGAGTTGCAACCCTCGATCCCTACTGAGGTGGGGTTTAGGGATTGGCTTCCCCTTTCGGGGTTGCATCCCACTGTCCCCACCATTGAACGTCGCGTGCGGCCCGGGGGATTCGGGGCTTCAGCGGAGGCCGGTTCAGGATTGACCGACGCGCCCTGTTAATCCAGTAATAACCTATTAAGCTTGGAAATTTTTGTTAAATACCTAAACCCTGTAAGTTTCCTGAATGCTTTGCAATTTTTTCTTCCGTTTATCCATATGCCTTAGGTTCAGTCTTTTTTATACCTAAGCTTCATTTCAATGCTGCCGTCTGCAGCAACAAGCCAGCGACGCATGCAATCGTCAACCCATGCACGTCACTTGCTCTTCCTATTTTAGGCAAAACCTTCCCTCGTATGAGGGCGTGTCTCTGGTCCCTGTCGGCCCTCCTATACTGACCTGCCGTGGCCCGCTCCTTCCTCCCCGTTTCCGGGGCAGTCCCCCCAGAGTGCTCGGCGCCTTCCGGCCCGGTCGCAACTGGGGGCGCGGGTCTCGTCCGTTGCCTGAATTAACAGGACACCTCACGGCACGCACTGGCGACGGCCATGCACCTCCTCTCAGCTCGTCAGGCAAGGCCTTCAACCTGGCCATCATCCTGCTGTCGCCCCCGGTAAGGTTTCCGGCGTTGACTCCAATTAAGCCGCAACGTCCACCCCTTGTGGTGCTCCCCCGCCAATTCCTTTAAGTGTGCTGTCCTAAGATGCGCGCAAGTGCTTGAAGTTTAGGAAGTTTATCAGGGTGAAGGCTTCCAATTAGGTTTGCGAATTTGATCATGTCCTGCTTAGAGGCTATCACGAATCTGCTTGTTTGAGACTTTTGGTCAATTATGTGAAGGTTACCCGATTTTATCCCCAACTTAACCAATGTTTCTTCCACAAATGTAAGGACGCATACGTTTTTCTGACTGAAACCTATGTAAGGCGATCTTCTGTTCACAGTAACGTCGCCCTCCACGTCGAAGAACCCGCGGATAAAAGGTATCAGAGTTTCCGGCTCTGTTGTGCGGAGGGTCGGTGTAATTTCCCAATGTGTCTGTCCTCGTCCGTTGACTGGGAATCCGTAAACGTCTTTCAGAAGGTGGTAAAACCTTTTGCTGTAAATTCGCAGCCTATATTGACCTGGTTTGTATTCGTCCACGGTTGGGTTCTTGCCTGAGACGGAAACTACCATGGGTTTTAGAACTTCGTCGAGCCATGTTTTGTTTTTCTGGTAAAAAACGATCACATAATTTCTTGCGGCCTTGTCATGATAAACTGAACCGTCACGCAAGGCGCCCAAGATGTAAAGCACCTCAGGCGAATACATTACCATTGTCATTTCGCGATGAGCACTTGCGCGGTCTTAGGATTTCAGCCTTGCGGCCGTACTCCCCAGGCGGCGGGCTTAATGGTTTCCCTTCTGCACCGGGATGGCCCGTAGCCATCCCGACGCCAAGCCCGCATCGTTTACGGCTGGGACTACCGGGGTTTTTAGTGGGACCAAACGCGACTTATTTGAACAATTTTAGTTGGATGAAAAAGTCCGATTAAACTCACAAATTGGATTAAATCGTCTTTTCCGTAAATGTTAATTTCATATTCAATGTGTTTGCGTCTTGCTCTTTCTCTTACGCTGAATGAAATGTTTGTAAACGATAAAATTTTTTCACAAAAATTGAAAATATGCGATGATGCTGTAGTGAAATCTATCTCTGCTTGCCTTGCTCTCACGTGTGACTCTGCGTCGAACAACCCGCCAACCATCGCTCTTCGAAAGGAGATGTCCACTGTATCGCACCAGTTTGGAATTACCGCGTTCCTCAACGGACCTGTCGGCACTCCCATTATCTTCTCGAAATAGTTCAGAAGTAGTTTCGACTTGGTGTGTGAATAATACGTGTTCCTTTTCTCGTCATGAAATATGTTTGGCGTCACGTTAAACAGGTCCTCGAACATTTTTCTTAGAACCGATGTATGAAAAATTAATTCGCGATCCGTAATAGTTAGTCGTCGATGCGAAAAGCTTCCGTCGCCATAGATAATTCCCAACAGCCTTCCAAGCTGTGGTGATATGTCATTCGGTAAACGTACAAGTTGTTGAGATCTTCCATAAACGTAGTAATTGCCGACTTGTTTGACCCGCCAGTTTTTTGCCACGAATTCATCGATTTTCTCCTTAAACACGGTTACCGAACATGTCATGAGACTTTATAACCGTCGCGGTGGTCCCATATCTAATCCCGATCGCTCCCCCAGCTTTCGTCCCTCACCGTCGGGCGTGTTCTGGGCAGCCGCCTTCGCCACTGGTGGTCCTCCCGGGATCAGTGGATTTTACCCCTACCCCGGGAATACCGCTGCCCTCTCCCACCCCCAAGCCCGGCAGTCATCCGCGCGGCCCAGCAGTTGGGCTGCTGGATTTAACGCGGAGCACGCCGAGCCGGCTACGGACGCTTTAAGCCCAGTAATAGTCCTCACCACTCGCGGAGCGGGTATTACCGCGGCGGCTGACACCCGTCTTGCCCCCCGCTTATTCGCGCGGCTTTTTACACCGCGCAAAAGCCACCACGAGGGTGGCACTCGGGGTGACCCCGTCACGCGTTAGCGTATTGCGGAGTTTTCGCGCCTGCTGCGCCCCGTAGGGCCTGGACTCTTGTCTCAGAGTCCATCTCCGGGCTCCCCCTCTCAGGGCCCGTACCCGTTATAGGCTTGGTGGGCCGTTACCCCACCAACAACCTGATGGGCCGCAGCCCCATCCCGAGGCATGCGCACAGGCATCCCCATGCACATTTTTCGGCGAAAGGTCGTTCCAGAACCTTTCACCTATGGCGGTTTATGCCCCAGTTTCCCGGGGTTATCCGCCTCCTCGGGGTAGGTTGGCCACGTGTTACTGAGCCGTACGCCAGGCCCGCAGATGGCTGCAGGCCTAGACTTGCATGGCTTAGTCTCACCCCGATAGCAGTGAGGTCCGGCAGGATCAACCGGAGTCGTGCCTGGGTCGTACGGTGCGGAGGAGTTTGCGAGGGCTTGGCCCGTGGTTAGACCTGAGCTCATCCCATGCTCGAGGTCCTCATCTTATGCCCCTGGTTGGAGGCCGTTCCCTCATTCCTTCGGGAGGGCCGCTCCCTTGGGTCTGGGTCGGAGCCGCCGTCTTGACCGGGGCAAATAATAGTGCGACAATGTTGTTTTTAAACATATCGCCATTTTTTATATCCCCCTAAGCCCTACGTTAGCCATGCTCGGGCCTGAAGACCTAAAAAAGTTCATGGAAGCCAAGGGAGTAACTGGCGAGTTCATCCACCTCAAACCCCACGAAGCAAAAACGTCAGTTTCAGCTGCTGCAGCGGTCAACTGTGATGTGAGTAGAATCGCCAAGAACATCGTGCTGGTCGGGTCACGCGCCTATGTTTTAGTCATCTCGGGGGACAAAAAAATCGACTTGGAAAAATTCTCGAAAGCGGTGAACGAAAACGTGAGGCTAGCTAAACCCGACGAGGTCTTGAGAATTACTGGCTACGCCGTCGGAGGAGTTCCGCCTTTTGGACATCTTGACAGGGTGAAGATCTTCGTCGACTCTTCTGTCAAGCGTCACGACTTTGTCTACACCTCAGGGGGCGCAGACAACATGCTCTTGAAGATAAGGGTTGATGCGTTGCTGAATGTTGCTGAGGCAGAGGTCGTTGATGTCTCGAAGTGAACCAACATGTTCGACACAGTAGAACGAAATAACTTTATTTTAGCTGTTCTAACGATGTAACATGGTGAAGCTGTCTAAGACACGGTTTTGGGATGTTTTCTCGACCGTCGCCTATTTCCTAGCTTTCTTGCTAACGATGGTTCTGGTTGTTGGACTCGCTTTGTTTGTTATGATGCAGCCTCAGCTCCTTGGAATAGCGTGAAGGATTTAAATAAAGGATGTTGAATGTTTTTGCTGGCGCCGGTCATAGGATGGGGGAAACGCCCGGTCTCAGCCGAACCCGGAAGCTAAGCCCCATCCGCACGGCATTAGTGAGGTGGGAGACCCCTCGCGAAAGCCGTGTGCCGGCGTCCAAATTATGGTTTTAGAAGCATGGCCTCGGTAGCTTTTATAATGACGTATACCCGGTCTCCGCGCTTCACGTTTAAACGTTTCAGGCTTTCGGTTGTGACTACCGATTTTATTTCCTGCTGGCTGTCCAGACTTACGCGGACCATGCTGATAAGGCCGCTTTCAACAACCTCTTCGACATATCCACTCAGCATGTTTTTTGCGCTAAGCCTCGACTCTATTAAGGACTTGATAAAGCCTGGCTTTGTGCTTGACATTACAGTGTAGTATGACTCGAGCAGTTTGATCCCTATTTCAGTCAACTCGGTTTTCCCACCGTGTTTTCCACCCTTGACCGATTTAACCGGCTTACCGCCGCATTCTCTCTCGATTTCCTTAAGCCAGTTTAACCCGGTCCTATAGCTTATGCCCGCATGACGGCATGCAGAGCTTATGCTATAATTTCTCCTAATTTCGTCGAGGAATTCTAGACGCGAGGGCGGAATCCGGATTTTTCTGCCGTTAAGCTCTATGACAAACATGTCGATGTGTATCGTTATGTAAAATCCGACTAATATATTTAAAGCAGCCCATTATAATTGGTTATCCATGGGAAAAATTAGCAGATCGACCGCCTTGGCAACGCTAATCCTGTCTTTAGGGTTGTTCATCGTGATGGCGATTGCTTTGCTTACAGAGCCGCCGGCCGCTGTTGTCTACTCTGCCCCTACCCTACGCGGTGTTTCGGATGAACTCGTCAAGATAGCTGGAATGCCGCTGGATGTTCAGGTTCATGGCAGCGTTTTCGCCGCAAACCTCATTAAATCAGGTAAAGTCCCAGACCTATTCCTGTCGGTCGATAGCGAGCTGAAAGAGGGGTTGAACTACAAGACCATTAAGCTGATAGGCGTCTACCGATTGGTTTTAGTCTGCGCAAAGAACTTTCAGGGACTCGACGCCTTGAAAACTGTAAGAATAGGTATCGCTGACCCAAATCAAGCACCCATAGGATACAGGGCCCTCGCCGCGATGTATCTCATCTCAGAAAGAGAAGGCCTTGGGATCCTTCAAGAGTTGGAGTCGAAGCTAAATGTCAAATTTGTTTCCGACGATAATTCGGTCAGAATAGTCGCTTCAGAAATATCACCCTCGGGAAGGTTCTTCATGAGACCTAACTTAGATGTCGTAGGTTCGCTTTTAGAGTCGGGGGCGGTTGACTGTATTTTCGCCCATATCCCGTTCGTTATAGCACGCAATCTCTTCAAGGACTACAACATGATAGAGCTACCAGAATACACAAGGTTCGACACAAACCCGCCAATAGACATGTCTGTTCAGCTGAAAAGCGGCCTAGTTAAAATAGTCAGGTTTGAAGCTGTTGCTCTGTCGTTTTCTGAGATGGGGGATAAATTGATTCAGTTGATCGACAGGATAGACGTTAGCAAATATGGTATCGTGGGAGGTTGAGGCTTATGAAGACTTCGGTCCTGAAAACCGCTGTGGTTATAGCCGCCTTCTCCTACCCCTTGATATTACTAACACCTGGTTTTCTGTATCCGGGGTTGTATTTAGCCCCAGACCCGATAACCCCCCTCGTTAACACAGTTGTTTTTTCATCGATCGCGACGGTCATGGCTTTTCCAGCTGCCTTAATTCTTGCTTTTTATGTCAGTAAACGTGGACTGGCCTGGATAACACCCCTCCTCACATTCTCGACAGCAATCCCCCACACAGCCCTAGGCCTGCTACTGCTACCCTTGTTCACGCGACTCGGGTTTATCGACACAGCTCCCGCAATAATCATCTCAATGATTGTAGTATCGCTGCCAATAGGAATAGGTGTTCTAACATCTACCTTCTCATCTGTTCAAAGATCGCTTGACGACTTTTTACAGCCACTCGGTTTAAGCGATCCGCAGATAATTTGGATGCATTTGCGGGCCATCCCGTCGGGCATCGTGGTATCTAGCTTGCTGATGTGGTTGAGAAACTTTTCCGAGCTGGGTGTCTTTCTGATAGTGGCAAACAGGCCTCAAACGGTGGGAATTTACTTGTTCTCAATCTTCAACCAAGGTGGGGCTGCTGCATCCATTCTCTACGCCATACTGTTTGGATTGATAGGGCTCGCCTTCAGTTTTCTGCTCTATCTGGTGTCGCGTGGGACGCGGGTTGATTAACTATGCTTAAGTTAATGGATCTCGAGGTAAGAAGAAGAAATTTTACGGTGTCGGTTGACCGTCTTGAGTTGGATGGGAGTTCTGTTTTATTGGGCCGAAACGGTTCAGGTAAATCAACTCTGCTTAGATGTATTGCGGGGTTCATCAAACCATCCAAAGGCAAGATAATCATAGATGGCGTGGACGTGACCGATACGCCGCCGGCCATGAGGGGAATAGGATACATGCCTCAAGAACAGGTGAAACTGCCTTTAAAACCATCTAAAGCACTGGAGTATTTTGCTAAAAAATTTAACGTCGACCCATCAACTATCTTGAAGGAGTCTGGGCTGGATTATATTTTAGAAAAAGAAGCGTTGTCTGTTGGAGAGAGTCAGATCATGAACGTGGCGATAATTTTGATGAGATGCCCTAAGTTGCTCCTCCTCGACGAGCCTACTTCGAACTTTGACTTCATCAACAAAATTGCTTTCTGCAGATTCTTAAAGAAGCTATCCATTCCGATGGTTTATGTCACTCACGACCCGTTAGAAGCATCATTGATAGCTGACAGGATCTACCTCATGGAAAATGGGCTTGTAAAAAAGTCATACACAAACCTACTTAAGGAGAAGGCAGAGAAGATGCTGGAGGAATTTAACCTTTACAGATTGTTAGATTCGGTGGCTGATTTCCCTTTTCAAAGGGTGTAGAAATAAACTTAAGTAGGTTGTTAGGATATCGTCTCCCGGGGGGTGTAGCCGAGCAAGGCCAAGGCGTCGGGCTCCAGATCACGTCCAGCTGGTCATGAGGCGCCACCCGAAGACCGTGGGTTCAAGTCCCACCACCCCCAAGCTCGTCCGAACCTGCTCTGAGATGTTCACACATATCATACCAAACTTTTAAATCCTCTGGCTACCTTTTCAAAAACTGACATAATCATGGTAGAGGTTGACGAAGGCATGAAGCGTGCGTTGATGAACACGATAGCCGGCGAGGTCATATTTTCCAGCCGGCCTGGTGACGTGCTGAAAAAATGGAGGCTTTTGTTTGAGGAAAGTCAGAAAAATCTTGCTGAGGCAATGGGGGTGGCTTCTTCGGTGCTGAGCGACTATGAGAAAAGCAGGCGAAAGTCTCCTGGAACAGAGTTCATCAAAAAATATGTTACTGCATTGATTTCTTTAGACGAAGCCAAGGGAGGGGAACATATCAAGAAGTTCGCCGGAGCTGTGAAGGATTTGTCAGGTATTGTTCTGGGTATGGCTGAGTATACCTCGCCCAAAACGCTTGAGCAGGTCACCAAGGCTCTCAAAGGTGTATGGCTTGCTGGGCAGAGCTTGATGGATTCTTTTGTTTACGGATACACTGTCATCGACAGCCTCCAAGCTATTAGAAGGCTTGAATCACACGATTTTCTCCGGCTTTTCGGAGGCAACTCCGTAAGGGTTGTTGTTTTCACTAATGTTTCGAGAGGCCGTTCGCCTATAATAGCTGCTAAAATCTTTCCAATAAGACCTAGGATGATAGCGATACATGGGCCTAAATCCGCTGAGGAAGTCGACAGGTTTGCAGTTGAGCTGGCTGCAGCAGAAGGCATACCTTATGTACTGTCTCTGCATAAAAACGTGGAAGCGATTCTAAACGCTCTTAACTCGCTGTAGGAGCGGCCGTTCTTCTCACGAGCTTTGCGTTGAGTATTCCGTTGACATACCTTAGCTCACGTAGAATTGCTTCAAAAGGAAGTTTCACAGTCCTCTTGAACCCCATCCCACCGGTGAGAATAAGCTTTTTCCCCAGAAGCTCAACCTTCACCTTGCTCTCAGGTCCTGGAACCTGGGCAGTCAAATCCACAACGTCTCCCTCATGCCTTATCTCCAGCAGAAAGTCATCCCATGATGTGGCGCTGAAACTTTGGCGGAGCGCTTTGAACCAATAGAACGTAAGACCAACAGCCATGCCGCCGAGAACTAGGCCGAGGAGACCTGCCTGAAGCCTGAGTAACAAAGACAGTATGGCAATCACAACCAACGCGAGTAGGAGATAGCCGAAAAGATGCTGACCTCCTGCCTGAGTTCTGCTGCTCAACTACCCACCACCACCTGCACGTACCTGAGTATCGTCACGCCTGACTGCTCGTATATAGCGCCCAAATATAAGCTATCCCCAGAAACCCAGTGTACAATAATCGCGCCGTATTTTCTCCAAGAATCTATAAACTGCTGGAACAGCTGTTTAACTTTTTCGAAATCCTGTTCGGTTGTGTAGTTTAGGCTGGAATGTCTGTAAACTATGTTGGCATTTATCTGCTCAGCTTCCTCCGCGTCAAGACCCATCTCGGCAAGGAGCGTTTTCAGCTTTTCCATCCTCTCTTCACGTGTGAGGAGGGGAGTGGGCGGACGTGTTTGCTCGCCTGCAAGCTTGAGGAGATAGTTCTCGAAAGCCTTCTCAACCGTGTTGCCGAGCCCAACATAGTAGAGGCCTGTAAACGCAGCTCCAACCACAGCAATCGTCCCTATTTGGGTCACAACACCTTCTCCCTCTCTCGCAGTGTAGACGGGGATTATATAGATAGGATGTTCGCCCAACTCATAAAATATTGTCTCCCCTATACGTGGTGACGCAAGCAGCGTGCTCAGTGTTCTGAAGTCGGGGTCGCGTTGAAGGGCTTGGAGAGCGGCGGAAGGACCTAGAAGCTTGGTAGGAGAGTCTAAGGGAACCTTGTAAAAGTACATCTCGCCTGTGTGTGGATAGTCGTTGCGGACAACCGCGTATCCTGCTAGGTTTAACCCTCTTGCCCCCTTAAGCTCCAGAGAGAGAATACCTATGAACTCGAGGCTGTCGGAGTTGGGAAGCCTTGTGATAACAAAGTAAACATCCATACCCTGAGGTACTTCATAAAACTCTCTGGCCTGTATGAATGTTGCAGGATCTTGGACATGGTATATGGAGAACTGACGCACCTGGTATTCGAAAAGCTCTGCCGGATACCTTATCTGCTTTGTCAACCACTGTGGAATTTCCCGTGAAACATATTTAGAATAAACGTTTTCAAACAAGCTTGTGAAAAAGTCTTTCCCAACGATTATCAGCTTAACTGAACCGTCGTAAACATCGACCAGAGCTAAGCCTACAAACCTTACGAAGCTGTTTCCCCTTGACCAAGGGGTTTTATCCGTTGGAAGAGAGATAATCAAAGGCATCATCCAGTATGTTTTAACACCGTCTGTTACCGGAAACATGTCAACATACTCTTGTCTGAAAACATAGCTGAAGTAGGGGAAAAGCAAAGCCACTCTTTCGTGTACATCCCTGTAACGCAGCAAGGTGATTGTTCTATCAGGATAGCTTAGGAAGAAGGTTACGTCGTAAAACCAGCTGAGCGGTGGACTTACCCTGACCCCGCCTTTACCACTATAGACAGCGCCCCCTATCTCATCTGGAGTTTCTTTCCCTTCAACTATCGCTGCCCAAGTTGCTGAGAAAAGACTTCGGGCGCCTCCTTCGCCGTAGTAAATTCTTCTTTCGCTAAAGAACCTGGAGCTGTCGACAACCTCGCCTGTATGTGCATCTAGCATTAGAAAACCTTGAGGTATGTGTGTGTATACAAGATGCTCGTTGTACCATAGGTCTGCCGGCGTTACCGTTGGAGGTAGAACAGGCTTCATCGAAGCGCTCCAGTAAAGGCTTCCGTTAAAACGGAGTATGTCCGAATCCTCGAAATCTATGTAGGGTATCAACCCTATTTCAGGCCTTAGTTTTGCGAAGGCTGCATCCCAGTCCCACAGCCTTGTACGGCTTAGAATCTCCTTGTTCGAGTTTATGATCGTGCCGACGTCAGAAGCTTTTACATTCATCTTGCTGAAGTTGTATTGAAACACCTTGATGTTCAAGTCGGCTAGATACCTGTTCACCTGTATCTCCTGTGTAACGTATGGTCCTCTGTACTCTATTTTCTGGGCGTCGGCGATGGTATTCTGCACAGTTACAACGGACGCTGTTGCAAGAGCCAGTATTACCAACAAACCCGCCCTCAGGTAAATGCTGTTGAGAAACCTTCTCCCGGTCAGGTCAAGGTAACCGTACAAGGCCAGTATGGCTGCCGCCGCGAAACTGGCGATGATAAGAACCTTTGAGTTGTAGTCTATGTATGTACTGAAGAAGAGGTTGAAGCCAGTCCAAGCCAGGCCTAGGCTTGCGAGAAACTCTAGAGTTGATACCTTCACAGTTATTGCTCCCGTTTCACCGAACGAGACCAAAGCCTTTGTAAAGACTTTAACTATATTGGTTAACCCCACTAGGAGCAGCAGCCTTACGCCCAAAGCGCTGAAAACAGGCGGCAGTAAAAGTATCAAAGCAGGCGATGCCTTTATTACCGCAGCGGCGCCTATTGTCTCGCCTAGTCTGAAATTTGTAAACGGCAGCAATAGTATCTTAGGGACTTCGTCGAGGCCTGATTCCCAGCCGTTCAGTAATGCAAGGAAAGACATACCAAACACGCTGTTGGAAAAGATGAAAATTCCCAACAGCAGTTTAGTAACCTGCCAAGCTGTGAAGGTTTGGACTGACAGCCGAAACCTCTCGAAGTCCAGTATCCGAGGTGAAAAACCGCCGCGCAGCATGACTAACATCGTTCGCAAGGCCCAGATTGTCACAGACTTTCTTGAACGAAAATCAAGCCTGAACAACGCTATGAATGAAAGCACAGTCCCGCCTACTATGGAGAAGTAAAACGGAAGAATGAAAAGATCACCAAACTCTAGGACGTTCAAATATACGTTAAGGAATGAACTGCCAGCTATGGCAACGAACAAGAAAACGACAATGAGGATCACTGCAGCCGTTGTAGCGCTCCTACGAGAAACCAATCCCAACTCCCTGCCATAATCCAAACGGGATGTATTATACGTTATCACAAATTGTTTTTTAGAAAGCATTCACAACAAGGTCGGTAAGTCATGGAGAAGCATCTATCGGGTGGCGGGCTCCTTCTTCTGACTCTGAAGAAAGCGGGTGTAGACTATTTCTTTATCAACTCTGGAACAGAGTACGCTGCTCTTCTCATCGACTATCAACGGATGGGGCGGTCTGACAGGCCGGAAATGGTTGTATCTCTTCATGAGTCAACAGCTGTATCCGCGGCATACGGATATGGGTTGAAGAGCGACAAGCCATGCGCAGTCCTTGTTCACACCGTTCCGGGTGTGACAAACTCTCTTTCAAACTTGCTGAACGCCTTCTCCGCCAGAATTCCCCTGATTTTGGTGTCGGGTGTTACTCCTTTCTCGAATCAAGGCTACGCAGGCTCCAAAAACATACGTGTCCACTGGGGTCAGGATGTAAAAAGTATCCAGGAAATCGTCCGACAGTTTGTTAAATGGGATTATTTAATCAAGTCTGTTGATGAGATACCATCAGCGGTAGCCAGAGCCGTTGAAGTTTCAATGACGTCGCCTGAGGGCCCCGTATACATAGGCATATACAGAGAGTGGCTTATGATGAAGGCTGGCGAACAATTCAAAGCACCTAAGCCAACGTCAGTTTCCAGACCTGCACCAGACCCCTCCTCAGTGAAACAGGTTGTGGAGAAACTGCTGGGGGCTGAGTATCCTGTTGTTTTGACGCGGTCAGCTGGACGGTGGGTGGAAAATGTGGAGTTGTTGGTTAGGCTGGCTGAGCTTGTTGGATGCAGAGTCAGCCTGCCGGTAGGCGATTACGTGAACTTTCCAACCACCAATCCATTCTCTGCCCAGTTCAAGCTTTCTGATGCTGACTTTATCTTAGCTGTTGAGAACGATGTTCCATGGATTCCGTCGAGAGAATCACCTCGAGATGATGCGTACAAAATCTACGTGAGCACAGACCCTTTGATGACAAATTACGGCGTATGGGGTTTCAGCTTCGACAAAGCCATACAAAGCCACAGCAAGCTCTTCCTCGAAGCGGTTGTTAAAGAGCTGGAGAAGTCCAAACAGTATCTGAAGAAAGATGTTGTAGAGGAGAGGAGGGGCAAAGCTTTTGAGGACTGGACCAGTGAAAAAAAGGCTAGGGATAGGGAGGTTGAATCGGATTTTAGGTACGGTATTTTAACGAAGAGGTTTGCGTCACACATTCTCGGACAAGTGGTTTCAAAGAACACAGTCATAGTTAACGAGTATTCATTAAGGCCTGAGTACCTTGTTTTTGAGAGCGCCGGGACCTATTTTGGCGAGCCTCCCGCTGGTGCGTTGGGCTGGGGTCTTGGAGCTGCGCTGGGCATTAAGCTGGCTGAGCCGGACAGGGATGTGGTGGTTGTAGTTGGAGACGGTAGCTATGTCTTCAACAATCCAGTTTCAGCACATTGTATGAGTCTGTGGTACAACCTGCCGATTCTCGTTGTTATTTTAAACGATGGACGTTGGGGTGATGTTAAACGGAGCATTCTAGACTCAGGGTTATACTCATCTTTCGAGGATGTTAACAAGCTAGAGGGTGTGGATTTCCCTATGGCGATAGATTTAAACGGCCTTGCCCAAGGCTTAGGCTTAGAGGGATACAACGTTGAGGAAGTATCCATGTTGAAAGAAGTTTTATCAAAAGCCTTTGCCGCCGTGAAATCAGGAAAGCCAGCCGTTGTAGATGTCAAAATATCTAGTAGAGCAGGCCTCGTCTAAGACCTAGGTAAACAGCGGACAACAATGAAGGAATTACTGCGCACGCGGAGACAACGTTGGCCAGAGAAATAGTTAGACGGGGTTGTTCAGCAACATCACGCAGGTACATCACGTAATCAGTTAACCATTTTTCCGAAGGTGTTGATTCTCCTGCCAAAGCTTTCCAACCTTTGACAAATGTCGGGCTTTCAAAAGTTGGTGTTAAACCATTGTTCGACGGGAAAACTATGAAGAAAAGCAGGGAAAAAGCTACGGCAGCTCCGGCGTACTTATTCCACGCTGCAACCCTGGATATCGCGTAGGCTGCTAAGAAAGACATCGGGGGAACCGCTTGAACCAAAAACCTATACTCCAAGTGAGTGAACACAAACACGTAGGGGATTGTCACGGCAGCCCATACAATCGCAGGTCTGGCTTGAGCTACTCCGTTTTTTACCGTTAACAGGCAGCCTGCGGCGGACAGCAGAACTAGCGGTAGGGTAAGCAGCTCTACCGAGGCAGTAGACCACGCCACGATTCTTTGAACAGTATTTAAACCCTGTTTAGTGATGCCATCCCGTACCATGATTGAGTGAGACACCGGACGTGATAAAACCCCTTTACCCGCTATCTGAAACTCATCACCCAGCCTGACGTTGTCGATGAAGAATGGATAAAGCAAAACAACACAAACAACTATTCCTAGGAATATATCGAGACTCCTTTCCCCGATGCTGGGCCTTGCAGACAGTAAGTTTTTCTGTTCATAGACCTTGTAAACAGCCATGACAGCGAAGAGGAACGACAAAACTAGGAAGGGTGCAAAAGTTCTATCTAGGATGACGGGGGTGATGATGTCGGAGAGTCTTTGCAGAAAGACTTCTTGAGACATGGAAAGCGCTAAGTACGCTGTGGCCGCCAAAACGGATAATACGAACAGCTTAAACCACTTTGGGGCCCTAGCCACCCAAACCATGGAAAGAATCAAACAAGGTATTAGCAGCATGTTCTGGTCTCTTGCCACTATGGACGCGGCGAGAAGACTGCCAGCAACCCACATGTACGGTCCAAACCTCAAGCCCAAGCCGAAACAGAGGATGGTTAGAAAGGCTAGGACGGAGCCGAACGCGTCGGTCAAAATGTATGAAGTTGTGAGGACAAAATAATCGAGGAAAACCATTATCAACGAGGTGAGCAGGCCGGCTGAAACGCTTCTGAATATCTTCGCCGTCAGAAGATAAATGGCTGCGACGCCTAGGCTTGTCATCAACGGCGAAACAAGCCTAGCCCATTCCACAGGCGATCCTGTCAGATAAACTGCTGTCAAAAGCCACCAGAAAAGCGGCGGCCTCTCCTCGGCGAAAGGGCCCCACACCTTCGAAGGCTCTATGCGGCCGCTTGCGATGAGAGCGTTGTTTATGTAGGCTTTGTCATCCCAGAAGGGTGCTTCATTAACCAATGCTGGCGGCAGATATGTGAGGAGGGCGGCGGCGAAAACAACAACAAAAAAATATGTATGACGTTCTTTAGACATCTGAATTGCTTTTTCCACCATGATGCTTTAGGGATATTTACCGCAGTTGTAGCAGTACCAGCGTTGGTATTGTTCAATCCACGTCAGTTCTTTGCCGCATGTTGGACACACCGCCTTTTCCTTACGACCTATTGGAAGCTTTGAAGCCACTGATGAAAGCAGCCCGCCGCGCGGTTGCTGACCCGTAGTCGGGGCTGCGGGGGGCGTGTAGGGTACGGCAGGCGGTGCCTCGGGCTGTTTAAGCTCCACCTTCTCCTTCAAAATAACTATGTCGCCTGCAGCACCAACCATGCTCCATGGAATCCGTTCGACGATGTTGAACTTTGACATCACCTGAAGGCTTATTTCACCTCCTCCTACAGGCAGCTCAATGTCTGAGACTGTTCCCACCAATGTGCCGTCGGGGTTGTAAACCTGCATGCCTATCAGCTTTCCTCTCGGTATGGAAGACAATCCTGCTCGTTAAGAAGCTTCATCGGGAGGATATATGGGTTTCACATCTGGATCCTGTTCGATGAAATTCAACTGACCAGATGCTGTCCGCTAATGAGGGGCCTCTGCTTGTTTGACGGCTGTGTAGATTTTTTCAGGCTTTAACGGCATGTCCAAATGCGTTATTCCAAGCTGTTTCAGTGCGTCTAGCACAGCGTTTACGACTGCGGGCGTGGAGGCTATCGTTCCAGCTTCACCCACCCCCTTAACACCCAAAGGGTTGTGGGGAGATGGAGTAACAGTGGAATCTGTGCGTATCTGGGGGATTTCGTTAGCCGTGGGAACCAGATATTCGTTCAAGTCGCCGGTGAGAAGGTTGCCCTGCTGGTCGTAAACAGCTTCTTCATAAAGCGCTTGCGCCAAGCCCTGCGCTATTCCGCCGTGAACCTGCCCCTCCACTATCATGGGGTTTATTCTTCTCCCGCAGTCGTCTACTGCAACGTAGTCGAGAATCTTGACATGGCCTGTATCAGGGTCTATTTCCACGGTGCATACATGTGTTCCGAAGGGGAATGTGAAGTTGGGCGGGTCATAGAAGACGGTGGCCTCCAACCCGGGCTCCAGTCCAGCAGGCAGTTCGTTCGCGCCAGCAGCATAGCTTGCATAAGCTACTTCAGCAAAAGTCTTGCTTTTGTCAGGCATTCCTTTCACGTAGAACTTTCCATTGCTATATTCTATATCTCTCTCACCGGCTTCAAGCAGGTGTGCTGCGATTTTCACGGCCTTTTCCAGTATCCTATCGCATGCAATAGCTATAGAGGCGCCAGCTACAGGCGTTGTCCTGCTTCCATACGTTCCCATCCCGAAAGGCACCATCGCCGTGTCGCCGTGAAGTATCTCAACGTCATCTAGAGGTATCTGCAGCCGATCGGCCGCTATCTGGGCGAAGGTCGTCTCCTCGCCCTGACCATGTGGATGACCTCCGATGTACACTGAAACCTTTCCGCTGGGGTGAACTCTGACGACGGTGCTCTCCCATAAGCCCAGCCCGAAGCCTGTAGCCCTAGCCACTGAAGAGGGGCCCATGCCGCATATCTCGACATATGATGAGATGCCTATTCCAACCAGCCTACCCTTCTTCCTCAATTCTTCTTGGTCTTTTCTTTTCTTCCAGTAACCGGCGAGCTCCACCGCCTTGACGAAGGCTTTTTCATAGTCTCCGCTGTCGTAGGTGATTCCTATCGGCTTGGCGCTGTACGGGAACTCGTCAGGACGAACAAAGTTTAGACGTCTAATTTCCGCAGGGTCCTTACCTATTTTCATTGCAAGAATATCCATGATTCTCTCTAGAAGGTATGTTGCCTCAGGTCTTCCAGCGCCTCTGTAAGCGTCGACGGGAGCCGTATTAGTCAGCACGCCTGTTACACTGACGTCGACGGCGGGAACACGGTAAGGCCCGCTGAGCATTGGGCCGAAGAGAATTGTGGGAATCCCAGGTGCCGCGGTCGAGAGATAGGCACCCATGTTGGCGTAGACTTTGGCCCGGAGGCCTAGAAGCCTGCCTTCTCTGTCGGCGGCAACATCAACGTATTGTACATGGTCGCGTCCATGTATCGTTGCTTTGAGGTTCTCGCTTCTGCTCTCCCACCATTTGACAGGCCGCTTCAACCTCTTAGATAGGTGGAGTAGGACAGCCTCAGGACCGTAGCAATGTATTTTAGATCCGAACCCGCCTCCAACATCCAACGACACAACCCTGAGCTTGTGCTCGGGATGGCCGGTCATGGCTGACAGAAGAAGTCTATGCACGTGCGGGTTCTGCGAAGTGATGTACACAGTCGCCTCATCAGTTGTCGGGTTATAGTCTGCTAGAACAGCCCTGGCCTCAATCGGTGTAGGCTGAAGCCTGCTGTTGATGATTCGTTGGTTGAACACGACGTCGGCTTTCGAGAAAGCGTTTTCAACATCTCCGCCCGAAGCCTGCCAAGTGAAGGCCTTGTTGTTTGGTATGTCGTCGTATAGCTGTGGGGCGTTCTAATTCACAGCTTCCTCAGCGTTTACAACACAGGGTAGGACTTCGTACCCCACGTTAACAAGCTCCGCTGCGTCGAGAGCAGCTTCGTATGATTCAGCCACAACGACTGCGACAGGGTCGCCGACAAACCTCACCTTGTCAACTGCGAGCGGCATATACCTTGGAATTTTGAGGTTTGAGCCTGGAATCTGCCATGCACATGGAACAGGACCCACGTAATACTTTATGTCGCCACCGATAACCACGTCCAGAACGCCTCGAACACTCCTAGCCTTCGACACATCAATATTCTTCACCTTCGCGTGAGCGTAGGGGCTTCGGATAAAATAGGCGTAAACCATGCCTGGAAGTTTCAGATTCGCCGTAAACCTTCCCCTTCCAGTTAAAAGCCGCGGGTCCTCCCTGCGTTTTATACTGGCTCCGAATAACCTGGCTACGGCCATCGCTGAAGACGTTTATCAAAATTATATAAACTTTAAAGCCTCACAACAGAAGGGAAACCCCGTAAACGGTTACGAAAGATGTCAGGGGCACGTTAATGTTGTCGTCGATTTTCCCGAACTCAAACTTTTCCACGACTGATGCAACAGCCCCTGAAACAGCTCCCGCTACATCAAGCATCGCAAAGCCAGTCGGCACGCAGAATAAGGCCATGGCCAAGTTTCCCCACCATGACTTCGTTCTCCTACGGTAGAGAGCATTCCTCACAAGACCCGTGACGCCGTCGCCGACGCTCATGAAAAGTGTGGGCAAGATGCCTATTCTCAAATCACCGAGCAAGAACCCCAGCCCCATAATGAGCCCCCACATGATTATGAAATGGACCTCAAACATGTTCTCCTCAACCTGATACCAGTGGTAAAGCTTGCCGCGTTTGTGAGGGATGTAGTTGCCCACGGCTAGCACCGCTACGAGCACTGTGACGAGCAACAGGTTATTGAGCACGTACGGCACCAATATCGCCACAAGCCCACCGGCCAGTATGTGTATAATCTTCCTGTTGTAGTAGACGGCTACGTGATGTTCAACGCCCTTAGTCACCATCTTCTCATAGATTTTCCTGGTCAGGAAGAGGCTTACGAACAAAACCCAAGCAAACAGGGCTGTCGTGGCCAACACCTCGTTCAGCGTGAAGGTGACTTGGACCATCGCAATACAACTCTTCTCAAATTATATAAAATTTTCAATGAATCCTGTTGGGACTGTCAACTTAAGGTCTATGGCCTGGGTCTTCCCATTCGTTGGGTGTGGATAGAGTTGGGGTCGGCCTAGGCCGTCTTATAGGTTTCTTTGGTGATAGGAATGTCTTTTTCCGTCTCAGGACGCCTCCGTGGGTGAGGGCTCTCGGCGTCAGGCTGTATGTGGAGGGGCTTAGCCTCAGGAGGGTAGCGGGGATATTATGCGAGCTAGGATTCCAGGTAAGCCATGAGTCTGTCAGGGATTGGTTCCAAAGGGCCGGTGAGGCCTTCTCACTTGTAGATAGGCGTAGGCTTGGGCCGATAGCTGTAGATGAGACAGTAATCCGTAATCTCGTCAGGAGGGCCTATGTATGGGCTGCTAGGGAGGTTGGGGGAGGAGAGGTATTAGCCATACAGGTATCGAGGGGTCGTGGAATAGGGGAATGACAAGGTTTATGGAGAATGTAAAGAAGGCATGCGCTAACAACCCTACAGTCTACACGGATAGGGCTCCATGGTATGGATGGCCTATGAAGGTTCTGGGCTTGAGGAGGGTGGAGACGTTCGGTAGGAGGAACACGATAGAGTCTTGGTTCAGCAAGCTCAAGAGGAGGATAAAACAGTTCAACACATGCTTCCCAACATACAGGCCTAAGGTATCAGAGAAGTGGATAAAGTCATGGATGACCTTAAGTTGACAGTCCCAATCCTGTTTACGCGGCATAAACAAATATTAGACGAAGTTGTGCAGCGGGTTATGGACATCAGGTCAGCTCAGAAGCATCTCGACGAGGTTTACGGCGACAGGGACAGGGTCCGGGGTGTCGCCAAGACTCTCGCGTGGCTTGTCTCAGAGGTTGGGGAGCTGGCTGAAGCGATAGTTCAGAACCTCGGCGACGAACGTCTTCGTGAGGAGGCTGCCGATGTAGCCGCTTGGCTTCTCAGCCTCTGCAACGTGGCAGCCATAGATTTGGAGGAGGCTTTTCTACGTAAATACGGAGCTGGATGTCCACGATGCGGCTCAAAGCCATGCGTTTGCCCACTGGCTTAACCTTTCCTCTGCCGTATCTCGTCCTCGATTTCCTCAAGGGTCTTGCCTGTCACGTCTATTCCAAGCTGGCGGGCTTTCTCCAAAACCTCCTCCCGCCTGGAGGCTTTCTCAAACTCCCTTTTCGCCTCACCCAGCGACCGCGCCAGCTTCGGAAGCTTGCTGGGAAGAATGTATATCGCTATCAAGATGATGGCCGCGACGATTGCGATCTCAGTCAACGAGAGAGCCATGCCAAAATAACTGCAGAGTAAGACTTAAACGTTTAGCTGAACATGTCTTCCAGCAGGGCCGGTGGTCTAGCCTGGTAGGACGCCGCCCTCACACGGCGGAGGTCGAGAGTTCGAATCTCTCCCGGCCCACGATTTCTAGGTAAATGTTAACGGGCCCGGTGGGACTTGAACCCACGACCTACGGCTTAGGAGGCCGCCGAACCAGGAAACACACTTATGGTGTATTTCTCTCTATCCATGCTGAGCCACGGGCCCACAGATTCATGACAGCCTGACTACATAAACTTAAAGGCACCCGCCGCCCCATCCATTCTGGGCTACGGGCCAGCTTAACGTCTGCAGAGCCTTGAAATATATTCTTAGCCTTGGCTGGGGAAGGTTGTCTTTAATAGGGTCCCGTTTATAAGGTTTTTGAAGCGGCTTTGAAGAAGGTAACGGCTCTGTCGATGTTGTTACTCTGCCTCGCGGCCATAGCCTCGGCCAGCTCGCAGACATCCTTCTCCAGACATATTCACGTCGCCGACGGTGGGCTGGTTTTTGTAACAGACGTTATCCCTGTTGTCTCGGGTTCTGAACAGCTCCGGCTGGGTTTTCCAGCCGACATGTCGAAAAACCTTGCAGGCTATATGTTGGCCGGGCAGGAGGGGGTGTTAAACGTCAAAGAAACTGAGAGCGGTATCTTATGGCTTGAGGCGAAAACCAGCGGCGGATGGATGGGAAACGAGGTTGCCGTCGTAACCGTTTGGAGAGATGTGCTGGTAGAAATATCAAGCGGCAGATACCAGCTGGTAATACCCTCAAACCCGGTGCTTGAGAAAAGCATCGACAAAATCTCTGTAAAGCTAACCATCGACGGAACAGCTTCCATAACCTCCGCCACTGGAATAGAGGTCTCAAGCGATAAGAGGGTGGCTTCGGGGGAAGTGACAGACATTTCACCGCGGCAGTTCAAAACGATTACGGTGTTTTTCGAGGCGCCAGACCTTCTCAGATACGTGGTGGAAAGGGCTGAAGTTGAAGTAGACTTAACCTCAGACACCGTTGCAGCGAGCATACTGGTGAGAAATGTTGGAACAACACCCTTCAACTCAGCGGAGTTTTACCTTGGGAAAGAAGCTGATGTTATGTCGGTTACAAGCGGTCTTCTACCGCTCAGCCGAAGCTGGGATGCTGGCAAAGGTGTTTTGACAGTCAATTTTCCAGACTCCCTGAAAGCTGGTGAAAGAATAACGGTTAACATAGTATACAGGGATAAAGCTATAGTGCAGCGTAAAAATGGAGAGTCAGTAATCAAGCTGCCGCGACTTCTGAACACAACGGTTACCGAGTATTTCCTGACGTTGAAGACGCCGCCGGCCGAAAGCCTATACTATAGCTTAGAGCCATGGTCTTTAAAGCTTGTTGAAAACAACCGACGCGAGGTTACGTTCCGGTTTGCAGGACTATACGTCACGGGACGTGAGACTGTTACGCTAAACTTCACAGCTTTACAGGTGTTTCCAGCTCCCACCTTGCTTTTGCTGGCCATAGCCGTTGTAGCCAGCGTTCAAATCATAGCCTTCAGACAGCGTCGAGGTAGGAGAGAAACCCCCGCCGACCTGACCAACCTGCGAAGGTCTGTGGAAAAGCTGGTGGACATGGCCCTCGAAGAACTGGACAGCTTGAAGGCAGTGGAAAAGCCTGCGAAGCCTCCCAAGCCGGTGGAGGACCAAATCCGCTCGGTCAAAGAAATGATATCAGAAGTTAGAAAAGGGATTAAAGCGGGCGAGGTAGCATCAGGTCTGAACACGTTGGATAAGCTTGTGACGGAGCTATATACAACCTTCCAAGCGGTTTCAAAAACCGTCGAAGACTTTAGAGCAGGACGGCTGCCCAGAAGCGTTTTCCAACGGGTTTTTAACGAGTACAGAAAGGCATGCGGCAAGACTGCAGGCGAAATATACAATGTTTTGGACAGAATCAGCAGGCAAACCTAACAACACTCTCAACCACTTTAGCGATCTTTTCGACAGGGTTTTCCATCGACATAATAAGCTTGCCGGCTCGGCGAGACAGCCGAGACCTTATTCGGTCCGCATCTCTCACCATTGACGCGGCCATTTTCAGAATTTCTTGAGAGCCGTCTGCGTGGAAGATTAGACCTTGGTTTTTTAAGTACTGTATAACCTCGGGCAGACTGGAAGGGTAAAATGATATTGTCGGGATTCCGAGTAGGGCAGCCTCTTGGGTCATAGTGCCACCTCCGCCGATGAAAATCTCCGAATAGTAGAGCAGTGTAAAGTCTTTGACGGGTTTTTCAACAACGACTACGTTGCCGCTTACTTGATTTTGTAGGTAAACGACCTCGTCTGAGTAACGTGGTAACACGACAACTTTATATCCCTTGAGCCGGCCAGCCAACTCCTTCAGCAAGTTTGAGAAAGATTCTAGGCTCCAGCCAACCTTGTTGAGGTATGCCGCCTTGTACTCAGGGGTTCTAACCAAGACATAGTTTTTCTCATCCAGACCATACTCGTCCAAAAGCTGTTTGCTAGGCTTGTAGCCTCTAAGCCACACTACCGGGTCGAGCGCCTTGTACAAGATTATGTTGTGGCTTTGCACCCCAAGCTCCCGCCATCGCTTTTTACCAATGATCCACGGAGACAGCACGCGAGCCGAGACAGGGGCTACAAGCCTGTTGACGGGGGAGCCGGGGGTGTCTGAGGTTAGGATGTGGGGCTTGCCTAATCCGTAGGCTATTCTAGCGGCTTCCGGCGACCCGCCTGAAATAGCACAGTCGAACTCCCCGATTTTCTCCAGAAGCTGCCGGGTTCTTTCAACGCTTTTGAAAAGCTTATCCTTCAGATAAAGCCCGCCAAACTCGCCTACCACGATCACTTCAGCGTGCTTGAACTCGGGGATAAGTGGCAAAACCTGTTCATAGGCTCTGGAGCTGACGGTTAGACGGAAATTCCGGCGTGCCAGCTCTTCAGCCACGTGTCTAAAAAACCAGAACTGTTTAGGCGTAAGGACGTCAAGCCAGACAGAGCTCATCCTACGGATTAGAACTATCTGCGAGTGTAGTATTTAATCTTCTGGAAAGGGAAAAACTAATACCTTAAACAACTGCCTATTTGTTGATGGTTACGTTTGTGGATATTCTTGCAGCCTCAATCGTGGCTGGGATCGCATCGGCCATATTTCTTCCGCTGAGCAAGCTTGTTTCGATAAAAACAGGCTGCACGGGGATGGATGTTCACAAAACACCTTCATACTCCGTACCTAAGCTGGGAGGTCTTTCAATCATGGCGGGAACCTACGCCGGTCTGGGCTTTTTGAGCCAGGGCTTATACCAGACCACGTTAGTTACCGCGTTTTATTTCTCAACGCTGGTTGCTGGGTTGATCGGGTTGTTTGAAGATTTTAGGGAGCTGAACCCTGTGTTGAAGCCTTTACTGTTGACAGCAGCTGGTATTCCAGTTTTGTTGACGGGGGTTTACACACCAAACCCTGTCTTACCTTTTGTTGGAGTCACCCGCCTCACAATAATTTATCCTCTGCTGGTTCTGGCGGGCTTCGCTGTAGTCTGCAACGCCGTAAACAGCATAGACGTGCTAAACGGCTCCATGGGATACACCAGCTTAGCCGTACTTATACCATTGTCTCTAGTATCGTTTTTGGAGGGGAGATTGGAGATTTTCGCGATATGCATCATATTGGCCGTTTCGCTGGCGGTCTTCTTGACACAAAACAGCTTCCCAGCCAAGGTTTTCGCCGGGAACGTAGGAAGCCTTTACGTCGGCGCAGCTCTAACCTTTATTGCCATCACGGGCAGGATTGAGGTTGTCACGATAGTAGCTCTCATGCCGCAAATAATGAATGAGTTTCATATCATCTACTCTCTCAAAGGGTTTAAAAGTGCAAAAACATCTTCTGCGAGGCCTGTCGTTATTAACTCTGGCATGATAAAAGCTAGCGTTGAAGCAAACGCCCCCATCACCTTGCTTAGAATGCTTGCGGCGGATAGAGGCGTTACTGAGAAGCAGGCTGTGGCAAGGCTGACTTTCCTCTCCCTGTACTCGGCTCTTCTTTCCATCATCACGTATTTCCTATTCATCAGAGGTGTGTGAAATTGGACAGGGCCTTCAAAAATCTCATCGTTCTTTTAACGGTTGTCTGGCTGTTGTTTCTCCTCTCTACGTCTTCGATAGCTTTGTTGGTTAGGCCTGTGCTAGATATGCAGACACCCTCCACTCTGTTATCGGTTTCTAGAACTTTGGCAGGCTTGGCGGTATTCGGGCTGTGGGTCTTCTCATGGCATAAAATAGCTGAATACTGGCTGTACAAAATAATGCTGAGGAGAGGTAAACAATGAGCCTGCTGTTTATAACCAACTATGAGATGGACACCGCCCTCGCCCTACATCTTGCAAAAATGGGCACCAGAATAGTTTTTTACTCTCCAAACCCATACATACTGAGTCAGGCACTCCAACACTCAATAAAAACACATTACACGCTCAGCAAACCAGAGTTTATAAAGCTGTGCGCTGAGGGAAGGTTCAAAACCACCCAGCAGCTTCCAAAAAACGTCGACGAGGTTTGGATAAGCGTTAACACGATGAAAGGTGGTGTGGACACATACGCTGACGCTGAAAACCTCCTCATAAGAGCTGCTCAAGAAATTAATGAGGTTAAAACTTTGACGGTGGCCGGGCTGACCAAACCAGGCGAAGCCTATAAACTCATCAAACTTTTCCACAGCATGTCGAGAGCGCCTGAATGTCCTGTTTTTTTCATGGGCTCGCCTCAGACAATCTGGAATAAGATACCCGTCTGGTCAAGCGGTGGAAAAGCTACTGCAGCAATCAATTTTTTCAACCCTTGTTTTTTCAACAACATAGAGTCCGCCGAATGTGCTACAGTATCGCTGCTTGCCATGGAGGCGGTTGAAAGAATTACTCTTCTGCATCTATCGCGACATTTCAAAAATCAAGAAATAATCCACAACTGTCTGAATGACGACGTTTTTCTAAGGCCTGAACACTTAGATGTGTTAAAATACCTAAAAACAAAGGCCGGGTTTAATGGAGTATATTCAAGCTTTTTTACAAACTCTTATAGGAGTTTCGTTAAAGAGATTGCTAGAATAGAGTCTGAGATAGCGATGGATGTTTTGAAGCTGGCGCGAAAAAGCGGAAAAAAAGTACGGGTGTTGGTTGTGTGCTTTGAAGACGCTGTTATGGAGCGCTTACAGGATTATTTCGCTAAAAAGAATGTTAAAGTCGTCCGTGTGGATGAAAGCAGTTTAGAGAGCAAGGGTTTTGAGATGTGTAAGAGTTTTGACGGCGTTATACTTGCATCACAGCATTTGAGGTTGTTGAGAGAGTTTGAAAAAGCCTGTAAGCGGGTTTGGTTTCTTCCAATAACATAGCGTGATGTCCATGGTTAGGGTTGCTGTGGCTGGAGCTGGTTTCTGGGGGGTTAACCACCTAAGGGTGTTGAAGGATATTCCAGAATGTGAGATTGTAGGCGTATGCGACATAGATGTTGAAAGAGCTGAGAAAGCTGCAAAACGCTTTAGCGTGAACGCATTCTTCAAAGACGTGGATGAAATGGTGGAAAAAGTGAAGCCGGAGGCTGTGACAGTCTGCACACCTTCGACAACCCACGCCGGGCTTGCTCTAAGAGTTCTTGATGCGGGATGCGATGTTTTGATCGAAAAACCTATGGCTTCAACCGTCGAGGAAGCGCTGCAGATAATAGAGAAGATGGATAAGACTGGGAGAAGGGTCATGGTCGGGTTCATCGAAAGGTTTAACCCAGCGGTACAGTTTGCCTACAACATCATCGACACAGGTGGCATAGGGGAGGTTCTGCTGTTGTACAGCCGGAGGATAGGCTGGTGGCCTGAGAGAATAGGCGACACAGGTGTTGTGAAAGACACAGCAATACATGACATAGACCTTGTAACATGGATTTTCAAAGACATACCGCAGACGGTTTACGCCATGTGTGGAAGGCTTAGACACAGCTATGAAGACCATGCTCAAATATTCCTTTCGTTCGGCAGGGAGAAAAGCGCTCTTATGGAAGCCAACTGGCTCACTCCGCGGAAGAAGAGGGAGATGCACGTTACGGGTGAAAACGGTGTTGTGACGGTGCGGTTTATTGAGCAGGAGGTGGTTGTAGAGAAAGCCGAGCAGCTCGTAATACCTAACATACGTTACTCAGAGCCTTTGAAGAATGAGCTTGAACACTTTATCCAATGCGTGAAGAAGGGAAGTCAGCCTTTTGTCAACGCCTATGATGGCCTTAAAGCAACCTTCATAGCAGACTGCATCCTCGCGTCCGCCCATCTGAACAAGCCGGTAAACCTGCTCGAGGTTGCTGAGAAAATGGGTCTTACGGCTCTGTTGGGTAAAGGCGGCAGCTAGTGGTGTGGGGCCGCCCGGATTTGAACCGGGGACCTCGCGGGCCCAAGCCGCGCATCTTAGACCATGCTGGACCACGGCCCCCATGTCCCTGTGGTAGGCTGGAGTTAAAAAACTTAAAAGCGAAAGAAAAATAGAAAAGGGCCGTTAGACCATTCCTTTTGCTCTTTTAGCTTTTCCTCTAACAGCTTTGCTCAAGAAAACCGTTGAAACTATCGCCACCAAGACTGCGGCTAACGGTGTGATTATTGTTATCAAATCCGACGAAGACAGCAAAATGCTTCCGAACATCAGCACGATGGGCATAGTTATTCTTACCACCTGTCCGTCAGAGGTGAGCAACACCTGTTGTTCAACCTGTTTCGGCTCTACTGTGGCTCTGACTAGGTAAGAGCCTGGGGGAAGACCTGTGAAATAGGCTTCCGCCCCGCTCCTTCTCTCCAGCAACACCCCTTCTCTAGCTATCTCTATGACCGCCTCCAAAGGGTTGTTCAACTCGTTTACAACTTCAGCCCGTAAAGTGTAGAGGGGTAGAGTAATGTTGACGGCCAAGCCTGGTTTCGCCACACCGCTGAAAAGGTTAAATCCCTTATAACGTGCTTGGTATCTGTATTCTCCTACAGGCATTTGGCCGAGGGTTACGACACCGTCTGCGCCAGTCCTGCTCTTCCCAACGCCTGCGATTTCAACCTCAACACCTGCAACAGGAATGCCTCGCTGGTCTTTGACAACAACTCTGACAAGACCAGCGTCCACAACCACGGTTTTATGCCTGCCCGCCTCAACCAGCCCTTCGAAAACCTTCACACCATTCATGGAGACTGTTAAAGAGTGGCTTCCGGCGGGCACCAAATCAAACGTTACACTTCCGTTTACCACTTCCTTAGTTTTGTTCACGTCGCCGATTTTGATTGTGGCGACGGCTTTTTCGACTGTTGAGCCGTCGAAACCCTTGACTACGAGGTTCATCACGTATATTTTAGCAGTTATGTACGGCTGTGTTAAGGGGGTTATGGTGACTGTTTCGCTTAAGACCGTGAAGCCGAGCCATTGTGCTTCTATCAAATATTCGCTGGCTGTGATGTCTTGGAGCTCTATTCGGCCGTTCACCACTCTTACCTCTCTCCCCTCCACTGTGGCTGTGTTCATAGGAGCTGGCCTACCATCCATGTCGACAACGTTGACCACTGTGTCGAAAACCTCAAGCCTAACAATGTGCTCGCCATGGTCTTCTGGAATGCTAAACCGGAAAGTTGCAGCTAATGACTCTGAGCCCTTGAACCTATTGTAGACAAATGCCTTTACTATGTACTCACCTTTTGGCAGCCTTGAGAAGGCAACTGTTTCACCATCTACCTGAGAGCTGTCGAAAGGAGTTATCTCAAGCTTTGCCGGGCTTCGGAGTTTCTGTCCGTCGAACCTGCGGAGCTGTAAGACAATGTCTCCAACAACAGCCTGCGCCTCAAGCTTTCCACCCGGGCTGTTCCTAACCAGGGGCTCGTCAACCTTGATGCTTCCATTATAAACCTCTATCCCTCGCCACCAAACCTTAACATCATAGCTGCCGCGCGGCACGTTCCGAAGCTGTGCAAACCCATCGACCGTAACGGACCTCAAGTTACCCAACGCGACCTCCGTATCTAAAGGCCTTCCAGCAAGGTCAACTACTGTTAAATGAGCCTCGTAGAGGGAGACGTTTACCACTTTAGATCTGGCTAGGTCAACTAGTATTGGAAAAGACTGCTTGACCATATACACTTGGCCGTCATACGGTGATGGGTAAAATATTCTCATTCTGTAGGCTCCGTCAGGAATGCGGGTTATGGTTGTGTAACCGTCCTCGTCTGTTTTCAAAGTATAGGTTGTTTCGATACCTGCCAGAGTTGGCTCCAGCACAACAGTTGCGTCGGGAACCGGGTTGTTTCCCCAAAAATCGAGGACTCTGAGCTTGAAGGTTCTGTATGGCAGTATCGTTATGTAGTCTAGGTCTGTGCTGGCTGTCAAAGGCCCTTCAACCCTGCCGTCTGCAGATGTGAAAGTGGTTTTCAGCCTCAGCTCCGCCTTAAGCCTTCCAACTGGTACGTCAGGCCTAGGGTTGACCGTTATGTTTACATCTTTTTCAACGAGCCTGCCCAGCTGAACGCCTCCAGGCACTACGTGGGTAATGGCCGGGCCGTCGTATCCAGAAACCCATATCTCAAAAGCTGTTATGTTGAATACGCCTGGTTCAAGGTTTTTCAGCCTGATGATGGCCCAACCCGAGCCGCCTGCATGGATGTCGCCCTGCCACATCTGAACCGAGGCAACTATTCTCCAGAATCCCGCAGACTCGGGGAACATGCATATCTGGAAAACCTCGCCTATTGAGAACCTTCTCTCCCCCGCCTCTATCCTGTAGCCGGAGGCTGTGACATAGTAGCTGTAAAACCATGCGAAGACATCAACTGCTGCGTATCCTGTGGAGTTAGTTATCCCGTTGGCCCTGTGGGTTGGGTTGTCAAGGTAGACCGAAGCCCCTACAACCGGCCGTCCAGTAGAGCAGTCTGTCACACGGACGTAGACTGTTCCAAACTGGGTTCCTGGAGGAATGGGTTCCGCCGCAAGTATTGCAGGGATTAGAATAAGCGCCAACAGCAAAACTGTACTCCGCAGCATCCCTTTCAACAGCAGCGTCTCTGTTTATATCTTTTGAACATGAATAACGCTTATAAACCCTCCACCCAATGTTTACATAACCTACGTATGTTTCAAGTCATCTCGCCTGAAGGTGAGGAAGTTTCTGACATTAGGATTGGCCATTCTCTCCTGCTTTCGATGTACAGGGACATGGTTATGGCTAGGATTTTGGATGCGTGGCTGATGCGTCTGCAGAGGATGGGGTTGGTTGGGCTTCACGCACCCTCGGAAGGCGAGGAAGCGGCATGCGTTGGCACCGCCTACGCCCTTGAAGATGAGGACTGGGTTTTCCCGCTGTACCGCGAGCTCCCAACATACATCGCCAGAAAAGTACCCATCCAAGAAATCCTAAACAGACATCTCCAAAACTCCAGAGACCGTTTGAAAGGACGTGACATCGCTATCTACGGAGACGTTAGATACAACATTGTGCCAGCCCCGGTCCCAGTTTCCCTTCACACATCCTCAGCGGTCGGGTTTGCGCTGGCGTTTAGAATGAAGGGAGAGAGACGTGTTGTGATGAATTATTTCGGTGAAGGAGCCACATCCAAGGGTGATTTGCATGAGGCGTTGAACTTCGCAGGCGTCTTCAAAGCTCCTATCGTGTTTGTATGTGTCAACAACCAGTACGCGATTTCTCTGCCCGTAACCCGTCAGACAGCCGCTCCCACCATTGCAGACAAAGCTGTTGCCTACGGGTTTGAGGGTGTCAGAGTTGACGGCAACGATGTTGTTGCATGCTATTTAGCTGCTGAGAATGCGGTGGAGAAGGCGAGGAAAGGCTTGGGTCCAACGTTGTTGGAAACGGTGACATACAGGCTTGGGCCGCACACCACAGCCGACGACCCAAGCCGCTACAGGGACAAGGATGAGGTGGAGAAATGGCGTGCAAAAGACCCGATAAAACGTCTGAAAAAGTTCCTCGTAGACCGGGGTATGTGGAGCGAGTCGGATGACCGCTCGCTCTGGGCCGAATACGAGGAAACTGTTCGGAAAACGGTCGACGAATGCATAAAGGTTCCCCAATTACCATACACAGTTATTTTCGAAGATGTCTACGCCTCCGAACCCTGGCATTTGGCTGAGGAAAGAAACGAGCTTTTAGACGTTTTTTTGTGAAAATTGGGCTCTGTTAACTTAAGGCCTTTGGCCTAGGGATGTGGTTGTTTTGTCATGTTTGTTAGGCGGAGGACGGCTTTACCTGCGGTCCTCTACGGTCTTTACCTCGTAGCCCTAGGCCTGAGCTTTAGAT